>NZ_JBIVXN010000004.1:0-419730 GCF_044769165.1 Paenarthrobacter sp. NPDC090517 | reverse complement strand
AATGATCCGAAGTATTGGCAGGAGTGGGTGAACCTGATCGCGTTGGCGGTCAATGAGGAGAATGCTTCTGGTGGTCGGGTGGTGACGGCGCCGACGAATGGTGCTGCGGGGATTATTCCGGCGGTGTTGTATTACGCGTTGAATTATGCGCCGGGGATGGATAAGGCCACGCAGCAGGACCGGGATGATGTGGTGGTGAAGTTCTTGCTTACTGCGGGTGCGGTGGGTGTGTTGTATAAGGAGCAGGCGTCCATTTCGGGGGCTGAGGTTGGTTGTCAGGGTGAGGTGGGTTCGGCGTCGTCGATGGCTGCTGCGGGTTTGGCTGAGGTGATGGGTGGTACTCCGGGTCAGGTGGAGAACGCGGCGGAGATCGCGATGGAACACAATCTGGGGTTGACGTGTGATCCGATCGGGGGGTTGGTGCAGATTCCGTGTATTGAGCGGAATGCGATTGCTGCTGCGAAGGCGATCAACGCGGCGAAGATGGCCTTGTGGGGTGATGGGACGCACCGGGTGTCGTTGGATGAGGTGATCGTGACCATGCGTGAGACGGGCAAGGACATGTCCTCCAAGTACAAGGAAACCGCGATGGGTGGCCTCGCCGTCAACGTCGTCGAATGCTGAATCTGTAGCCTGTGACTTCAGAACATGTCTTGGGGGAACGCATGAATGGTGAAGTAAATCCCATAATTCCAACGGTTTGGGAGGCCGCAGTACTGGGAGTCGGAGCAATGGCGGTTCTCTTGGTCATGGCTGCCCTGATTCTGGTACTCAGTACTAAATCCTTCTCACCCGGAGTCCGGATTGCGTTGGTGGTGCTGGCGTTCGCAGCCCCTGTGGCTGGGCCGCTGGTGGGCATCGTGCTGGCACTCCTAGAGAGGCGAAAGGCCCGACGCCCTATTTCTGTCGGTCGCTGATGCCATGCTGTATCCATGAGCGGGGGATACAGCAGGGACTTTTTGCGGACACGGCTTGAATTGCCCAGTCCGTCGGCAACTACGACACTTTTGGACTACACCCATTTTTCTGTACGCTTCCGGGCGTCCCGGAAGCTCGCAGCGATTGTGGGTGTGAACATCAATGGCAAAGAACTGATACCCCTGGCCCGCCAGGGATCGTGGCATTTGGATGACAGGATCCCCCGGGAGCATCAGGCGGGACCGGATCTGTACAAGGGCAACGCCTTTGATCGCGGGCACTTGGTCCGGCGCCTGGATCCCGTGTGGGGCGACGCCGCAACCGCCAAAAAAGCCAACCAGGACACCTTTGCCTATACCAACGCGGCACCACAGATTGATGACTTCAATCAAGGCAAAGAACTCTGGGTAGGGCTCGAAGACCATGTTTTGGGCCACGCCGACGTGCATGAAGCAAAGCTGAGCGTGTTCACAGGGCCGGTGTTCCTCGATGACGATCCTGTATATAGGGGAGTTCAGATCCCTCGAAAGTTCTGGAAGATCGCGGCATGGACCAATAATGCCAAGTTGGCCAGCGTGGGCTTTGTTTTAGACCAGTCGCCGATGCTGGGCAAAGTAGAGCTGAAAAAGGTGATCAGCCGCCGGCTCCTTGAAGGTGAGCCACCGCCGCTGGGACCATTCCGGACGTTCCAAGTACCCATCGGTCAGATCGCGGACCTCACCGGGCTCAGCCTCAGCAGGCTCATCAATGCGGACCGCCTTGTGAGGGGCCAACGGGAATCCGGCGTGGAACCGAAGGCCATCAGGCTGAGCACGGCAGACCAGATCAGGCTCTAAACCCTTGGTAAACCAGCAGAATCGGGGGATATCCACATACCCCGATAGACTTGGGGCTGCATGTCCGCATGCGCACTACGCTTTTGAACACTGCACTAAAACCCTGAGATTGGACACGGCCACCTTGCGAGAATTTACCGCCCGCTTTGCCACCGCCGAGGAAATCGATAACTGGGACAAGCACGTCACGGCGAATCCGAACGGCGGCAACATGCTGCAGTCGGACGCCTACGCGGCAGTCAAGGACGGTAACGGCTGGTTGGTCCGCCGGCTCGTCATCGAGACCCAGGACTACAGCAGCTACAACCTGCTCCTGGAGAAGAAGTTTCCCGTGATGGGGCGGCTCTGGTACCTCATCAAGGGACCGGACGTCGAAAATGCCAGCGACATCCAGCCCGCCCTGAAAGCAGTGGCCGCCCTGGCCCGCGAGAAGAAGATGAACGTCTTCACCATCAAGATCGAGCCTGACATTGTGGACTCGGCTGAGGCCGTGGGAGAACTTGAAGCCGCTGGTTTGGTGAAGGCTCCCAATATCCAGTCCAATGACTCCACGGCCTTGCTGGACATTTCAGCACCCGCAAATGAAGTCTTGCGCAGTATTTCCTCACGTGCCCGCAACGCAGTTCGCAGGGCTGAACGCGAGGGCTGCGAGGTGATTCAGGCTGAGCCTGGCGAAGACAGCTACCGCAAGCTTTACGCCCTCATGCAGAACACCGTGAACGCCAAGGGCGCCATGCCGTTGCGAAGCTATGAGTACTACTCCAAGTTCTGGGAAGAGTTCTGCAGCCGCGGCCAGGGACACTTCTTCTTCATCCACGAAGACGGTGCACCGAGTGTCGGTGCCTTCGTCATCAACTACGGATCCAAAGCTACGTACAAGGACGGCGGCTCCACCCAGAACCGCAAGCAGTACGGTGACTCCCACCTGGCCCAGTGGGCGGCGATCCAACGAATGCAGGAACTCGGATGCGTGGAGTACGACTTCTGTGGCACGCCCCCCGCCGCAAGGATCAAGGACAAGACCCACCCCCTGTACGGCATGGGATTGTTCAAGACGAGCTTCACCAAGACCGTCACGGATTTTGTGGGTTGCTATGACCATGTCCTGGGACCTGTCCGCCACAGGCTGTGGCTCAAGGGTGCGGAACGCATCTTCCGTCGGCTCGAAACCATGCGTACCGGCGGCCAGTTCTACTGACGGCCACCACAGCCAGCAAACAAACTTCAGGCCCGCCCCGGCCACCAACGGGTGCAATCTACTTTTTAGGTGAGGTAATTTCTTTGACTCCGATCGAGGCTGGAACCGACATGGAATTCGTGATTCTCAGTGACGCTGATTTCGAGACATTCGCCAAGGGACACCCTCAGGGCAGCTTCATCCAGTCCATGGACCTCACGCGGTTCCAGCGTGCCCGTGGCCAGGAAGTAGAGCTTTTTGGTGTGACGCGCGGCGACAGCCTCATTGCTGCGGGGAAGCTCGTCTACTCGTCCAACCGCCTGGGCTACAAAACCGCAGACTGCGCCAAGGGTCCCCTGATGGACTACAGCGACCCCACAGTGGTGCGCTTCGTCGTCGAGCAGTTGAAAAAGCATGCGGCTTCGAAGAAGGCGGCCGAGCTGCGTATCTCGCCCAACATCCGGTACATTGCGCGCGACGAAGAAGGCGCCGAACACCCGGAAGTTGAGGACAACCGTCCCCTGCTGAAGGAGTTCGAAGGCCTGGGCTTCAAGCACCAGGGCTTCGACATGAACTTCGCCAACATCAACTGGATGTTCATCAAGCAGCTGGACGGGATCGCTGATGCCGAAGAGCTCATCATGGGCATGAACTACCGCACCCGCAAGGCCATCCGTAAAGCCGAGAAGAACGGCGTCTACCTGGAACAGGCCACGCTGGAAACGCTGGATGAGTTCTACAACGCGCTGAGTACCGCCGGCGATGAGAAGGGCTTCACGTACCGCGAACGCGAGTACTACGAGCAACTCCTCCGGAACACCTCCGATGAGTTCACCAAACTCATGATGGCCAAGATCAACATTCCCGAATACCGCGCCTCCATCAGTGAGCGCCTGGACGCCGAATCCAAGACCTTGGCAGACCTCAAGCGTGAGGTCGAGGAGACCGGCAGCAAGAAGAAGGCCAACCGGGTCAAAGTGGTCCAGGACCTTGTGGACAGCTACGAGCGCAGCCTCAAGGACATCGAACGTTTCCCCGATTCCGTCGGTGTCGCTACCGTGGCGGCCATCCATTTTGCCTGCTCCGGTGACGAACTGGTGTGCGTCATTGGCGGCACGGTTCAGGACTACATCTACTTCAACGGCGCCACGTCGTTGTACTGGGGCATGATGCTGCACGCCCTGAACAATGGCTACTCGCGCTACAACTTCTACGGCACGTTCGGTATCCAAGGCCAGGATGAGACCGGGCACGGAGGGTACGAATTCAAGAAGGGCTTCGGTGGCGAGGTGGTCCAATTGGTGGGCGATTTCGTAGCACCGGTGAACCCGATTGTCTTCCACGGCTACCGTGCGGTCAGGAAGCTTGCAGGGGCCGCCCAGGCAGTACTGGGACGATTGCCTCTTGAGAAATTGCCTGTAGTTGGAAAATTTCGGAGGAACCGCTAATCACACAAGCCAAGGGAGGATCACCGCGTGACTGAACGCCCCGAAGGGTCCGCCAACAGGCCCCAAACTGACGGGTTGCCCAAGACCCAGCCGTTGCGGCCGTCCCAAGTCCGGCAAAATGTCAACGCCAAACGCATGCTGATGCGCTTGGTTCAAGGCGATAGCCCGCCAACAGCGCCCATGAACATCGTGGACCGGTTGGCCGGAAGTCCTTACGCCAACCCCACCATCCAGGTTGTGGGTGTGGACGCTTCGGCCCGCAAGACCATCGACTTCGCCCTTCACCTTGCTGAAGTCATGTTCCGTTACGGTGCGGGTGCCCTTGAGGTGGAGACCAGCATGATTGCGGTCACTGCCGCCCTTGGCCTGAAGAACGTTGAAGTGGACATCACCAATCAGTCGGTGGCCATCAATTACGCGCCCAAGGATCAGACGCCCATCACGCTGCTCCGTGTGGTGCGCTCGTGGACCAACAACTACGCCGGCCTTGCCCAGGTTCACCAGTTGGTCACGGACATCGTGGCCGGGGGAGTGGGCCGCGACGAAGCAGTGCGCAGGCTGAATGAAATCATTCGCAGTGCCAAACCCTTCCCACGGTGGATGGTCACCATGGCCTTCGGCATTTTCGCCGCAGTCTTCGTGGGTGTCCTCGGTGGTGGCATCGGTGCGTCCGCGGTCGCTTTTGCTTCCAACATCCTTATCAGCCTGCTCTCCCGGCAACTTGCCAGATGGCGGACGGCTGACTTCTTCAACACCATGGCGTGCGCGTTCCTGGTCACCTTCATCGCGCTGATGTTGCGTTGGGCAGGTGTGGAAATTGCGCCATCCATTGTGGTGGCAGGTGGAATCCTGCTGTTGCTCCCAACCGGCCGTCTCGTTTCATCGGTACAAGACGCCATCAACGGCTTCCCGGTAACGGCTGCGGGTCGTTTCCTCTCAACGTTGCTCACTTTCGGCGCAATCGTTGCGGGAATTGGCGTCGCCGTGGTGGTGGGAACGCTGATGGGCAGTGCAGTCCTGGACGTCACCCAAACATTCCCCGACGCGTATCCCTTGTGGATTCAAGCAGTCCTGATTGCTATCGCGGTGGTCGCCATCGGCGTGACCGAACAGACGCAACTGCGGCTGTTATTCCCGACCGCGGCAGTGGGCATAGTGGGCTTCTTCGTCTTGTGGGGCGTCGGCGAAGCAGGCCTCGGCGACCGCTTGTCGCCAGCCGTCGCTGCGGTGGTCATCGGCCTGCTGGGCCGTGTTGTGGCGCTCAAGCTGGGTGCTCCGCAACTTGTAGTGGCCGTCCCGGCCGCGTTGATCCTGCTGCCCGGTCTGACGATTTTCCGCTCCATGTACGCCCTAACCGTTGAAGGCGGCGACATCCTGCTCGGTGCGGGTGGCATGCTCAACGCCGGTGCAATCGTGCTGGGCGTTGCGGCCGGCATCGTGCTCGGTGACAACCTGGCCAGGCCCCTGACGAAGGGCCTCTCAAGCAACGAACGGCGCAGGGTACGCAGGCGCTAATGACAAAACGAACGGCGCCGCCCGAAGGCGGCGCCGTTCGGCTTTAAGGACTGAGGCTAGATCTGTCCCACGGGGAGCTTCTTCTCAGCCTGGAAGACTTCCTCCACACGGCCCTGCGCCCAATAGCCGGACAGGGACACCTGCGAACGCTCCAAGCCGCGCTGACCGAAGAAGATCTCGCGGAGTCCCTTCATGTAGCCCCGCTCGCCGTGGGCGAAGACATCCACGCGTCCGGGCAACCATTCGGTAGTGCGAAGGGCTTCAAGCAGCAGCTCGCTGGAGCCGGCTTGGACGCCCTTGCGGAGGAGCCAGTGCAACTCCACGCCGGCAGGGGCGGAAATCGGCAGAATGTCGGCCTCGCTATCCACCTCAAGGAACACTGTTCCGCGGGCTTCAGGAGCAAGGACCTCGACGCAGGCTGCGATGGCCGGTATCGCGGCGTCGTCGCCGGCGAACAAGTACCAATCGGCATCGGGGGAGGGGTTGTACCCACCGCCTGGACCGGTAAAGATCAGCGAATCGCCGGGCTTGGCGGCGGCGGCCCAAGGACCGGCCAGTCCTTCATCGCCGTGCACCACAAAGTCTATGGCCAGTTCCTGTGCTTCAAGGTCCACCCAGCGGATGGTGTAAGTGCGGGTGTGCGGCCACTGCTCGCGGGGCATGGTGTCGCGGATGGCCCACAAGTCCAGTGGGAGTTCGTACTCGACGCCCGGCTGCGGAAATACGATCTTGATATAGCGGTCCACGTATTCGTTGTTCGCGTAGTCACTGAAACCAGGTCCGCCCGCCACGATTCGCACCATATGCGGTGACAGGCGTTCATTTCGCAGAACGGTGAGGTTTACCTGCGGGCGGGTTTTGCGTGAGGCGGACGAAGTGACGGGGAGAGCAGTCATGAAGGTAAGCCTAAGCTAATTACCTGCGCGTCGGCTGGGTATGAGTCGAAGGTTACAGCCTTGGCGGAGTAGCGTCACAGAACAGGCAATTCCCAGTTGATGGGCTCAGCCCCCAGGCCTATCAGCAGCTCATTGGTCCGGCTGAAGGGCTTGGAGCCGAAGAATCCTCGTGATGCAGAGAGTGGACTCGGATGAACCGAGACGATGGAAGGTGCCCCGCCCAGCAGGGGGACCAGGCCCTCGGCATCTTTGCCCCACAGTATCGCTACCAGCGGACTCTGCCGCCCGGCGCCGTCAGTGCGGTTGGCGACGGCGGTGACTGCCGCCGTCGTGACAGCTTCCCAACCTTTGCCGCGGTGGGAGCCGGCGTTTCCCGCTTCGACGCTGAGGACGCGGTTCAGGAGCAGGACGCCTTGCTCCGTCCAAGCGCTGAGGTCGCCGTGGACGCGGGGCGGGAGGCCGACGTCGTCGTGGAGCTCGCGGTAGATGTTGGCGAGGCTTCGAGGGATGGGTCTGGTAGGGCGGGATACTGCGAAGGATAGCCCGATTGCGTGGCCCGGGGTTGGGTATGGATCCTGGCCGAGAATCAAGACTTTGACGTCGGCCAGCGGCTGTTTGAAGGCGCGCAAGAGGTTCTTTGCAGCAGGCAGAACCCGGGCGCCGTTGGCCGATTGACCCGCGACAAACTCCAGTGCCTCACGGATTTGGCCTTCAACGGGGCGCAATGCTTCTGCCCAATCGGGGGCCATCAGCTCTTCCAGCGGTTGTTTGAGCAGGGCGGCGAAGCCCTGGTCAGCAGCATCGGCAGGTTCAAGATCAAAGAGTGTATCCACGCCAGTCACCACGCCATTGTCTCCCGTGCGGTGCGCGCCTGCGAATGACACGGTTGTTATTCGCCCGTAACATGGGGGTAGGACATTTTCCCCAACAAAGCGTCGAAGGAGTGTGCCGTGGCAGAACCAGCACCGGAACCGATGGCGTCGCAGGCAGCAGGCTTTGCCCTTGAGGACCTCGCGGCCGAGACCCGCAGCGACTCGCCGTTGAGTGAGAGGGACCAGCAGATGCTGGCGCTGGAGCGGCAATGGTGGAAGTATGCCGGAGCGAAGGAACAGGCTATTCGCGAGCTGTTCGATCTCTCCGCCACACACTACTACCAGATCCTGAACGCCCTCATAGACACCGAGGACGCCTTGGCCCACGATCCCATGCTCGTCAAGAGACTGCGTAGACTACGTACGTCCCGCCAGCGCGCGAGGACTGCACGTCGCTTGGGGTCCGACGCGTAAATCGCCAGGCTGATCTGTCAGCAGCAACCAGCAAGGACACCGCTTCACCATGACCAAATATGCCAAGGACGAATTCGACCAGGTTCCGCAGAACACGTCCCGCCAAGGCGTTCACCGTGACGCCCAAGAGACCGCACGCCCTACCCTGTGGCCGGTCCTGACTGTCGGGGCAGTTGCCCTGGTGCTCGGGCTGGTGGCCTTCCTGATCCTCCCCAACCTTGGGCTGGTAGCACCCAGCGCTTCGTCCAACACCACGACGCCGGCACCCCTGCAGACGTCAGCGGCACCTTCCGCAGCCCCCACCGACGCAAGCAGCGAGCCGCCCGCTTCCAGCGAACCCAGCAGCGAGCCGACGCCGTCGGAATCTCCTTCCGCCACTCCGTCGTCGGCTCCCGTGGATAAGTCCACTCCGGTGGCTGTCTACAATGGCGCAGGTACGGCAGGTTTGGCCGGGCGGGTGGCAGGCCTCGTCCAAGGCGATGGTTGGGCACTGAGCACCGTAGGCAACTGGGGTGGATTGCCGCAGCAGACATCCGTGATCTTCTACAACGCTCCGGAGCAGAAGGCCAACGCGGAGGCACTGGGTACCTTGCTGGGCATCCAGACCATCGTTGAAACGCCTGAGGTTCAACAGCCACTTGTGGTGGTGGCCGGTCCCGGTTACCAGTAAGGGCATCGGGCCCGTTCTTGAGCCGAAAAGTCCCAACTCGGTTAAGCCTCAATAACAAAAGTGGTGCCCTGCCCCTCCACGGCAGCGCAGCGCTGGTGACAGTGGTTACAGTGGATTAATTCCGGTACGGAGATCCCGGCTACCGGTCTTGGCTACTGCGAAAGTGTGGGCATCATGGCTCTGGGAACCGTCAAATGGTTCAATGCCGAAAAAGGTTACGGCTTCATCACTGTGGATGAATCCGGCGACGACGTCTTTGTGCACTGGTCCGCCATCCAGATGGATGGCTTCCGCGCCCTCGAAGAAGGGCAGCGGGTTGAGTTTGAACTAGGGGAGGGCCAGAAGGGTCCGCAAGCCGAAGGCGTCCGCGTCGCGTAGTTCGATCGCGGCGTCTGCGCCGATTCCCGTCAGCCCACGGCTGAAACCCCTTTGTTTATAGAGCAAAGTGGCGTCTCTGCTTGCACTCTCCCCGGTCGAGTGCTAATTATTGATTTAGCACTCCTATGGTTCGACTGCTAAGTCCGGCCCGGTTGATTCCGGCGGCGGACAGGCACCGGACCGGCGGAGGATCAAGAAACACCTTGGTGGGGTGAGGTCCGGAGCGCGGGGCATACAGAGGCCGCAAGCGAAGGACCGTCCGTCGCGGGCACCCCATCTGATAGGTACCTTCTTAACGACTGTCCCGAAAGGACTACCGCCGTTATGGCCAAGATCATTGCATTTGATGAAGAGGCACGCCGCGGCCTCGAGCGGGGCCTGAACATCCTCGCCGACGCCGTTAAGGTCACCCTCGGCCCGCGTGGACGCAACGTCGTCCTCGAAAAGAAGTGGGGCGCCCCCACGATCACCAACGATGGTGTTTCCATCGCCAAGGAGATCGAGCTGGACGATCCTTACGAGAAGATCGGTGCAGAACTGGTCAAGGAAGTTGCCAAGAAGACGGATGACGTCGCTGGCGACGGTACCACCACTGCAACCGTTCTCGCCCAGGCACTGGTGAAGGAAGGCCTGCGCAACGTTGCCGCCGGCGCCGACCCGCTGTCCCTCAAGCGCGGTATCGAGAAGGCTGTTGAGGCAGTCATCAGCGAACTGCTGGCCTCCGCCAAGGAAATCGAAACCAAGGAAGAGATCGCAGCTACGGCTTCCATCTCCGCCGGTGACCCGGAAATCGGCAGCCTCATCGCCGAAGCCCTGGACAAGGTGGGCAAGGAAGGCGTCATCACGGTCGAGGAGTCCAACACCTTCGGCCTGGAGCTCGAACTCACCGAAGGCATGCGCTTCGACAAGGGTTACATCTCCGCTTACTTCGTCACTGACGCAGAGCGCCAGGAAACGGTCCTCGAAGACCCGTACATCCTGATCGTCAACTCCAAGATCTCCAACGTGAAGGAACTCGTCACGGTTCTGGAGAAGGTCATGCAGTCCAACAAGCCGCTGCTGATCATCGCCGAAGACATCGAGGGCGAGGCCCTGGCCACCCTGATCGTCAACAAGATCCGTGGCACCTTCAAGTCCGTTGCCGTCAAGGCTCCGGGCTTCGGTGACCGTCGCAAGGCTCAGCTGGCCGACATCGCCATCCTCACCGGTGGCCAGGTTATCTCCGAAGAAGTTGGCCTCAAGCTCGAAAACGCTGGCCTGGAACTCCTCGGTACCGCCCGCAAGGTTGTTGTCACCAAGGACGAGACCACCATCGTTGAAGGTGCCGGCGACGCCGAGCAGATTGCGGGCCGCGTGGCCCAGATCCGCGCCGAAATCGAGAACTCCGACTCCGACTACGACCGCGAGAAGCTGCAGGAACGCCTGGCCAAGCTGGCCGGCGGCGTTGCAGTCATCAAGGCCGGTGCCGCAACCGAAGTTGAGCTCAAGGAACGCAAGCACCGCATTGAGGACGCAGTCCGCAACGCAAAGGCTGCTGTTGAAGAAGGCATCGTTGCCGGTGGTGGCGTTGCCCTCATCCAGGCTGGCGCCAAGGCATTCGCCAACCTCACCCTGCAGGGTGACGAGGCAACCGGTGCCAACATCGTCAAGGTTGCCATCGATGCACCGCTGAAGCAGATCGCCTTCAACGCTGGCCTCGAGCCGGGCGTTGTGGTTGACAAGGTTCGCGGGTTGCCTTCCGGCCACGGCCTGAACGCTGCCACGGGTGTCTACGAAGACCTTCTGGCTGCCGGCGTCAACGACCCCGTAAAGGTCACCCGCTCGGCTCTCCAGAACGCTGCTTCCATCGCTGGTCTCTTCCTGACCACCGAGGCCGTAGTTGCCGACAAGCCCGAGAAGAACGCTCCGGCTCCCGGCGGCGACGACATGGGTGGCATGGGCGGCTTCTAAGCCTCCCGGCTGTAGCGATACAGCGCCCAGCATCACGCTGAACAGCATCACGACGGCGGTCTTCACCTTTTGGTGGGGACCGCCGTTTTGTTGCCTCGTCAAAGCTGAAACGTCAGGGCTGCTACCCCAAGCAGGTAGCAGATCAGGCCGTTTTGAGCGGTCATAACGGCCTGTACTGCGACCTACTTGGGTGCTACCACAGTTTCAGTGTCGGTGGGGTCTGGCAGGATTAACGTTATGACGATTATTGCTGCCGCCGATGGGTCCGCCCTCGGTAATCCTGGGCCGGCCGGTTGGGCCTGGTACGTTGACGATTCCTGTTGGCGCGCAGGAGGTTGGCCGCATGGTACCAACAACCAAGGCGAGTTGATGGCCGTCCTCGACCTGTTCCGGTCCACTGCCCACGTGCCTCAAGAAGACTTGCTGATTCTCTGCGACAGCCAGTACGTTATCAACTGCATCACCAAGTGGATGCCGAGCTGGAAGCGTAAGGGCTGGCGGAAGGCCGACGGCAAGCCCGTGCTGAATGTGGACCTTCTCAAGGACATCGACCAAGCGATCATCGGTCGCAAATATACCTTCGAATGGGTTAAGGGCCACGCTGGTCACGACCTCAACGAGGCTGCAGATGAGCGCGCACGCGCCGTTGCCACGGCCTACCAGCAGGGCGTAGCGCATCGGGCAGGCCCTGGCTTCCCTGGTACTCAGGAACAGGTTGAGTCCCAGCCGCAAACGGAAGCCAGCGCAGTCCAGACCCGTTCGTCCGAGCCGGTCCCTGCAAGCGCTGCCGCCGGGGTCTCCCCGGCAAGGGTTGGTTCTGCGCCCGCAAAGTCTGATCGCACTCAGCGGCCGCACTTTGAGCCGACGCTCTTTGGCGAGTCCGGCATCTTTGGTCAAGCCGATCTCTTCAGCGAACTGGAAGATGACGCTTCGGCGCAGCAGCTGTCGGCAGAGGAGACAGTCCTGGCGTTGGAACGGGAATTGCTGCGGCCGGATGTGAGGGCTGACATTGGCAGGATCGGTGTGCTGCTCCACCCTGACTTCGCGGAGATCGGCAGCTCGGGCCGGTTTTGGACACGGGACGCCATGATGATGGCGCTGGAAGAGGACCCCGGTGAACCGACTGAACTTGAGCTACTTAGCGCAGACAGGCTCAGCGACAACACCATGCTGCTGAACTACCGCAGCTTCGCGCACACAGGCTCGGCGCTCCGCAGTTCCGTCTGGATGCTCGACCGCGGTCAATGGCGGCTGCGGTTCCACCAGGGGACCCTTGAGAACTAACCGCGGAGAACTAACCGCGGAGAACTAACGCCGCGAACCAACGCCAGTCACCTAAGCGTTGAGACAATTTCCTCATGACCTGCGAGGCGGCTGCACAGGGGGAAGACAGCCAGCCCCGCAGGAGTTCATAGGTGAGGGAGGACCGGGTGCAGGGCAGCTAGTACGTGAAGCGCTGGGTGTTTCCCTGCTCCACTTCCAAGTAGCTGGTGGCTGCTGAGGACAAGGCAATATTGATGGAAGCCAAGGAGGCCTCAACCTTGCTCTGAGTCAGGGCCCACTCCAGGACGAGTGCCTGAAAGTTCGTGGCAGCTGTTCCCCGCCAGGTCGCCTCAAGTTCCTCCAGGTCGCGCCGCATGGTCTGCACATCGGTGCTTATGCGATCAACGGTTCCTTTGACGTTGGCTGATTTGAGCTGGAGTAATTCGGTGTCTACGGAGATGACGCTCATGGGTGGTGCCTTTCGACGAAGATGTTCCGCGGGTTGCTGCGGGTTGTGCGGCTACAACATCGAGCCTAGGCAGCCTCCCGCACGCGCAGAACAGGTGTTCGTCGTTATGTGGACAAAGGCGTTATGTGGACAATCGCGCTATGCGGATAAGGCGGGTCAGGTGGACAGGAGTTCGGCCGAATCCTCGTGGAACGGAAGGCTGACCACCAAAGTGGCTCCGCCGCCGTCGGTCTCTGCCACTTGGACCGTACCGCCGTGGGAACTGACGATTGCGGCAACAATCGCAAGACCGAGGCCGCTGCCGCCCGTCTCGCGGGTCCGCGAGGTATCCGCACGGTAGAAGCGCTCGAAGATCTTGTTGGTTTCGGACTCTGGAATGCCCGGCCCGTGATCGCGGATTTCGATGACGGAAACTGAACCGGTGGGGGTGTTTCGAACACCGACGGCCAGTTCTATGGGGCTTCCCTCGGGTGTGTACCGCAGCGCATTTCCCACGAGGTTCCCGATGACCTGCCGAAGTTTGGCTTCGTCACCTTGGACCGGCGCGGCAGTGGGGGCGGCGCCGTCGAGCCCGGTAAGCGTAATACTCCGGTCTCCGCATGAAGCCTTGGTATCAACCACTGCATCGTGTGCAAGGAGTTGCAGGTCCACAGGCTTGAGCTGAAGCGGGCGCTGTTCATCAAGGCGGGCGAGCATCAACAGGTCTTCCACCATGGAGCCCATGCGCTTGGCTTCGCTTTCGATCCGGCCCATCGCCATCGCCACGTCCTCTTTGGTGGCCAAGGCGCCATGACGATACAGCTCAGAGAAGCCGCGGATGGTCACCAGGGGGGTTCGCAGCTCATGGGAGGCGTCCGCTGCGAAGCGGCGCATGCGTCCTTCGGAAGCGGCGCGGGCAGCAAAGGAGGCCTCAATATGGGCAAGCATGGCATTCAAGGAACCGCCCAGCCGGCCAACCTCGGTGTGGGGATTGTCCACTTCCACACGGCGGGACAGGTCTCCGGCCGCGATGGCCGCAGCAGTTTTTTCCACTTTGGCAAGGGGACGGAAGGAGCGCGCAACAGTCCAAGTGGCGATGAAGAACGCCAAGACGAGAGTCAGTAGGCCGACGCCTACAACCACTAGGACAGCGTGCTCCATCACTTTGTCTACCGGCGTGAGCGGCAGTCCGATGATGACTACGCCGTTTTGGCCATTTGCGGTGACGCCGATGGCCACCACGCGCCAGTTGGTGCCGGCAGTGCCTCTGACCTGGAAGGGGGAGTTGCCGCGGAGTTTGGCTTCAGCTGCGGTGATGTTGGCGATCGCGGGACGATCACTTTGACTGCCGCCGAAGGGATACGGCTCGAGGCCAGGTACATACAGCGTCAAAGAGTAATCCGTGGGCACGGTGGAGTCGGTGGGAGGCGCCGGGTTTGGCTGGGCCAGCCTGTCAAAGGATTGCTGATCCTGTGCCAAAGCAACGGCGGCCTTGAGTTTGTCGTCCACCTGGCCCTGCAGGTAACTCTTGACGAGCGTCAGCGTTCCCGCGCCCGTAGCCGCCAGGGCAAGCAGGAGCAGGCCCATGATGATGGCGACGAGCTGCGACCTCAGGGACGCCGATTTCCAGCGAAGCAGCAAGGGTCAGCGCTTCTCTGCCGTTCGCAGCACGTAGCCCACGCCGCGCTTGGTCTGAATGAGGGCGGCGGCATCGGGATCGATGTCTACCTTGCGTCGAAGGTAGGAGATGTAGGACTCCACGATCGAGGCGTCGCCGTTGAAGTCGTACTCCCACACGTGGTCCAGGATCTGCGCCTTGGATAGTACACGGTTGGGATTCAGCATGAGGTAGCGCAGGAGCTTGAACTCGGTGGGGGACAGCTCGATCACGGTGCCACCGCGGCGGACCTCATGGGCGTCGTCGTCGAGTTCAAGGTCGTCAACACGGATCACGGCGTCGTCGTCTTCGAGCGGCTGTGTGCGGCGAAGTACGGCACGAATGCGGGCCACCACTTCATCCAGGCTGAAGGGCTTGGTGACGTAGTCGTCGCCGCCCACAGTGAGGCCCGTGACTTTGTCCTCGGTATCGTCTTTCGCCGTGAGGAACAGGACGGGGAAGTGCTTGCCGGCAGCGCGGAGGCGCCGGGTCACGGTGAAGCCATCCATGTCCGGCAGCATGACGTCCAGGACTGCCAGGTCAGGGGAGTGGAGATCGGCCGCGGCGAGGGCTTCGCGTCCGTTGGCGGCCGCGACGACCTCGAAGCCTGCGAAACGCAGCGACGTGGATAGCAGCTCGCGGATGTTGGGCTCGTCGTCGACAACGAGAAGCTTGGCTTCGGGACCGTTCTTTTTCATGACATCCATGATGCTCCCAGAAACTGGGAGTTCACTGGATGCTGCATGTGAGCGGACTGCGTGGGATCCGGCCAGTTGGGTTGTGGGTTCAGGCCCCCAGTACCAACCCGGTTCCCAGCGCCACCATGGTCACTGCGATGCCGCCGTCCAGGAATCGCCAGGACACCGGCCGGGCGAAGAAGCCCCGGAGGAAGCGAGCCCCGAATCCCAGCGAAGAGAACCATATGATGCTGCCCAGCATGGCGCCGCCGCCGAACCACCATTGCAGTTGAACGCCTTGGGCGCTGGCTATCGAGCCAAGGAGGGCTATGTCCAAGTAGACGTGCGGGTTCAGCCATGTCAGTGCCAGGACAGTGGTGAGAGCGGCAGCGGGCCCACGCTTCGTGCCTCCGTTGACTGGTCCTTGACTTGTTGTCAGCGATTGTGGGCGCAATGCCCGGCGGGCGGCCATGACGCCGTACGTCATCAGGAAGGCGGCCCCCACGTAGCGAAGAACGACGACTGCGGCCGGGGCTGTCGTGATAAGGGCGCCGGTGCCAAGGACGCCGGCAGCGATAAGTACGGCGTCGCTCAACGCGCACACCACCACGACAGGGACGATGTGCTCGCCGCGGATTCCCTGGCGGAGTACGAAAGCATTTTGGGCTCCGATGGCGACGATGAGGGCGAGTCCGGTGGCCATGCCGAGGCCTGCGGAGTGGAAGAAATTAGTATGGTTCACCCTCTGAAATTACGGTCATCACCACATTTAGACCAGCTAAAGATTTGCATGCAACATAAGATTCTCTTATGCCTTACTTTCCTTCCGAGCAGTTGCTGACGTTCGCGACCGTCGTCTCCGAGGGCACTCTGGATGCTGCTGCGCGCCTGCTTCACATCACGCCGTCGGCCGTCTCCCAACGGTTGAAGACTCTTGAGCAGTCCGCTGGCAGCGTGCTGTTACAACGCAGCAACCCTGCCAAAGCCACCGAAGCAGGCGAGGTTGTGCTGCGTCTGGCGCGGCAGGTGGCACAGCTGGAAGCTGATGCCGGGCGTGAACTGGGCTTGGGCGCCGACGGGGCGCAGTTGGCCGTGCCGATCGTGGTTAACGCGGATTCGCTGGCTGTGTGGTTCCTCCAAGCGTTGGCCAGGGTTCCGGCCGACCTCAACGTCACCTTCGACCTTCACCGGGACGACGAACAACACTCCACCTCATTGCTGCGCTCCGGCACGGTCATGGCTGCCGTCACCGCCACGCCAGAGCCTGTGCAGGGATGCCGGGTGGAGAGCTTGGGGGTGATGCGGTACCGCGCGGTCGCGGCCCCGCATTTTGTGGACCGTTGGTTCCCGGAATTGTGGAAGGGCCTGGACTCGGGAAGGGGCTTGAACGGGGCCGCGCTCAATGCCGCGACCACCGTGGACTTCGACCGCAAGGACACGTACCAGTGGGCCTTTGTGCAGTCGGCATTCAAGGCTGGGGGTGAGCCACTTCCGGAACGGAAAGGACCACGCCATTACGTCCCGGCGTCCCAGGACTTCGGCGATGCGATCCGTTTGGGGCTCGGCTGGGGGCTGATACCGGAAGTTCAATGCGGACCGGAAATCGCCGACGGCAGGCTGATCGAGCTCGCCCCCGACAACCCCATCGATGTGCCGCTCTACTGGCAACGCTGGCGGACCGCGTCCCGTGTGCTTGATGTGCTCAGCGAAACCGTCCGCGACGTTTCAGCGCTGTATCTGCGGAAGCCCTGAAGCTGCGAAAGTACTGCATGGCCGAACGTGCCGCATCCCCGAAATCCGAACACGCCCACGGATGCTTCTAAAAATGTCAGTGCCCCCCTCCACACTTAAAACATGGCAAACACAGCAGCTCCTGCAAGCATCCACCAGCACCGTGACAGTGACGTCGAATTCCACGTGACGTACCTGGACACCGATTCCGGCCGTATCCGGCGCGAGGATTTTGAGGACCTCGTCGCAGCCGAGCGGTTCGCCAGTGCCCAACTCCGCGATGAAGACGGCTGGGCTGTGGTGGACCACGTCAAGGTTGAGGTCACCAGCCGGATGGTCGCCTGAGGCACAAGCCTCCCGCCCGGCGCACCCGGCCCGGCCAGCTCACTCCGGGCGGTTGTTGGAGTGTCCGCCGTGCACGAACGGCGATGACACACCCTGGTACTTCAGCAGCATCATCATTCCCTCGGCTGCGTGGTCCAGGTTGTGGCAGTGGTCCATCCAGATGCCGGGGTTATCGGCGTGAAGCATCAACTCCCACACTTCGCCCGGCAACACATCCACGGTGTCCAGGATGAGCGGTGACCCGCTTGGAGCTACGCCGTTCCTGCTCAGTACTTGCACGTGATGTCCGTGGGGATGCATGGGATGAGGCTCGGAGGTGCGGTTCACTACCGTCACCTTGACGGTATCGCCCTCGGCAACCTCAATGGACGGAACCAGCGGATATGCTGCCCCGTTCACGGTGAACGCGTACCGGGGAATCCCATCAACAAAACGGAACTGCCGGTCAAGCACCATCACTTCTTCCCGGGTGATCGGCCGGTCGAGCTCTGCCTTCTCCCCGGCCCCATCCAGTTCCCCGGCCCCATTCAGTTCACCGGCACCATCCAGTCCCCTGGCCAAGGGTTTGCCATACTCCAAAAGGTCGAGCACGGGCATGGTGGCGAAAACGCCTGCTGGAGCCTTTTCGGGAACCATCTCCTCAGGTTTGGCAGCTTGATCTGCGGCAGCCGAGCCAGCGGATCCAGATGGAGCGATGACGACGACGGCGTTGGCGGCAGCGTCCGAGCGAACGGTGACTGGCGAGTCGGGCATGGTGAAGGCGATGTCCACCCTGCCCCCGGCACCAAGTCGGATCAGTTTCCCGATCACTTCCTGTGGCTGGTTCACCTCGGTCCCATCAACCGCAACGGCTTTGAAAGCCGTGCCTTGGACCAGGTATCGCTGCTGCACGGAATCTGTGTTGATCAGCCGGACCCGAACGCTCGAGCCAGGGGCGGCAGTATGCCGGGTGACACGGTCTGAGGAGCCCAGCAACCCCAGACCGCTGAGGTCGTGCCCGGCCACCACAATGTCCCTGTCAGCACGGGGCGAAGTAGGGTGGTGCACGACGAATGTGCCGTAGAGGCCCTTGCGGACCCCCTCGGCGGAGTCTTGATGCGTGTGGTACCAGTAGGTGCCCGCCTGGGCGGCCAGGAAGCGATACGTCATGGATTCTCCGGGCATGACGGCGTCCTGTGTCGCCCCGGCCACACCATCCATCGCGTTGGGGACGTCGTAACCGTGCCAGTGCAGGGTCACGCCGGCAGCCACATTGCGGTTAGTCAACACCACCTCCATCACCTCGCCCAGTTGGGCCTCCAAAGCTGGACCTGGAAGGCTGCCGTAGGTCCACGCCTCCGTGGTTTGCCCGGATGGCAGCACCACCTGTTCCACACGGGCAGTCAGTTCGTAGTGCCGGACCACAGCGTTGGCGGGGGTTTCGCCTACCAAACTGTTGACCGACGTCGGATCCGTCACCACGGCGTCGGCGCCGCCGTGATGCCCGACGGCGGCAGCAATGGTTGCGCCGTCGGCGGATCGGCTCCCAAGCCAAGCAAAGACTCCGGAACCCAAAGCGGTACAGATCATGAGCCCTGCAACCGCGGTAGCCGCCGTCGGACGCCTGCCGGCGGGTGAAGCGCCGCCTCGACGTCCTGCCCGAACGGCCTTGCTCGACTTCGTACTGGGTCGCGACGAAGGTCGTGGCGAATATAGTGCAAGCTTGGCGATCAGCACGGACGCGGCCACCATAAACAGCAGCACCAAAAGGCTCCAAGGAGCCGGGAACGGCCCGAGAAGCAGTGTCAGGGCGATTGAAGCCACGGCAGAGGCAGCAGCTGCCACAATGGCCAGCACCGCCCGCTCGCGGTACCGTCGCGGATCTTCAGTAACAGGTTGGGGGCCGGTGTTCCGCCTCCTCAGCAAGAACGGAACACCGGCCGCCGCGGCCCAAGCCGCGGGGATGGCGGTCAGAGGCACGTTGATGGTTATGCGTTCGCTGGCAAACCACCAACTGCCCGCCACCAAAGCGGGAAGCAATGCGTACCGCCCCACTGTCACTGCGACGGCTATACCCACTAACAACAGCCCAAGGTCACTCCGGCGCGGCTTGTCGCCCAAGGACGCGGTCATCCATGCAGCGGCAATCCACGCGCCGGCCGCAAACGCGGCCAGCAGCAGGTCCACTGCCAGCAGCTGCGAGGTGTTCACAGCTGCAAGTGCTCACGCTGTGCTGGACGACGTGGAAGCATCCGAGGAGGCAGCCTTGGGAGGCAGCGGTTGCGGGTTGAGGGCTGCCGCGCGGGCTCGCTTGAACAACCAATAGGACATGAAGATCATCAGCACGCCAACAATCGGGTGGATGGAGACTACCCACGAGCCTGCCGGAGTGATGAATTCCGGTGAGGAACCGGTCAACATGCCGCCGATGATGAAGATGAAGAGCTGAAGCCAGGTCAGCAGGAAGATGCCTGCGGCCAACCAGATGGTGCGGGATCCTACTTTGGCAATGGCCGCTACGATGGCAGCCAGCAAAGCTGAGTACCGCAGCACGTATTGGCCATTGACGGCATGGTAGACGCCAGCTTCACGCTGGGCTTCGATGGTGTTTTGGAAGTGGAAGTATCCCGCGAAGAACAGCTGTGCGAGTGCTGACAGCAGGACGATCGCGGAGAGGACCAGGAGGGCTTTGCGCATGGGGAATCCTCTGGTAATCAATTCACAGATTCTTCAAGGCCTTCAAACCGTCGGCTCCCTGGCTGCGGGCTTCCCCCACTGCCGACGGCTGGCCGCCAGGTTGCCTGGACCAGGGGCAACCATAAAGGGCGGAGAGCTTCACTTGGAATCGTAAAGTTGCTGGAGATGAATAGCAAGAGGCCTGTGAATTATTATTCAGGCTGAATTCAGCAGGGGCTTCCTACTGTTCCTGACCAACGTCCTTGCCTACGTCCTTGGCGTCCATGATCCTGTACGCGTAGCCCTGTTCGGCAAGGAACCTTTGGCGCTTCGCCGCGAAATCCTGATCCAGGGTGTCCCGCGCTACCAAGGAGTAAAACCTGGCCGCACGGCCGTCCTGCTTGGGACGAAGGAGGCGTCCCAACCGCTGGGCCTCTTCCTGCCGCGAGCCGAAGGAACCTGAGACCTGGATGGCGACCGAAGCTTCAGGGAGGTCAATGGAAAAGTTGGCCACCTTGGACACCACCAAGGTGTGGATCTCACCCTTGCGGAACGCGTCGAAGAGCTTCTGCCGTGCCTTGACGCTGGTTTCGCCCTTGATCAGGGGAGCGTCCAGCCGTTCGGCGATCTCATCGAGTTGGTCGATGTACTGGCCGATCACCAGCAACTGCTCGCCCTTGTGGACTGCCACCAGGTCTTCGACCAGTTTCGTCTTGGTCTCCGAGGTAGCGCAGAGCCGGTATTTATCAGCGTCGTCTGCCATGGCGTAGGCCACCCGTTCGTCGCGGGGGAGATCCACGCGGACTTCGACACAGTCGGCGGGCGCGATGTAACCCTGTGCCTCGATGTCCTTCCAGGGTGCGTCATAGCGCTTGGGACCGATGAGGCTGAACACCTCACCTTCCCGACCGTCTTCCCGAACCAACGTTGCCGTGAGGCCCAAGCGGCGCCGGGCCTGGAGGTCCGCGGTCATCCGGAAGATCGGGGCCGGGAGCAGGTGCACTTCGTCATAGATAATGAGGCCCCAGTCGTGCCCGTCAACGAGTTCCAAGTGCGGGTAAAGCCCACCGCGTTTTGTGGTGAGGACCTGATAGGTGGCGATGGTGACCGGCCGGACTTCCTTGACAGCACCGGAGTATTCGCCGATCTCGTCTTCGGTCAAGGACGTCCGCTTGAGCAGTTCATCCTTCCACTGCCGGGCAGAGACCGTGTTGGTGACCAGGATCAGCGTAGTGGTGGAGGACGTGGCCATCGCTGCCGCCCCCACCAGTGTTTTTCCTGCACCACAGGGAAGTACGACGACGCCGCTGCCGCCGGCCCAGAAGTTTTCCGTGGCCAGCTTTTGGTACGGGCGCAGCTGCCAGCCGCTCTCGTCCAGCATGATGAGGTGCGGTTGACCGTCTACATAGCCGGCAAGATCCTCTGCGGGCCAGCCCAATTTGAGGAGCAGCTGCTTCAACTGTCCACGCTGGGAGGAGTGCACCACCACGGTTTCGCCGTCGATCCGCGGTCCCAGCAGCGGAGCGATCTTCTTGGCACGGATGACTTCCTCCAACACAGGGTAATCATCCGTCCGCATTACCAGTCCGTGCTGTGCATCCTTTTCGAGCCGCAGCCGGCCATAGCGGGACATGGTCTCTTCGATATCGATCAGCAGTGCATGCGGCACGGGAAAGCGGGAGTACTTCAGCAGTGTATCCAGCACCTGCTCCGCATCCAGCCCTGCCGCCCGGGCGTTCCAGAGACCCAGCGGCGTCAGCCTGTAGCTGTGCATATGTTCGGGGGCGCGCTCCAACTCTGCGAAGGCGGCGATTGCGTGCCGGGCCTCCGTAGCCAGCTCGTGGTCGACCTCCAGCAGGATGGTCTTGTCACTTTGTACGATCAGCGGACCGTCGGTCACTGTTTCATCCTCACTGGGGTTGAATCCTCACTTGCGCAGCATCACGGCGCGGTTTTCATGAACGGCGCGGTTTTATGAACGGAGTTCCCGTGCGGGTTCCACATCGATGATCCGGTGGATGGACAACACCCGTTCGGTGTCTTTGGCGGGATCGAAAACCCTGACGCGCCCACCGGAGACGGATACAGGAACAACGGTTTCGGTGTTGGCATTCCCCAGGCTGTCCACCACGTTCATGGTGACAGCCTGTTTTAGCCGAATGGCGGTTTGGAGGGTCTCCAAGCCGAGTTGGGTAGAGGCCTCGCCCGTCACTTCAGGCGGGACCGCGCGGTGTTGGCGCAGGACCGAAAGCTGTGCTTCGACGTCGTCGTCCGGCGGTGCCGTCCGGGGCGCCGTATAAACCGGGCGGGCGCTGCCTGGCACTGCCGTGGTCCGTTTGAAACGCACGACGGCGGGTTCAGCCTCCTGCACGGCAGGCGAGAGGCCCAGCTCGCGCAGGACACGCGCCGTTTCGCGCGGACTGGCAGAGGAAGTAAGGACAGTGGGGGCGATGCGTACCAGGCTCAGGGCTGACGTCCGGGCCTCGCGGAGGAGATCTGTGATGGCTGTTTCGTCGTCGCTCTGGATGAAGCTGGCACTGGTGCCGACACGAAGGCGGCCGTGCCGGGAAGCCGTGTCCTGGACCAGGTATTCCAACGGCTGCGGTACGTCCGTGGCGGAATGCTCACGGAGGAACGCCAACAGCGATTCCGCATCCTGTCCGGCGTCGAGCGCCCTCCTGATGGTGGTGGCGGAGAATCGGTAGATCGACGCCGGGCCCTGGCCTTCGGCGTCGGCCATCAATAGGAGGGTTTCGCTGAGTTCCGGCGCAAGGTATCCGGGAGCTACAGCCGTGAGATCCGCTTGGAGGAGGATGTGGTTCACGGCAGCCGGCAAATGCTCGCCGAGGATGGTCATGGCCTTTTCGGGCTGGCCGTCAGCGATGGCCGAACCCAGCTGTGTCAACGCACCCGACCCCATTAGCCCCAAAAGCGTGGCTTCTTCCAAGATGCCGCGGACCAGTGAACTGAACCGGCGGGACATCCGTGGCTGCGCCCATTCGGCACGCTGCAGGACGGCTCGGGCATCCAGAACTGGTGCCTTTCCATCCGGCGCCGCGGCCTCCATGGTGAGCTCGTTCAGGATCTCCAGGACCCGGCGGCGTACCACCGGGGCGTCGGGCCGCTGTGCTTCCGCGGACAAGGCGTTGATGGTGGTTCCGGCCGAGCCTTGATGGGCTGACGACGATGACGGACCAGTGAGCGGCTGCCCCACCAGTGAAGGTGCCCGCTCACTGGCCAGCCAGGCGTTGACGAGCCACAGCCACTGTTCCTGCCGGGGCAGGTTGAGCCACTCAATCGACGGCGGCTGTATCCAGGTGGAGCTGTCCACGTCCAAGCGGAGCAGTCCAGCCATGGCGCACAGCTCCAAGAGGATGGCAGTCTCATGAACGCCCAAACGGATGGACTCCGCCAAACGCCTCAGTTCGCGCACACCCACACCACCGCTACGGAGGGTGGCCAGGGGTTGCTCCCTGACTGCGAACAGCAGCTCAGCAGTCAGCCGCAGGATTTCGGCAATGGCACCCATGGCCGCATTGCGTCGCAGGGCAGCGCTCGTATGGCCAAGCTCCGGAACTGGTGGGGCCAGCGTAAAGTCATCCACGATTGCACCACCACGCAAGGCAAGACCCACACTGTGGGGCAGCTCCACGTGGCCGGCGTCCAAGGGGACCAGCAAGCCCCGCGCCAACAGCCAATCAATAGGCCCGACGTCGTGGCTTTCGTGGGTGACTGACGCCCGGCGCTGTGCTTGGGGAACTGCGCCCATCGCCCAGCTGCCGAACTTGTCCAACAGGCCCACCGTCCGCTCCGGTGCCGTAGCCAGGATGGCACGCAGATTCTCAGGAGTAGATGTCCAGCGTTGCAATGCCAAGGCTGCGTCCATCGGAGTGCTGGCGGGGTGGATGCCCGCGCCGCTTTGATGCAGCTCGGCCACCAATTGCACTACCCGCTGGGCAAAGGCCGGTTGGAGCCGTACAAGTTCGGTGTAGCTGCGACCAAGGCCCGCCGGATAGATTCCGATGACGTCCTTGAGGCTGCCCACGGGAAGATAAAAGCGCTGACGGGACGACGTTGCCGGCGAGCCAGCGGGTGGGTCTGCCCTGTGTACCAGTGCCAATTCCTGCAATTTGGCGAGGATGGGGTCCAGCGCCGAAAGGGTGGAACCGGCAATGACCTTCTTCAGCCCGGCCGCGGAAATGCTGTGGCCGGTATCGGCATTGGTGCACAGGTGAAGTGTTTCCAATACCTGCATTTCAGGCTTGTTCAACCGCTCCAAAGCCCTCTGGACACTGACCCGGGCGCTAGCCCTGGCAGCCAAAGCCGGGAAGTCGGGAGCCATGGGGGAGATCAGGTCCGGTCGCGCGGCAAACAGGGCCCGCAGCGAATTGTCGCTGCGCGCTTCGAGTTCCTTGCTGAGCGCGCGTATAAGGGACATCAATCCAACGTTACCGCCCCCGGGCCCCTCGTGCCCGTCACTGGGGCCGGAGGTTACTGTCGGCGGCGCTGGCGAACGGAGTCAACAACCAGTACTACCGCGAGCATGAAGGCCACGGGCAGTCCGTAAAGGGCCGTCCAGGTCACCCAAACCGGCGGCACTCCGCCGTTGAACGCCACAGCCATGACCGTACCGACGGCAGCCAAAGAGATAACGGCGATGACGGCCGCTGTGATCATGATGGGGCGGCGGTAACCCGGGGAAGTCATGCCCACAACGCTAGCAGCAGCACGCCGGGATGATTCATTGCAGCCGCTCTTGTCCCGTTCGAGCACGGCGTGGTCGCGGCAAAGCGGGAATAGGGGGTCCGGCAGGATAACCTTGAAGGAACAGACCAACACGGACCGGGCTGTCACCCTCGATCCCGCAGATCCCTGTGGATGCGGTGATCGGCCCGACGTGTCTCCCAAAAGCAAGAACGAAGAAGGTTGATTACGTGCCTACCGGCAAGGTCAAGTGGTATGACAAGGAAAAAGGCTTCGGATTCCTCGCGGCTGAGGACGGCCAGGAAGTGTTCCTGCCCAAAACGTCCCTGCCCGCGGGCGTAACGGAGCTCAAGGCCGGAACCCGCGTGGAGTTCGGTGTGGCCGACGGCCGCCGCGGAGCACAGGCACTGGGACTGCGTGTCCTGGAGAAGACGCCATCCATTGCCAAAGCCAAGCGCATGAACGCCAGGGACCTCGCCCCCATGGTGCAGGACCTGGTCACCGTGCTGGACAACCTCTCCGGCTCCTTGTCTTCAGGCAAATATCCCGATGGCAACAAGGCCAAGGCCATCAGCATGGCACTGCGCAAGGTTGCCGACGAGCTGGAAGCCTAGGACCATGACATCGGAATCCGCACAGGACACCAAGGTCGGCCCCGACGCTGCCCAGGCTCCTGGAAACGGGGACGCCCCCGCGCGGAAGCCTGTCGCGGCCAAGCCCCGCGCCGGTCTGCCCGTGTGGCGCACCGGTAAGCCGGACGCGTTCCTGGCTGCCGCCGTCGATACTGCACGTGAGGCAGTTGAAGGCATAGCCAACCCGGGCGAGGTAGGGGCGCACCTTGGCGCCAAGTCAGAGGGCGACCGCGTGGTTACCCACCTGTTCGAGTCCGGGCTGGCCGGCTATGGCGGCTGGCAGTGGTATGCCGTGGTGACCCGTAACTCGCGCTCCAAGATCGTAACGGTGAGCGAGCTTGGTTTGCTGCCCTCCGAGGACTCCATCCTGGCTCCCGAATGGGTGCCGTGGGCCAAGCGCGTCCGGCCCGAGGATGAGACGCCGCTGGTGGAAGAGACCGTTGAGGACGTCACGGAAGAGTCCGTGCAGGCGGCCGAGGACGAGGCCACCGAACCGGCCGAAACTGAAACCGAGGACGACGACGACGAAACCGGGGCTGAATAGGAGTTGCGGAAACCCGGGGTGACCACAGTGAAGGCGGACGCTGATGTCCACCTTTAGGTCACTCGGAATCCTCAATTACCGGATCTGGTTCTTCGGTGCGCTGATTTCCAACATCGGTACGTGGATGCAGCGTACGGCGCAGGACTGGTTGGTCTTCGACCACCTGACAGCGCACGACGCCGGTGCCATGGGCATTACTTTGGCACTCCAACTCGGGCCCCAGCTCTTCCTTGCTCCCTGGGCGGGTTTACTGGCCGACCGATATAGCCGACGGAAACTGCTCCTCCTAACCCTGGTGGCCATGGCCCTCCTCAGCACGGGGTTGGGCGTGCTGGTGCTGCTGGGCATCGCCGAACTTTGGCATGTCTACCTCTTCGCCTTGCTCCTGGGAATCGTGACCGCCCTGGACGCTCCCGTCCGCCAAACCTTTGTCTCTGAACTGGTCACCGACGATTACCTTCCCAACGCGGTGGCCCTCAACAGCGCCTCATTCAATGTGGCGCGGATGATCGGACCCGCGGTCTCAGGCGTGCTGACCGTGGTGGTTGGCCCCGGCTGGGTGTTCCTCATCAACACCGTGTCATTCGTGGCAATGCTGTGGGCGCTCAAACTCATTCCCGCATCGTCTCTCCGCATTCAACCCAGGGCGGCCGCCGGTAAAGGGCGCATCCGGGAAGGATTGCGCTACGTCAAGAACAGGCCGGACATTCAGGTGGTTCTGGTGGCGATCTTTATCGTGGGCACTTTCGGACTCAACTTCCCCCTGTTCATCGCCGCGATGGTGGGGACCCAATTCGGCATGGACGCCGGGGCGTTCGGGGTGCTGAACTCGGTCATGGCCATCGGTTCGGTCACCGGTGCGCTGTTGGCTGCCCGACGCGGAAGGCCTCGTCTGAGGTTGATCTTCGGGGCCGCCGGGGGCTTCGGTCTTGCCAGCGCCTTGGCCGCACTGGCACCCAACGCTGTGCTCTTCGGGCTTGCCCTGGTTCCCTGCGGCTTGTTCGCACTGACCCTGATCACCAGCGCCAACGGCTACGTGCAATCCACCACCGAGGCTGTCATGCGAGGGCGGGTCATGTCCCTCTACATGGCCATTTTCATGGGCGGCACACCCATCGGCGCACCGTTGGTGGGGTGGGTGGCCAACGTCGGTGGCCCTCGATGGGCGGTCGGTGTCGCAGCAGTTGCGGGCGTCAGCACCGCCGTCGTGGGTTTGTTGTGGATCATCCGCGCGAAGCAGCTGCGGCTCCGCTTCGACCGTAGGGCCCGTGGGCTGAAGCATTTTCGGGTGGAGTCGCTGCTTTACCGTTCAGACAGGGACGACGACGACGGCGCAGGCCGGCAGGGCGGTTAACGCGCCTTAAACGGCGGCGGCGCCGTCCGGGAACTACCCGCACGACGCCGGCCAAGGCCTGGAGCTACTTCTTGAGCTCGCCCACGACGTAGTCGATGCTCGCGAGCAGTGCGGAAACGTCGTCCGGCTCAATGGCGACGAACGTGGCGATGCGCAGCTGGTTGCGGCCGAGCTTGCGGTACGGCTCGGTGTCCACAACACCGTTGGCGCGCAGGACCTTGGCAATGGCCGCGGCATCAATTGAGTCATCGAAGTCGATGGTGGCGATGACGTTGGAGCGGTCTTCGGCGTTGGCAACGAAGGGTGTTGCGTACTCCGAGGCCTCAGCCCATGAGTAGATGCGGTTGGCGGAGTCTGCCGTGCGCTTGCTGGCGAAGTCCAAGCCGCCGTTGCTGTTGAGCCACTGCACCTGGGCGTCCAGGGTTACCAAGGTGGACAGCGAAGGGGTGTTGTAGGTCTGGTTCAGCTTGGAGTTGTCGATGGCGGTCTGCAGATCCAGGAAGTCCGGGATCCAGCGGCCGCTCGCCTTGACCCGTGCCGCACGTTCCAGGGCGGCGGGGGAGAAGAGACCAAGCCAGAGGCCGCCGTCGGAGGCGAAGTTCTTTTGCGGGGCGAAGTAGTAGACATCCGACTCAGCCACGTCTACGTCCAGTCCGCCGGCCGCTGAGGTGGCATCCACCAAGACGAGTGAGCCTTCATCGGCACCTTGGACGCGCTTGACGGGAGCGGCCACACCGGTTGATGTCTCATTCTGGGGCCAAGCGTAGACGTCCACTCCGGCTTCGGCTGTTGCCACGGGGCGGGTGCCGGGTTCAGCCTTGATGATGGACGAAGCATCCAGGAACGGTGCCTTGTTGGTGGCGGCAGCGAACTTCGAACCGAACTCGCCGAACGAAAGGTGCTGGGCCTTCTTCTCAACCAGGCCAAACGCAGCCACGTCCCAGAACGCGGTAGAGCCGCCAACGCCCAGGACAACCTCATAGCCCTCAGGAGCGCGGAAGAACTGGCTGAGCCCATCGCGGACCGAACCCACGAGGTTCTTCACCGGAGCCTGGCGGTGGGAGGTTCCCAGGATGGTGGACGATGCTGCAGCCAACGCCTCAATCTGTTCCGGGCGAACCTTGGACGGTCCAGCGCCGAAGCGTCCGTCCTTGGGCAGCAGGTCGGCGGGAATGGTGATGCTGTTGTCGCTCACGAGGCGCTCCAATGGGTGTCGGCTAGAGATGGGAGGTGGCATGGGGCATCAACTGCCCCTTCGACACCCCAATTCTGCCTGACACGGCCCGGGCGCAGGAACCTGCAGCCGTCATAGTCCGCCACGTGGAATGCGGCGGGACCGAAAGCGACCGGAATTATCCAGAGTAATTCCAAATAAGCTAGGCTGGGGGTTGGCGTTCAGGGGGCGGCGGTGTGCACCGCTCGCCCCGGCAAGGGACGCGGTACGGTGGAGATTACGCAAGGAACTGCGTTCGAGGAGAGCTGAGCTGGATGACGGATCTGATCGATACCACTGAGATGTATCTTCGGACCATTTTGGAGCTTGAAGAAGAAAACATTGTGGCTCTCCGGGCCCGCATCGCCGAGCGCCTGCGCCACTCCGGACCGACTGTTTCCCAGACCATTGGACGCATGGAGCGCGATGGCCTGGTGATTGTGTCCAACGACCGCCACCTGGAACTGACGGAAGTGGGTCGCAAGCGCGCCACCGAGGTCATGCGCAAGCACCGCCTTGCGGAGCGCCTGCTGGCTGACGTGATCGGCCTGGACTGGGCGTACGTGCACGATGAAGCGTGTCGCTGGGAGCATGTCATGAGTGAGCGCGTGGAGCGTCGGCTCTACGAGCTACTGGAGCACCCCACGGAATCTCCCTATGGCAATCCCATTCCGGGTCTTGAAGCGCTTGGTGGCCTTGCCAGCCAGCCCTTCCCCCGGCTTGATGTCAACCTGCTGCAGGCCATGGACGGCTACGCTACCGATTCCCGCGTGGTGGTCAGCCGCCTGGCGGAGCCCATCCAGGTGGAGCCGGAGCTTCTTACCCAGTTGGACGAAGGCGGGATCCGTCCCGGAGCGAGCGTGTCCCTGGAACGCGTCGGCGAATACATCTCGGTCCGGGTCCCTGGTATTGAAGGCGCTTTGGAACTGCCTCCTGAAGTTGCCGCGCACGTCTTCGTCTCGCTCAGCTGACCGGGCGCTGGGTCAGTACAGTGTCAAACCTCACTTTTGGGCCTTCAGCGCGCGTGTGACCTGCGGTTTTTCGGAATTGATGATAAAGGGCTGCTGCGCTCAGCCCGTTCTTGTTGATAACGAATTTATTACCGAAGGCCTTAATCCCCTATAGTTATTTACTAGCGCTGATACCAAAGCGTTACCTGATCCGGAGCCGAGCTCTGCCAGCGGATCAGGTGTGTTATCCACCACTGGCAGAGGCGGGGGAACCACAAGCGGCTGTCTAAAGAAGCAGCCTTGGGGTGAAGTCCGCAGCAGAAGTGCCCACGTATGCAAGTCCCTCTTGGGATACCTGTGTGCCGTGAGCGCCTCGTGCGGACCGGGTCTTTGTACTCTCTGACCCGAATCCGACAGCTAACTTCGCAGGCTTTTGAGAGAGGAACAGAGTTTGACATCGCAGAACGTCAGGGGCCGCCGCCGCGCGTCCGGCCCCGCTGCTGAGCTGCGGCCAGCCACCGTCGTAACGGAGATCCGGCCTCGCGACACCGAGCGTCAGGTGCGCCGCCGTAAGAGCCCGTTGCGCCAGGTTGCCGACTTCGCCGCTGCCAGCGGCGTCGGGCAGAAGGCCGGTGTTGCGCTAGCCGCCACCGGACTTGCCCTGACTGTCGGCCTGCCTGCCACAAGTCCCGTCATGGCTACCTCGGAATCAGGCCAGACTGAGTCTGCCCTTGCCGTTGCCGCACCCGCGGGCAGCCAGCCCGAGGTTTCCGCTGCTGCATCAGCCAAGATCGACTTCAGCCGCGCAGCCGTCGCTACTGCTGCCGACCCGGACGGGAAGTTGAAGCAGTTGCTCAGCGCCCAATCGGCTGACAGCATCCAGCGGGCCTCATCCGTTGGCAGCATGGCAAGCCCCCTTGACACGCTCACCACGGCATCCCCCTTCGGCTACCGCATCAGCCCCCTCACGGGTGGCGCCGGTGATTTCCACCGTGGCCAGGACTTCGTTGCCCAGTGCGGTACGGCTGTTCATGCTGCAGCCACCGGTAAGGTCACCTTCGCCGGATGGCACGAGTATGGCGGAGGCAACCGCGTGGTCGTTGACCACGGTAACGGCCTCGAGACCACGTATAACCACCTGTCGTCCTTCACCGTCAAGGTGGGACAGACCGTTAACCGTGGCGACACCGTTGCACTCAGCGGCACCACGGGCGCTTCCACTGGCTGCCACCTCCACTTTGAGGTCCAGGTCAACGGTGAAGTCGTAGACCCCATGGGTTGGCTCTAAGCCATTTGATGGTTGCCTCTCGCATTCGAGAGTCACCCCGTGACCTGAATGTGACATTCGCGTTCAACTGTTGTAGCGTACAGAGCGCATCGGCTTTTTAGGGGGTCGATGCACTTGAGTGGATTGCCTAGCTCTGCCACCGCTCAAGGTCCGTTCGCATAAATCGTCTGGCAGGGGCGGGGGAACCACTTCCGGTCTTCGAAAGAAGGCCTTGGGGTTAAGTCGCAAAAGCTTCCTTGGAAGCAGCGCGGCCGGATGACTCCCATCCGAATCCGACAGCTCACCTCGCAGGCATTGGGAGAGGCTACCTACGTGTCATCACGCACTACCCCTGCGCGCCATCGCGCCCAAACGGTTCGCACGAATCCGTTGAATACGCTTTCCAAGGCTGTTTCATCCAACGCAGGAACTGTGGGTCGTCAGGCCGCCGTCCTGGCAGCAGCCTCAGGCCTCGTCCTCACCGTCGGCTTGCCGGCACAAGCCGCAGATACCGACGTTTCCAAGTCGGAGGCCTCCAGCACCCAACAACTGGCTGTTACCGCGGTTGTCACGGCAGAGCCAACAGCTACCGTTTCCTTCGAGAGCCCCACCGTGGCTACCAAGGAAGCTCCCAAGGCAGTCCAGCGCGCCGCGCGCGTTACCGAGCGTGCAGCGGCCAGCACTGAAGAAAAAGCTGAAGCGGTCACCGCGAAGTCATCCAAGGCCAAGGATTCGGCCTCAAGCGCAGCTGCGTCCGGTCTAGCCGCCATTGCCTACACCGGCATCGGCTCTCCCTACGTTTGGGGCGGCACCACACCGAACGGTTGGGATTGCTCCGGCTTCACCCAGTGGGTCTATGCACAGGCCGGCATCAGCATCCCCCGCGTCAACGCCTGGACGGCCATGACGCCCACCAGCGCTCCTGCTCCCGGCGACCTTGTCATGCAGAACGGCGGAGCCCACGTGGGCATCTACGTCGGCAACGGCATGATGATCAGCGCCTTGAATCCCGGCCAGGGAACGCTGCTGCACTCCGTAGCGTCCACCGGCACCTCATCGTTCTACACCCTCCGCTAGAAATTATCCGGTTCGGGGTCGGCCAGCATGCCCCCAACGTTGGCCAACCCATTACCCGCGTGCATCCCAACTGCACGCGGATACGAAAAGAGAAAATCATGACCAGTGCAAACAAGCTTGCACGGCACCGCGCTGAGGCCCCCAAGACCAGCTCGCTTGCCGTCATCGCGAAGGCCGTTAGCGACAACGCCGGTGGCGTTGGCCGCCAGGCAGCAGTTATTGCCGCTGCTTCAGGCCTGGTCCTGACCAGTGGAATCGCCGCCAACGCTGCCGACACCAACGTGGACCGCGAATCGACTTCCACGTCCACCCTCGACGTGCAGTCGGTAGTCCAGGCCACCATCGCCGCGGACTCCACGGTTGCCATTTCTTACGAGCGCCCTGTGGTCACCACGGTGGAAGCCCCGGCTCCCGTGGTCGTCGAGGAAGCCCCGGCCAAGGTTGAAGCCAAGGTCGAAACCAAAAAGGCAACCGCGGCTACCGCCAACGCAGCTCCGGCAGCCAATGCAACCGTTGCCGTCAGCAACGCGACCCCCGCCCCGGCGGCTCCCGCCGCAGCCAGCGGCCTCGGTGCCGCTATCGCTGCTGCAGCTTACGCCCAGCTCGGCGTGACGCAGGACTGCACCATGCTGGTGACCAACTCCCTGGCTGCCGTGGGTATCAACTTCCACGACTGGCCCGCTGGCTACCTCTCCCTGGGCCGCACCGTGAGTGCAGCTGAAGCCCAGCCTGGTGACCTCGCCTACTACGCCAACGGCGGTTTGGCCGGACAGGCCCACATTGCGGTATACGTCGGCAACGGCCAGGCAGTTCACGGTGGATGGAACGGATCCACCACGGCACTGTTCAGCGCCAACGTCGGTTCCGGCCCGGTCTTCATCCGCGTCAACGGCTGACCCACGTCGCAAACGAACTCCCCGCGGGCTTAGGCCAGCGGGGAGTTCTGCTTTAACGGTTGCCGGATCGACCCCTCCATGTAGGTGACGGCGGCACTCAACGGGCCCATCGTTTTACGTCGCACTCCCTTAACCACGCATGAACTCTTGCCGACACCGCACACGAAACGACAGAAAAATTCGTTGATACGGCATATAAGTGCTTACCCTTGTGTTGTCGATCCACAGCCCGTACATGCAGAGGGCAGCCGGCCCTCGTGCCCCTGACGGGTGCGGCCGTGAAGAGGTACGTGCATGCGCACACTCGTTCTGAATGCTGGATATGAACCGCTGGCGGTAATAACATTCCGCCGGGCGCTGGTCCTTGTGCTGACTGGGAAAGCTAGCGTGGTGGCCGAAGGCGACGAGCCTGTCGTCGGGCCACAGGAGATTCTCGGAAGACCTTCCGTGATCCTCCTCAACCGCTATATCCGTCCCCGGTACAACAGGATTACCGCCGTGAGTCGCCGCGGGGTACTTCGCCGCGACGGCCACCGCTGCGCCTACTGCGGGAAAACAGCCCACACCATAGACCACGTCCACCCCAAATCCAGGGGCGGCGCGGATTCCTGGGAAAACCTGGTTGCGGCGTGCTTGAAATGCAACAACGCCAAGAGCGACCACACGCTGGCAGAGATGGGTTGGAAACTGCGTTTCAAGCCCGGCGTGCCCCAGGGAACCATGTGGCAGATTAAGGAACTCGAGAAACCTGCGCCGGACTGGGACCCGTTCCTGTTGCCGGAATCCGCTGCCTGATCGATTTCTGCCGGACTCCAGCGTCCCGGGTAATCTGGGCGAATGGAGTTCAATGCCGTGATTCTGGCGGGTGGCCGGGCCACCCGCCTCGGTGGCGTGCCCAAGCCATCGCTGAAGTATGACGGCGACACTCTCCTTTCGCATGCCTTGCAGGCGGCCCAGGGTGCTTCGGCTGTGGTTGTGGTGGGACCGAACGCTCCGGACGAGCCGGCAAGCACGCAACTATCGGTCGGCGTTCTGCGGGCACGGGAAGAACCGGTGTTCGCCGGGCCCGCTGCGGCAATCGCGGCTGGACTGGCTGCCCTCAAGAAGAACAGTCCAAGCACCCCATGGACGCTGGTTCTGGCATGCGACATGCCGCACGCTTCCCGCGGTGTAGACCTTCTTTGGGCCGCACTCGCATCCAGCCCGAACATGGAAGGAGCCATGGCTGTCTCTCCCGATGGACGCAAGCAGCCACTCCTGGGCGCCTACAGTACAGCCGCGTTGGAAAGGGAAGTGGCCGTAGCTTCCGAGGGCCAGGGGTTAACGAACTCTTCAGTGTTCCGCCTGCTTGCTAGGCTGAACGTGCTGGACGTTGACGTCCCCGCGGGGTCCACGGATGACGTGGACACATGGGAGGACGCCGCGGCTTTGGGCATTAACTACAAGTTGGAGGCGGACGTGAAGAGCCAGGAAGAGACGCTCGAGGAATGGTGCCGCACACTGCTGCAGGCTTTCGAGCTTGAGGGCGTGGAAGTGGACGTCAACGAGGTACTCGCTGTCGCTGGGGTGGCAGCACATTCAGTGGTGCGCCCCGCCGCGCCCCTGACGACGTTCATTGCCGGATACGCGGCAGGCATGGCCCGCGGGATCGGTCAGGCCAGCGATGACGCGTCCATGAATGCTGCCCTGGAACTGGCCCGCAAAGTAGCCAAGGAGTACTCGGAGTCCGGGACTGACCCGGAATGACGGCGGCCCCTAACGAGGGCCATCACGCGGCACACACGTGGCAGGAAGCCCGGCAGCGCGCGTTCGATGGTGCCGCCCCCATCCCGCCGGGGCCCGTGCCACTCGGCTCCGCAATCGGCCGCACCTTGGCATCCGATGCCCTGGCTCTGCAGAACATGCCCCACTACGCTTCGTCGGCCATGGACGGCTGGGCTGTTAACGGCAGCGGCCCGTGGATACTGAGTGAGCCCGGGCAGCGGCTGGCACCGCACCAGGCGAGCCCCGTTGTCACTGGCGGCCTGATACCGCCCGGCGCCAAGGCTGTGCTGCGCAGCGAGAGTGGCGTTATCACCACGGACGACGACGGCCTGCCGGTTCTCGCGCTGGGCGGCACCGCCAAACCGGGTGAACCCCGCAACGGCCAACACATCCGCAAAGCTGCTGAAGAGGCAGCCGAGGGTGACGTCCTGTTGAAAGCCGGCACGGTATTGAATCCCGCGCATATCGCCTTGGCAGCACTGGCGGGTTTGGACCGCTTGGAAGTTCTTGGAAAACCGTTGGTCCGGTTCCTCCTGACGGGGTCGGAAGTCGTGACCCGGGGTGTTCCTTTGCCGGGGCAGGTCAGGGACACCTTCGGCCCGCAGCTGGGTGCCGTCGTCGAGCTTTTGGGCGGTATCGCCGGGGAGCAACTCAAGGTGGGCGACAGCTACGAGGAGTGGATTGCCGCACTTCGGGACACGGAGCCCTCACCAGATGAACTGACACCGGACGAACCGTACGTTGAAGCGGAAGCCCCTGCCGACGTCGTCATTACGACAGGCGGGACGGGACGCTCGGGAACGGACCACCTCCGCAAAGCCGTGGCTGAGCTGGGTGGCAGTTTGCTGATCGATGGCATCGCGATGCGTCCGGGTCATCCTGCCGTGTTGGCAGAGCTGCCCGATGGCCGTTTCGTGTTGGGACTGCCAGGGAATCCGCTCGCCGCGATGATGGCCTTGTTTACCGTGGGCGGACCCCTGCTGGCTGCTTTGGGCCACGGTCGCTTGGAAGAAGTGGGTGAGGTTCCCTGTGGTACTACTATCGACGCGGATCCCGGACGCACCCGCCTGATGCCGTTCAAGCTGGTGTACGGGTTGGCATCGCCTGCTCAACATGCAGGCCCGGGAATGATGCGTGGCTTGGCGGGCGCCGACGGGGTGCTGGTGGTGCCGCCCCACGGAGTCCAGTTGGGTGAGATGGTGCCTGCGTTCGCCTTGCCTTGGGGCAAACCGTTGCCCGTGCCGAAGGCTCCGGAAGACAAGCCCCGGAAAGCCGCGCCCCGGCAACAGAGAAAGGCTCCCTCGGGCCCGGTTGACTGGAGCGCGTTGGACGCCTGATGGACGCCTCGGGCGGCCCGGCCCTTGGTGACAAAGTGCAATGATGGACTCATGAACAGGCATGCTCCAGAACAGGACATCAACGAAGATGACCTGCAAATCCACCCGCCCAAACAAGCCGCGGCAGGCCTCAAAGCTGTCACGGTTGCCCTTGAACGGGGTTACGCCCAGGCCGGGGTGACCCGAACAGTCCGTTCAATGCTCAGGGTCAACCAGCATGATGGTTTTGACTGCCCGGGGTGTGCATGGCCGGAGTCGATCACCGGCAAGCGCAGCCCCGCAGAGTTTTGCGAGAATGGCGCCAAGGCCATCGCCGAGGAGAGCACCACCCGGACAGTCGGTGCCGAATTCTGGGCGAAGCATTCCCTTGCGGACCTCGAGGACAAGACGGAGTACTGGCTGGGAAGCCAGGGAAGACTTTCCGAGCCGGTGGTCATCAAACCGGGCGACACCCACTATTCGCCGATCAGTTGGACTGACGCCTTCGCTTTGATCGGCGAACACATCAACGCCACTACGCCTGACAAATGCGTGTTCTACACCTCCGGCCGGACGGCCAACGAGACCGCCTTCATGTACCAGTTGTTTGCGCGGAGCCTTGGCACCAACAACCTTCCCGACTGCTCCAACATGTGCCACGAGTCCTCCGGCAGCGCCCTCAACCCGACCATCGGAATCGGCAAAGGCACAGTCTCACTCGAGGACATCCATCATGCAGAGCTGGTCCTGGTTGTGGGCCAAAACCCCGGCACCAATCACCCCCGCATGCTCTCTGCCCTCCGTGACTGCAAGAACAACGGCGGAAAAATCATCGCCGTCAACCCGCTTCCCGAAGCGGGCCTCCTGAACTTCAAGGACCCACAGTCCCTCAACGGCGTTATCGGTGGCGGCACCACCATCGCTGATGAGTTCCTGCAGATCAAAGTGGGTGGCGACCTCGCGCTGTTCCAAGCCTTGGGGCACCTGCTCCTGGAGGAAGAAAAGCGCAACCCAGGGACCGTCGTCGACCATTCCTTTATTGGGAAGCAGACGGAAGGCTTCGAAGCCTATAAGGAAGCCCGTTCGGTGCTGGACTGGGACGAGACGGAGCGGGCAACAGGGCTGAGCCGGGAAGCGATCACCAAAGCAGCGGGGATGATGGCGGCGTCGAAGGCAACCATCATTTGCTGGGCGCTCGGATTGACCCAGCAACCGCACTCTGTTGATACGCTCCGCGAGATCATCAACCTCCTGCTGCTCCAGGGCAACTTCGGCAAGCGGGGAGCCGGCGCCTGTCCCGTCCGGGGCCACTCAAACGTGCAGGGCGACCGAACCATGGGCATCTGGGAGAAACCCAAGGAATCCTTCCTGGCCGCGTTGGACAAGGAGTTCGGCTTCCACATGCCACGGGATCACGGCTATGACTCAGTGGAAACCCAGCACGCCTTGGAAAAGGGCGAAGTGGATGTTTTCGTCTCCATGGGCGGAAATTTCGCAGCGGCGGGATCAGACACCGCAGCCTTGGAAGATGGCTTGAAGAAGGCGGGACTCACCGTCCACATCTCCACCAAGCCCAACCGGGCACACATCGTCCACGGCAAGACGTCCCTGATCCTGCCCACGCTGGGCCGGACGGACACTGATGACAAACACCCCAAAGGCAAGCAATTCCTCTCGGTGGAGGACTCCATGTCCGTCATCCACAAAACGCAGGGGCGGCTGGAGCCGGTTTCGGAACACCTGCTGAGCGAGCCGGTGATCGTGGCGCGAATGGCCCAAGCGACGCTGGGGGACAACCACAGCGTGGACTGGCGTGCAATGGCCGAGGACTATGACGTGATACGCGACCATATCTCCCGCGTCATTCCCGGTTTTGAGGATTTCAACGCCCGGGTCCGTACCAAGAACGGCTTCGTCCTCCCCAACCCTCCCCGGGATACCCGTACCTTCGCCACCGACATCGGCAAGGGACGTTTCTCCGTTCGGCCGCTTGAGTACCTGGAGGCGCCGGAGGGCCACCTGATCCTGCAGACTGTCCGCAGCCACGATCAATACAACACCACGTTCTACGGCCTGGATGATCGGTACCGCGGAGTCTCGGACGGCCGCCGGGTGATCCTGGTCCATCCTGGCGATTTGGAGGAACTCGGCTTCGAGGACCGCGACCTGGTGGATGTCATCTCCACCTTCGCGGGAACGGAACGGCGTGCCAACAAGTTCCGCCTCATCGGGTACCCCACGGCAAAAGGATGCGCCGCAGCGTACTTCCCGGAGGCCAACGCCTTGGTGCACCGGGAACTGGTGGCCCGGGAATCCAACACCCCCGGTTACAAAGCAATGACCGTGCGATTCGTAAAGCATGAGGAGAACGGGTCCTGATATGGGGCGAGTAACCCAGCGCCGCAAGGTGCACAAGTTTGTCCTGGATGGCTCACCGCAGGCCTTGGAGCATCCCATCCGTTTCAAGGAAGACGTCCTGGCTGTGGAAGAGCCTCTCGAGATCCGTTTGGGTGACATGTCTTTCTCCGTGACCATGCGGACCCCCGGAGACGACTTTGACCTGGTTGCGGGATTCCTGGTCTCGGAAGGGATCGTGTGGGAGCCGGGCCAGCTGGTCTCGGAGCGTTTCTGCGCTGGTGAGGACGAGAACGGGGTGCAGACCTTTAACGTAGTGGATGCACAGCTTCGTCCTGACGTTGAAAGACCCGACACCGGCCGAAACGTCTACACCTCCAGCTCGTGCGGAATCTGCGGCACGGACTCCATTGATGCCGTTCGCAAGTCCTCGCACCACAGCCCCAAGGAAGACCACGTCACTGTTCCGGTACGGGCGCTGGCCGCACTTCCGGACCGCCTCCGTGAGGCTCAGGCGGTCTTTGACAAGACCGGCGGCGTCCACGCTGCCGGCCTTTTCAGGATCAACGACGACGGCACCACGGAATTGCTCTGCCTCCGGGAGGACGTGGGCAGGCACAACGCCGTGGATAAAGTGGTGGGCTGGGCGTTGCGGGCTGGCATGTTGCCGCTCAAGGGGACCGTCCTTCAGGTCTCGGGTCGGGCTTCGTTTGAGCTCGTCCAGAAGGCTGCGATGGCGGGAATTCCGGTGTTGGCGGCAGTGAGCGCCCCCTCCAGCCTAGCGGCGGAACTGGCGGAGGAGACGGGGATTACACTGGCTGGGTTCAGTCGAGGGCACAGCCTAAATGTGTATGCCGGGCGTGACAGGATCATTGCAGAAACGGCGGTTTCGGACTCGCGATCAGTGGGGGATAGCCGGCAATCACTTGGTTATTGAACTGGAACAACGTAGATTTTATCCATCGATTGGAAGCGCGGCGACAAAGATTCGCCGCCCGCGCCCCGGCTTTTTTGGGTCGCGGTAAACGAGCCCTGTCACCCAGCGAACGCCCAAAGGGGAATTAATTGCACGACGACCGCCGGATCACTGAACAGCGTCTCGATCGATTTGTTCGGGAACGCATTCTTCCGGCCATTTATGGCAGGGCGATTCCGCTTCAGCTCAGCAGCTGGGACGCGCCGGGCGAGCCCGTGCCCGCAGCGGAAGCGCTACGCCAGGTCTTCACCCCGCAGGAGCCCGGCGCAGCGTGGGGCAAGGCCTGGAGCACCAAGTGGCTGCGCCTCCAAGGTGAGGTGCCGCAGGACTGGGGAATGACGGATTCCACCACTGTGGAGATCATCGTCGATCTTGGCTTCAACAGTGATGTCCCGGGGTTTCAGTGTGAAGGCACTGCATGGCGCTCTGATGGAAGCATCATCAAGGCGATTTCGCCCAGGAATTTCCACGTTCCGCTCAAGCTGCTGGGCGGAGGGCACTCCGTGGACTTCTATGTGGAGGCTGCCGCCAACCCGGATGTGGCGCAGGGATGGTCGTTTGCCCCCACCCCGCTGGGTGATAAGGCCACCTCCGGCGATGAACCCCGGTACCGCCTGGGCCGCATAGCAATCGCTGAACTGAACGAAACCGTGTGGGAACTCAACCAGGACATCTGGACCCTCAGCGGCCTGATGCACGAACTTCCCATGGACATGCCCCGGCGCCACGAGATCCTGCGCGCGCTCGAACGCATGCTGGACGTCATGGATCCGGACGACGTGGCCGGAACCGCTGCCGCAGGCCGTGCGGAGCTGGCGCAGGTCCTCAACCGTCCCGCCTACGCGTCCGCCCATGAACTCCTGGCTACCGGCCACGCACACATCGACTCCGCCTGGCTTTGGCCGGTTCGTGAAACCATCCGCAAATGCGCCCGCACGTTCTCCAACGTTGTGGCACTGATGGATGAAGACCCGGACTTCGTCTTCTCCTGTTCTTCGGCCCAGCAGATGGCGTGGATGAAGGAGTTCTTCCCTGAGCTCTTTATACGCATCAGGGAAAAAGTGAAGGCCGGCCAGTTCGTGCCGGTGGGCGGCATGTGGGTGGAATCGGACACCAATATGCCAGGCGGCGAGGCCATGGCCCGCCAGTTCGTGGAAGGCAAGAGTTTTTTCCTGAACGAGTTCGATATCGAGTGCCAGGAAGCCTGGCTGCCGGATTCATTTGGCTATTCCGGTGCCATCCCGCAGATCGTCAAGGAAGCCGGTTCGCGCTGGTTCCTCACCCAGAAGATTTCCTGGAACAAGGTCAACCGGATGCCACACCACACCTTTGCATGGGAGGGCATCGACGGCACCCGGCTGTTTACGCACTTCCCGCCCGTGGACACTTACAACGCTGAGCTGCACGGACGTGAACTGGCCCATGCGCAGCGCAATTACCGCGATCACGGCCGCGGGACCATGTCCCTGGTGCCGTTCGGCTATGGCGACGGCGGTGGCGGACCTACGCGCGAGATGGTTGCCGCTGCGCATCGTACTGCGGATTTGGAAGGATCCCCGAAGGTCCGTATGGGCACTGCCAAGGACTTCTTCACCAAGGCCGAGGCGGAGTACACCAACCTGCCCGTCTGGGTGGGTGAAATGTATCTGGAAATGCACCGTGGAACCTATACCAGCCAGGCCAAGACCAAGCGTGGCAACCGTCGGAGCGAACACCTCCTGCGTGAGGCGGAGCTCTGGTGTGCAACTGCAGCTGTTCGGCTCGGCTCGGCATATTCGTATCCCGCGGAGGAACTCAAGCGACTGTGGCGACTGGTCCTCCTCCAGCAGTTCCACGACATCCTTCCAGGCAGCTCCATTGCCTGGGTCCACCAGGACGCAGAGCGCAACTATGAGGCCATAGCCCGGGACCTCACGGGCATCATCAACCACGCCGCTCAGGCCTTGGTGGGCGAGGGCGATCAGGAGTTTCTCTTGAATGCCGCGCCGCATCAGCGCAAAGGGGTGCCTGCACTGGGTGCGGCCCAGGCCACGACGCCGGATGCCAGTGTTCAAGTGGACGAGCTGGAGGACGGCTACGTTTTGGACAACGGCATCATCCGCGCGCTCCTGAACCAGGACGGCCTGATTACCTCCTTGGTTGACCACGCCAGCGGCCGCGATGCCATCGCTCCAGGACAGGCCGGAAACCTGCTGGAGCTTTTCAGGGATACTCCAAATGAGTGGGATGCCTGGGACATCGAAGAGTTCTATCGCCGAAATGTCACACCGCTGACCCAAGCCGATGGCGTCGATGTTGAGCGTTCGCCGGCGGGCGTCGTCGTGGTGGTCAAACGTAAGGTGGGTGCCTCCACCATCACGCAACGCCTGACTCTCGACGCCGGTGCGGCGTCCCTGGGGATCGCCACCACGGTGGACTGGCAGGAACGCGAAAAGATGCTCAAGATCGCCTTCCCGCTGGACGTCAGGGCGGATCGTTCAGCGTCCGAGACACAGTTCGGCCACGTCTTCCGGCCGACGCACACCAACACATCCTGGGAAGCGGCCAAGTTCGAGATCTGCGCCCACCGATGGATCCACGTAGCGGAGCCCGGCTATGGCGTTGCAGTGAGCAATTCCTCCAGTTACGGGCACGATGTCACCCGGGCCGTCCGTGCCGATGGCGGGACCACGACGACGGTCCGCACTTCGCTGCTGCGCTCTGCCCGGTTCCCGGACCCGGAAGCTGACCGGGGTGAGCACACGCTTGAGGTATCCATCAGGCCTGGCGCCGCGATAGCCGACGCTGTGGAAGAGGGATACCGCACCAACCTGAAGCCGAGGTTCATCTCCGGTGGCCGGCCGGTGGAACCGCTGATTTCCGTGTCCAATCCGGCAATCGTGGTGGAAGCAGTAAAGCTGGCCGAAGACGGCTCTGGCGATGTCATTGTTCGGCTCTACGAATCGTTGGGGGAGCGCTCAACCGGCCTCCTAGCGGCCGGCTTTGAGTGCTCTGATGCAATGGCCACGGATCTGCTGGAGCGCCCGACGGAAGCCCCAGGCGTGGATGTGGTGGAGGGGCCTGCGGTTAAGCTGGTGCTCCGGCCTTTCCAGCTGGTAACGCTGCGGTTTGTTCGCTGAGGTTTGCCAGCGGGTCACTTTGCCCGCTGGGTTACTCCGCCAGTTCCGCGTCGATCGCATCCTTCAACACTTGAACTCGAAGGGGAATCACAGTGTCATGGTGTTTGATCTGGGCTGAGACGTTCTTTGTGAAGACATCCTCAACCAGGGTGGGCATGTCCTTCACGCCATTAAGGTAGCGCTTGGCGGCGAAGTCGAACTCTGACCTGTTGTTCTTTATCCGGGTGTTGAGGGCCTTGAGTTCGTCGGCAATCTTCAGGTATTCCGCGTCCGGGGCATTCCGCGCGGTGGCGTCATCAACCTTCTTGACGTACTCATCCTTGAGCCGAAGAAACTCGTTGTAGTTCTCCTCGGACTTTGCGGTTGTTTCTGCGTGAGATTCGAGCTGTGCAATCTCATTGTCCAAAGTGCGGGCAAACTCAATGTAGGAGATGTTCTTGGACTGCTTGAGTTGGTTGACGGCCTCCCGGCAAGGAACAGCTGCTTGTGTCAAGAGCGTTTGGCGCTCCCGGAGGTTGGCTGCTTTGGAGCCCACAAACAGTCCGCTGCACCCGGCATCTTCCCTGAACAGGCCTTCGAACCCGGGGTATGACTCCACGAGGCCCTCCATGGAGTCGAGGTAGGCCTGGTAGGAATCGACCAGCTGGGCTACAGCTACTCCGATCCCATCCGCTTCTTCACCGGCGCCGTAGCCCTTCTGCACATCGCTCAAGGCAGTCCGTGCGGAATTGACCGCTTGTTGGAACCCGTCCCGTTCTTTGACGGAGTTCTTCTCAGCTTCCTCACGTGAAGCGGGGACGTTGCGTGCCTTCTTGTACGCGGCCAAGTAGGCGTTGATCGCGGGCTGGATCTTGTCCCTTGCCTCAACGAGTGCCGTCAGGCGCTCATCTTTCAGGAGGGCCAGGCTTTCCCTGCGCTGCTGACTGGCAAGGTTGGTCAAGGCGATCACCACTACCGAGGCAACCACCGCCACCACAACAGCAATGGCAAGGGCAATCAGGACCGGACGGCGCTTACTGCGAACGGGCTCAATGGTCATCGCTATTTCCCCTCACCGGATGCTGCATCAAACTGTTCCAGGCTCTTCTTGAGAACGCCTTCGAATTCGGAGTTTGAGCTGTTGGCGCTTTCGATGATCTTTGAGTACTTGTCCTTGGTGGCAGTCTCATACGTTGTTTGCGCCTTGGCGAACGCATCATTGATATCCAACAGTGCAAGGCCGGCAAGGGTGCTCTTGCTGAGGCGCTCAAAGGTGTCCTTGCTGTCCAGCACTTCCTGTTGCTTGTCCCGCTGCCCGCGGATGACGGCCTCTACCTCCGTGAGCAGGGTGGTGGTCTCGGCGTCGGCACCGTCCTTGGCGGTGCCCAGGGCGGCCAGGCACTCATCGGCACTCTTGACGTAGTCCTGGGCGTAGGACTCACTTGCAACGTTCAGCGATGAATGCAAAGCCGCACAGGGCCCGCCCACAGAGCGGTAGATATTGCTTGTGTTGACCACCAGTTGATCGTTGTAGGCGATCACCGCATCGTACTGATCCTTGAAGCGGTTGAAGGATTCGGCAACTTCCTGATCCTGCAGTGCCGGCGACTCCGCCATCTGTTGCAGGCGGTCACGATTTGTCTGTGACTCACGCACGATGCGCTCACGGTCCTGGCTGAGGACTTTGTCCTCCTCCGCCTGTCCCGCTTTCTCGGAAATGGCGTTCGAGTATCGGCCCGAAAACTGTTGGACCAGCGGATCGTAGAGGTTCATCGAGTTGTCAACGATCAGGCGTTGCTTGTCCAAGCGGACAACGTCGGCACGGCCCGGTCCTGCCGGCCGGGAGAGGGCGAACCAAGTGCCAAGCCCTGCGGCCAGCAAGGCCACCACTACGGCAACCACAATGATTGCGGTCCGCCCGGAACCACCCCGGCCGGGTTCGCTGATTGTCTCTTCCACGTTCTTGTCCCCCATATTTGTGAACCACATCAGACGTCGTGCTGCAGCCTCTTTACGAACAGCTTGGTCCGTTCCTGGCGCGGTGCCCGCAATACCTCGGCTGCCGGCCCGCGTTCCACTACGACGCCGCCGTCCATGAAAATTACCTCGTCCGCCACATGCTGGGCAAAGGCGAGCTCATGGGTCACGATCACCATGGTCCAGCCCTCTTCGGCAAGTTCTTTGATGACGCCCAGGACGTCCCCCACAAGCTCGGGATCCAGTGCGGACGTGGGCTCGTCAAACAGCAGCAGTTGGGGCTTGAGTGCCAACGCCCGGACGATTCCCACTCGCTGCTGCTGTCCGCCTGAGAGTTCAAAAGGGTAGGCGTCGCGTTTGTCGGCAAGACCAACACGTTCCAGCAGGCGTTGGGCTTCGGCAATTGCCTCGGCGCGAGGCCGTTTTTGGACCTGGACGGGGCCTTCGATGATGTTCCTCAGCACGGTCATGTGAGGGAAAAGGTTGTAGTGCTGGAAGACCATTGCGCTGCGGTCCCGGAGCGCAGCCACTTCCTTCTTCCCTACTTTGGCGCCGAAGTCGATGGCGAGCTCAGCTGAGGAATCGCCGCTTCCAAAGGTAACCGTGCCGGCGTCGGGAATTTCCAAGCCGTTGAGTGAACGCAGGACCGTAGTCTTGCCGGAGCCTGAAGGCCCGATCAGGGCCACCACCTGCCCGCGCCGGATATCGATGTCGATGTCGCGCAGGACTACGTTGCTTCCGAAGGCTTTGGCAAGGCCCCGTGCCTTCAGGACAGACGTGACGCGCGGCTGCCGGGCGGGTTCGTTAGTGAGCGACATAGCGGTCCAATCTCTTTTCCACGGCGGATTGCGCGGTGGAAAGAACCAGGCAAATAACCCAGTAAACAAGGGCTGCCTGTAGGTAAAGGGCCATGAACTCCTGGCTGAACGCGGCGATCTGCTGTGCGTTGCGGAACAGTTCAGTAACCAGGATGAGCGAGGCGAGGGACGTGTCTTTCACCAGGGAAATGAAGGTGTTGGACAAAGGCGGAACGGACACCCGTGCTGCCTGCGGAAGGATGATGCGCACCAGGGCCTGCGGACGGGACATTCCGATGGTGTGTCCGGCTTCCCATTGGCCTTTCGGCACGGAGAGGATGGCAGCACGAATGATCTCGGCTGCGTACCCGCCCACATTCAGGGAGAAGGCGATGATGGCGCTCGGCCAGGGATCAAGCCGGATGCCAATGCTGGGCAGGCCGAAGAAGATGACGAAGAGCTGCACCAGCAGGGGAGTGCCGCGTATCACGGAGACGTAGAAGCGGCCGATCCCCGAGAGTAGCCGGTTTGGACTCAGGCGCATCAGGGCAACCACCAGTGCGAGCACCAGGCCGAAGGCGAAGGACGCGAGCGTCAGCGGAATGGTCCCCGTGACGGCGCCGGTGATGAGTGGACCGAAGGAACTCCAGATGAGGTCCCAGTTCATCTATTTGGTGACGTCCGCGCCGAAGTACTTCTCGGAAATCCTGGCCAAGGTGCCGTCGGCTTGGAGATCAGCCAAGGCCTTGTTCACTGCGGCCGTGAGTTCCGTAGACCCCTTGCGGAAGACCATGGCGCTCTCGGTCTTCTCCGGTGCTTCGGCGGCGACCTTCAGGCCGGAGTCGGGAGTGTTCTTGGCGTAGTCCAAGTACGTGAGTTTATCGTTCACCGTGGCGTCCACGCGTCCTTGTTGCACCAGCGTGGCCGACTGCGCCCAGCCCTCGACTGCCTGGACGTTGGCGCCGGCTTCAACGGCCATCTTGTAGAAGTTGCTGGTCAGCGACTGGGCGGTGGTTTTGCCCTTGAGGTCTGCGAAGCTGTTGATGCTGTTGTTGTCCGACTTGGTCACTACAACGCCGGTGGAGATGGTGTACGGAGTTGAGAACTCGTACTTGGCCTTGCGCTCGTCATTGATGGAGATTTGGTTGGCGATGGTATCGAATCGCTTGGATTCCAGCCCGGCAAAGATGCCGTCGAACTGCGTTTCCTGGAAGGTAGCCTTCACTCCAAGCTTCCCGGCGACGGCTTGGGCAATTTCGACGTCGAATCCGGTGAGGTCACCGGCTCCGTCAGCATGGAAGCTGAAGGGACGGTAGGTGCCTTCGGTGGCGATGACGAGTTCGCCCTTGGATTTCACGTCCGAAAGGGAAGTGTCCCCACCGGACTGGGTGGGTGCCGATCCTCCACCGCATGCAGAAAGCGCAAGGGCGGCCGAGGCCAACGTGGCTGCGAGGACAGAGCGGCGGGTGCGAAGGCTGTTCATGGAGCCATCTTAGCCACCGCGCGGGCCAGGCTTGGCGGGCGGCTTGCGAAAGGGCCGTTAAAAAGGCTGAGTGGGGGCGGTCCCCAACAGCCCGCCACCACTCATCCCCCCAATTGTGATCACGTGGGCGCCACATCCACCGGAAACCCGTTCTCTGATTCCGGTGTCAGGCTGCAAGCCGCGTTCACACATTCATGATTGTGCCACGATCTAATGGTTTTGTGAAAGTCCTACGTCAAGAGACGTTGCTTTCGCCGCGCAAAGGCCTTCGAAAACCAGATGCCAGCCAGCCCGATGGCCATGAAGATGGCCGCTGAGTAATTGATGAGCACCCGCAACCACGCTTCAGAGAACGGAATCAGAGGGAATAGTTGGGACAGCAGGAGAAGGCATAAACCCAGCAGCAGCAGCGCGGAAGCAATCCGCAGCAGGACAGGGGCCGTGCTCGTTACGGTCCGCCAAATGGCAGGGATCAGGCATGCGGCAACAAACCCAGGGTAAAAGCGGCCCATGAAGGCGTAAGCCTCCAAGGACGGCCCCCAGTGGAGCCCGCTCATGCCCGCCGAGGACCCTTGGGTGTCGGTGATGACGAAGAAATAGATGGTCAGGGCTCCCACAAGTGCTGCCGCGGCGATCCCAACGGGACCTCGGATGGCGCGCACGGCAGAGGCTGAGCCAAAAGCTGTGGCGATCTTGATCCCCATGAAAAAGAAGGTTCCGTATAGCAGGAAACGCAGGATCAGATTGGCGATGTTCATCCCGCCCAGCCACCCATCGATCACCAGATAGGGTGCTTCGATACTGATGAAGATGCTCAATGAGATCAGCGAAAAAATGTAGAAAACCTCACGGTTCTCCCCGCGCAAAGCGCTCGGAACCCGGGCGAGGGTAATAGCAAGGCAAACCGCCAGCGTGACCCAGGGCAGGACAGCCGTCATCCGAGGTTCTCCCAAATTCGTTCAGTTCGTTCGTGGTCTTGTTCCTGCCGGCGCAGTGTCTTGCCGAGCGCCAAAAGCCGCTCTCCGGCCAGTGTCACCAGCCGGCCCTGAGACAACTTGTCCAGCGCTTCCTGGCGGGCATTGGGTGGCCACCCGGCTTCGGCCTCTGTGATCAGTCCTCCTGCCACCAGTCCTCCCGCCGGCCCAACTCCGGCGGCGCGCGAGGTAGCGATGGCCAACTCCGGCGGTAGCCGATTGGCGGTCAAGTGGGCCGAGAAGTTCTGTGGCGCAATCCCGGTGGCTGCGCTGACCCGGTGCCGCAACTCGCCGTCGTCGATCGCGTCCACCCAGTTGCGCACTGAGGTGGGGTGCGGTGGTTCAGAAAGACGCGGAGCGGGGGCGGTGCCGGGCTCGCTGCGGTCCACCACTGCACGCAGCAGATCGATGGTAGCCACCTGGCTGACGAGTTCGCAGGGCGTTGGCGGGACGGGGTCGCCCCGAAGCTCGGCGTAAAGATCGAAAGTTGACAGGGCTTGCACAGGATTGATGTGGAAGCCGCGGCTGATGCTCACCAAAGTGGACTCGGCAACCTTGCCGCGAACCAGCTGCTGGGCCAGGGTTGTTCGCTTGATGCCGGCGATCCTGCAGACGTCAGCGGTGCTGGCATCGGGCGCAACGCCATGAAGCCAGCGCTGGAACGCCTTGGACGGTAAGGGCATGTGGGACTTTCCTGGACGGGCTGTGAGGGCAAGGCTGCGTAAGCCGTAAGTGGGAGTACGAAACGATTTTACGCCGAAGCCACATTGAATTATGCTTGTTGATTGAACCCGCTGGTCCGTACACCCCCCAAGTCCGGACCAGCGGGTTTTTCCATGCCCGCGGGAATCGCGGCCTGAATTTCTGCGTTCCCTTGCTGGAGGATAGACAATGACTGCAACTTTGGTGGCCAAGGATCTTGCCGGTGGTCATGGCCATCGCACACTTTTCTCGGACCTGTCCCTGACAGTCGCGCCGGGCGATGTTGTGGGGGTGGTGGGCGCGAACGGTGCCGGTAAGTCCACGTTGCTGCGCATCCTCGCCGGCGTGGACCAGCCCCAGGCGGGGAGCGTCAACCTGGCGCCTTCGGACGCCTTCGTGGGCTGGTTGCCGCAGGAACACGAGCGCACCGCTGAAGAAACAATCGCGGCCTATATTGCCCGACGCACTGGCTGCGCCCAAGCAACAAGCGAAATGGAATCCACCGCCGAAGCTCTCGGCTCGGGGGCTCCCGGAGCTGACGACGCCTACTCCTTGGCCTTTGACCGCTGGATGGCCTCCGGCGCCGCGGACCTGGAGGACCGGGTTCCCGGCGTCCTCGCCGACCTCGGCTTGGAGCTTGGCGCCGACGCCCTCATGACGGGCCTTTCCGGCGGTCAGGCTGCGCGCGTGGCTTTGGCTGCGTTGCTGCTCAGCCGCTTCGACGTGGTCCTCCTGGACGAACCCACCAACGACCTCGACCTTGACGGCCTTGCCCGGCTTGAGGCCTTCGTCCAAGGCCTTCGGGGCGGTGTGGTCCTGGTGTCGCACGACCGCGAATTCCTTGCCCGTTGTGTCACCACCGTGGTGGAACTGGACCTCGCCCAGAACTCCGTGGCCGTCTACGACGGTGGCTACGAAGCCTTCCTCGAAGAGCGTGCCGTAGCTAGACGCCACGCCCGGGAACGTTATGAAGATTTTGCCAACACCAAGGCCGATCTTGTCTCCCGTGCGCGCACCCAGCGTGAATGGAGCTCCCAAGGCGTCCGGAACGCCATGAAGAAAAACCCGGACAATGACAAGATCCGTCGGGCCGCGAGCAGCGAATCGTCCGAGAAACAGGCCCAAAAAGTCCGCCAGATGGAGTCCCGCATCGCAAGGCTCACCGAGGTGGAGGAACCGCGCAAGGAGTGGCAACTGCAGTTCAGCATCGGCCAAGCGCCCCGCTCAAGTGCCGTCGTAGCCACCCTGCGCAACGTCGTCGCCCGCCAAGGTGATTTCACGCTGGGTCCGGTGAACCTCCAGCTCAACGGCGGCGAGCGCATTGGCATCACCGGACCGAACGGCGCCGGGAAGTCGACGCTTTTGCGCCTGTTGTTGGGAACGCAGGAACCGGACGACGGCGAAGCCTCCATGGGGGCGTCTGTGGCCATTGGCGAAATTGACCAGGCGCGCGGACTGCTCGACGGCGGGCGGCAGCTTGGCGACGCTGTGGAAGCCGTGCTGGTGGACTGGAACAGTGCGGATGTGCGTACCCTCTTGGCAAAGTTCGGCCTCAAGGCGGATCACACCTCCCGGACAGTGGATTCGTTGTCCCCGGGGGAGCGGACCCGCGCTGCGCTGGCGTTGCTGCAGGCCCGCGGCGTGAACCTGCTGGTGCTGGACGAGCCCACTAACCACTTGGATCTTCCGGCCATTGAGCAGCTGGAGGAAGCGCTGGAAAGTTATGAAGGCGCACTCCTGCTCGTCACCCATGACCGAAGGCTGCTGGAGAACGTCAGGCTCGATTCGCGCTGGCATCTGGAAAACGGACAAGTGCAAGAGCTTCATCACACCCCAAGCCAGGAGAAGTAACCCATGAGCATGGACCGCGTGGCCTGGAGCTCGCTGTATAACATCACTACCGCCAAGAGCGGCTCGAAACCGTTCTCCAAGGAGACGCTGAAGCGGGTGATGGCTTTTGCCGCGCCTCATAAGGGCAAGCTCATTGCCTTTGTGATCGCCTCCATTGCGGGTGCTTTCCTGGCCGTCGCTACTCCGGTGTTGGCCGGTCAGGTGGTGGATGCCATCATCGCCAACGCCGGCGTGGGCACCGTGATTTGGTTGGCTGTCCTGATCGCCATCGTCGCCGTTGGCGAGGCGGGTGTGGGCTTGTTGACCCGCTGGTTGTCTTCCATCATTGGCGAGGGTGTCATTGTGGACCTCCGCACACGGGTTTTCGATCATGTGCAACGCATGCCCATCGCCTTTTTCACCCGAACTCGAACCGGTGCCCTGGTCAGTCGCCTGAACAACGATGTCATCGGGGCCCAGTCGGCCTTCGCCGGCACACTGTCCGGGGTGGTCAGCAACGTGGTGGCTTTGGCCCTGACTCTTGTGGTCATGCTCAACACCTCTTGGCTGGTGACCGTGCTGGCCATGGTGTTGCTGCCGATCTTCCTGATTCCGGCCCGGCGGATGGGCTCCAAACTGGCGGACCTTCGCCGCGAAGCTGCCGCGCACAACGCTGCCATGGGCACGCAGATGACGGAGAGGTTCTCCGCGCCGGGTGCCACGCTGGTGAAATTGTTCGGTCGCCCGGATGAGGAATCCCGTGAGTTCGCTGACCGTGCCGGCCGGGTCCGGGATATCGGGATCCGGACTGCCATGCTGCAGTTCACGTTTGTCACGGCCCTGACCTTGGTGTCGGCGTTGGCTTTGGCTTTGGTTTACGGACTGGGCGGTTGGTTGGCTATTGGAGGGCAGCTGGCACCCGGTGACGTGGTGGTTCTTGCCCTCCTCCTCACCCGGCTCTACGCCCCGCTGACGGCACTGTCCAATGCCCGGGTGGAAATCATGAGTGCTTTGGTTAGCTTTGAGCGGGTATTTGAAATTCTGGACCTGAAGCCGCTGATCACCGAGAAGCCGGATGCCGTGAGTGTTCCGACGGGCCCTGTGGCTGTGGAATTCGACGACGTCCGCTTCTCCTACCCTTCCGCCGAGAAGGTGTCACTGGCTTCCCTTGAGGACGTCGCCACCTTGGATACCCGTGGAGGTGAGGAAGTCCTGCATGGCCTCAGCTTCCGGGTGGAACCGGGGCAAACCGTTGCCCTGGTGGGTTCCTCCGGTGCCGGCAAGTCCACGGTGGCCCAGCTGCTCTCGCGTTTGTACGACGTCGACTCCGGCACAGTGCGCCTTGGCGGGCAAAAGCCCGGGACAGGCGTGGATGTTCGTGATCTCAGCTTCGATTCATTGCGGGACACTATGGGCATGGTGACCCAGGACGGCCATCTCTTCCACGAAACCATAGCGTCCAACCTGCGCCTCGCCCGGCCGGACGCTACGGAAGCTGACATGTGGGATGTGCTCCGGCGGGCACGACTGGAGCCTATGATCCGGTCCTTGCCCGATGGCCTGGAAACCGTGGTGGGGGAGCGCGGCTACCGGCTCTCCGGTGGTGAACGCCAACGGCTCACCATCGCGCGACTGCTCATCAAGCAGCCTCGGGTTGTGATCCTCGATGAAGCCACCGCGGCCTTGGACTCCACCAACGAAGCCGCCGTCCAGGCGGCCTTGGGCGAGGCGCTCGAGGGGCGCACCGCCGTCGTGATTGCCCACCGGCTGTCCACCATCCGTGCAGCCGATGCCATTTTGGTGGTTGAGGACGGCAGGATCGTGGAGCGTGGCACGCACACCGAGCTGCTGGCCGCGGATGGACGATACGCCGAGCTGTATCAAACCCAGTTTGCCGAAGCCACGGCGGTGGCCCAGGAAGCGGTCCCGGAGCTGTAACCCAAGTAAGGAGCTGTAACCCAAGTAAGTAGCAGTTCAGGCCGTTATGAGCGCTCAAAACGGCCTTATCTGCTACCTACTTGGGCGCGGTGAGCGCTGGAAGCACGTGGTCCGTGAGCAGTGGGGCCAAGTCCGTGGGAAGAGGCGCGTCAAGGTCCAGCCAGCGAATCTCGGCGATCTCCGCCGAGGGGTGCGCCTCCCACGTTCCGGGCGCAGTAAAAACGGTGGCTTCGATGTTCGTCGCTGCCTCGTTCGCCGCCACGGCCAGCCACACGCCGAGCGGCTCGAGGTGGGTCGGTGCCACGTCAATGCCGACTTCCTCCAGGAGCTCACGGGAAGCGGCCTCCGCCGCGGTTTCACCGGGTTCGGGTTTGCCGCCAGGGTGCATGAACTTGTCAGTGCCACGCTTGCGGACAGTCAGGAGTTGGCCGTGGTGGTTGTAGACGCAGACGGCGCTCACGATGATCAGGTCCGTGCCGGTTCCATTCATGGTTGCCTCCCGGCGTCGATTCGGACCAAGTGCGATTCAAGCAGCAGATTCTTGGCGGGCCCACGGACATCCCAGATGAAGTTGAACGAGTCCGGACCCTCCCACGTGTACCTGACGCGGTAGTCGTCGGGGTCGCACCAGTGCTTGTCCTGGTTGCCCTGTTCGGCGAAGCTCATCACATGGAAGGGCCTGCCGTCAGGGAAAAATACGTCCATCGACTCCGGCCCGGAACCCGGTTTCAGGAGGTACTCGCGGAATGCCGGACCCGAATGGGTAGGCCAGTGCATGGTTCCGTCTTCGCGGTAGTCCAGGCCGCCGTCGGGGTTCCGGGTATAGCGCACGACGCCGGTAAAGGTTCCGTTGGTGCCGGACGTCCGGTCCAGGAGGGTGCGCTCCACAGTCCAGCTGCCGGCCAAGTAGGCCTGCAATTCCTGGGTGGGCTGCTGGTGGTTCAAGTGCCCTCGATTGGAATCGAACCAACGACACCGGCTTTAGGAGAGCCGTGCTCTATCCACTGAGCTACGAGGGCCTGTATGTCCATGGCTCTTAATCCCACTGCTGGAGCTCGAGGGCCCGGACACGACTACAAGCATACAAGCTGCCGGGGCGCTGCCCGAACACCGCTAGGCTTGCGTTCATGAAAGGGCACGCGACTGCACCGGCGCCAGCTGGATCGTTCCTTCCGGATACCCGTGGCATCAGGGCGAACATCGGAGGGTGGGCGCAGCTGAGCGTGGTTCAATACTTCGTAGCAGAGGCCGCAGTGATCGAGGCCTGGGCAGGTCCCGAGCCCTATAGCAGGGCCACCGGATTCATCAGTGACCTCGGAGCAATCTCCTGCGGGATCTACGAGGACAGGGCCGTCTGCTCGCCTTTGCACTGGCTGATGAATGCCTCGTTCGTGGTTCAAGGCCTGGCACTGGTCCTCGGTGCGCTGTTCCTGACGGCAGGGTTGCTTAGTGTGGCCGCGCGGCCCGGGGTAACGGCGCGACGATTTCGAGCCGTAGCAGGAGATTCCCCCCAAACCCGTGTCTTGACCGTTCCTTGGATATTGGCTGTTGCCATCCGGATCCTTACCGGTGTTGCCGGAGTAGGAACGGTAATAGTGGGCCTGGTTCCCGAAGACGTGGGCTCCCCTTGGCACTTTGCGGGTGCACTGATGTTCTTCATCGCTGGAGGGTTTGCCCTCCTGCTCCTGGGAATCCTGTGGTGGCAGCAGACGCCGGTGAGCTGGTTCCTGGCCGCGTGCGGACTCGTCTGCATCGGGGCACTCATCATTGGCGCCATCACCGGGATGGAGGTGCCCCAACCGGGTTTGCTGGAGCGGTTCATGGGCTACCCGGTGACCATCGGCCTGGCAGCGGCCGGCTTGGTGATTGCCCAGCGTGTCCACACGGAACGGAAAGTGCTCAGGGCCCGCTGAGGAAGTATTCGCGGAAGCTGTTGAGGGATGAACCGCCCGAGTAGCCCAGATCTCCCGCACTGGCGGACACGGCATCGTCCGGTGAGAAGATACCGATCCCGAACGAACCTGACTGAAGCTCTTCAGTTTCTTCGAGCATGGGCGGAAGCGCGTTCCCGAGCACGTCAGCCAGGACGTCCGCGTCGTGGCTGCTTCCGACCAACTTGACGGTGATGAAATTTCCGGACGTGTTCATGTTGACGTTGAGCTTGGCGGACTCAACTCCGGGTACCGACAATGCGGCTGCCTCGAGGTCCTTGCCCAGGCGTTCCGCCTTGGAAGGGCCTCCGAGCCCGCAGGCTGAGGCGCTCAAGATGAGCAGGCCCAAAGTCAAAGCTGAAACGGCTGGTTTGAAAAATCCTCGGAAGCTCACTGCTTGGGGCTCTTCCTGCCAAGGAACACTGCCAGCACGCCGCACAGGAGACTGATCAGGAACAGCACCCACGACGCGATGGTGACAGCTGAGGCCAACGCCACCGAACCGGCGTCGGGCGTTTCCGCGGCCAGCACGGAATCGATGGCGACATTGGACCACAGGTGGGCAACGGCGAACAGCAGGGGAGCGGCCCACAAGGCCCAACGCCACGATTTTTGCGCCACGTTAGTGCCGATCAGCAAGAGCCAACTGAAGCCGAAGATCAGCGGAAACAGCGTGCCGGCAGTTTTGTGGACGTAATTGAGCTGGCCGCGCGCCGAATCATCCATGGCTTCCCGAAGCTGGACGATGTAATCCTGCGAGAAGCCGCCAATCAGCGAATCCGGCATCGCCAGGCCGCCGGAGAGTTGCGTCATCTGGTTCAAGGTGAGCAGGTGCAGGTACCAGAACAGGAACAGGCTGGCCACAACGCCCGCGATCACAATGAGTTTGGAGTTGCTCTGCGCCTTTTGAGGAGTGCGCTGCGTGGTGGTGTTGATCACGGGAGGCAGCGAGTGATCGGGAACCACTGCCTTTGCTCCGTGCTTCTTGACGCGCTGGGCTGGTGTCTTGGCCATGTCATCCATTATTCCGCCACATAAGCTGGACGCATGACCACCGGCAGGCACACAGCAACCGAACTTGATCCTTCACTCGATGACTACCAACTGGCCAGTGCCCTGGTCCGCGAGGCAGGCCAGTTGGCGCTGCTCATGCGGATGGGTGGACTGCAGGGCGAACGCAAGACGTCAGTGTCCGACGTCGTCACCGCAGCCGATCACGCAGCCGAGGCTTACGTCCTGGAACAGTTGCGGCGCTGCCGCCCGGAAGACGGCATCCTCGGCGAAGAAGGTGCCTCCGTTGCGGGGACGAGCGGCCGGACCTGGGTGATCGACCCCGTTGACGGCACGTACAACTTCCTGCACGGGTCCACGTACTGGTGCTCGGCCATCGCCCTCAAACGCGACGATTCTGACCACGGCGGCAACCCGGTTGCCGATCCGGACGTGTTGCTCGGGGCCATCTACCAGCCCGAACTGGATAAGCTCTGGCTGGGAGGCGAAGAACGCACGGCCACCTTGAACGGCGAGGCGATCACCGGTTCGGGTGACCTCCCCGTGGGCCAAATTTCCGCGGCGACGTACATCCACCCCACCTGGCTCGCCGACCCCCGGGCCGCCATGCCCTGGCACGCGGCCGCAGTCTGCGCGGCGTCCCTGCGCATGTTCGGTTCAGGCTCCTGCGACCTCGGCCGGGTGGCTGACGGGGAGCTCGGCAGCTGGTTCCAGCACAGCTGCCCCGAGTGGGACTGGCTCCCCGGGAAGGCGATCGTCCGCGCTGCCGGCGGGGACACCGCCGTCGTGCAGGTCAATGGGTTGAATTGGTTCGTGGCGGGAGGCCCGACGGCGGTTCGCGAGTTGAGCGCTGCCCTCACCTCTGTTCCCCAATTTGCCTAGTATCCGCTGCTGCTGACCCCGGCGCCTTATAGTGTCAGGGGCACCGCCTAGACTGGTAGGCACCATGGATATGTTGTTTGACCCCTACGCAGACGGACCCTTCAAAGCTGGCACCAAAGCCGCAGTCAAGGCTGCCCCGGAGCTTTCCCATTCCGGCGGAGGTGCCTCCGGGCCGCGCCTCCAGGAGGGACCCGGCGGGTCGGAAAATGATCCCCAAGCGCCCGTCCCAGGGGGATGGGGCAACCAGGGCGCCCACGGGTTGCCGACCGCTGAGGCACTTCTCCAGGGACTGAATCCGCAGCAGGAAGAGGCCGTGAAGCACGCCGGAAGCCCCCTGCTGATCGTTGCGGGGGCAGGCTCGGGCAAGACCCGTGTACTGAGTAACCGGATCGCCTACCTCATTGCCACCAAGCGGGCGCATCACGGCGAAATCCTGGCCATCACCTTCACCAACAAGGCGGCGGCTGAAATGCGGGAACGCATCGAAGCCTTGGTCGGCGCCCGGGCGAAGGGCATGTGGATCTCCACGTTCCACTCGTCCTGCGTGCGCATCCTGCGCCGGGAAGCTGCCAACGTTGGGCTGAATTCGAACTTCTCCATCTATGACTCCGCTGATTCGCTGCGGTTGATTACACTCGTGGCAAAGAACCTGGACCTGGATCCCAAGAAGTTCGCACCCAAAGCCATCCAGCACAAGATTTCGGCGCTCAAGAACGAGCTCATTGATGCCGACTCCTACGTTTCTTCGGCAAACCACAACGACCCCTTCGAACAGGCTGTGGCCGAGGTGTTCAAGGGCTACACGCAGCGTCTCCGGCAAGCCAATGCGATGGACTTCGATGACCTCATCGCCGAAACCGTGTACATGTTCCGGGCCTTCCCGGCGCTCGCGGAATCCTACCGGCGCCGCTTCCGCCACGTGTTGGTGGACGAGTACCAGGACACCAACCACGCGCAGTACGCACTGGTAAGGGAAATCGTGGGCCTGGGAACGGACACGGACGTGGCCCCCAGCGAACTGACTGTCGTGGGCGATTCCGATCAGTCCATTTACGCTTTCCGCGGCGCGGACATCCGCAACATTGTGGAGTTTGAGCACGACTATCCCAACGCCCGCACCATCAAACTGGAGCAGAACTACCGCTCCACGCAGAACATCCTCAGCGCTGCCAACTCGGTCATCTCCCGCAATCCCAACCGCCAGGAAAAGCGTTTGTGGACCGCGGAAGGCGACGGCGAGAAAATCATTGGCTACGTGGGTGAGAACGAACACGACGAAGCCCAGTTCATTGCCAAGGAAATCGACCGGCTGCAGGATGAAGAAGGCTTGCGTCCGGGCGACGTCGCCATCTTCTACCGCACCAATGCACAGTCGCGTTCCATTGAAGACGTTCTGGTCCGGGTGGGACTGCCGTACAAGGTTGTTGGCGGAACGCGCTTCTACGAGCGCAAGGAAATCAAGGATGCCCTGGCCTACCTTCGCGTCCTGGTGAACCCGGACGACGACGTCAACCTTCGCAGGGTACTGAACGAACCCAAACGCGGGATCGGTGACCGTGCTGAGGGCGCCGTGGCTGCCTTGGCCGAACGGGAACGCACATCGTTCATGGCCGCTGCGCGCCGTGCTGACCAAGCGCCCGGCATGGCCACACGCTCCGTCAATGCCGTCCTGGGCTTCGTTAAACTGCTGGATGACCTTGCCGAGGTGGCCTCCGGCTCTGGTGCTGCCGCTGCGTTGGAAGCCGTCCTCGAACAGACCGGCTACCTGGCGGGGCTGCGCGCCAGCAACGATCCCCAAGACGAATCCCGGGTGGAGAACCTCGCCGAACTGGTGGCCGTGGTCCGGGAATACGAGCGCGACAATCCGGACGGGTCGCTCGGCGAATTCCTTGAGCAGGTCTCACTGGTGGCCGATGCCGACCAGATCCCGGATGCTCCGGGTGCGGACATCGATGCCGCCGTCGCAGAGGCCAAGCGAATGGGCGTTGTCACGCTCATGACGCTGCACACAGCCAAGGGCCTGGAGTTCCCGGTAGTGTTCCTCACCGGCATGGAGCACGGCATCTTCCCTCACCAACGCTCCGCCACGGATCCCAAGGAACTCGCGGAAGAACGGCGCCTGGCCTATGTGGGCCTCACCAGGGCGCGCAAACGTCTCTACGTCACTCGCTCGGAGGTCCGCAGCATGTGGGGCCAGAGCCAGTACAACCCCGCCAGCCAGTTCCTGGAAGAGATCCCTTCCGAGCTGGTGGAGTGGAAGCGCGAAGGAATGAGCCGTCAAGCCGCAGGTGGCTGGGGGAGCGCCCCCATCGGGTCCAACCGCTATGGTGGTTCGTTCTGGGGTGCGGGCACGTCCCGCGGTGCTGCCGCAAGCCCAACCGCAGGGTTCGACGCCGACGTCCCCGCCGCCGTCGTACGGAACAGGGTCCAGCCGCAAAAGGAAGTCATTTCCGTGGTGGTGGGGGACAAAGTCAACCACACCAGCTTCGGCAACGGCGTGGTGATGGGCATCGAAGGCGCGGGGGACAAGACGGTTGCGAAGGTGAAGTTCGACGTCGGCGAGAAGCGGCTGCTGTTGCGGTACGCGCCACTGACCAAGCTCGATGCATGAAACGGCACGGCATAATGAGGGGCATGCGACGGACTGTTTGGGGGATCCTGGCCGCCTTGATCATGGTGCTGGCCACCGGATGTTCCTTCGCCACCGAAGATCCCGACTATGTGCCACCGGCTCCTTTGCCGCCGCTGGAGCAACTCCAACAGGTTCCTGTCACTGAGCAGACCACCTTGTCCGCGGGCGAGGACGTCACAGCGTTCATCACTGCTGACAGGAACATCGTGTGTGCCCTGACATCTTCCCGGGGCGGGCACCTCAACCTGCCATATGAGGCCAACTCCTACTCTGACGCGGCCAACAACAAGTTCGCTGTAGTTCCTGTGGCGCATTGCGAGCTGGCCAGGTATGCCAAACCGGACCTGGATGACATTGCGGAGGACTGCGCGGGAACAGGCCTTGGCTACCTCGGCGGGACAGCGCTGCTGACTCCTGAGAGGGCGGTCTACGGCTCATGTCGTTCCGGCGTAACACAAATGGAGTCGGAGTTCGGGCCAAAGGGCACGGGTGGAGGCCCCATCTCCAAACTCCGGGAGCTTCCGGACGGGCAGAACATCGAGCGCAACGGTCTCCGGTGTTCGGCCTATAACGGCGGCGTTGCCTGCGGAAACGTCTCAGGTGGCGTGGCATTCTTCGTGAACCGCGAGGGGTACCAGTTGATTTCCGACGGCGGCAAAACGGTCCGCGGGAACCTGAAAGAAGCGCCCTGAACCGCCTCTGAACGCCCTCCGACAGCCCAAAAACCGCGTCATTATGCGGTTTTTCTACATCCGATAGAAGTGTAAGGTTACTCACTTAACAGGTAGTGTGTAGCTGGCGGGACTCCTCAAAGGGCTAAAGTTCCGAGAGGACCTTACGCAATGTGACCGGCTTCAATCCCGGTTGTTACCGCGTACTTTCCGCAGCTGGCTATCGCGGTCATCGCGGTTCCCGGCTGAACAGAAAACTACTTCGACGTAGAAGGACACTAAACCGTGGACCTGTTTGAATATCAGGCGCGCGATATGTTCGAGGCGCACGGTGTACCCGTGCTCGCCGGCATCGTGGCGCACACTCCTGAAGAAGCGAAGGCAGCTGCCGAGAAGATCGGCGGCGTAACTGTCGTAAAGGCACAGGTTAAGGTTGGTGGCCGCGGCAAGGCTGGCGGCGTCAAGGTTGCCAAGACCGCCGAAGAGGCACTTGAGCACTCCACCAACATCCTGGGCATGGACATCAAGGGCCACACCGTCAACAAGGTGATGATCGCCCAGGGTGCTGACATCGCCGAGGAATTCTACTTCTCGGTCCTCCTGGACCGCGCCAACCGCAACTACCTGGCCATGTGCTCGGTGGAAGGCGGCATGGAAATCGAGCAGCTTGCAGTCGAGCGTCCCGAGGCCCTGGCCAAGATCGCCATCGACCCCGCTGTGGGCATCGACCAGGCCAAGGCTGACGAGATCGTTGCAGCTGCAGGTTTCGCGGAGGAACTGCGCGGCAAGGTAGCCGACGTCATTCTGAAGCTCTGGGATGTTTTCAAGAAGGAAGACGCAACCCTGGTTGAGGTCAACCCGTTGGTCCGTACCGGCGCAGGCGAGATCGTTGCCCTCGATGGCAAGGTCTCCCTGGACGAGAACGCTGACTTCCGCCACGTGCACCACGCACACCTGGAAGACAAGGACGCAGCTGACCCGCTCGAGGCCAAGGCCAAGGCGCAGGACCTCAACTACGTCAAGCTGGACGGCGAAGTAGGCATCATCGGCAACGGCGCCGGTCTTGTGATGTCCACCCTCGACGTCGTTGCTTACGCCGGCGAGAACCACGGCAACGTCAAGCCCGCCAACTTCCTGGACATCGGCGGTGGAGCATCCGCTGAGGTCATGGCCAACGGCCTGGACGTTATCCTTGGCGACTCCCAGGTCAAGAGCGTGTTCGTGAATGTCTTCGGTGGCATCACTGCTTGTGACGCCGTTGCCAAGGGCATCGTGGGTGCACTGGCTGAGCTCGGTTCGTCCGCGAACAAGCCGCTGGTAGTTCGCCTCGACGGCAACAACGTTGAGGAAGGCCGCCGCATCCTGACCGAGGCCAACCACCCGCTGGTTACCCTGGCCGCCACCATGGACGAGGGCGCCGACAAGGCCGCCGAGCTCGCCAACGCAGCTAAGTAAAGGGACGCGACAATGTCTATCTACCTTAACAAGGACTCCAAGGTCATCGTTCAGGGCATCACCGGCGGCGAGGGCACCAAGCACACCGCCCTGATGCTCAAGGCCGGCACCAACATTGTTGGTGGCGTCAACGCCCGCAAGGCCGGCACTACGGTCCTGCACGGCGAAAAGGAAATCAACGTCTTCGGCACCGTCAAGGAAGCCATCGCTGAAACCGGCGCAGACGTCTCCATCGTCTTCGTTCCCCCGGCATTCACCAAGGATGCCGTGGTTGAAGCAATCGAGGCCGGCATCGGCCTGGTCGTTGTGATCACCGAAGGCGTGCCGGTTCAGGACTCCGCCGAATTCTGGGCACTTGCCCAGTCCAAGGTGGACGCTGAAGGCAACCAGGTCACCCGCATCATCGGACCGAACTGCCCCGGCATCATCACCCCTGGCGAAGCCCTGGTTGGCATCACCCCGGCGAACATCACGGGCAAGGGCCCCATCGGCCTCGTGTCCAAGTCCGGTACCTTGACCTACCAGATGATGTACGAACTCCGCGACCTCGGTTTCTCCACCGCGATCGGTATCGGTGGCGACCCCGTCATCGGCACCACGCACATCGACGCCCTGGCAGCTTTCGAAGCTGACCCGGAAACCAAGGCAATCGTCATGATCGGTGAGATCGGTGGCGACGCTGAAGAGCGCGCAGCCGACTTCATCAAGGCCAACGTCACCAAGCCGGTTGTTGGCTACGTTGCCGGCTTTACCGCTCCCGAGGGTAAGACCATGGGTCACGCTGGCGCCATCGTGTCCGGTTCCGCCGGTACGGCCCAGGCCAAGAAGGAAGCTCTCGAAGCCGCTGGTGTAAAGGTCGGCAAGACGCCGTCCGAGACCGCCAAGCTGCTGCGCGAAGTTTACGCAACGCTCTAGCCTCTACAGCTGACTTACGACGACGGCCCGTCACCTTCCCCACGGAAGGTGACGGGCCGTCGTCGTTCTCTAAGTTAGCTGACGCGGGCCGAAGAGTCTGGGGGAAAACTCCGACCCGCGCCAGGTCCATAGGGCTGGCTAGGAGATGATCTTCATGGCCTGCCAGCCGGTGCCAAGGCTGATGGGCGGCACGGTGCTGAAAGCTCCACTGCCTGTGCCGGGATAGAGCCACAGGGTGTCTGCGATGCGGCCTACGACGTCGTTGCTGCCATCGCCGTTGAGGTCCCGCGGCCCGGCCATCGATGTTCGGTTGTCCCAACCCGTGGAGATTTGCTTCCACTGGAGCCATCCGCGGGTTCCGTTTCCGGGGTACAGCCAGAGGGCGCCTGTGTCCGAGCGTCGCGCCAGCACATCTCCCTTACCATCTCCATTAAAGTCCCCCGTGCTGAAGATTGCATTCATAACATTCCAGCCGGTTCCAATAGTGACCGGTGTCCGCTGACCACCGGTGCCGTTGCCTTCGTAGAGCCGCAACTCTCCTGAACTGAGCCGGCCTATGAAGTCCGGAATACCGTCGCCGCTGAAGTCTCCGGGGGAGAACAGTTGGCTCATGGTGCTCCAGCCCGTACTGACCTGTACCCGTGCTCCGAAGCTGCCTGCACCGTTACCTGGGTAGAACCACAGGACGTCACCGGCGCGGGCAAGCAAATCAGGTTTGCCATCCCTGTTGAAGTCACCGGGGGTGATGGTGTCAGTCACCGTGGACCAGGCAGGTGCTGGCAGGGCGACTTGCCGGGGCAAAAGGCCGCCTGCGCCGTCCCCTGGGTAGAGGTACAAATTGCCGGAGGTGTCGGAGGCGAGGACATCGGCTTTGCCGTCACCGTTGTAATCATGGGCCGACGGCGGTCCGGCTGCGGGTACGGTGTAGGTCTGGGTGCCTGCGGCCGAGGTGTTGCCGGCCGTGTCCACCCCGATGTACTTGAGGACAAGGTTGGAACTCCCCATGACAATCGGAGCCGAATACTTGATATTCGTGGCTGATTCCGTTGCCGTGGGCGTGCTGCCATCGGTGGTGTAGTAGATGGCGGCTCCGGGTTCATTCGCCGACAAGGTGATGGTGGCCCCATTGGCCAACGCGCGGCTGGTGGGGTTGGCTGTGACCACGGGAGCTGTGGTGTCCGGCGGAACCGTGTAGGTCTGGGTGACCACCGCGGAGACATTCCCCGCAGGATCCGTGGCAAAGTACTTCAGCGTCATTGGAGCCGTGCCGGAGAACACTATCGGTGTGGAGTACACCTGTCCGGTTGCCAACGGGTCGGTACCGTCGGTGGTGTATTTGATCACCGAGTTTGCCTCATTGACCGTGAGGGTGATGGTGGTGCCGGGAGCGTAGGCCCCGCCCGCCGGGTTCGCCGTTACCACCGGTTTAGTCACATCCGGGCCGGTGGAGTATGTCTGGGTGACCACGGAGGAGGGATTGTTCGCGGAGTCCACCGCGAAGTACTTCAGGGTCAGCGGGCCGTTCACAGTGATGGGGGTGGCGTATTTGCTGCTGGCCACTGTGGGCGTAGACCCGTCCACTGTGTAGTAGATGATAGCTGGCTCATTGACGGTCAGGGTGACCTTTTGCCCGATGTCGTAGGTGCCGCCAGCCGGTGTTGCTGTCACCACGGGAGCAATGACGTCAGCGGTAATGTGAGCCTCGAACTCCGCCAGGCCAACGTTGGTGGTGGAACCGCTGACGGAGCTGATGTTGAAGCGCACTGAACTGACGGTCCTGGCAGGAAAATTCACTGTCAGTCCTGACCCGTTGTTCGGGAGGGCGGAAACCGGGACTGTGCTGCCGTCCGAGAAGGTGAGATTGCCGCCGGTTACGTGGTCACTTGGTAGTGGACGGTCAAAAAGCGTCACGGCGTTGATGGTCCGCGCGGGGGTGAAATTGTACTGGATCCAGCTGCCTCCCCTGCCGCCATTGGTGACCCACTCCCGGTTGGCATCCATGGGGGTTCCCCAGGCATATCCGTCCCTCGCTTTCTCCGGACTTTGTCCCGAGGCCCTCTGGGAGGATGCTGAGACGGTGGTTCCTGCCGATTTCGCCGCATTGCCGGTCCACTCGATGGCGGTGATGTACTGCCGTTTTAGCCAGTCGCTGTAGGGCACGTCCGGGCAGATGTTCCCGCACAGGAACTCATCGAATTCGGCAAAGTGCCTGAAGGTGTTGACCTTGCTGGTGAGTTCGGCGCCGGTGACGTTTTGTGCGTACTCGTCGATGACATAGGCGTCGTAGGCGGAGGAGGTATGCGGTCCGGTGTAGGCGCGAGTGGCCAACTGGCCGAACTTTGCCGCAGCCCAGTGGTCGCTGTGGTCATAGGGAGTGGTGAAATTGCCTGTCCAGTCCTGGGTGCGGAACGTGGTCGGTTTGTAGTTGGCCACCAGCCGGTTCAACACGGTCTGCAGCAGCGATTTTGAGTAGGTGGCCGATCCGTCCACAGGTCGAATTGAAGAAATGCGTCCGTCCCACAACTTCAGGATGCTCTGGCCATTGAAACGGCTGCTGCCATTGCCGTTGGGGAAGCCGTCCGGAAGCCTCAGGAAAACCACCGAGATATTCGGCGCGGCGTTGAGCGTGTACACGGTTACTGGACGCTCAGGAACGCCGGCGTCCGACGCCGTCCATGCGTTGGCGACCCCCGCCATCAAGGCGTAGCTTGACCGGATTCCGTCCTCGAGGCCGGCCCAATATGATTGGCCCTCACCGGCGTCGCCCGCTGTGAGGTAAATCGTCTGGACGCAACGCTTTGCTTGGACATCCCGCATGAAATCCGGGCTGATGAAGATCAGGTCATCGTCCGTATGGGCCACGATCTGCTGGGCACCACCCGTCCCGGGACAAGGAGGTACGGCTGCCGCGGCGGGCTTGGCAAAACTGAAGACAAATGAAGAAAGGGCAACAGAAATGCCCAGCATGAATCCAAGGATTCGCCGGACGAATGAACGGGTGCTGATGAATGGTAAGCGGGGATGACGACGAGCGTATTTTGGACGGTCCACAACCATGCTCCTTGAGCAGATGTTGGGCCCCCCAGCCGGCAAACTTACGACGCCCCCAGGACGTCATTTCGAATGGAGTTATTCACTGCCCCGGTTATCGGTGGTGCGAAAGCGATGCAGTGAGCGCTACTGTACTCCCGCAGATGGGCCATGGGTAGGGTTGCGGCAAACATCCACAAAATTCCTAAAGGGCATTAACCGCTCAGCATCGGGCAGCTGGGAGGCCTCCGGATGCCATTGGACCGAAACGACCCACCGCGAAGGATCTTCCAAGGCTTCCACGGTTCCATCGTCCGCCACGGCAGTGATCTGCAGGCCTTCGCCTACCCGGGACACGGCCTGGTGGTGTCCGGAGGCGATCTTGATGGTACTTCCATCAGGAGATCCATATAGCCTCGCAGCCTTGGACCCGGCCGTCAGCACCACATCATGCCAGGCCCATTCGCTGGCCTCAGGATGGTGCGGATCCAAGCCGTTGTGGTTGACCGCCGACGGCGCCATGTCCTGGATCAGTGTTCCGCCGTAGAGGACGTTCAGCAGTTGGTGTCCCCGGCAAATGCCTAACAGCGGCAGCCCGGCGTCGATGGTTGCCCGTGCAACATCCATGTCCAAGTGGTCCTGCTCAGGGTTCACATCGTAAAGCGACCCGTCAGGATCCTGCCCGTAGAGGCGTGGGCTGATGTCGCCGCCTCCCGGCAGCAAGACGCCGTCGAGCGTTTGCATCTCGGTGGCCAGCCGCCCGGCGCTGTCAGCGGAAACAGGAGTCAACAGCACCGGAACTGCGCCTGCCTCGCGCAGCAGGTCCACGATGTACGTAAAAAGCTCGTTGGCTTCATCCACGCGGGCGTCGGGGGTGTCCGAGCTACTGAGACGGACCGGAACGCCGATGCGTGGACGAACAACTCTTGAACTCTTCATGCTTCATGATGCACCGGACTGCTGCCTCACACCCAAACACCCGGCCGTGGAGTCCGGCGGACCATTACGCTGAAACCATGAATCGCTCCGGAGCCTTGAACCCGAGTCCGCGAACGCTCGATGTCGAAAGCGTTGGCCACTTCCACCAACTGGTAAGCGCCGGGGCCGGGACCATGAACGGCTGGCACGCGCAGTCTTTGGACCTTCGGGGCCATTCAAAGGACCTCAAGGCGCTGGATCCCCAAGGCGCGATTTTCCTGGGGTGCACCTTCGACGACGGTGTGGAAGAAAGCCTCCGCAGGCGGGGTGCCCTCATCTTCCCCCAGCTGCACAACGTGCCCTTCAACCCGTACCGAAGCAGCGTTTACACGGCCAGTGAACTTTACGAGGACATCGCCTCCACGGAGTACGAATCCACCCTCGATGCCCGCGTCTACCAGTGGAGCATCCTGCCCGGGCAGAGGGGCAGCCTGGACGCCACCCTCGCCGCAGCCCTGCACGACCACGCAATCGGCGACGCCTTGGACGAACTGCTGGACCAGGGTGTGCTGTCCGGGACCAAGCTGGTGGGCGTCATGGGCGGACACGCCGCGCAGCGGGGAACCAAAGCATTTGCCGACGCCGCTCAGTTGGGACGGCTCCTGGCCCAAGCGGGCTTTACGGTAGCCACAGGCGGGGGCCCCGGCGCCATGGAAGCCGCCAACCTCGGCGCCTACTTGAGCGGACTGCCCGACGCCGACTCCACCGACGCGCTTGGGGCGCTCGCCGCTGTGCCGGGGTTCAGGCCCTCCGTGACGGCTTGGGCACGGCAAGCAGCCGCCGTCGTCGAACGTTATCCCGCCGGCACCCCGACGCTCGGTATTCCAACATGGTTCTACGGACATGAGCCGCCAAATCTGTTCGCCACCCACATCGCCAAATACTTCGCCAACGCTGTCCGCGAAGCCATCCTGCTGGAGCTGTGCAACGGTGGGATCGTGTTCCTCCCGGGCGCCGCAGGGACAGTGCAGGAAATTTTCCAGGACGCGTGCGAGAACTACTACGGAGCCCCCGAAACCATCACGCCCATGGTGCTGGTGGGCCGCGAACACTGGGAACGAACCTTTCCCGCATGGCCCATGTTGCGGAGCCTCGCGGCCGGAAAGCCCATGGAGGACAGGATCTTTCTGGTGGATACGGTGGAGGACGCGCTCGCAGTGGTTGCCGGGTAGGCCCTCAGAAGTCCTTACTGCAGGGGCCCGTACCCAGCTGGGCCAACCCCGTCCGATCGCCAGCAGCGTAGCCGCGTACCCAGGAAGCCTGGTCGAACATCAGCTGCCGGGGATCATCCACGTGGTCCAAGCCGAGGAGGTGTCCCAGCTCATGCATGATGACTGCTACGCCGATCTCTTCTCCGCTGGGAGCGTCCACGATATCGGCGAATTGTGGAGCATCCAAGGACACCGTGCCTGTCACATAGGCCTTGTAGCCGTTACTGAGGCCAATGGAGGAGCTCCCGCCAAGGCCCACGGTCTGCCCGCTCAAGCGTGGCACCTGCTCCGGCGTGCTCCACGCAATAAGGACAGGAGCCCAGCGGTCTCCGTACCTTTGGGGCTGGTACCCGGACCTGTTGGGGGAAGGAATTTCGGAACTGGGGCCGTCGTAGATGAACTTCAATCCTGTGGCTTCGCCGGCCTGCCTCACGGCTTCTTCCACCAGCGGCTGCCAGGACGCCGGTGCGAGGTCCGAGTTGATCACATAGTGGATGGGCCGGCACGGCGAATAGGCCAGCGGAGTTCCGTCTTCCTTGATGGCGAGGAACTTGTACGAGGAACTGGTGCGGTTCAGTGGTGCCGGCGTTCCGAGCGGGGCATCGGCTTCCTCAAGTCCCGGAACCGGCTCCTGGCGTTGGCCAAACGGTACCAGCCCGGGTCGGGGCGCCTGGCTCTGCGTGGCGGACGATCCGTAGAGGAGCTGGTGGAGTTCGCCGCTGAAATAGGCTCCCGCGCACACCAGGCCGAGCACGCTGAACAGGAACAGGATGGCCGCGATGCTGCTGTGCTTAATCGGCGGCCTGACCGGTGGAGGATCCGGCGGGCGGGGGGTATACGGAAGGTAACTTGGACGAGGGGGATCGGGGTCCGGCCAGTTGGGCGACCCGTAAGGTTCCATGGAACCCCCTGACGTGGCGGCTGCGACGGAAAGTGGGGCGCCGCCGTCGGCCGTATTCGACAGCATAAGTCCCACTTCACCGGGAGTCCATGCCGGGAATGCTTGAGGCGCGAAGGAGTTAGATGTCCTTGCGGCAGGGTGCCGAGGCGAGTAGGTGAAGGCCATTCAGGTCACCCGCGGCGAGTCCGTCGGGGGCCCCGATTTCCGGGTACATGAGTTGGATCGGGTCATCCACGTGGTCCAGGCCCATCACGTGGCCCAGCTCGTGTTGCATGACCGCCAGGACGTAGTCAGCCCCGCCGGGACTCGCGAGCAGTTCCGTTACCTGTGGGGTGTCCAGCTCCAAGCTCCCGGTGATGTAACTTTTGGGTCCGTTGTTGAGGGAGTACATGGTGCTGCCTCCTGTGCCGATGACGTTGTCTGCCAGCGCAGGTGCTTCCACTGGTGTGGTCCAGGAAATCAGCAGGGGAGCCCACCGGTCGCCGTACTTGGACGGCTGGTAGGGCTCACGCCGGTCTACCGGCAACTCGTCCGTGGTGCCGTCGTCGATGAACTGGATGCCGGACGCCGCGGAAATATTTGCCAAGGCAGCGGTCAGCAGTGCTTCGGAACCAATGGGAGCGGACGCATCGTTGACAACGTAGTGGAGCGGACGGCAAGGCGAGTAACCTACCGGGGTGCCGTCGTCGTTAGTGGCCAGGAACTTGTACGAATCGTTGGTGGTGCCGGGCGCTGAAGGCGAGGCCAGCGGGGCATCCGCCTCCTCAAGTCCGGGCGGCGGTGCGTCGAGGGGGCGCGCTGGTTCTGCTCCACCCGGTTGGTCCTGAGTGGTTCCCGGCACGCTCACGCCCGGGAAAAGCGCGGTGATGCGAGGGTCGCCCTGCAAAAATCCACTGACCAGAACGGCAACAACGGCGGCAATGACAGCCATAAGGATGCCGCGGAGAACACGCAAGGCTGTTCCAGTGCGTCGATGCTTTGGCACGCGCATTGCTTCCCGCTCCGGGTCCACGGTTCTCCATTCCTGATGCCCTGGTCACGCGGGGCAGCGCGGAGGACGAACCAACATTACGGTCTCGGGACCGAGCCGTCCAAACTTAGACGATTGCTGCCCCGAACGCCAAGCCCAGCCCGTACGTGGCCGCCGCCGCTCCCAGCCCGATGGCAAGCTGCCGCAGCCCGCGGCTCAGGGGAGAGGTTCCGGACAGCAAGCCGACGACGGCGCCGGTGGCCAAGAGCGCGATGCCCACCAGAACGCCGGCCACCAGCAAGGCTGCGATGCCGGTCATGCCGAAAATGAAGGGGAGGATGGGCACAATGGCGCCCGAAGCGAAGAAGCAGAAGCTGGACATCGCTGCGCCCCACGCTGAACCTACGGATTCGTGATCGTCAGTGGGTGGCTTCTCCGGCTGCAAGGAAAGGCTGGGATCGCAGTCGCAGCTGAACAATCCCATGCGCTCGGCAGCGCGGTGCTCCGCAGCTTCACGCGTCATGCCACGGGCCAAGTACACCAGGACCAGCTCGTTGTGTTCGATGTCCAAGGACGGCGCCGCCGTCAGCGTGGCCTGCGTAGGCAATGTGGCGTTAAGGAGTTCCCGCTGGGAGCGGACCGAGACGTATTCGCCCGCACCCATGGACAGTGCCCCGGCAAGGAGGCCGGCTACGCCACTCATGAGCACCACGGGGCTGGGCACTCCGGTTGCGGCCATGCCCATGACCAGGGAAAGGTTGCTGACCAGGCCATCGTTGGCGCCGAAAACGGCGGCGCGGAAGGTTCCGGAGAGCCTGTTGCGTCCACGCGTGGCCAGGCCCCGGACTACTTCTTCGTGGATTTGTTCATCGGCCACCATGGCCGGCGTCGCCGCAGGTTCGGTACCGTACGGGGAACGGCCTTCGGCGCGCTGTGCCAAGGCGAGGACAAATACTGACCCGAAGTTACGGGCAAGAAAGCCCAGGAACTGGCTGCGGGTGGAAGCTGCCTTGGGCATTCCGGCGTGCTCGCCCAGGAGCTTGAGCCAATGTGCCTCGTGCCTGCCTTCGGCTTCGGCAAGGGCGAGCAGGATTTGGCGTTCTTCGCCGTCGCGCCTCTGCGCCAGTTCGCGGTAGACAGCGGCCTCGGCACGCTCGTCGGCCAGGTACTGGCGCCACCGACGGATGTCTGCATGCGAGGGCGTCGGGGCGTGCGTCCCGGCGTTTTCGGCGGCTGCTGATTCGGGGGTGGGGTCCGGAGCGGAGCTCGACGAACTATGGGATTCCTGGTGCATCTGCACTTTGTCTCCTGTGCTGGGTGGGGTAGTTGCGGCCCCATTGCACGCCCCACACTACCGCTTATCCGCGCGGTTTTTTGGCTGGTATTCCTTAACTGGAATGTTCGGTGCACCGTAATTTCCTTGACCCTCGCTTGTGCCAGTGCTCAGATGGAAGGACAGGGGTGGGGCCCTCCCGCCACTGGATTCCTGCATTCGGGTCAACGGGCCGAACGGTCCGCGAGAACCGGCCCACGAGACGGAGGTTGCACCATGAACACCACCGAATCACACGCCAACTACCCGGAACGGACAACCATTGAGTCCGACCCGGCCTACGACTACGCCGAAGACCAGGAAGTGGACGAGCCCTGGGTGGAGGAGGTCGACGCACCCGAGGACGACGAACGGGTTGTCCCCATTGACGAAACCGAAGAGTTCCGCGAGGAAGACGAGGAAATCTAAGCCTGGTCCTCGGTCCCTAGTGTGAAGTGATGTTGAACGCCCGCCCGTTTCCCGACGGCGGCAACAGTCACCGTTAGGATCTTGGACGACTCACACCAGCGCGTCGGCCGGACGGCTTGGGCTAACGCCTGCGCGATGAGTTCCGGTTGTTGATGTCCGAACCGCTCTGTTCCAGCTTTGGCGGTGATGGTCACCGTGCCCAGGAAGAGGTCGACGGCGGGAATCACCGCCACTGTTTGTGTGGCGGTTGTGGCGAGGGTGCGCGCTGACGTTGTGTTTACCTGAGTGGTATCGCCTTGGTACGGCAAGGGACTGCTCCTTGGGGGAGTGCTCTTGCCCGCTCGGTTGTCTCTGGTCCGGGACGGGCCGCTTCCTCATCCGAACCACCCGTGAACATGGGGTTGGTGTGTGGCCAGTCGGAGCTTGGCACCACATCTCTTGAAGCTGGGACCACCCTATCTCATTGCTGTCTATGCCCCCGTTGTGAGGTTTGGATCGTTGTGGGGCCTGGTGTGCACCCTTTGGGGTGGGTTTGGCGTGTAGAGCGGGCCTTCCAACGGGTGGGTTGTGTTGTGGGGCCTGGTGTGCACCCTTTGGGGTGGGTTTGGCGTGTAGAGCGGGCCTTCCAACGCATGCTCCCCGGGCATAACGCAACGGCAGCGCCGCCCCGAAAAGGGGAGGCGCCGCCGTCGAACTTTGCTTGTTTCCAGAACTGTGCTTAGTTCTTAGTGCCGCTCTGGGAAGCAGGGGTGGTGAGCTCTTCCTCGGCCACGCGGGTGCCTGCGACACGGTCCGTCCAAGCTTTCATGACTGCAGGATCCGTGGGCTTGCTGGCAAGGGAGACCACAAGATACACCAAAGCAGAGGCAATCAAACCGAAGTAGATGGGCTCGTTGGCGTAGATGCCATCGAGGGGCACTTCGGCGTTGATCTCAAGGATGATCATGGTTCCGAGGGTTACCACTGAGCCGGCCGCCATGGACCATGCTGCCGCGATGCCTGTTCCGCGCTTCCACACCAAGCCGCCGATGATGGCCACGAGCAGGCCGCCAACCAGGATGTCGTAGGCAATGGTCAGCGCGGCCACCACGTCCTTGGTGGAGATGGCGATGATGATTGCAACGATCCCCAATCCGAGGACCCAGTAACGGTTGGCCTTGACGTCGTGCTCAGGGTTGTCGGAGTCGGAGGTGTCTACCTTCTTGCCGAACCAGCTGGCAACGAAAGGCATTACGTCTGCGCGGGCAACGGTTGCTGCAGCAATCAGTGCGCCTGACGCCGTGGACATCATGGCGGCCACAGCTGCAGCGAGCACCAGACCGCCGATTCCGATGGGCAGAAGCCGGGTAGCGACCTCTGCGTAGACGTCGTCCTTGGCTGCGATTTCGACGCCGGAGAGGGCAACGCTGGCAGCCATGCCGATCAAGGCACCTGCGAAGCCGTAAAGAATGCAGTAGACGCCGGCGGTGGCGCCGCCCCAGCGGGCAACTGTGGGGGTCTTGGCGGTGAACACGCGCTGCCAAATGTCCTGGCCGATGAGGAGGCCAAGGGTGTAAACGACGAAGTAGGTAATGATCGTCTGGAGGCCGATGCCACCGATGTCGAAGAAGCTCTCATCGACGCGGGCTCGGATGCCGTCGAGGCCACCTGCAGCGTTCAAGGCGAAGGGGAGCATGAGGAAGAAGATTCCCACGGTCTTGATGACGAACTGGACCTGGTCGGCCAACGTGATGGACCACATGCCGCCGATGGTGGAGTAGACCAGCACGATAGCGCCGCCGATGGCGATGGCGAGCCAACGCTCCCAGCCGAAGAGGACCACGAAGATGGTGGCGTAGGCGCCGGTGGATGTGGCGCACAGCATCAGTGTGTAAGCCAGCATGACGATGCCCGAGGTCTGGGTTGCCGTGCTGCCGTAGCGGAGGGTCAGCATCTGGGAAACCGTGTAGATCTTGAGCTTCTGGATGGTTCCGGCGAAGAGCAGGCTGAGCAGCAGCACGCCTGAACCAATGGCCACAACCAGCCACATACCGGAGATGCCGAACTTGTAGCCGAGGCCGACGCCGCCCACGGTGGATGCGCCACCGAGGACCACTGCGGCCATGGTGCCGGTGTAAAGGAAAGGTCCCAGGCGGCGGCCGGCCACCAGAAAGTCGCTGTTGTTCTTGGTGCGGGACTTGCCCCACCAGCCGAATGCCAGCATGGCGAGCAGGTACACCACAACGATTGCGATGTTTATAGCCGAAGATTCCATGAACGGTCCTTGGAGCTGATGCACGGAGGTTGGGGTTTTCGACGATACTCCTGCGAAGCGTCGAAGTCTCTGTGCTGACGATTGGAGATTGGGGATGTGTTGTGTGCCTCACAGACAACACTTGTTGCCTATGAGGATATGTTGTGATGGGAGTAACAGTCAAGATCCTTTGGTCATGCTTCCGCGTATTCTGGCGCTCATGGCCTGTCACCCGGCTACTATTGCTCCAATGACAGGGCCACATGACAGGCCTGAAAGGTTCGTGAATGAAGGCTCTACCCGTTGAACCGAGCAATGTTCCCGTTGCCATCGGTTCCAGAATCCGCGCAGCCCGGCAAGCGCAGCGCCTCACCATTGAGCAAGTGGCGGATGCTACCGGGCTGACCAAAGGCTTCCTCAGCCGCGTGGAGCGCGACCTGACATCGCCGTCGGTCGCCTCGCTGGTCACGCTCTGCCAAGTGCTGTCCGTTTCCGTCGGCGACTTGTTCGCAGCTCCGGAAACCCACTTGACCAAGCGCGACGACGGCCCCCGCATCTCATTGGGCGGCCAAGGAATAGTGGAGCGCTTGTTGACGGCCCGTTCGGAGCGGCGGCTTCAAATCCTGCAGGCAACCATCGAGCCGCGCGGCCGCGGTGAAAACGAGCTCTATGCCGTGGACTGCGACGTCGACGTCCTGCATGTGGTCAAGGGCCGGATCAAGCTCATCCTGACCAATGAGGAGTACGACCTCGAAGAGGGGGACACGCTCTCCTTCCCGGGCCGCGAACCCCACACTTGGATCAACCCCACGGACGAGACTGTCGAGGTGTTGTGGGTGCTGGTTCCGGCGGCGAGCCGTTAGCCCTTCGCTACTCCGCGAGGTGACAGATAATGCCCATGTTTGCAGCAAACATGGGCATTATCTGTAGTCCCGGCGGCGGGGTGTGGGCGCGTTAGCCCACGTGGACCCACGGCCTGCGGGTGATGTCCGGCTCGGCTTCCCGCAACACTTCGCGGGTTACCGGAGCGATCTCTCCTTCACCAAAGAACAGGAACTTGCTGAGGTTGGAAATCGGGTTGCCCTCGGTCCAGCGGAAGTAGATGTGCGGCATGAATCCGGTGACGTCCCGGATGTGGAGGAGTACTGCGGCCACGGTGTTGGGCACGTTGTTGCTGTGCACTTCCAGGATTTTGAACCCGTGCCGGAGCTTGCCCACCACCTGAAGTTCCTGCTCAAAGTCCGAGCTGTCGTCCACAATGACCTCGATGAAGACGGCGTCACAGTCAACGGGCAGGTGGCTGGCCTGCTGGGCATGCTGGAGCTTCTCCCTGTATCGGCTTGCACTGAGGTGCTTGGGCTCGTGGGCGATGATGCGGACGGGCCCGTCGGAAGCGTTTGCCGTGAATTCGAGTGCTTTCTCATCCATCTTGATGTGGGTTGCCCGGAGCTCGAAAGCGCGTCGCATGCGGGAGATAAAACTGACAACCATGATGCCCAGGATGAAGAGTGCTGCAATCTTCAGGCCGTCGGGACGTTCGATCGAGTTGACCACGGTGGTGTAGACGAAAACGAGCGAGATCAGTCCGAATCCAATGACCTGTGCCCGCTGCTTCTTTCGCCGCGCGGACAGCGTTACGGCTATAGAGGCCGACGTAATCAGGACCAGCACGCCGGTGGCATAGGCGCCACCCTGGGCGTTAACGTCCGCCTTGAAGATGATGGTGACGAAGAAGGCGATGACTGTGAAGACCAGGACGAGTGGACGGAGAGCCCGGGCCCAGGCCGGTGCCATGCCGTAGCGGGGCAAATAGCGGGGAACGAGGTTCAAGAGCCCGGCCATGGCTGATGCGCCTGCGAACCAGAGGATGGCGATGGTGCTGACGTCGTAGACGGTTCCAAAGCCGTCGCCCAGGAATTTATGGGCCAGGTAGGCGAGTGCGCGGCCCTCGGCCTTGCCGCCGTCCTGGAATTCTGCTGCGGGGATCAGCATGACGGTGGTGAAGCTGGACGTGATGAGGAACGAGCTCATGATGATGGCGGCGGTGGTGAGGAGCTTGTGGGCGCCCTTGATGCGGCCTGCAGGGTTGGCTTCGGTGTCTGTGGTGTGGCCCTTGATCTGGGGCATGACGGCGACGCCGGTCTCGAATCCGGAGAGTCCCAGTGCGAGGCGCGGGAACACCAGCAGCGCCAGGGCGATCATCATGATGGGGTCGCCGTGGGAAGTGGTGAGTGCGGTCCACCAGTCGGTGATGACGCGTGATTCCGTGAAGAGGTGGGTCATGGAGACGGCGATCACCACAAGGTTGAGCGCTAAGAACGCCGCCACCAGCACTACTGCCACGTTGATGGCTTCCTTGAATCCGCGCAGGAAGACGACGCCCAGGCCGGCGATCAAAGCCAGGGTGATGACCACTTGCTGGCCTTCGAGGAAGTGCGGTGCGAAGGGGTTCTCGATGAGGTGGGCTGTGGCGTCGGCGGCGGAGAGCGTGATGGTGATCATGAAGTCGGTTGCGGCGAACCCCAGGAGGGCAAGGACGAAGAGCTTGCCTCCCCATCGTGGAAGCAGGCGTTCAAGCATGGCAATGGACCCTTCGCCGCGCGGGCTTTCCTTGGCCACGCGCCGGTACACAGGGAGCGCACCGGCCAGGGTTGCCAGGACCAGAAGCAGCGTGGCCAGCGGGGATAGCAAGCCGGCTGCAAGAGCGGCGATGGCCGGCTGGTAGCCGAGGGTGGAGAAGTAGTCGAGTCCGGTGAGGCACATGACCTTCCACCAGGCTTGTGGCTTATGCGAGTCCGCGGGCCGGCCGTGAGGTCCCTGCCGCTTCCCTGAGGTGTCCGGCATTCCTTCCAGCAACCATGATTTGAGCTTGAAGGAATTTTTGGGCTTATCGGCCGGGTCGGCCGGGGGCCTCGTAAGGGTGGTCACGGTGTCCTTTCGTGCAGCCGGATGCTGCTTCCGCTAGGAGCGTATGGCCGTATTCGACGCCGGGACCCCGCTTTTTATGGAATCTTAACGCCCGCTGTGACCGGCATCTCATACCGCACGCACCCAAATCTAATTTGTAAACAGGTGATGCATATAAGGCAACTTCGAGTGTATGATGGGAGTCACAGCCACTGACCCAACTCGAAGGAGAGGCATATTTTGGAAGAGCTTCGCATTACGGCCAACGGGAACCTCGGACCCATCGATTCATCCCGCATTCCGCGTTACGCCGGTGCCGCCACCTATGCCCGCCTGCCCCGACTGGACCAGGTCTCCAAAGCTGACGTCACAGTAGTCGGCGTTCCCTTCGACTCCGGTGTCTCCTACCGCCCCGGCGCCCGCTTCGGTGCCAACCACGTGCGTGAAGCCAGCCGGCTCCTGCGCCCGTACAACCCTGCCTGGGACGTCAGTCCCTTCGAGAACATCCAGGTTGCCGACGCCGGCGACATGGCCGTGAACCCGTTCAACATCAACGAGGCAATTGAGACTGTCCAGCAGAACGCCTTGGACCTCACGGCCAACGGCAGCAAGCTGGTAACCCTCGGTGGCGACCACACCATCGCGCTCCCGCTCTTGAGGGCAGCAGCGGAGCGGGCAGGCGAGCCCATTGCGATGCTCCACTTCGACGCCCACCTGGACACTTGGGACACGTACTTCGGCGCCGAGTACACGCACGGCACCCCGTTCCGCCGCGCGGTGGAAGAGGGCATCCTGGACACCGAAGCCATCAGCCACGTCGGTACCCGCGGTCCGCTGTACGGCAAGAAGGACCTCGACGACGACCACCGCTTCGGCTTCGGAATCGTCACCTCCGCTGACGTCTACTACCAAGGCGTCCTGGAAACCGTAGCCAAGATCCGTGACCGCATCGGCAACCGCCCGCTGTACATCTCGGTGGACATCGACGTTTTGGACCCGGCGCACGCACCCGGCACCGGCACCCCCGAGGCCGGCGGCATCACCAGCCGCGAACTCCTCGAAATCATCCGTGGCTTCCGCGGCATGAACCTCGTGGGAGCGGACATTGTTGAAGTTGCTCCTGCCTACGACCACGCAGAGATCACCGGTGTTGCAGGCAGCCATGTAGCGTACGAGCTCGTGACCCTCATGGCGGACAACGCGGTGGAGGGCGACCGCCAAGGTGCCCCGAACGGTTACGCGCAGCAGGCCCTCGGCGCTCGCATGGCTGAACTCGCGCAGGCAACCGGAACAGCCGGGGACCAGCGATGATTGATTTCGATCCGGGCACGGCAGCTCCTACTAAGGGAACCAACCAGCGCAACGGCGGGGACCTCGTCGTCGAGACCCTGGAAGCGTTGGGTGCGAAGACCGTTTTCGGTATCCCGGGCCAGCACGCTCTCGGGCTGTTCGACGCCATGGGCCGCGGCAATCTGCACTTCGTCTCCTCCCGTGTGGAGAACAACTCGGCTTTCGCGGCCGACGGTTACTCCCGCGCCACCGGCGAGGTCGGTGTGCTGTTCCTGTCTACAGGTCCGGGCGCATTGACGTCCCTTGCGGGTTTGCAGGAGGCTTACGCCACGGGTGTTCCCATGGTGGTTGTGGCCAGTCAGATCCCGCTCGACGGTCTCGGCGCTCGCCGTAAGGGCATGCTGCACCAGCTCGATGACCAAAAGGCCTCGGCCGCGAACGTCACCAAAAGTCAGCGCCTGATCCAGCACGCCTCGGGCATCCCGTCGGCCATCCAGGACGCCTGGACCGAAGCGATCTCCTCGCCCCAGGGGCCGGTCTGGATCGAAATCCCGCAGAACGTCCTGCTGGATCCGATCATGGTGCCCCCGGTGGAGGACGCCCTCGCCGAGGCATTCGATAACCCGCCACGCGTCGAGTTGATCCGCGAGGCCGTGAAGTGGCTCTCGACGGCGGAACGTCCGGCGATCATCGCAGGCGGCGGTACCCGCCGTGGCCGGGCCGAGAAGTCGCTGCTCTCGATTGCCGAGCAGCTGCGCGCGCCGGTCATTTGTACTCCCGGCGGCAATGGTGCGTTCCCGTGGACCCACGAGCTGTCCTTGCAGTCGTGGATCGAGGACCGGTACATGACCGACGTCCTGGAGGACGCGGACGTCTTGATCGTCATCGGCTCATCCTTGGGCGAAGTGACCTCCAACTACTTCACGTTCGAACCCCGTGGCCGCATCATCCAGATCGACGCCGAACCCCGGGTTCTCGAATCCAACAGGCCAGGCCTGGGCATCCGTGCCGATGCCGGCCAGGCACTCGCAGCGCTGGACAAAGCACTCGCAGAAGCGGGCGCCGCGGACGCAGCCAAGCGTGACTGGCATGGCACCAGCCCGGAAGATGTGGTCAAGGAGTCCCTGGCCAAGGTCAAGACACGCCTGGAATCACAGGACCTGGCCAAGGAACTGAAGTTCATGTCGGACATCCGCGAGGCTGTCCCGGCTGACATGCAGACGTTCTGGGACATGACCATTTCCGCGTACTGGGGTTGGAGCTGCTGGGACGCCCGGCAGGGTCAGTTCCACTCGGCCCAGGGAGCCGGCGGCCTCGGTTACGGCTTCCCGGCAGCAATCGGCGGCGCCGTGGGATTGGAAACCACGGGTAAGCCGAGTCGTGTGCTCGCGGTATCCGGTGACGGTTCCTCAATGTATTCCATCTCCGAACTCGCCACCGCAAAGCAGCACAACGTCCCGGTCACCTGGCTGATCGTGGACGACGGCGGCTACGGCATCCTGCGTGAGTACATGGTGGGTGCCTTTGGCCAGGCCACCGCCACCGAGCTGGCCCGTCCGGACTTCGTCAAGCTCGCCGAGTCCTTCGGTGTCCCGGCCCGCAGGGTTGCGCCCGAGGAAGTGGGGGACGCGCTCAAGGCGTCCTTCGAAGCAGACGGACCCAACGTCGTCGTGGTCGAAACACTGCTGAAGATGTTCGGCCCCACGCATTTGGACAACTAGAGCGACTAAACAAACTAACAGCCAACGCAGTCAGCCCCCGCACGGAACACCGTGCGGGGGCTGACTGCGTTGTTGGGCCTGCTCTGCGCCCAATTTCCCAAAAATAGGGTGCAAAGCGGGCCCCACAAGTTAGACACTCCTCGCATCTTTAGTTTCCCAAAGCAATCAATCTGGGTTATAGTTGCTTTAGGCAAACAAAAAGAGGGGTGTTTCGCATGTCCGTCGGTTCTGCCACAGCAACCGATCTTGTGCATCAGATTTTCGATCTCCAGCGCACGCTGCGCTGTGTGGTGACCGCCCATATGGCCCGCGTTCCCGACGTCGGAATGGCCGTGCAGGGGGTGATGCGTTTCATCGGCGAGGGGGAGACCCGCGCAACCCAGCTCGCCACGCGGCTCGGCGTCAGCGCCCCGGTTCTCAGCCGGCACATCACCGAACTCGAGGAGCTTGGCTTTGTCATCAGGCGGCCTGATCCTGCTGATGGTAGGGCCCAGCTTCTCGCCCTATCGGAAAGCGGTGCGGCGAAACTGCGCGAATTCGAAGAACAACGCAGCGTGAGACTGCGCGATTACCTGGCGGATTGGAGCGAGGCCGACGCCCTCGAGGCCTCCCAGGTCATCAACAAACTCACTGTGTCCCTCAAGGACTCAATCCGGGCAACGGCGGCCGGCTCCATCACAACAAACCAGACAGCTTAGGAGCCCACGCATGGCTACACCAGCAGTACAAAACTCCCAGGCGGTGGACGCCTCAGTTAACAGGGCCTCCGCGCCCATGACCCATCGACAGATCATGGAAGCCCTGACCGGGCTCCTCGCCGCCTTCTTTACAGCGATCCTCAGCAGCACCATCGTCGCGAATGCGCTGCCCACCATCATGTCCGAGCTCAAGGGGACGCAAACCGACTTCGCCTGGGTCATCACGGCTGCGCTGTTGGCAAACGCTGCCACCACGCCCATCTGGGGCAAGCTCGCGGACCTCTTCGACAAGAAGCTCCTGGTCCAGCTGAGCATCATCATCTTCGTCGCGGGCTCGGTCATGGCAGGCCTGTCTGAAACCATTCCGCTACTGCTGACCGCCCGCGTCATCCAAGGCGTGGCCATGGGTGGCCTCACCGCCTTGGCTCAGGCGATCATCGGCTCCATGATCCCGCCGCGAGACCGCGGTAAGTACTCCGGTTACATGGGCGCTGTCATGGCGGTGGGCACTGCCGGCGGACCGCTGCTGGGCGGCTTCATCGTTGACAGCCCGCTCGGCTGGCGCTGGACGTTCTTCGTCTGCGTGCCGCTGGCCGTCGTCGCGCTCATCCTGCTCCAGGTGACGCTGAAGATCCAGCACATCAAACGTCCGGCGAAGATCGACTGGCTGGGTTCCATCCTGCTGACGTCCGGCGTGAGCCTGCTCCTCATCTGGGTTTCCTTCGCCGGCAACCCTGACTACTACGACTGGTTCTCCTGGCAGTCCGCGCTTATGGTGGGCGGCGGGGTAGCCCTGCTGGCACTTCTGGTGCTGGTGGAAACGAAGGTTCCCGAGCCCATCATTCCGCTCAAGATCATCTCCGAGCGCACCACCGCATTGGCTATCGTTGCCTCCGTTGCCGTTGGTATCGCCATGTTCGGTTCCTCCACCTTCCTGGGCCAGTATTTCCAGGTTGCCCGCGGTGCCACGCCCACCGAGGCCGGCCTCCTGACGCTGCCAATGATCGCCGGCAACTTGATCGGTTCCGTTGCATCCGGCATCCTGATCAGCCGTTTCGGTAAGTGGAAGAGATTCCTGATTGCAGGGTCCGTCCTCCTCATCGGCGGCCTCGCGTTTGCCGGAACCATGGACCACACCACTGAGTTGTGGATCGTGGCGATTTACACCGGCGTGTTCGGCCTCGGCCTTGGCATGCTGATGCAAAACCTGGTGCTCGCTGTTCAGAACACCGTCCAGGCCAAGGACATTGGAACCGCCAGCGCTTCGGTGGCGTTCTTCCGCTCAGTGGGTGGCGCGATCGGCGTATCCGTACTGGGCGCCATCATGTCCAATCATGTGAAGGACCTTGCCGTTGAAGGCATGACTGCTGCGGGCATTCCGGCCCAGGACGGTGCCTCCGGAGCCAGCATGGACCTGGCCGACATGCCCGCTCCCATCGCCGAGATCATGCGGGCAGCCTACGGTGATGCGACCGCGCAGATCTTCCTGATTTCGGCGATCATCAGCGTTGTGGCCCTCCTTGCTGTGCTCTTCATCAAAGAACGTCCGCTGCGCCGCACGGTTGATGCTGCTCCGGAAAAGGAGCTAATCGCCGCGGCGTCAGGAGACGCAGGAATGTCACTGGACACGGCGTCCATGGACGCGGTGAAAGCGTCCGACGACGACGCACACGGCTTGGGTGCCGACGCTGCGGTTTCACGGGGTTCCCGTCAGGTCCCGGCGGGGGAGCGGTCGGCTTCAACGGGGGAGCGGCCGGCTTCAACGGGGGAGCGACCGGCTTCGAACGTGGAGTCCGGATCCGATCTTGACCTGGAGTTCGCCCGGATCCTCACGCAGGAACGACCCCAGGGCACGGCTGACGTGAAGGACGTCCAGGAACAGCTGTCCCGCACCCAATACGTCCTGGCCGAACAGCAGCTGCAGCTCAGCCGGGCCAACGTGGAACTGCAGGCCCGATTGCGGGAGCAGCAATCCATCGCGGAGCAGCAGGCTCGTACCGCGGAGGAGCTCGCAGCAATCCGTAAGGAGCTCAAGCGAGAGCGCAGGCAGCAGGAACGGATGGCGTTGTTGCTCGTCCAGGGCGTAGAAGCCCGTGCAGACCACGGCAAGCACGCGGGCTGACTCCTCTAAGGATCCCGCCCTTGTTTGACACTCCTCGCGTACTACGTGGAGCTTGACCAACGAGGGCGGGACTGAAAACGCCGGCTGGGAAACCAGCCGGCGTTTTTGTTGCCGGCAGGGTGTCTACCCAAGGGGGCTACCCCAGAGCGAGCACGACCGACACGGGAAATACTCCGCTGGGATGATCTTTTCCGTAAGTTGTTTCGCCCGGGCAACGGATTTCGTAGAGTGGGGAGGCTAATACTGTCAGCCCTTGCTGCCAAACTTCTCTTATCTCATTCACGCACTCTTTCTAAGGACCCGTGGGCATGCTTGTCACCCTTATACGGCGCTACTCCAAGCCGTATTTGCCGCAGATTGTGGCTGTGCTGATTTTCCAGTTGGCATCCACCATCGCCACGCTCTACCTCCCCAGCCTCAACGCCAAAATCATTGATGAGGGAGTTTCCCGCGGAGACACCGACTTCATCTGGCAAACCGGTGTGCTCATGCTCGGTGTCGCCCTTGGACAGGTGCTTACCGCCATTATCGCCGTGTACTTCGGCGCCCGCGTTGCCATGGCAATCGGCCGCGACCTGCGCCGGAGCGTCTACCGGCAGGTCAGCAGTTTCTCCGCCCAAGATGTCAACCGATTCGGTGCTCCAACGCTGATCACCCGCGGCACCAACGATGTCCAGCAGGTACAGATGCTGGTGCTCATGGGGCTGAACTTCATGGTTTCCACGCCCATCATGTGTGTTGGCGGCATCATCATGGCCCTCCGTGAGGACCTCAACCTCTCCTGGCTCGTGTGGGTTTCCGTTCCGGTGCTGGTGGCCGTTGTGGGCTACCTCGTGGTCCGGTTGATGCCCCTGTTCCGTTCCATGCAGACCAAGATCGATGCGATCAACGGTGTGCTTCGCGAGCAAATCATCGGCATCCGCGTGGTCCGCGCCTTTGTGCGTGAACCCCACGAGGCAAAGCGCTTCGGCGACGCCAATGATGACCTCACCGCAGTGTCCGTGAAGATCGGCAACCTGTTTGTCCTCATGTTCCCGGCCATCGGCATGATCCTGCACCTGTCTACGGCTGCCGTGCTGTGGTTCGGCGGCCAGCGCGTTGATTCGGGTGAAATGCAGGTGGGTGCGCTCACGGCCTTCCTCCAGTACCTGTTGCAGATCCTGATGGCCGTCATGATGGGCACGTTCATGGCCATGATGATTCCCCGCGCGTCCGTCTGTGCAGATCGCATCGGCGAGGTGCTCGACGTCGAGCCTTCCATCCACAACCCCACCTCACCGGTGGTGCCCGCTGAGAAGAAGGGTCGTGTGGAATTCCGCGACGTCACGTTCAAATACCCCGGTGCGGAGGCGCCGGTGCTGAGCAACATCTCCTTCACCGCCGAGCCGGGCAAGACCCTGGCCATCATCGGATCCACGGGCGCAGGCAAGACCACCCTGGTTTCGCTGCTGCCAAGGCTTTATGACGTCGCCTCGGGCGACGTGCTGCTCGACGGCGTGCCGGTTACCGAGATGGACGCATCTGAAATCACCAGTCGGGTCTCCGCCGTTCCGCAGAAGCCCTACCTGTTCTCCGGGACCATCGAGCACAACCTGCGCTTCGGCAAGCCCGACGCCACTGACGAAGAACTGTGGGAGGCGTTGGAGACTGCACAGGCCAAGGGCTTCGTCGAGGAAAAGTCATCCGGTTTGAACCGGCGCATCGCCCAAGGTGGGACCAACGTATCCGGTGGCCAGCGCCAGAGGCTGTCCATTGCCCGGGCGTTGGTTACCAAACCGAATGTGTACCTGTTTGATGATTCGTTCTCCGCTCTGGATGTCGCTACCGATGCCAGGCTGCGCAAGGCCTTGAAAGCCAAGACCAAGGACGCCACGGTCATCATCGTGGCCCAGCGTGTGTCAACCATTGCGGATGCGGACGAGATCCTCGTGCTGGATAACGGCCGGATCGTCGACCGTGGAACGCACGACGAACTGCTGGAGACATCACCCACGTACCAGGAAATCGTTGAATCCCAGCTGAGCGTGGAGGAAGTGGCATGAGCGAGCAGAACCAGCAGAAGAAGCGGGGCTGGGCTGCCAAGGCAGAGGCCGCCAAGGATGCCAAGGCAACGGCCGAGGCTGAGGTAGCAACTGAGCTGCTTGACGACGACGACTTCGTTGAAGAGGAATACGTTCCTTCCGAAGCCGACGGCGGCATGTTCGGCGACGTACCGGCCAAGAAGGCCAAGGAGTTCTGGCCCTCCGCCAAGCGCCTTATGGGCCTGCTGAAGCCTGAGAGCGTTGGCGTGTACATCGTGATCGGCCTAGTCATTGTCTCGGTGGTCCTGAACGTGATCGCCCCCAAGGTACTGGGCATTGCCATGGACGTCATTTTCGGCGGCGTCATCGGCAGGCAGGTCCCGGAGGGGGTCTCCCAAGAGCAATTCGTGGAGCTCATGCGTCAGCAGGGGCAAGGTAATTTTGCGGACATGGTTTCCAAGATGGAACTTACCAACGGGATCGACTTCCCTCAGCTGACGTTCCTGATTTCGATCGTGCTCCTCATGTACTTCGTGGCCAACATTTTCCTGTGGGCGCAGGGTTGGTTGCTCAACAGGATCGTCATGCGGGTCATCAAGAAGCTACGCAACGACGTCCAGGCCAAGCTCAACCGGCTCCCGTTGAACTACTTCGACACCCGCCAGCGCGGCGACATCCTGTCCCGCGTGACCAACGACGTCGACAACGTTCAGCAGGGTCTTCAGCAGGCGTTCTCCCAACTTGTCAGCTCCGTGCTCACGGTGCTGGGTATCACCGTCATGATGTTCATCGTGTCCTGGGAGCTGGCGCTGATTGCCTTGATCGCCCTGCCATTGTCCGGCATTGTTGCGGGCGTCATTGGTGCCCGCAGCCAGAAGCTCTTTGCCGCGCAGTGGAAGAACACCGGCGCACTCAATGGCCAGATCGAGGAGTCGTTCTCAGGCCACGACCTCGTGAAGGTGTTCGGCCGCGATGCCGACATGCTGGAGCGTTTCGACGAGAAGAACGAGGAACTGTACAAAGCTTCGTTCGGTGCACAGTTCGTGTCCGGCGTGATCTTCCCGGCCATGAACTTCGTCTCCTACCTGTCCTACGTCGGCATTGCCGTGGTGGGCGGACTCCGGGTTGCCTCGGGCTCCATGAGCCTCGGCGACGCCACCGCGTTCATCCAGTACTCCCGTGAATTCACCCAGCCGCTGGGCCAGATTGCAGGCATGGCCAACATGCTGCAGTCCGGCGTCGCCTCCGCAGAGCGCGTCTTCGAGTTCCTGGACGCCGATGAAGAAGTTGAAGAGAACGCTACGCGCCACCTGCCCTCCAAGACCGACGGCCACGTGGAGTTCGAACACGTGTCCTTCAGCTACGTGGAGGACAAGCCGCTGATCGAGGACCTGTCCTTCGCTGCGGAACCTGGTCACACGGTGGCCATTGTGGGGCCCACCGGTGCAGGCAAGACCACGCTAGTGAACCTCGTGATGCGTTTCTACGAGCTCAATGCCGGCCGGATCACCCTGGACGGCGTGGACATCAAGGACCTCAGTCGTGCCGAGCTGCGGTCCAAGGTTGGCATGGTGTTGCAGGATGCCTGGCTCTTTGGCGGGACCATCTACGACAACATCAAGTACGGAAACCTGGACGCCACCGAAGAGCAGATCATGCAGGCGGCCAAGGCCACCTACGTGGACCGCTTCGTGCGTGCCCTTCCGGACGGTTACCAGACGATCATCGACGAAGAAGGCAACAACGTCAGCGCCGGTGAAAAGCAGCTCATCACCATCGCCCGTGCCTTTGTCTCCGATCCTTCGTTGTTGATCCTTGATGAAGCCACGAGCTCCGTGGACACCCGTACCGAGCTGCTGTTGCAGAAGGCCATGGCAGCGCTCCGAACGGACCGTACGAGTTTCGTGATAGCCCACCGACTCTCCACTATCCGGGACGCCGATACGATCCTGGTGATGGAAAACGGCAAGATCGTGGAGCAGGGAAACCACACCCGGCTGCTCGCTCTCCAGGGCGCGTACTACCGCTTGTACATGTCCCAGTTTGCGGGTGAGGAAGAGACCGCTGTGGACGACTCGACGGCGGTGCACAGCTGAGCACGGAAACACTGAAGGAGTCCATGGCACCCCGGCGCATTGAGGTCCTTGTACCCATGCGCTGGGGTGACATGGACGCCTACGGACACATCAACAACGTCCAGATTGTGCGCATGCTCGAGGAAGCCCGTATCGCAGCCTTCGGGCCGCCCCGCGGTGCCGGCCTCCCCGGCGTCGAACCTCCTGCTGCCCTCTTCAACGATGTTGAGGATGGTGTCATGACCCTGGTTGTCGAGCATAAAGTCCGCTATGTCCGGACGCTGGACTACCGCAACATGCCGGCCGTTGTTGAGATCTGGGTCGGCGCCATCAAGGGCGCGAGCTTCGATCTCCACTACGTCATTAAGGACCCCGTCACGCGGGAAGACTGCGTCAAGGCCACCACTCACCTGGCTTTCGTGGCAGAGGCCACAGGGCGGGTCCTCAGGCTCACGCCGGAGCAAAAGGAAAAGCTCGAACGCTACCGCGCGTAGCTCCTGCTGCCCGTAGAGTTTCAGCATGAAACTTGAAATTGCCGTGGTGAGCGCGGCGGGTGCAGGCACGGCTGCCGCCGAAGGAGCCCACCGTGTTGAGCTGTGCAGCAGCCTGGAACTTGGTGGAATCACTCCAAGCCAAGGACTCATGGAAGCGAGCATGGAGCACGTCGATGGCCGTCTGGAAATTCACCCGCTGATTCGTTGCAGGCCCGGCGATTTCCGGTACTCGGCTTCAGACCTGGACACCATGGTCCACGAGATCCGCCATCTGCTCGCCCAAGGTGCGCATGGGGTGGTGGTTGGGGCGCTTACTCCTTCAGGAGAAGTGGACGTGCAAGCAGTGCAGCGTCTGGTGGGCTCAGCCAGGGATACCAATCCTGAAGCGCAAGTGACCTTCCACCGGGCCATCGATCAGTCAAAAGACCCTTTGGCCGCCCTTGAGCAACTCATGGAACTGGGCTTAACACGGGTCCTGACGTCAGGGCACGAGGCTACTGCCGGAGCAGGCCTGCGAACCTTGACCTCCATGGTGGGGCGTGCAGGGGGTGCTCTGGAAATCATGGCCGGCGGTGGACTCTCCTTAAAGGACATCCCGGCAATGCACGCAGCGGGCCTGTCCGCCGTTCACCTCTCGGCAAAGAAGGCCGTCTCCACCCTTGGAGAAGGAGCGATTTCCCTCGGCGCCCAGGATGGCAGCGATCCCACTGCCTACACCGTGACCGACCGCGAGGTTGTCAGGGCAGCCAAGGCGAAAGTCAACGCGCTGAACTTGGCCATGCCCACGTAGTCCCTGCCGTCCAGCTCACAGGCGGGAAAATTGCAGTGATCGCACATCGTAATGACCCTTTACGAGTCCGTGGAACATCGGGATGATGTAAGGATTCACCACTCGGTGGAAAGCCCCGGAAGCTACGTTCAGGAGTCCCAGCGATGCCGCTGCCCGCGCCGGTTTCACCGGCCCCCGTTTCCCCTCCCAAAACAAGCAGTCACAGTGCCCACCCGGAGGTGGAATGTGGCATTGGGGCGTGGGACAAACTGCTCTACGGGAACCACCGGTTTGTAGTGGAAGTCGTGGAAGTGGTGGAAGCGGCCCAGGAAGCCCACCTACCAGCCCAGGCTCACAGAGTGGTTATTCCTTGGCGGCGGCAGGACCACCACCCGGCGTCGATCGACGTCATCGTCGTCCCGGAGAAAAGCGGTACCAGGGTCCGGAACGTGATTGTGGAAGAGGCCACCAGGGAGTCCGGAAGCATCGTTTTCGAGGCGATCGATGGCCCGGGGATCTACTTCGTCTATTACCTGCCCTACGCCATGCTGGGTAAACCCCACTATCCCCAAGCACAGTACCTCCCGCATCGTTCGGCCGCGGACCCCGCGTGGGCTGCCGCCGTCGGGCATTCAGGGTGGATTCCGTCGAAGCGCGAGCTACCAAGGGCCACAGTCCAGAGATACGAGGCGGCTAGCGAGCGGGATACCTTCGCGCCGATGAACTTCACTGCCCGCATCGACGAACTCGAGAAGTTCCAGCGGGCATACGGGGGCGAGGCCTTCCTGGTGTTTCCGGAGGACCGACTGAACCCCATTTCCATGCATGCGGACCTTCCAGCACACTGGGTGATCCACGGACCAGCCAGGACTTTCACTGCCAAGGCCCAGCCCGGGGAGGACTACGTGGTCCAGCTTGGTTTGTATGCCCTGCAGGATCTCGAAGCCGTGACTGTCGAAGTCACAGCGCCGTCCGGGGGACATTGCATCAACACTGATGGCGTGGACCGTCTGGGCAGGCCATGGCAGAGGACGCTTGCCTTAAGGGCCGGGCAGGTGAAGGCGCTGTATGTGATCCTTCCAGTTCCCCACAATGCTGCCGGTGCCACCGTGGAGGCGTTCGTGAGGATTGCCGCTACTGGTATCACCGCCGCTGGCCAAACGACCCAGGACATCGAGGTCACGCTTGATGTGGCTGGAGTGACGGACACGGAACCCGACGGCGGTTTCGGAGATCCGCGTTTGCTGCGGCGCCTGGCATGGCTGGATTCGCGGGTTGCCCAGGACGCGGAGCTGGTCAGCCCCTTCACGCCCATCACTTTGGACGAATCGAGCAGGACGTTGGGGATTCTGGGCAGGTCCCTAAGGTTGACGGAGGCGGGCCTCCCGGCGCGGGTGACGTCCACCTTCACCGCTGCTGTCACCGCAACTGATGGTCCCGCCGTCGAACTTTTCAGCGCCGGGACAAGGCTGGACGTCGAGGGAATCGATTGGACGCACGGGCAGCTCGTCTTCACGGAGGAGGGCCCGGCGCGGACGTCGTGGCGGTGCGGCTGGACGGGCCGAAAAGAGGGCAAGTCAGTGCTGGCTTTGGAGCTGCACGGCATTCTCGACGCCGATGGCGCAGTTTCGTACTCGCTGCGCCTCAGTTCCGAGGGGACTTTGGACGTGAACGACGTGGGGCTGCAGCTTGAGTTTCTGGAGCCGGCGGTTCCGCTGGCCATGGGTTTGGGTGTCCCCGGTGGTCGACGGCCGGAAGCCCTGGACTGGACATGGGACGTTGCCACGAAGAACCAGGATGCGCTGTGGCTGGGATGTGTCAACGCCGGAATCCAGATCGCCCTGCGCGATGGCAGTTATGAACGGCCGCTCAACACCAACTTCTACCGGGAGAAGCCGTTGGTGGAGCCGACGTCGTGGGCCAATCGTCAGCAGAGCAGCGGGGACGCAATCGTTCGAGGCGGGGTTAGGCTGCACACGGCTGACGGTACGGTAATGCTGAACGCCTTCAGTGGCCCACGGACACTGGCTGCCGACGAACCGATGAACTTCGATTTCCGCCTGTTGCTGACACCGTTCAAGCCGATCGAGCCAGCCAAGCACCTTGGGAAACGCTACTTCCACGCTCCTGACGATCCGGCGGACGTCAGGGCGGCGGGCGCCACCGTGGTCAACGTCCACCATGCAACCGCTCCGGCGCCGTATATCAATGACCCCCTGCTGACCCGGGGCTCGCTGCGGAACTACGTTGCCGAGTGTCATCGGCAGGGTCTGAAGGCCAAGGTGTACAACACGGTCCGCGAGCTCACATTCCACAGTCCGGAGCTGTTGCCGTTGCTGCACCTGGACCACGAGATCTTCAGTGATGGACCGGGCGAGGGACATATCTGGCTGCAGGAACATGGGGGGTGCGGTTATGTCTCAGCGTGGTTCGCGCCCAACGTGGACGACATCGCCGTGGTGACTACGGGTGAGTCCCGATGGGAGAACTTCTACGTGCGGAGCCTGGAGGAACTCGCCAAGGGTGAGGACGGGATCGACGGCATCTACCTTGATGACATTGCCTATGACCGGCATGCCATGCTGCGGGTCCGCAAGGTCCTCGAGCGGGCAAGCAAGGAACGGGAAAGCGATGGCCCTGAAATAGACCTTCATTCCGCCAACCAGTTCACAGCCCACGACGGATATGCGTCCTCCGCCAATCTGTACATGGAGCAGTTGCCCTATGTGGACCGGCTCTGGCTGGGGGAGTACTTCGACTACCAAACCACTGATCCCGACTATTGGCTGGTTGAGTTATCCGGGATTCCCTTCGGCCTCATGGGCGAGATGTTGGAAGGCGGTGGCAACCCATGGCGGGGCATGGTGTTCGGCATGACGGGCCGGGCACCCGCCGTCGATAACCGCCCGCTATGGGATTTCTGGACGGCAACCGGGCTGGAAAGCGGGCAGATGCATGGCTTCTGGGATCCCCACGCACCGGTTCGAACCAACCACCCGGGCGTGCTGGCCACCACATGGTTGACGGAGCGCGGAATAGTTGTAGCGCTGGCATCCTGGGCCGGGCAAACTGAGCATGTGACGTTGATTTTCGACGACGATGCTGCCGCCCATGACGTCGTGGCCCCGGCCATCCGCGGATTCCAATCCGCCGCGAGCTACGCGCCCGGCGAAGCCATCACTATTGAGCCGCAGCGCGGCCTCCTTCTCACGATCGGATACTGACGTGGCCATCACCGCAAGCTCCAACCTCACCGTCACCACTATCTCCCTGACAATGGCGGAGCTCGGCCCATTGAACCCCCTGCCGGTGGTGGCAGCCGAATTGGGCCAGCCCTACACCGTGGGCGAGGGCGTGCCTGAGGAACTTCAAGCCTCGGCCCGCTACGGAGTGGTGCCCAACGTTTACCCGTACCTCATGCAGGACGGCTACAGCAGGGACGCGGCACCCAAGGAGTTTCCCGCCGTCGTGCTTGAAAACAGCAAACTCAAGGTGACCGTCATCCCTTCATTGGGTGGCCGCATCTGGGAGTTGTTCGATAAAGCCACAGGCAAACAGCTCCTCCACAGCCACGATGCCCCGCAACTGGCCAACATTGCGCTGCGGAAGGCGTGGTTTGCGGGCGGGCTGGAATGGAATATCGGCACCCGTGGACATTCGCCCACCAGTTGCGATCCGCTGCATACCGCGATCGTTCACACCCCGGAAGGCAAACACATCCTGCGCGTGTGGGAGTACGAGCGGCTGAGGGAAGTCGTCTTCCAAGTGGACATCTGGTTGCCTGCGGACTCGGCCGTCCTCTTCGCCGCGGTCAGGTTGCGGAACCCGAACGATCACGATGTCCCCATGTATTGGTGGAGCAACGCAGCCATCCCGGAAACGGATCGTACCCGGGTCATCGCTCCGGCGGACGAGGCTTTCGGCAGCGACTACGCCACGGATATCACCCGGGTGAAGCCCACTGAGCACGAAGGGTATGACGGCACGTGGCTGGTCAACAGCCCGCACGCGGCTGACTTCTTCTTCGACATCGACCCTTCCGAACGGCGTTGGGTTGTGGCAGCGGACGACGACGGCGACGGGCTGGCGATGCTGTCCACGGGCCTCCTGCGGGGAAAGAAGCTCTTCGTGTGGGGCCAAGGACAAGGCGGCAAACGTTGGCAGGAGTGGTTGAGCCCAGGGGCGGGACCGTACGCCGAGATCCAGGCCGGCCTCGCGCAGACGCAGTTTGAACACCTGGTGATGCCCGCCGGCGCCGAGTGGGCATGGGTTGAAGCGTACGGGAACGGGCACCTTGATCCGGACACTTCGCACGGTGCCGACTGGGATGCTGCGGTGGCACACGCCAGCGGACGTTTGGAACAGCTCCTGCCCCACGAGGAACTCGAGTCCATGCTTCCCGCCGCCATTAGCAATGCCGATGTCCCGCCGTCGAAAATGCTGCTGCACGGCAGCGGTTGGGGCGTTGTGGAGCGTGCCCGGCGCAGCAGGTCAGGCATGGCCTGGGTTGATGAAAGCGGCACACCTTTCGTGGACGAGAGCGCCACGGCGGAGCAGGAACCGTGGCTTGGGTTGCTGCACGGAAAAGCGTTCGACGGCGCGCCCAGCTTCGTCGCCGGCGCGGATTGGGAGGAGCTGCTGGCGGCGCAGAACAACGTTGAAGCGAAACTCCACCTGGCCACCATGAGGCATGCACGGCAGGACTTGGACGGGGCGAAGGGCCTGTATCGCGAGGTCCTTGCGGCCGGTGACGTGCGGCCGCTTACCAGGGCACTCGCGCATCGTGGACTGGGCTTGGCACTCCTCGCTGAGGGACAGGAACCCCAAGGGCTTTCCGAGCTTCGGAACGGCGTGGAGACTGACCATTCCACCACAGCCTTGATCACGGAGGCGGCCACGCTCAGCATCCGCCACGGAGACCCGGCCCTGGCCTTGGAACTTACAGAGTCAGCACCCAAGGAGGGCGCCGCCGTCGGCCGTTTGAGGTTCCTTCGGGCGCTTGCGCTTGCGCGGACGGGAAACCCGGGGGAGGCGGCCGTCATCCTGCGTGAGGGCGTCGAAATTCCGGACCTCCGTGAAGGCGAGGACGTCATCGCCGCGTTGTGGGAGGAGGTCTGTCCGGGCAAGCCTGTTCCCTTCAGCTATCAGTTCGGGATGCACCAGTAATTTTTCCGGTGGTGCCCGGGTGTGGCCTCCCCTACATCTCCGGCAATCTCTGAAAGCGTGTTCTTGACAATTTTTTCAGGCCACAGAGGAGCACCCAATTGATCCCCGAAATAGCAGGACTCCCATCCTTGGAGTGGACGTCGTCCCCCGGTCACGCCAGCTATGACGGGACCGAAGGGACGCTGACTCTCACCGCAGCGCCCGGGGTTGACTGGACCAACGACTCCCTCGGGGGAGAACCGCAGCACGGCGCTACAGCGCTGGGGTTCAGGGCGCCGGCGGCTTTCTCGTTGTCGGCCAGGGTCCTGGTGGCCTCACCACGGACAACGTTCGACGCCGGGGTGCTGACCCTGTGGGCGGACAGCGAGCACTGGGCCAAGCTCTGCTTCGAGTATTCTCCGCAAGGGGAAGCCATGGTGGTCAGCGTGGTGACCAACAGCTATTCGGACGATTCCAACGGGCCTGTGGTGACTGCCCCGTGGGTTTACCTGCGCGTCAGCCGGGTAGGTCCAGCGTGGGCTTTCCACTGGTCGCCGGATGGCCGCGAATGGTCCTTCGTCCGGTTGTTCAGGCTGGATACTGAGAAGCCCGTGCACGTCGGGTTCCTGTCGCAAGCCCCGATGGGTGAGAGCTGCGAGGCACGATTCGATGCCATCGAATTGAAGGACGAACCCCCTGCGGACCTCCGCGACGGAAGTTAGCGGCGGGGAAGCACAGGCCAGTCGCGGGTCACGCCGGTGGAACGGCAAGCCTGTGGATATCCAGATGCTTGGATAAACCAAACAAGGTAAGTTGGCATGGTGATTCCCTCCGTAAAAACTGCCATTGACCGTGCCCCCGGAGTCTCCAAGGAGATCGAGGACGCAGCCTGGTATGTGCTCGGTCCGGCGCTTCACGGGAGACCTTCGGCGCTGGACGGCAAAACATTGACGTGGACCGCAGATGCGGCCGGCGAGCTTCTTGAAAGGCTCGAACGCGGGGTTGAGGACTCAAAAGCCCCCATGATGACCAACCTGCGGCAGAACTTGGAAGGCGCTTCCCGGGAGGCCAAACTGCTGGCCGTGGAACTGCTGTTCCTGCAGTCACTGCCGCTCGCGCACGAAGTCAAGTCACTCAGGGTGAAGAGGGCACGCGTCGCCGAAGCAGCGTCATGGGTTGAGCCGCCCATCGAACTGCCGGAAGAACTCTACGAGGGCATGACGGACCACGGCGTTATCCGGGACCGCACAGCCGAGTTCAACTGGACCATTTGGGATCACTTGAAGTGGCTGTGCCGTTTCGTGGCCCACGTGGACAGCCAAAACACGGCCACCATCAACGAAGCGCTTGCGGACCCGTTGAAGTTCCACGAACTGGCCGCAGCGACGCCTGAGGATCAGCCCGCCCTTCGCCGCAGCATCGAGTACCTGGTGTGGCCCAGCTACTTTGAACCCGTGGTGGCCGATGTTGAACGCCAGGAGATCCGGGACGCCTTCGCCTCACTGGTGGGCGGTGCCAAAGGTGACACGGACGAGGACATCACCGCGGACATTCACCGCATTCGCCTCCACTTGGACGAGCAAGCCGGGCAGCGCATCGACTGGTATTCCCGCCAACTGGTGAGTCAGTGGCGCAAGGTGGGGGATCCGGGCCGTCGTTCCTGGCTCCTGCGCACCCATCACGACAACGGTGACCTCCTGGCCAGCTGGGTTGCGGAGGAAAAGGCCACCCTGGACGTGGAGCACCTGCGTACCCTCACGGCGGGTGTTACGGCTGGCGTGGTTCAGCATGCCGTGGACGAGGATTACAAGCACCTTGGCTACGTGGAACGAGAAGACACCAAGACGGCTGTTTTCGCCTTCCTGACGGTCATGAAGCCGGGCGACCTCACGCTGTACCAGCATGCCGGCCGAGTGCGCGTTGGTGTGGTTCTTGGTGAACCTGAACACGACGAGGACAATCGCCGCATCCGCCGCAAGGTCCGCTGGTTTGAGGACAGCTATGCCATCCCCGAGCTGCCCCGTCATGCTCAGCGTCAGCTTTCCACGCCGGGCATCATCGTGGACGTCACCAGGGTGATCCAAGCCCTGCAGGAACTGCTGCCGGTGGAGGCCGAAACCGATGGTGAGGACGAAGCTCCGCCCACCACCGTTGTCGAAATTGTCCAGCAAGGTTTCCGGCCCCTGACGGAAGAGTTCGCGGCCTCGCTGCACATGGACCTTGAACCGCTCAAGGAAATTGCGGAACTGCTCGAAGAGAACCGCCAACTGGTTCTGTACGGTCCTCCAGGAACCGGCAAGACCTACCTGGCCAAACACCTTGCCGCGGAGCTTGCCGGTGACCACACCGACGAACGGGTGAAACTGGTGCAGTTCCACCCCTCGTATGCTTACGAGGACTTTTTCGAGGGCTACCGGCCGGACAAAACCGACGATGGCCAGGTGTCCTTCAAACTCGTGGCCGGGCCGTTGCGGCGTCTGGCGGAGGAGGCTGCCAAGGCCGAGAATGCGCACAAACCGTACTTCCTGATCATCGACGAAATGAACCGCGCCAACCTGGCCAAGGTATTCGGTGAGCTCTACTTCCTCCTGGAGTACCGGGACGATCGCATTTACCTCCAGTACAGCCCCAACGAGCCTTTCAGCCTGCCGGATAACCTCTACATCATCGGCACCATGAACACGGCGGACCGCTCCATTGCCATGATGGATGCCGCCATCCGCCGCCGATTTGCCTTCATCGAGCTGCACCCCAAGGAGGAACCGATCCGCGGTACACTGCGTCGTTTCCTGGAAGCCCGCGGACTGGACACCCTCAACGCGGACCTGCTGGATGCGCTCAACGACGCGATCGACGATTGGGACAGGGACCTGATGATCGGACCGTCCTACTTCATGAAAAATGCCGCGCAGAACCCCACAGGACTACGTCGCATCTGGAAATACGAGCTCATGCCGTTGCTGGAGGAGCACTACCACGGGCAGCTGAACCGAGCGCAGCTTGAGGAGCGCTTCGGCCTGGACCAGTTGCTGGGACGTCTTGCAGCCCGCTAAATCCATCCCGCCCAGGCCGGGCCGGGCGCCTGCCAGCGCCGGACGGCCACCTGCTTCTGCCGGGCAAGCACCTGCTTCTGCCGGGCGGGTCAACTCCGGGCCGCGGCATATCGTCATGGACGAGCTCTCCCGCGGCGTGGTGGACAAACTCGATCCCGAATCGGCTGCGTTCATCAATACCAGCGGCCTGGCCAAAGCGTCGCCCATGGGCATGGGTCTTTACAGGATTGAACCCGTTGGCAAGGTGGGCTCAGTCCGGACCTCCACAGTGCAGTTGGAAGTCCGTCCCAAGGATCGGCTTGGCCTCAGCCGGCTTCTCTTCCTGCTCAGTTACGCCGGGGACCAAGGCTTCCGCGACCATTCCGTGGAGGCAGTGGAGCACCCGTATTTGTGGAGTGCGTTGGCCGAATCGCTCGCTCAATTGGCAGATAAAGCCCTGAGCCGTGGCGTCCTGCAGGGCTATCTGACCGTTGAAGAGTCCCTGCGTACCGTCAAGGGCCGCATCCGTATCTCGGACCAGATTTCCCGACGCCCGGGAATGATGGTGCCGCTGGAGGTCTCCTACGACGAATTCACGGAGGACATTGCCGAGAACCGCATCCTCCGTGCCGCGTTGGAGCGCATGGGCAAGGTTCCCGGGGTTCGGCCGGATGTCCTGAGCCGCTTGCGGCAGCTCAAGGGAAAGCTCGACGCCGTTACGCGGCTTCAGTCCGGAGCACCCCTGCCGCCGTGGCGCGCCAGCAGGATGAATCTCAGGTATCACGCCGTACTGCGCCTATCCGAGGTAATTCTGCGCAATGCCTCCGCCGAGGCCGGCGAGGGGAAGCAGCAAACCGCGTCCTTCGTGGTGGACATGGGCCAGGTGTTTGAGGAATTCGTGGGCACCGCGCTCAGGTCCGCCATGAGTGCCCATCCGGGGGAGATGCGCCTCCAATACGGGGCGCTGCTCAACGAGGCCGTCAGGGACTCTGATCGCCTGACTGTCCGCCCTGATGCCGTCCACTTCCTGGGTGGCCGCCCCGTGGTGGTCTATGACTCCAAATACCAAGCAGCCTCCGACGCCGGTGCCTCCCTGAGCGCAGACCACTACCAGTTGCTGGCGTACTGCACTGCCCTCAGGGTTCCCACCGCGTGGCTCGTCTATGCGGGAGCGGGGGAAATGAAGCTCCGCCGCATTCTCAACACGGACATCGACATCGTGGAGTACCCGCTGGACCTGTCCCTGCCGCCGTCGGAAATTCTGGCCGCTGTGGCTGACCTGGCCGAACAATCGTGGGGCGAAGTAGTACGCCAAGCTGTGGCGAACCGGTCGGCGTCGGACTAGCCTGATACTAAATCTTCACGGATGGAGGCATCATGGCCCGCAAAAAATCGTGGCGCGATATGACCAAAGGCCAACGGATCATGCTGTTGGTCAGTGGAGCGGTGAATATGGCCCTATTAGGTGCTGCGCAGAGAAGCATCGGCAAGACCCCGGACGAGCAGATCCGGGGCAAGAAGGCCATCTGGCGGGCGGTCTCCTTCATCAACTTCTTCGGGCCCGTGAGCTACTTCCTCTTCGGCCGCCGTCGGGGTGCAGAACATGCAGGGAAGGGCGCAGCGGCAGTAAAGCACTGACGGTTAGGCAGGCATCTTCACTGTAAAAGTGGTGCCCTCCCCGGGGACACTCTCCAGTGTGATGGTCCCGCCATGGGCCTCAACAATGGCTTTGCTGATGGGCAAACCCAGCCCCACGCCCGGGATGGCACTCTTGCGCACCCCGCCAGCGCGGAAGAACTTGGTGAAAGCCTCGGCCTGCTCCTCTTCGTTCATTCCCATCCCGGTGTCAGTGACCCGGCAGAAAACAAAGTCCTGCTCCTCCCAGGCAGCTACTTCCACATCCCCGCCGTCGGGGGAGTACTTGATCGCGTTGGACACCAAATTGTCCAGCACCTGCGCAATCCGTGATGAGTCAACACGGGCTTCCAGCGCGTCCGGGAGGTCCACCGATAGCCGGATGCCGGCCTTGGCCGCACGTGGTTCTGCAGAGGTGACGCTGCCCCGCACCAACTCCGCCACGTCCACTGAGTGCGGCTGAATGACGATCTGGCCCGAGCGCACGGCCAGTAGGTCCGAGACGAGGGTCAGCAGCCGCTCTGCGTTGCGCCTGACAATGTCGAGTTGTTTGCGGGCCCGGGCATCGAGGGCGTCCGGATCGTCCAATATGAGCTCGACGTAGCCAAGGATGGACGTCAACGGGGTACGGAATTCGTGGGAGACGTTGGCAACGAAGTCGTCCTTGGCGGCAAGCGCATTGACCAAGTCCGTGACATCGCTGAACACCACCACTGAACCGGTGAACTTTCCGGCGTCATCCACCATGGGGCGTGCGCTCGCGGTGAAGGCTCGTTGTTCGCTCCCCGAGCCCAACCACACCAACTGGTCCGTGAACCTTTCACCCAGGACAGCACGACGCACCGGTCGCCTGTCTGCCGGCAACGGCGTTGTCCTGTCAATATCGAAGATCAACAACTGGGACTCATTGGGATCGTCATTGTCCGGGGGAGTTGCCAGGACATGAGTTTGGCGTTGCCGGCGGTTCATGAGGATGTCATGCCCATCGCCATCCACAGCGACCACGCCCAGAGGCAGAGCTTCCATGACGGTGTTGAGGAGCCGTTCCTGCTTGGTACTGACGCTCAGGGCTTCCTTGAGTGCCTCGTCCTTCTCTTCCAGGGCTCGTTGCTGGCGCACCATGCTCAGCGTCAGGACGCTGACGGAAATTCCAATTCCCAGCATGAGGATGGGGAACAGGAGCGGCTTGGTGAAGTCCTGCTCGCTGAGGGTTCCGCGCACGAACAGGGGAACCCAGACGATTCCCAACGGTCCCAGGAAGGACATGACAATGGCGAGCTTCGGGTACAAGCCCGAAGCACACAACCAGATGACCGGCAGCACTACCAGGACACTGAGGCCGGTGATGGATTCCACCGCACCTTCACGGGCGAATCCGATGGAGACCATGTCCAGGATGGGGATGGTGAGGAAGCTGGCGAAGGGGAGCCGGTGCCACGGCACAATGATGCACAGCGTCAGCAGGAGTGCCTGGCTCAGCAGGAAAATGAGGAACAGCGGATTCTCAAGTGTGGCGGGGAAATACAGCCAAACCAGGACGGCTGAAATACAGACACACACCGACAATGGCAGTTGGCTGAGGACAACGCGCATACGCAGGGTATGTTCGTGGAAAGAGCGCCTAAAAACCAACAATTTCTTCTTTTCACCAATATCCCAAGTTGAAGGGTGGGTCATGGCACATCCACCAAAGATGCGGAAGAAAGTCGGTTCATGAGATCAGCCTAACCATAATGGATATACTTCTGAGGTTATCGAAGGGGCTGAGGGGCAGCGATGAGTGAAGCACGTGTGGGGCTGGTCATTGAAGATGACCAGGATATCCGCGAATTGGTACGCGTAGTTCTATCCCAGGCGGGATTTGATGTACATGTCGCGTCCACGGGATCCGCAGGTGTAACGTCGGCCCGCGAGCTGAATCCGGACGTTATTACGTTGGATCTCGGCCTCCCCGATATTGACGGTTTTGAGGTAGCACGCCAGATCCGGAAATCCTCGGACGCCTACATCATTATGCTCACGGCACGCGCCGAAGAGCTGGACACCCTCATGGGTTTGGAAGCCGGCGGCGACGACTACCTCACCAAGCCTTTCCGTCCCCGGGAACTGCGCGCCCGCGTTGAAGCCATGATGCGGCGTCCCCGCGCGTCGTCGGAATCCAAGAGCGGCCCGGAAGAAGTGGATCCCGAAGTGAGCCACAACGGGCTGGCCGTTTCTGCAGGTTCCCGCACCGCGGTCCTGAACGGCAAAGAGCTCAAGCTGACGCGCACGGAGTTTGACCTCCTGCTCGCGTTGCTGGAGACCGGACGGATAGTGCGGACCAAGGCAGACCTCGCGCGTCGCCTCCGGAACGAACCGTACGACGTCGGCAGTTACGTCAGCGATGCAGACGAGCGCGCCGTTGAGGTACATATGGGAAACCTGCGTAAGAAACTTGGCGACAGCATCCAGGCGCCGCGCTGGCTTGAGACCGTCCGCGGGGTTGGCTACCGGCTGGCTCCCTCAAGCAACAACTAAGCACACCCAACCAGGTAGCAGATCAGGCCGTTATGAGCGCTCATAACGGCCTGATCTGCGACCTACTTGGGTTGGCCGACGCGCAGAGGCTCTTCAGCGACGGTGAAGATTTTTACGGAATCGGGGTTTCCAATTCCCGGATCGTCGCCGGGACGAAGTGCTCGATTTCGTTGATCAGCGGGCGGAGCTCTTCCAAGTGGGCTGCGTTGGGCAGGAGCCTGATGCTGATCTCCAGCTCAGTGGCCAATCGACTCATGCAGATGGCACCCACCATGTGGCTGGATGTCTTCAGGCTAAGGACCGCATCCATGGCGTCTTCCATGTCGAGCTTTTCCAAGGCATGATGAAGCCGGTCCACCCGCCACGGCAGAAGTTCAACGTAGTTGCGCACGAAGGTGCTGATGATGGCTTGGTCGCCGCCAAGTTCAGCTCGGAGTTCGGTGAGGACGCTGGGATCCACCAGGGCGTCGGTGCATTCTTCATACTCAGACACCAAACCCCTCCCGCCTCCAAACAATAGATTCACGATTCAACAGTAGGACTCTTGGAACTTCCGCAGCGCCATTTAGCCAAAGATTGATCCAATCTTGAGCGGACTCAGAGCCACTCTTGATCTCGTCCCCACAAAGTAGTGAAAAGCAGATCCGGGCGTTGCCAGGCTGAACCAGGGGAACGGGAAACAACATGGAAAGTGGTGCTCGCCCGTCACTGGGCCTCATGCTCATCATCGTGGTCTGCATGACCGTCTTGCTCGGCATCGGCGGGTCGGCCGCTTTCGCACTATGGCAGCAGAGCTCTCAAACGTCTGTCACGGATCGATCCGTGGAGTCCGCACCGACCACCACCACCATGCCCACCGCAACTACGCGTTAGTCCGCCGCTGATTCCAGAAATTCGGTAAGCCGATCCTCTAGCATGGACCTGTCCTTCAGCTCGCACTCCCACACCGTGAGTACCTCCCAGCCGGCAGCCTTCAACTGTTCGCGCTGCAGCGCGTCCCTTTCGCGGGTTCGTGTTCTCTTGGCTTCCCAGAATTCCGCGTTCGCTGCCGGGGCATGCTGCCCTGCTTTGCAGTGATGGAAATGCCAAAAGCAGCCATTAACGAAAATGACCTTGCGCCGCCCCGCGAACACGAGGTCCGGGCGGCCCGGTAGTTTTGCCGTTCCGGCTTTTCCGTGGAGCCGGTACCGGTAGCCTTTCGCGTGCAGGAGCCTGCGGACCAGCAACTCAGGTTTCGTGTTCTTCCCACGGATTTTGGACATGTTGCGGCTGCGCTGCTCCCGCGTCAAAAGGTCCCGGCTCTCGGCCATACACCAAGCCTACCCAGGCTCTACCACCACTGTTCGGGGAGCCTGGAAGGACAGCAACCGTATCCAGTCCGGGTTTGAATCCTGCAGCCGGACCCCCTTGAGGGCGGCTGCTGTTTCATGAACGACGACGGCGGCCTCCAGCTCTGCGAGTTTGGCGCCGAGGCAGCGGTGGATCCCGGAGCCAAACGCCAAGCCGTAGGGCGTCGGTCCGGGGCGGTTGGTGGCCTCTGAATCTGCTGGTTCCGCCACTGTTGGCTCGGCCCAAGGAAATCCGTGGTTGCCGGTCAATTCCAGCAGGATCTCCTCACCGGCCGGGATGGTTCGTCCGTCCAAAAAGGTGTCCTGGTTTGCCACCCGCCGCCAAGTGGGAACGGACGACTCCGTTGCGAGGACGTGCCGGACCAGGTCGCGCGCCTTCATGCCGCTTGCTGCCTCGCTCCACGAGATACCCCGGGAGCCTTCGGCCAGCCGGAACAGCGTGGTGCTGATGAGTTGGGTAGTGGTCTCTTGCCCGGCGATCAGGAGGAAGTAGCCCAAGGAACAGATCTCGGCTGTGCTCAGCGCGTGGCGGCTCAGCGCGTTGAAAAGGTTGGGGTCCGGTGACGCCACAAACTCCAAAACCAGTTCCCTCAACCAGCGGTAGAAATCCGCGGCGCTGTGTGCCAACTCAAGTTGCCGTTCAGCATCCGGCCAACCCCAGAAAAGCTCCAGGGAGTCCAGGCTCCAGGCCTTCAAGGCCGGCAGGTCACGGACGGGCAGCCCCAACATTTCCAGCATGACGACAGCCGGGGGATTTGCCGCGACGGCCTTCACCAAGTCCACGCTGCCCTCCGAAGCCAGGCGTTGCGCCGCACGGGCCGCCGATTCCCGGGCCAAGCCGCGAATGCGGGGCTCCTTAGCCGCCACTTTGGCAGGGGTAAAGAAACCCGCCACCACCTTTCGAATGCCGGCATGGGTCTCGGTATCGTTGCTCGCAAGGATCGGCGGCAGCGCAAACCGGGCCTTCTGCAGTATGCGCAGCGCCTGTCCGCTCAAGGGTGTTACCGCGAGCAGGGCATTGGCCGGGCTGAAATCTTGAGGCCTGTGCAGCACTTCCCTCACGGTGTCGGGGTTGCGGAACACCAGGTAAGGACAGCGGCCGGACCCGGGAAGCCCCACCTCGGCAGTTGTCACCGCGCTCATACTGGCAAACCTTCGAGCCAATCGCACGCGTGCGAGCGGAAGTCGGCAGGATCCAGTCCGGAGGCACCGGCAGGAACCGCACCCATGAATGGAACAGGCCAACTCCGCAGAGTCGCCCGGTTGGTGAGCTCCACCGCGCCTGGCCTTGCCGGCCAGCTCCCGAGGACTATCCCCAACACCGGCAGGGACCGGGCATCCAACGCCTCCAGCGTCAGCGCCGTATGGTTCAACGTGCCCAACGCCGGCCGTGCCACCACGGCAAATCCAGCCAACTCTCCCAGATGCGTGCCGAGATCAGCCAGCGTCCCGCCGTCGTGGTCCAACTCCACCAGCAAGCCGCCGGCGCCTTCCACCAGCACATGGTCGTGGCTGGCAATCAGCTCACGAATCCGGCCGGCGTGGACAGCGAGCGACGGCAAAGTGACCTCGTCCAGAGCCGCGGCAGGGACGGGCGCCATGGGCTCTTCGAGAACGACGCCGGCTTCCGACGTCGCCGGATCGGCCAACCGTGCCACCTCGGCGCAATCTGAATCACCCAGCGCGTTTCCGCTCTGGCACGGCTTGTAGACGGCAACCGTCCGGCCGCGTGAATGTAGTGCGGCCGTGATGGCAGCCGACGTAATGGTCTTGCCGACGCCGGTATCGGTACCGGTGACCATGATGACGGGAGGCAGTTTCATGATGTTTTCTCCAGGATGTTGCGCAACGTTGCACAGGCTTGCTCGATGTCGGCCGGTGTGAGGGTGGCGCGCGCCGTCAGGCGAAGGCACGACACCCCATCCGGGACGGACGGTGGACGAAAGCAACCCACACGGACGCCAGCGTCGTATGCTGCTTTGCCGGCAGCGACGGCCGCTTCGGCGGACGGCATGCGAATGGATTGGACCGCTCCGATGGAATGCTCGACGGCGGTGGCGAGCCTTCCCGGCGCAGCTTGCAGTGGGGTGGCTTGCAGTCCGGCGGCCAACGCGGCTGCATTGTGATGGACTGCCGTCGAACGCCACGGCTCGGCCTTGATGACGCCAATGGCCGCGAGCGCGGCGGCTGCCGCAGGGGGAGCCAACGCGGTGTCGAAGATGAGGCTTCTGGCACGGTTGACCAGGTGCTCCCTCAGCAACGATGAGCCAAGGACAACGCCGCCTTGGCTGCCGAGTGCCTTGGAAAGAGTGGCGGTGACCACGACGTTGGGATGTCCGGCCAATCTGGTTCCTGCGATGGCGCCGTGCCCCGCTTGGGACCCTGAGCCCAAGACACCCAGGCTGTGGGCTTCGTCAACCAGCAGCATGGCGTCGCGTGCTTCCGCCAACTCCAAAAGTTCCATTAACGGCGCCGCATCCCCGCCCACGCTATAGATGGACTCGACGGCGATGAGCGCCCGCGGCTGGGTGCGGTTAGCCAGTTTGTCCGCTGCGTCCTGCACATGGTTGTGCCTGAAATTCTTCACTTCGGACCGGCTCAACCGGAACCCGTCGATCAACGAGGCATGGCATTGCTCGTCCGCCACAATCAACGTACCTGGACCGCCCAAGGCCGTAGTGACTCCAAGGTTCGCGAGGTAACCGGAGGAAAAACCCAACGCCGCGTCCATTCCCGTCAGCCCAGCGAGTTCGTGCTCCAGCTCCACGTGCAGCTCGGTGGTGCCTGCTACCAACCTCGATGACGTAGCGCCCGTGCCCCACTTCGCGATGGCTTCCTGTGCGGCTTCGGCGAGCCTGGCGTCCGTGGCCAAGCCAAGATAGTCGTTGCTGGCGAGGTCAATCATCCGATCCTTGGCCCCGCGCACCAACGGACTTCTCACCAAGCCCCTGCGCTCACGGACCCGGGCTTGCTCCTCCAGCCACTGAGTCATGGTGATACTCACGCGGCCACCCCGTGTTCCGAGGTTTCTTCCACGGCAGCCACCATCGCAGCGGCCATCACGCCCACTTGGGTGTCGGAACTGATGAACGGCGGCATTGCGTAGACGAGGTTTCTAAAGGGGCGCACCCACACGCCGTGTTCGACGGCGGCACGTGTCACTGCGGCGACGTCCACAGCGTCCCATAACTCAATGACCCCCACGGCACCGAAGGTGCGGACGTCAGCAACGGCGTCGAGCTTCAACGCAGGAGCCAGTCCCGCTGTGAGACCGGCACCAACACGTGCCACGTCCGCACGCCAAACCCCCGTTGCCAGGATGCCCAGGCTTGCGTTGGCCGCGGCGCACGCCAAGGGGTTGGCCATGAAGGTGGGCCCGTGCAGGAGTGCCCCCGCCTCGCCTGCGGAAACCGTACGGGCTACCTCGCCCGTACATAGCGTCGCAGCGAGGGTGAGGTAGCCGCCGGTGAGCGCCTTGCCAACACACAGAATGTCAGGGACAACGCCGGCGTGCTGTGCGGCAAAGAGCTCACCGGTTCGCCCGAAGCCCGTGGCGATCTCGTCCAGGATCAGCAACAAACCGTGATGGTCCGCGATGTCGCGGAGGATCCGAACACACTCGGCCGGGTACATGAACATCCCGCCTGCACCTTGCAGCATCGGCTCCACAATGATTGCTGCGAGCTCGTTGGAATGCTGCCTGGCCAGCTCCTCCGCTTCTGCCCGCCACTCTGCGATGGCTGCTGCACTGGCACTGGCACTGGCACTGGCACTGGCACTTGCGTTGGCTGTTGCAGCCGCAGGCGGACGGGGTGCAAACACGTTGCGCGCCAGCAGCCCAGGGAAGGAGGAATGCATGCCGTCCACAGGATCGCACACGCCCATGGCCGCGAACGTGTCCCCGTGGTAGCCGCCGCGGATGGTCAGGAAACGCTGCCGTTTTGGCCGGCCGTTCGCCGTTTGGAATTGGACAGCCATCTTGAGGGCGACTTCCACGGAGATGGAACCGGAGTCCGCCAGGAACACGCGCTCCAGACGGCGGACAGGTTCAGCCGGTGCCATGGAAAGCAGGCTTTCCGCGAGCTCAACTGCAGGTTGATGCGTCAGCCCGCCGAACATCACGTGGCTGAAACTTCTTAGTTGACGTCGGATGGCGGAGTCCATGACGGGGTTCCGGTAGCCGTGGATCACCGACCACCATGACGACATCGCATCAAGCACCTCATGGGTCCGCCCTTGCTCATCGCGCAGCCGCAGCGCTACGCCGTCGGCCGCTTCCACTTCCCACAGCGGCAATGTGGGGCAGGCCGGCGCGTACGGGTGCCACAACGTAGCCCGGTCCCGTTCGATCAGCGAGCTCATGACGCCAACCTTCCGTGGCGGGAACAGTCAGCGGTCCACCCCAAAGGCGTGACCTGCACTTTCATGCGGCGGCGGCACTGCGGGCAAAAGCGCGGCGGCTCCATCGCCAAATGCTGCTGGCAGCTACGGTGGGCGTCCGACGTCGGGCCGTCACTGCCGCAGTGCCGGTCACCGCCGCAATGCCCGCAGAACTGCTGTGAGACTGCGGTGGTCACAGCGACTTCTGGAATTCCTTGATGGGCATGTTGAGCTCCACCAGGAGGTTGAGGTCAGCGTTTGCCGGCCGGCCCAGAGTGGTGAGGTAATTGCCTACAATGACGGCGTTGATGCCACCGAGCAGGCCCTCGCGGGTGCCGAGGTCGCCGAGGGTTAGTTCACGCCCGCCCGCGTAGCGAAGGACCGTTCGCGGCATCGCGAGCCGGAAAGCAGCGATGGCACGGAGGGCGTCCTTGCCGTCCATGATGCCTTGGTTCTCCAGCGGTGTGCCGGGGCGCGGGTTGAGGAAGTTAAGGGGGACTTCGTGGGGTTCGAGGGCAGCGAGTTGGGCTGCGAGTTCAGCCCGCTGGGCCACTGATTCGCCCATCCCGATCAGTGCACCGCAGCATAGTTCCATTCCGGCGGCCTTCACCATGGCGCAGGTTTCCAGGCGTTCCTCGTAGCTGTGCGTCGTCACGACTTCAGGGAAGAAGCTGCGGGCCGTTTCAAGGTTGTGGTTGTAGCGGTGGACACCCCACTCTGCCAACTGGTCCACTTGGCGTTGCGTGAGCATGCCCAGGGAGCAAGCGATGTTGATGTCCACTTCCTCCTTGATGCGGTCGATCGCGAACTTGATCTGGTTCATGAGTTTGATGTCCGGGCCCCGGACGGCGGCGACGATGCAGAACTCGGTGGCACCCGTTGCGGCGGTTTCCTTCGCGGCCTTGACCAGCTCCGGGATGTCCAGCCACACACCGCGAACAGGGGAGTCGAACAAGCCGGATTGGCTGCAGAAATGGCAGTCCTCGGGACAGCCGCCGGTTTTGATGGAGATGATGCCTTCCACTTCCACGTCCTCGCCGCAGTGCTTGAGGCGAACCTCATGGGCGAGTTGCAGGGCCGCAGGGATGGCATCGTCCGGCAGTTCCAGGATTTCTTTTAGTTGAGCCTCGTTCAGGCCTTCGCCCTGTTGGAGCACCTGCCGGCGGGCGGTGTCCAGGATGGCGTAGGTGCCGGTTTCATGGGCTTCTTCTGTTGCTTGGGTGGTCATGTCCTTGACGGTATCCGCGCTGATGGATGGCGATTTTGTGGAGTGCGTACAAACCCCGGTGCTTGATTTTGGTCTTGGATGCGCGGGGCGACTGATACAGAAGTTACAGCTGTGAAACATGGACGTGACTGAATTGACGCGCTGCGTGACTAGCGTCGGGGACGAGACAAAGCCCCGACGAAAGCGACCACGAATGAGCGACGACAAGACGAGCACCGCCACATTGGAGCCGACGACGGCGGCAGGAACCGCCGTCGGAAACGGTACTTCAGCTGCGCCGATGGCAGGCAACGCCGACGCGATGAGTGCCGCGAAGGAGAGCCTGGAAGACTACACGCTCCGGTTCGCCCCGCGTTCCTACCGGAAGTGGAGTGCCGGGGTTGTGGCAACGAGTGCGCTGGGTGGCATTGCGTACTTGGCCGACTTCTCGATCGGCGCAAATATCGGCATTGCCTACGGAACCGTGAACGCGATCTTAGGCATCATCGTGGCCGCGGTCATCATCTTCGCTACGGGTTTCCCGCTGGCCTACTATGCCGCACGGTACAACATCGATCTGGACCTGATCACCCGCGGCTCAGGCTTTGGCTATTACGGCTCGGTGGTCACCAACATCATCTTCGCCACCTTCACCTTCATTTTCTTCGCCCTTGAAGGCTCCATCATGGCCCAAGGCCTGCAGTTGGGTCTGGGCATCCCGCAGTGGATCGGCTACGCGGTGTCCACCATCATCATCATTCCGCTGGTGATTTACGGGATGAAGACCTTGGCTACCTTGCAGGTGTGGACTACGCCTTTGTGGTTGCTGCTCATGGTGGTTCCGGTGGGTTACCTGCTCCTGTCCCACCCCGAAAGCATCGATGCCTTCTTCGCTTTCACCGGTGCTTCGGGCGAGGGCGGCCCCAACCTTGCTTCGGTGATGCTTGCCGCGGGTGTCTGCTTGTCCCTGATGGCGCAGATCGCCGAGCAAATCGACTACCTTCGCTTCATGCCGCCCAAGACGGCCGAAAACAAGGGCGCTTGGTGGCGCGCGGTGATCCTTGCCGGACCGGGCTGGGTCATCTTCGGTGCCATCAAGCAGATCATCGGCTTGTTCATCGCGATCTACCTCATCGCCAAGCTTGATCCTGCAGCAGCCGCTTCCGCGAATGAGCCTGTCCACCAGTTCCTGGGTGTTTACGAAGAAATGATGCCGGCCTGGCTCGCCATGACCCTGGCCGTGGTGCTGGTGGTCATTTCGCAGATCAAGATCAACGTCACCAACGCCTACTCCGGCTCACTGGCCTGGACCAACTCCTTCACGCGCATCACCAAGACCTACCCGGGACGCATGGTGTTCGTAGTGGTCAACCTGGTTATCGCGCTGATCCTGATGGAGTCGAACATGTTCGAGTTCCTCAACACGATCCTGGGTTTCTACGCCAACTGCGCCATGGCCTGGGTTGTCACGGTGGCCTCCGATATCGCGATCAACAAGTATCTGCTGAAGATTTCGCCCAAGGTCCCGGAGTTCCGCCGCGGGATGCTCTATGCAGTGAATCCCGTGGGGTTCGTGTCCATGCTCGTCTCCGCCGGGGTGTCCATCGCAGTGTTCTTCGGGGCGTTCGGTGCCGCTGTCCAGCCGTTCTCGCCTATCTTCGCGGTTGGCCTGGCCTTGGTGCTGCCGCCGGTGCTGGCTTTGCTGACCAAGGGCCGCTACTACCTTCGCAGGACCGACGACGGAATCGACCTCCCGATGTTCGATGCCGACGGAAACCCCAGCGATGCCAAGCTGCTTTGCCATGTCACCGGGCTTGAGTTCGAACGTCCGGACATGCTCCGCTCAGCCCAGGACGGGCCCGACGGCGAACCCCAGTTCATCTCCTCCCTCGCGTTGTCCACGGATAAGTCGGGGGAGCTGGTGCTGCCGGCGCAAAAATAAGTCTTGTACCCAAGTAGGTAGCAGATCAGGCCGTTTTGAGAGCTGAGAACGGCGTTAACTGCTACTTAGTTGGGTGCACGCAGAACGCCCCGGCTTCTTTTAGGTGGCCGGGGCGTTGTGCTGCGTGTTTCGTTCTATGCGTGTTTCTTGCTGCGGGCTTACTTGTCGAAGGCGTCCTTTGCGGTGTCCTTCACGTTCTCGCCCGCCTGCTTGGTCTTGGCAGCCGCCTGGTCAGCGACACCTTCGGCCTGCAGTTTCTCGTTATTGGTGGCGTCACCCAAGGCTTCCTTCGCCTTGCCGGTGACTTCCTGTGCCTTGTTGCTGATCTTGTCTCCGAGTCCCATGGGCCCTCCTTCGATGTAATCCAACACTGACGATTGCTAGGCTAACGAGCGATTCTGGGTACTTCCTGAACGCCTGTCAAGGATCGTAAGGATGCTTACACTGAGAGCATGGCTGAGGAGACCCGCAACGAAAATACGGAGCAGACCGACCTTGACGAGGACATCGCCATGGCATTGGTGAACCACGTCATCAATACCCCGGACGAGTCCGGGGAAACCGATCCGAGGACCAAATATCCGTCTGAAGAATTCGAGCCGCAGACCCAGGATTATCCCGGGTGGACCGAGGCCATGAACCCGCGGCCCCATCATGGCGAGCAAAGCTACGTAGGGCATCACCGCATGATGGGCATGCGGACGTTGGTCACTGGTGGTGACAGCGGGATCGGCAGGGCGGTGGCCATTGCCTACGCCCGCGAAGGAGCGGATGTCGCGTTTACGTACCTGCCTGAAGAGGAACAGGACGCAGAGCAAACCGTCCAGCTCATCGAGGATGCGGGCAGCAGGGCCTTGGCCTTGCCCGGCGACCTGCAAGACGAAGAATTTTGCCAGGAAGTCATTGCCCAGACCGTGGCTGAGTTCGATGGGCTCAACGTCCTGGTGAACAATGCCGGCTTCCAGATGACCACGAGCGTGGGCATCGAGGACCTCAACAGCGAACAGTTTGATCGGACCTTCAAGACCAACGTCTATGCGCTTTTTTGGCTCACCAAAGCCGCCTTGCCGCACATGAAGCCTGGGGCCGCGATCATCAATACTTCTTCGATTCAGGGCTACCACCCAAGTCCGTCGCTGATTGACTACGCAGCCACCAAGGCCGCGATCAACAGCATGACCTTCTCGCTGGCAGAGTCACTGGGGCCTAAGGGCATCCGGGTCAACGCTGTGGCTCCGGGTCCCGTGTGGACACCCCTGCAACCACCCACCCAGCCGTCGGAAAAGATCGAAAAGTTCGGCCAGGACACCCCGCTGGGCAGGGCGGGGCAGCCTGCCGAACTAGCCGCCACCTACGTTCTTTTGGCAACGGAGGAATCCAGCTACATTTCCGGATCAGTCATCGGTGTGACCGGTGGAAAGCACCTGGCCTAGGCTGCGGGTTGAGAGGCAGGCCATGATCAGGGCTTGAGCACTACTTTGATGCAGCCGTCCTGCTTCTTTTGGAATTTTTCGTAGAGGGCGGGGGCTTCATCCAGTCCTCCCGTGTGGGTGACCAGATGCATAACCCCCAGCGGATCGGCGTCGTCCTCTACCAGGGGCAGCAGATCGTCGGTCCAGCTGCGCACATTGCATTGGCCCATGCGGAGCTGGATTTGCTTGTCGAACATGGTCATGAGCGGCATGGGATCGGCCTGGCCGCCGTAGACGCCACTTAAGGAAACCGTCCCACCGCGGCGCACCAGGTCCACGGCTGTGTGGAGCGCCGCAAGCCGGTCAACGCTCATGGTTTCCATGGCCACCTGTGCAGGTTTGTCCGGCAACAACGAGACGGCCCGGTGAAGGAAGGATGCAACGGGGGATCCGTGAGCTTCCATGCCCACAGCGTCCACCACGGAGTCGGGACCGCGTCCGAGTGTCTGCTCACGGATATGGGAGGCGACGTCGGAACTGTAGTCCATGGTTTCTACGCCATGTGTCTCTGCCATCGCGCGGCGTTCAGGGACCGGGTCCACCCCAATCACCCGGAAGCCCTTGTGGATGCCTATCCTTGCGGCGAACTGGCCCACCGGGCCCAGCCCGAGCACGGCGAGCGTGCCACCGTCCGGCACATTCGCGTACTCCACTGCCTGCCACGCTGTGGGCAGGATGTCTGAGAGAAACAAGTAGCGCTCGTCCGGCGCGTCCGAGTCGATTTTGACGGGTCCGTAATCCGCGAAGGGAACGCGCAGGTATTGTGCTTGCCCACCGGGGACGGAGCCATACAGTTCCGAATAGCCGAAAAGTGCCGCCCCTGATCCTTTTGCTGTCACTTGTGTCGTTTCGCATTGCGATTGAAGGCCTTGGTTGCACATGTAGCAATGACCGCAGGAGATGTTGAACGGCACCACCACGCGGTCGCCCTTCTTGAGCCGGTGGACCCCGGAACCTACTTCTTCCACGATTCCCATAGGCTCGTGCCCGATGACATCGCCCTTGTGCATGTAAGGGCCCAGCACTTCGTAAAGGTGAAGGTCCGAGCCGCAAATGGCTGTGGACGTGATCCGGACAATCGCGTCCGTGGGTTCCTGGATGGAGGGATCGGGTACGTCTTCGACGCTAACTGAGCGCCGGCCTTGCCAAGTCACTGCTTTCACGATTGATTCTCCCTGCGTTTCGGCTGGGTGGGTCCCTCGCTGCTGGAGACCCTCCCAGCGAAGCAGAGATGGTAGAGGTGCACAAGGCTGCCAGCCTCGACACCACTAGGGGGCAGGCTTAGATTGAGGCTATGAGCGAAGAACCGAGCGAAACTGAACAGACGCCCTCCAAAGCCTCGAAACCCGGGGTGCCTGCCGCCGTCGGGAATGACGACGATGCCGCGGGCACGGGTGACTTCACTACCGAGCTGGACCCGACCTTCGTCCCGGACGAAAGCACTGAGACGCCGGAACAGAAGCGCGCCAGGGAGCATCCGGAAGCCACCGGAAGCTGAAACTAGTAAGCACCCTGATTATTAGTGTTAATATGGTGGAGGGAGAGAGTTTCGGGCAGAGCTGACCGAGGAGTGATCGCATTGTCCACCATGAAAACCGTGTCCGGCTTGCTCCAGTTCGGTGGGGCATATTTTCACTGCGGCGAGCCCATGTCTTTCGCTAAGTCCTCAGCCCGCAGCGTGTACGCCCCCATGACAACCGACGACGTTGATGATGGGCTGCTGGATGTGTATCTGCAGACCCGGGTCATCCAATGCCGGTGCGGCTTCCGGATGGAGCTGCCCGCCTGAGAGCCCGGAATCGTTTCGAGGAAGCCTGATCGGGGTACAGCTCAGGTACCAAGCACAGCGCGGGCCTTGAGTGGCGCCCACACAAGCCGCTCACCAGGGAGGTAATGCAGATGGATACAGGACAACTGGTACTTATCATCGTGCTGGCCGTCGTCGTCATCGCCGCTGTGATCGTTGCGGTTGTCATTGGGCGTCGAAAGAAAGCAGAGATCAACCGCCATCGCGCGGAGGAGCTGCGCGAGAAGGCGGCTGAAGAAGCCATAGGTGCACATCAGGCGAAAGCCGAGTCAGCCCAGGCCGAGGCCGCAGCGCTACAGGCAGAAGTCGAGGCGAACCGACTCCGCAAGGATGCGGAGAACCACGCCCACAAAGCCGGTGAAGCCCATGAGCGCGTCGAGGAGCACCTTCGCCGCGCCGACAAACTGGACCCGAATTCGAATCCGGACAGGTCGAATGCTGCGGACAGGAACAGGGCCGGGGACATGGACCGCGATCGTCCGGCGGACGCAGATCGTACAAGCGAAGTAGACCGTTCACGCGACGGAGATCACGATAGGACCAATATCGCTGAGGGTGAGCGCCTTACCCGGGACCGCAGCGGACGGGACGCAACCCGCGACGGCTCAACGCGCGACGGCTCAACGCGTGAGGGTGACAGGAACTTGTAGTTTCAGTGGAGGATCGGAGGTAGGGAAGTGAGTATCGTGGTGAGGCGAACAGGCCAGGCGCTGCGGTCGACCGAAATGAAGCCGAACAGGCATGCAGTCGACGTGGTTCTGGGACACTTGGGCGAAATCGGACCTGCCGTTGCGGCCCTGCGCCGCGAGTCTTCAAGGCTCGCTGAATGGGGCGAAGAACTGGCCCGTGTCAGGCTGCGCGGAGGCAGCGTCTACGCCGCGGGCAGCGACGGATCCTCGCATGAAGCGCAAAGATTCACGTCCGAGCTGAACGCCCACGATCCCACGAATGGATCCGGGTTTAAAGCCATCTCCATCAAGGGCGCCGATCCCAAGGGAGACGGGGCGGGCGGGAGCATCAGCAGCCAGGTATCGGACAAAGTGCGGCGTGGCGACATTGTGGTGTTGCTTGCAGCAAAAGGCATCACCGACGATCTGCGGGAGGCCGCCACGGCCGCGAAATCCAAAGGCGCTCGCGTGTGGGCCCTCACCGGTAAAGAGTCCAAGGACCTGGCCCAGGCGGTCCACGAGGCAATATGCATCGATACTGATCCTCCCCATGCCGAGGAAGCGCACCTCGTGGCTGTGCTGGCTCTGTGTGAGTGTTTCGACGACGCCCTGAAGACCATCAACCCGGGGTAGCTGCTTGCGTGGCCATCACAGGTTCCTTGGAGCCGTGTGTCACTGTGTTGTTCGTGAAGAATACTGTCGTCGCCTACGTCGCTATCTTTGCGCTCACTGGACTTGTCACGTTGAGCGTGCTCGGGGCGTCACTGCTCCAGAAGAGCGATCCGCGTGGAATTGCGCCGCCAAAGCGTGCGCCTTCAAAACAACCACAACAACGAGTTCCGCCGAGTATGTCTATTCGCCCGCTGTTGTCTGGTCGGCCATCCGGCCCGCAGAGGCAGCAATGGAGGGGAGCGACGTCGCTCACGCCTTCACGGTGCCGGCCATCCCCGATGGGCCAGGGGAACGGCAGTGCTTTTTCGGCTGGAACGGTATTTCGATGATTGAAATCATTGAGGAAGTTCCCGAGCGATTCGCTGCGACCCAGGTGCTTTTTCCTCCCGGTGAAGTCTCCACAAAAATGGTGTACCGCCTCGAACCGACCACCCTCGGTTGCAGGCTGACAATTGAGACCATCGAAGAGGCTCCTGATTACCTGACTCCCAATCAAGCGGCGATGCAGCAATTCAGCGATTCATTTCTCCACAACCTCGAACCGCTGTTGCAGAAGCGGACGCTGAAGGAAGTACGCGACTAGCTCCCTGTGATGTGCGCCTCTTCCGGAATAGTTGCAGACGCCATGCAGTTGCTCAGGATGAACTTGATTTCATTCTGAAAGGAACCGCGCATGCTGTTTTCCCCACTGGCCCTCGGCGAACTTGAACTTTCCAACCGACTGGTGATGGCGCCTTTGACCCGTCTCCGCGCAGGTCAGAACGGCGTGCCAGGTTCATTGATCGCCGAGCATTACCGCCAGCGGGCTTCCCTTGGGCTGATTGTCAGCGAAGGAACGTACCCGACGCCTGCAGGCCAGTCGTACCCGGGACAGCCGGGACTCGTCACGGAGGAGCAAATCGCAGGCTGGAAGAAGGCCACCGACGCGGTTCACGCTGAAGGCGGCCGCATCTTCGCGCAGATCATGCACGGTGGCCGGGTTTCGCACGCCGACATCACCGGCGGCCACGAGATCGTTGGCCCCAGCGCCGTCGCTATCGACGGCGAGGTCCGCACCCCTAACGGCAAGCAGCCCTACCCGGTACCGCGTGAACTCCGCACCGACGAACTCCCGGCAGTCATCCAGGAGATCGTCACCGCCAGCAAGAATGCGATCGAGGCAGGTTTCGACGGCGTTGAGCTCCACTCCGCAAACGGTTACCTGCTGCACGAATTCCTTGCGCCCAACTCGAACGTTCGTACCGATAGCTACGGCGGCTCCCCGGAGAACCGGGCCCGCTTCGTGATCGAGACCGTGAACGCAGTAGTCGAGGCCCTCGGTGCCAACCGCGTAGGCATCCGCATTTCCCCGGAACACAACGTGCAGGGAATTGCCGAGACTGACTCCGCTGATGTCCGGGCAACCTACGAGGTGCTAGTGGAAACCATCGCTCCGCTGAACCTGGCCTACTTGAGCATCCTCCACCATGACCCCAAGAGCGACTTGGTGCAGGACCTCCGCGAGCGATTCAACGGCACGTTCCTGGTGAACACCGGCTTCAGCGAAATTACCACCCGCGACGAAGCCTTCGCGATCATCGAAGACGGCCTCGCCGACGCCGTGGTGGTTGGTCGCCCTGCCATCGCCAACCCGGATCTCGCCCGCCGCTGGCGTGAAAGCTTGCCGCTGAACGAGCCGGATGCTTCCACTTTCTATGCGGACGGCGCCGAGGGTTACACGGACTACCCCTTCTACGCGAACTAAGCCCTACGCTCACCAAGAGCGCAAAGCACCTCTGCAAGATGACGACGTCGGCACCCGCCCGGGTGCCGACGTCGCGGTTTAAGGTGCGGTCACCCCGCCAGCCGGGTTAGCGGGGGCGGAATGTGACAGAACTGCGTCCCCGGCCATCTCCCGACGTTCCTATAGGATTTGTGGCATGGCTGAACCTTCCCCGACCGTTGCCCGCGCTGGTTTTCCTGTCAGCAGGCAAGTGCTGGCCGACCATGTTTACGAGGCCCTCCTCGAGTGGCTCATGGATGGCCGTCTGGAGCCAGGGGCAGCAGTCAGCATTGACGGGATGGCGAGGGAACTCGACGTTTCGCCGACTCCGGTGCGGGAGGCTTTGGCCCGCTTGGAGCACACCGGCATGGTGCGGCGTGTTGCTTTGAAGGGCTATCGAGTGGCTCCGGTTTTCACGCGAGAGGACTTCGCTGAGCTCATGGAAGCGCGTTTATCCATTGAGCCCGTCAACGCGCGGTTGGCCTGTTCGCGTATGACGTCCGACGGCCTGGACGCATTGAAGCAAGCTGTGGAGGACCTGAAGACTGCTCCGCGGGGCGGGACCTTCGCTGAGTATCGCAGCTATCTTGAAGCAGATGAACGCTTCCATCAGCTCATCGCCGCGCAGGCCAACAACCAATTCCTGCTAGCGGCCTACAACACCTTGGGTGGCCAGATCCAGCGCTTCCGACTGTTTGGGGGAGTGGGTATCACGGACGCTGAACAGGCAATTGCCGAGCACCAGGCAGTGCTCGATGCCATGACCAGCGGCGATCCGGAGAGGGCCGCGGCCATGATGGTGGACCACGTCGAGAAGGTGCGCGGCCGGGCGATGGCAGACGCGCCGGAGGACTAAGCCCGGCGCACCCGTTTGGTGCGGGTGCCACCTGCGCGCCTGTTTCCGCCCGGCGCACCCGTTTGGCGTGGGTGTCGCACCCTTTCGCGCCGAATGCACCAGTGGTTACGGGTGCGATCGGCGGGTAGGGGTGCGCCCGCAGCAGCACTCCCGTGACCCCCTTCACAGTCATATGTAAGACATATAGGATCTAGGAAGTTTCATAAAAGGGTTGACAGCTTCGCTCGGTTCGTAAATCCTATAGGAAACAGGATTCCACGAAAGAGTGATCATCATGGCGTATACAGCCGAGACTTGGCCCATCACCGCGGCCCTCCTGCAGTTCCCCGGCACTGATGCTGCGGGACAGCACGTCAACGACGCCGACGCTTCCGTTTGGGCGTCCGTACTTCAGGAAGTGAAAGAGGCCGGGTTCGCAAACGCAGACCTCACCGACAGCTGGGTCCGCCCAGGCGACCTCAGCAAAGAACGCCTGGTCGAGTTCAAGCAGACCGCCGACGAAGTAGGCATCGGTGTCCCCGTCATCTCCGCCATTCGCCGCAGCGTCATCCACGCCACGGATTGGGCCGACAACCTCGCCTACAGCCACCGCACCATCGACGCCGCTGCAGAGCTTGGCTGCGAAGTAGTCTCCTTCGGACTTCACCAGGCCATCACCCCCGAACAGCAGAAGCAGCTGTGGTTCTGGACCGTCGAGGGCTACAAGGATCCCGAAGGCGACAAGGAAGCATGGGGCAACGCAGTTTCCCGGATCCGTGAGCTCGGGCGGCATGCTGCAGAAGCCGGCATCCTGATCTCGCTGGAAATGTACGAGGACACCTACCTCGGCACCGCTGATTCCTCCGTGCAGCTGGTCCAGGACATTGGTCTGGATAACGTTGGCCTGAATCCGGACCTCGGCAACCTGATCCGCCTGCACCGGCCTATCGAGGACTGGCGCGAAATGGTGGCGAAGACCCTGCCGTACTCCAACTACTGGCACATGAAGAATTACATCCGCGACGAAGACGTGGCCCGCGACAGCTACATCACCATGCCGGCTCCGATGGAAAGCGGGCTCATCAACTACCGCGAGGCTTTCAAGGTGGCGCTGTCCGTCGGCTTCCAGGGCATCCTCTGCACAGAGCACTACGGCGGCGACGGACTCAGCGTCACGGCCAGCAACCAGGACTACCTCCGCAGACATGTCCTGCCGAAGTCCGAGGGCTACGAACTGGGCAAGAGCGAAGTAGCCCAGGGACGCCAGGTACCGGTAACCCAGCTCGCAGGAGTCTAGGAAATGACACAGATTTTCGACAATCCGGCAGACTTTGCCGATGAAGCTCTAGACGGCTTTGTGGCTGCTAACCGCGGCTATGTTGCCCGAGTGGACGGCGGCGTGGTCCGCTCCACGGAGGTCCCCTCCGGCCAGGTGGCCCTGGTAGTCGGCGGCGGCTCGGGACACTACCCGGCTTTCGCCGGACTGGTAGGCCCCGGACTTGCGACGGGATCAGCCTGCGGCAACATGTTCGCCTCACCGGCAGCCGGCCAGGTGTACCGCGTAGCGAAGGCGGCCAACGCCGGTGGAGGAGTCCTTCTCAGCTACGGCAACTACGCGGGCGACGTCCTGCACTTCGGCCAAGCACAGCTCAGGCTCAACGCGGAGGGCATCGAGACCCGAACCGTCACCGTCACCGATGACATTGCCAGTGCGCCGATCGAGCAACTGGAGAAGCGCCGTGGAATCGCCGGCGACCTCACGGTCTTCAAGATTGCCGGTGCCGCCGCAGAAGCGGGACTGAACCTTGACGACGTCGAGCGCTTGGCCATCAGGACCAACTACCGGACGCGGTCGCTGGGTGTGGCCTTTGACGGCTGCACGCTCCCAGGCGCCAAGGATCCGCTGTTCCATGTTCCTTCCGGACAAATGTCGCTGGGCCTCGGAATTCATGGCGAGCCCGGAATTTCGGAGCACCCGATGCCCACTGCCTCCGAACTGGCGGAGCTGCTGGTGACCAAGCTGCTCGCGGACAAACCTGAGGACGCCGGGGAGCGCGTGGTGGCTATCGTCAACGGCCTTGGCACGGTGAAGTATGACGAACTCTTCCTGCTGTTTGGAAAGATCGAGAAGCTTCTCAGCGCTGCGGGCCTTACCGTGGTGGAGCCCGAGTGCGGTGAGCTGGTGACCAGCCTGGATATGTCCGGGCTCTCCCTGACATTGCTGTGGTTGGACGAAGAACTTGAGCAGTACTGGGCTGCACCCGCTGACACTCCGGCGTTCCGCAAGGGCAGCATGTCGCCTCGCGCCCCTCGCGCGGAGGCAGCAATCGACGACGCCGAAACCGCGGACGTTGAACAACCCACCGCGGCCGCCGCTGAACTCGGGCGGCTGGCAGTGGCCATCCTCGCCCAGGTGCGGGACGTCGTCGTCGAGCATGAAGAAGAACTCGGCAAGCTGGATGCGATCGCCGGCGACGGTGACCACGGCATCGGCATGCGGCGCGGAGTGGATGCGGCAGCCGCAGCAAGCGAGGCTGCTGAGGGTTCTTCAGTGGCGCGCATCCTGACGGCAGCCGGGGAAGCCTGGAGCGAACGGGCTGGCGGGACGTCAGGGGCGCTTTGGGGGTCCGCAGTGATCGCCGCCGGGCTGTCGCTGGGTAACCGCGAAACGTACACCTCGGAGGATGCAGCCGCAGCTGTGACGGCCTTCGTCCGCGCGATTACCGAACTCGGCAAGGCCGATCCCGGGGACAAGACAATGGTGGACGCTCTCCTGCCTTTCCGGGACACCTTCCTGACAGAGCTCGACGGCGGGACTCCGGTTGACCGGGCCTTGGCAGTTGCCGCTGCGGCAGCTGAGTCCGCTGCCGCGAAGACTGCAGAACTCCGTCCGCTCAAGGGCCGGGCGCGTCCCCTCGCGGAAAAGAGCATCGGCCACCCTGATCCAGGCGCAGTGTCCTTTGGCTTGATTGCCGCCAGGATTTCCCACTTCATCGATTCACAACTGGCCACCGCGTCTTCAGCGGCAGCAGCAGGAAACGGAGCCCAAGCATGAGCAACACCCAAGGCTGGCGCATCATCGTCGGCAACGATGAGGCCGGTGTCGAGTACAAGCAGGCACTCGTTGCCTTGCTGGAAGCAGACCCGCGCGTGGCCTCGGTGACGGACGTCGGCGTTGGCTTCAATGACTCCACCGCCTACCCGCACGTAGCCGTCGATGCCGCCCGTAAAGTCGCTGTTGGCGATGCAGACCGGGCATTGTTGATCTGCGGTACGGGACTCGGAGTAGCCATCGCGGCCAATAAGGTCCCCGGAATCCGCGCCGTCACAGCGCACGACAGCTACTCCGTTGAACGATCGGTGCTGAGTAACAACGCCCAGGTCCTGACGCTCGGACAGCGGGTGATTGGCCTGGAACTGGCCAAAAAGCTCGTAGGGGAGTGGCTCGATCACCGCTTCGACCAAAACTCATCCTCCGCCGCAAAGGTGGACGCCATCTGCTCCTACGAGCCCGACTACACGAAGGCAGTCTGATCATGACCGAGACAAACACAGCTGTTGCAAGCGAAGGCGCCGCGAACAGCGCAACCCGGAACATCGCCGTCGTAGGCTCGGGCTACATGGGCGGCGGCATCGCCCAGGTGCTGGCGCTCGGTGGCGCCCGCGTTGCCCTTGCCGATGTCTCCGCTGAGGTAGCGCAGAAAAACTTCGACCGCTTGCTGGTGGAGTCGGACCAGTTTGTTGCCGATGGGCTGTTCCCGGCCGGTTCAACCGAAATTCTGAAGCAGAACCTGTGGGCAGCCAAGGACATTGAGGAAGCTGTTGCGAACGCTGACTTCATCGAGGAGTGCGTTCCGGAGATTCTGGAAATCAAGCACCAGTCCTTGGCCCGGATCAGCGCCGCAGCCCGCCCGGATGCTGTGATCGGTTCCAACACGTCCACGATCTCCATCGCTGCCCTCGCCGAGGCCGTCACCCATCCCGAGCGGTTCCTGGGGGTGCACTTCTCCAACCCGTCACCGTTCATTCCCGGCGTCGAGATCATCCCCCACGCTGAAACTTCTGCCGCAACGGTGGCCGTATCCCGTGAGCTGGTCCATGTGGCCGGCAAGCAGACCGCCGTCGTCAAGGACGTCACCGGTTTCGTGCTGAACCGCCTGCAGTACGCGCTGTTCCACGAGGCAGCGCAGCTGGTGGAGCAGGGAATCGCAACGGCGGACGACGTCGACACCCTGGTACGTACGACCTTCGGCTTCCGCTTGCCCTTCTTTGGTCCATTCGCCATCGCGGACATGGCCGGCTTGGACGTCTACAACTTCTGCTACAAGTCGCTGCAGACCGGTTTCCCGGAACGCTTCGCGACGCCGAAGATCCTCTCCGACCTTGTGGAAGCGGGCAAGCTCGGCACCAAGACCGGCGCAGGCTTCCTCAACGTGCCCGCCGAGCGCACTCCGGAACTCATCGCCTACCGCAACAAGGCCTACGTCGCCATGCAGAAGCTCATTGAAGAGCTCGGCCCGGCCCCCATCAACTAACTCTTCTTAGGAGAAAAACATGACTTTCCCCGCTGAACGCACCGCAATCGTCACCGGCGCCGTCTCTGAACGCGGTATTGGCCGCGCTACGGTCAACTACCTGGCTGCCCAAGGCTGGAACATCGGCATCATTGATCTTGATGATGCCGCCTGCAAGATCGCAGCCAAGGAAATCGCCGCAGAGTACGGCGTGCAGGCTCACGGCGTTGGCGCAAATGTGGCCAGCGAAGCTGAGGTCCGTGCGGCCATTGATGAAATTGAGGCCGAACTGCCACAGATCGTTGCCCTGGCCAACGTTGCCGGTGTCAGCTCGCCCGTTGGCTACCTGGAGCTCGAACCCGCTGAGTGGGACCGCGTCCTGAACATCAACCTCAACGGCGTCCACTACGCCACCCGCCGCGTGGCCGAGTCGATGGTCAAGAACCGGATCGGTCGCATCGTGAACATCTCCTCCGTTTCCGCCCAGCGCGGCGGCGGCACGTTCTCCAAGACCCCTTACTCTGTGGCCAAAGCCGGCGTCATTGGTTTGACCCGCGCTACCGCCCGTGAACTTGGCGAGTACGACATCACCGTCAACGCCATCTCTCCTGGCCCCATCGACACCGACATCATGGGCGGAACGCTGAGCCAGGAACGCAAGGATGAGCTCACCAAGGACCTTGTAGTGAACCGTGTGGGTTCCACCCGGGACATTGCCGCCGCCATCGCCTTCCTCATCAGCGAGGACTCCGGATACATCTCCGGCCAGACGCTGAATGTGGATGGCGGACTCTACATGCACTAGGGCCCGTGCCGTGAAGACCTGGACACGAGAACGCAAGATCTACCTTGCCGTGGGCGTCCTCGCCTGCGCAGTGGGCATGGTGCTCATTTTCTTCCCGCGCTGATCGCGCTGCACTAGTCATTTTCCTGTCACTCAAAGAGGAGTTTCAATGTCTGTTGCCACCAATTCCACTAAGGAGTTGCTGGATACGCCGGTCTTGAAGTCGGCGATTTCCAAAGCCTCGCGGCGGCTCATGCCAATGCTCGTCATCCTGTATGTGGTGGCCTTCCTGGACCGCACCAACGTTGGCTTCGCCGAAGCCGCGCTGGAAGTGGATAAGGGTATTACCGCAGGTGCCTACGCGCTGGGCGCCGGTATTTTCTTCATCGGCTACGCCCTGTTCGAGATACCCAGCAACCTGCTGCTCACCAAGTTCGGGGCGAAGGTGTGGCTTGCCCGCATTGCCATTACGTGGGGCATCGTTTCGGCGTGCTTCGCATTCGTCCAGGGTGAGACATCCTTTATCATTCTCCGATTCCTGCTGGGCGTCACCGAGGCCGGACTGTTCCCCGGCGTCATCATGTTCCTGGCGGCGTGGTTCCCCAACAAGGTCCGCGTGAAGATGTTCGCCATCTTCTACCTGGCCCAGCCGTTCTCGCAGATGATGGGTGCACCGCTGTCCGGGTGGCTCATCAACATCGGCGACCAGGTTCCGGGCGTAGCTGGCTGGCAGGTCATGTTCTTCGTAGAAGGCATGCTCGCTGTCGTGGCCGGTATCGCGGCTTACTTCTTCCTCATCAACAGCCCCCAGGACGCCAAGTTCCTCACCAAGGAAGAGAAACAGGCCCTGTCCGACGTCATGGCGCTCGAAGACACTGTGAAGGAAGAAACTGGTCCCCGGGGCGTTCTGGCGTCCATGCGCAACGGCCGGGTTTGGTACTTCACTGTCATCTACTTCTGCCTGCAGGTCGCGGTCTACGGCGTGACGTTCTACCTGCCACAGCAGGTGGCGCAGTTGACCGGGCAGAAGGTGGGTATCGCCGTCGGACTCCTGGCCGCGATCCCGTGGTTCTTCGGCATCTTCGCTTGCTACTTCATCGGCAAAGCTGCAAACACTGTGGAACGCCGACGCCGTTGGGGCACGGCCTTGTTCATCTCCACAGGCCTCTGCATCTTCGGCTCCGCATGGGCAGGCGCGAACCAGATGCCGGCCGTAGGCATCATCTTCATTACCCTCGCGGTGTGCAGCTTCCTGTCCACAGGCCCTATCTGCTGGTCATACCCGACGGCGTTCCTCACCGGAACTGCTGCGGCCGCGGGCATCGGTCTGATCAACTCCCTTGGAAACCTGGGCGGGTTCGTTGCCCCGATCCTGCGTACCACGGTCAACCAGGTCACCGCCTCGGACACTGGAACCATGGGTGTCTACGCGCTGGGTGTGCTGCCGTTCGTGGCGGCCCTCCTGATGTTCGGCACCAAGCGCTTCAGCAACAAAGCCGACGAACTGCTGGGGAAGTAGTCGTCCGTGAAGCTGCCTGCTACTGACGCACTGTTCATCGGTGTGAGCACAAAGATGTACATGGGCTATGCGCAGAGCCTGGAATGGTTGGATCAGTTAGTAGCTGAAGTGGACGCCCGTCCGGCCCTCGCGGCCGGGCGGGTGGTCCCGTTTGTGATCCCGTCGTTTCCGGTGCTGCCCGAAGCGGCGCGGTTGCTTGGCGGCACGCCGCTGGTCCTGGGCGCCCAAAACTGTGGCTGGTCCGATGGTCCGTGGACGGGCGAGGTTTCACCGTCGATGCTGGGGGAACTCGGCGTCGGCCTCGTGGAGATCGGCCATGCGGAACGTCGCCGGCACTTCGCTGAGGATGAGTCGATGATTGCGCTTAAGGTGAGCGCCGCCGTCGAGGCCGGACTGACGCCACTGCTGTGCGTGGGGGAGCCGGAGATCCTGGACCCGGCGGCAGCAGCTGACACGGTTTACCGGCAGATCAAGGCAGCTGTGTCCGGCGACTGGTCCGTTGCCTCTGGGCTGGTCATTGCCTACGAGCCTGTATGGGCGATCGGTGCTCCCGAGCCTGCTTCGGCAGAGTACGTTTCGCAAGTTGTGGCCGCGCTGCGGGATTCACTGTCGCGGCATGGCTTGTCCAGAATGCCCATCATCTACGGGGGTTCGGCCAAACCAGGTCTCCTGCCGCAGTTGAACGGGGTGTCCGGGCTTTTCCTCGGCCGTTTTGCGCACGATGCCACCAACTTCGGCCGGGTGCTGGACGAAGCCCTCGCCCTCCCCAATTAGGTAGCACTTCAGGCCGTTTTGAGCCCTCAAAACGGCCTGAAGTGCTACCCAGTTGGGTAGGGGAGACGGGTGGTCAGGGACGCGCCGGGGCGACTGCCCGCTGGCAGAGGGCCACGAAGCCGCCGAGGTTCTCAAGACCCTCGGGATGCGTCGGCAGGTAGTTGGTCAGTTCTGGTGAACGCACGACGACGGCACGCCACTGACCGCGTGACACTGCCACGTTGATCCGGTTCCGGGATAGCAGGAACTCCATACCCCGCGGGACTTCTCCAGCTGCTGACGCGGCCATGGAAACGATCACCACGGGAGCTTGCTGACCTTGGAACTTATCAACGGTACCCACCCGCACCTTGCCTAGTCCGGCGACCCGGAGATGGTGCTTGATCAGCTGCACTTGGGCGTTGTAGGCGGCGACCACCCGGACGTCGGTCTCTTCGAGGGGACGGGGGTCCGGCGATTCCGAAGGGTCGAGCCAAGTCAGGCCGAGGTGGGCCTGGACCTGCCGAACCACCTCCCCAGCTTCCTCGGGTGAGGACGTTGCGTTACCGGTATGCGGGACGTAGACGCAGGAAATGCCCGGAGCGACACCGTCCAGGTGTCGTTCCTTGGCCGCGGGGGCTGCTTCAAGTCGTTTGTCATAGGAAAGCTCGGAAACTGCCCCGCACAGCTCTGGATGCATACGCCATGAGAGCGCCAAAAAGTAGCCCAGTTCCGGCGGCAACGTGTTGTACCCGTCTGAGAGCCAGCCGAGTGCTGATTCATCAACGGGTTCCGGATGCTTCCCTTGGGTGACCTGTGGAAGCTGCTGCGGGTCGCCTAGAAGCAGAAGCCGTTTTGCAGCCCGGCTGACGGCCATGGTGTTTGCCAACGAGAATTGTCCGGCTTCGTCGATGACCAGGAGATCCAGTGAGCCCGCCGGGACCGAGCTGCCCACCATGGTCCATGCTGTTCCGCCAATCAACGCCCCGCCTGGCTTGGACAACAGTTCTTCCACGTCGCCTTTGGCGCACTGTGTCCATGGCACGGGGTCATCGTGTTTGACTTCCTTCGCCACACGCTGGGGATCTACTTTGGCCTTCTCCACAGCAGCGCAGAGCATGTTCTCCACCACGGCATGCGACTGGGCCACCACGCCCACTTTCCAGCCAGCGGCGACGAGCCGGGCGATGACGTGGGATCCGACATACGTTTTGCCGCTGCCCGGAGGTCCCTGGACGGCCAGGTAGGAATTGTCCAAATCCTCGACCGCTGCTGTGATCGCGTCAACGTAGCCGTCAGCCCCGGCCGCGACGGCTGGAAGAGCTGGAAGTGTACGAAGCTTCGGCGGCTGCCTCCGCACTAGATCCAATGAGCAGTCCCGAGGCCACTGCGGCAGGGCAGCGCTGAGTTTCGTGGCCAAAGCCGCGAGTGCTGCCCGCTGTCCGTTGGTGGCAATGGGCGGATCCGGAGTAAGCGCCATGGGCAGTTGGCTGAACGCCGTAGAGTCCTTGCGAAGGCCTTCGGAGATGGTGACTGTTTCGAAGTCCTCGTCGTCCCCAACCTCGGTGACCAGGGTTCCGTTCCAGCCTGCACGGCCAAACGCGGTGGATTCCTTCCCTTGGAGCGAGTCCGGTAAAGGAGCGCCGTACATGCGGAAGTATTTTTTGGCGGGCTCCAGCCCCGCACCGTCACCGGACCGGCCATAGAGTTTCACGAGCCGCGCAGGGTTGCTCCGAGGTGTCGGTTTTGCCCAGTCCTGCAGCAGTTCGGCGTGGTCGACAACGAAGAGGTCGCGCTCGTCAGGCCACTGGGAGGTTGGCTTTTCCAAACGGTCGAAGTGTCCCCACCAGTGCTGCTTGTCCTCACGACGGTGATACCCGACTCCCGCAGCGACAATACCAATAGCGCGTGACTCGGGAGTGGCCCTCTCGTTCTCGGGCAGTCCTGCGATGTAGTCGAACAGCGCTTTCTCTTCCGGCGCCGCCTCGTACTGATCTGCTTCGGCTGTATCCGGTTCGGTATCTGCCGGGGGCGCTTGGTCGGTTCCGCCCCCTGGCACTATGGAACGTTCCGCAGCACGGGCAAGCAGCCAGTTTCGTAGTTCCAGCGTCGACAGGCAGTCGTATTCGTTGTAGTCCCGGATACCTTCGAGGATCACAGCCGCTTCCTCGGGGTTTCCCGTATCCCTGGCCATGCAGTAGTCCGCGTAGGCAACAACTGAGGCGCCGGCGTCGGTCACGTCACCCGAGCGAAGGTGCTGGCCCATGTAGAGAGGCTCGAGCTTCTTGATGCTGTAAGAGTTCTCCGAGATCCGGATGCTGTGCCGGACGGTGTCGTAGAGGTCCACCAGAACACCCTGGCGCAGGAGGTCGTCGACGGCGGTTTCGCCCACCACATGCGTCAAGGACAGGTTGCGGAGCGCCGTCTTCTCGTAGGCAGCGTAGTGGTAGATGTGCATGCCCGGATACTGTGCTCGCCGCTTGGCCACGTACTCAAGGAAGTCCACAAACGCTTTGCCTTCTTCAGCACGTGAGTGCGCCCAGAAGGGCCTGAACACCGGCTCGGCACCGGGTTCTACAGGGTTCTCGATAACCCCGAACAGGTACTCCAGCCCCCACTTTTCCGTGACGGGGTCCTGCCACAGGGGATCGCCTTCGAAGTCGAAGAAGATGTCGCCCGGATCCGGGGCGGGTAGCCTGCCCAATGTGTGGTCCGCCAGGACGTTGTAACTGATGGCTTTGGCTTCACCGGACTTGGCCGTGTACTTGACTGTGCCATCAGGCGTACCTGTTCCGGTCTGCAGCCGCGCCTGCTCACGGAGCCGCAGCAACGTGGGGTCGCCCGCCTCGGGCATGGCTGCGAGTTCGTCGATGGTGGTGACGCCGGCCTCGATCAGTTTCTTGCGCCGGCTGATCCGCATGCCGGCCACCATGAGGAGATCCCGATGAAGTTGTACTTGCTCAGCGCAGTAATCACACCGGCCACAGGCGGAATAGCGGGAATCACCCCATTCCACGGGCCCGTCCCCTAAGACATGTGCCTCGGTCATGCCAAGGAAGCGTTCCCGGCGTTCCCTAAAGACGGGAAGGACCTGGGCAAGGGGGTGATCGCTGTGGACTCGGTTGCCCAGCACCAGGGTGACAGTGGGATCCGGGGTGATCCCTGCCTGGATGAGTTGATCTCCATAGGCTGCCAGCTGCAGGAGGGCTGTCACCTTGGCGTGCCGTGCGAGCTTGGTGTCGAAGACCGCGTACTGCCTGCCGGGGCGTTTCACCAGGAAGTCGGAGCGGCCATGGAATTGGCCATCGAAGAAGGCAGCCTGAAAGACGACGTCCGCGCCGGAGCGCAGGGCCTCGATGGATTCCGCATGCTTGGCCGAAAGGGTGGCGCGGTCCATCGCTGAGGCGGGAACGACGTCGTAAACGCCTTTTCCTGTGGCCGCGTCCCATGGCCCGAACTCAGTCATGAAATCATCCAGGACCCGGTGCTCGTGGACGTCGCCCAACTTGGCTGTGCGCTCCAACATGGCGTCAGTTGCGAAGTCCGGTTTAGGCGTGCGGCCCAGTTTTTCGTCGAGTTTCCGGAGCAACTGGTACTCGCAGGTGGCGGCGATAACGAGGTCGCTGGCCGAGAACACCAAGTCCTGCGGAGCGCCCGCGATCTGAGGATCGAGAAAGAACACCGCGACCCACCTGCCTTCCATGCCGTGATTAATCCGTTGCAGCCAAGCTATCAGCGGGCCCTGACAATAAAGAGCGCAGCCACTTTAGACTGCACGCATGACTGAAACAGCCCCGACCCCGGATCCCGCTTTCGAAGCCGCCTACCAAGCCGCACAAAAGAGCCTCAGCGAGGGCGGCATCCCTATTGGAGCCGCATTGGCACGCGAAGGGGAAGTCATTGCCAGCGGTCACAACGAACGCGTCCAGCACGGCGACCCGATCGCGCACGGCGAGATGTCCGCGCTAAGGGCCGCCGGGCGCCAGAAGAGCTACCGTGACACCACGCTGTACACCACCTTGGCACCATGCGCGATGTGCACGGGAACCATCATCCAGTTCAAGATCCCCCGAGTGGTGGTGGGTGAGGCTGAAACGTTCCCCGGTGAATTCGACCTCCTGCGTTCACGTGGCGTTGAAGTCGTGGTGCTGGACGACCCCCGGTGTGTGGACATGATGCGCACGTTCCAGCAGGAACACCCCGAATTGTGGGCTGAGGACATCGCCGAGTAGCAGCGGAAAGCGGACTCTACAAAGGGTGCAGAATTCGCCTAGTCACGGATAGCCGCCGAGCGTAGGCTGACATCATCGGCGTCGGTGCCGAGAGGCCCCGCGTCGATGACCCCAATCGATGAAGGAGGACCCATGAGTGCCGTACGTGAATTCATGACAACCAACGCTCAGTGCATCGAAGAGGACAAGACTCTTCAGGAAGCCGCCAGGCTGATGAGGGATATGGACTGCGGTTCACTTCCCATCTGCGGCCACGACGGCAAGCTCACTGGCTTCATCACCGACCGCGACATTGTGGTCAAGTGTTTGGCAGAAGGCAAGGATGCCCGCGAAGTACGCGCCAGCGAACTCGCCACCGGCAAGCCCTTCTGGGTGGACGCCGATGCCAACGTTGACGAGGCCGTCACCATGATGGAAGAACATCAGGTGCGCCGCTTGCCCGTCATCAGCGACCACAAGTTGGTAGGCATCATCAGCCAGGGCGACATCGCGCGCAACCACTATGCGGAACAGCGCCTCGGCGAGATGGTGGAGCACATTTCAGCCAAGGAGCGCATGTCGCACTGACAACCCAGCCACACTGATAGTCCAAGCCAGCCGCCGCGAGGCATCCCTTTAGAGGAACGCCTCGCGGCCCGTTCCTTCACGCAACACGAGCTCGCCATCTTCAATCGAGACGATCAGGCTCTTGGGTTTCCCAGCGAGCTTCTTCGTGGCGCTAAGTTTGCGGCTGCCGACCTCCACACCCACGGTGGCGCCCTTCGCCGGCAGCTCAACCGTTAATTCGTCGGCCATCCCCAACAGCGACTTGGTCGACACGTCCCTTTCAGACACGGCTTCCTTGCCGTTGACGGTCACTGTTACGTCATCGGAATCAAACCCGTCCTGAAGGATGATGAGCAGTTCCTGCATGGGACAACTACAGCACTAACGGCGCCCGTGGGATAGGCCTTCCCAGTACCGCCTTCGGAAACTGTCGGCCATGTGAGGCAAACTGTCATGGTGACTTCAAATCTCCAACTCCAGTCAGCTGACGCCGCCATCCATGCCCTGATCGCCGCAGAACTCGGCGTCAAGGCCTGGCAAGTCAAGGCCGCGGTGGAACTGCTCGACGCCGGATCCACCGTCCCCTTCATCGCCCGCTACCGTAAGGAAGTCACCGGGACGCTCGATGACACCCAGCTGCGCGATCTCGAGGAACGCCTCAGATATCTGCGTGAGCTGGAAGAACGACGAAAGTCCGTACTGGAAGCGATCGCCGCCCAAGGCAAGCTGACCCCGGAACTGGAAGCCGCCGTCGTCGGGGCCGATACCAAAGCGCGCCTCGAGGACATTTACCTCCCGTTCAAATCCAAGCGCCGCACCAAGGCGCAGATCGCACGCGAAGCCGGGCTCGAGCCGCTGGCCGATGTCCTGCTCGCCAACCCGCACCTGGACCCCGCCACCGAGGCCGTCAAGTACTTAAACGCCGAGCACTCCATCGACGACGCCGCCACGGCGCTCGCAGGAGCCCGCGCAATCCTTGTGGAGCGCGTTGGGCAGGATGCTGATCTGGCGGAGGACCTCCGTGAACGCCTCTGGAAGCAAGGCCGCATGGTGTCGCGCGTCAAGAAAGGCATGGAGGCTGAAGGCCAGAAATTCAAGGACTACTTCGAATTCACGCAGGTGCCTTCCGGCATGCCGTCGCATCGTGTTCTTGCCCTGCTGCGGGGCGAGAAGGACGGCGTCCTTGAGTTGGACCTCGCCGAAGCAGACCCAGCCGACGACGACGCCCTGGCCGCCGCCCGCAGCCGCTATGAGAATGCTGTGGCCAAGTGCCTTGGGGTTGCCAATCAGGGGCGGCCTGCGGATGCCTGGCTGACACAAACCGCGCAGCTGGCTTGGCGGGGACGCATCCTGGATCGGCTGACTACGGACCTTCGCGGACGCATGTTCGCCGACGCAGAAGATGAAGCTGTTCGAGTGTTCGCAGCGAACCTGCGCGATGTCCTGCTTGCCGCACCTGCCGGCAACCGGGCAACGCTTGGCCTCGATCCCGGACTCCGGACCGGCGTGAAAGTGGCTGTCGTGGACGGTACCGGCAAGGTTGTCACCACCGACACCATCTACCCGCACGCACCCGCGAAAAGGTGGGACGAGGCACTGGCCACGCTCGGACGGCTCGCCAAGCAGTACAACGTGGAGCTGGTGGCGATCGGCAACGGAACGGCTTCCCGCGAAACAGACAAGCTGGCCACTGAACTGATCAAATCCCTCGAAGCTTCAGGCTCCAAGGGGATCCAGAAACTGGTGGTTTCCGAGGCCGGGGCATCGGTGTACTCAGCGTCTGCCCTCGCGGCTTCCGAACTCCCGGGCATGGACGTTTCGCTTCGGGGTGCTGTTTCCATCGCCCGGCGGCTTCAGGACCCCTTGGCCGAATTGGTCAAGATCGAACCCAAGTCAATCGGCGTGGGGCAGTACCAGCACGATGTCACCGCTGCCAAGCTCGACCGCTCGCTGGATGCCGTGGTGGAGGACTGCGTGAACGCCGTGGGCGTGGACGTGAACACGGCATCGCCCGCGCTGCTTAGCCGCGTGGCCGGCGTCGGGCCGCTGTTGAGCGAGAACATCGTGGCCTACCGGAACGAGAATGGGCCGTTCGCGAAGCGCAGCGACCTCAAGAAGGTGCCCCGGCTGGGTGCCAAGGCGTTCGAGCAGTGCGCGGGCTTCCTCCGGATCACCGGGGGAGCGGAGCCATTGGATGCCTCCAGCGTGCACCCGGAAGCATATTCGGTGGCTCGGAAGATCCTCGTAGCGGCCGGTGGCGGTCCTGCCACAGCGTTGGATCCGCAGGCATTCGTCGATGGCACGTTTGGCCTGCCAACGGTCAAGGACATCATGTCCGAGCTGGAGAAGCCCGGCAGGGACCCACGCCCCGCGTTCAAGGCGGCATCCTTCTCTGAAGGCATCGAGAAGATCTCCGACCTCAAGCCCGGCATGATCCTGGAAGGTACTGTCACCAACGTGGCAGCTTTCGGCGCCTTCGTGGACGTCGGAGTGCATCAGGACGGGCTGGTCCACGTCTCGGCACTTTCCAACAAGTTCGTCTCGGATCCACGGGAGATCGTGAAGTCCGGCCAGGTGGTACGGGTCAAGGTGTTGGAGGCCGATCCCGAGCGCAAGCGCATTTCACTGACCTTGAGGCTCGACGACGAACCGGGCACCGCTGGTGGGCGCACCTCGGGTGGACGTGCTTCAGGCGGCGAACGTGCTGGTGGTCAGCGCGGCGGAGTTCAGCGCGGCGGCCAGCCCGGGCAGCGTTCGGGCCAGCAGAGCCAGGGTGCTCCGCGTCAGGGCCAAGGTGATCGACGTCAGGGCGGCGCGCGCCAAGGCAAGCCCCAGCAGGCGCAAGCCGCTCCCGCCAACACAGCCATGGCTGAGGCGCTGCGAAGGGCCGGACTGGGTAAGTAAGCCTCTCCGCTCACGCGTCCCGCTCTTGTTTGTGTGCCGCCCCCTTCTACGGTGAGTTGGACGAACAAGGGCCGGATTCCTGAGCCGGATGCCTCACAAACCCGCGGTCCTGGCCTCCCACGCCTCTGCGTTTGAAGCTTGCAGAGCCATCGGTAGCCAGCGCCCGATGCGTTCGAACGCCTGGCGCCTGACGGGTTCCGGCGAGAGGAAGATGTCGTGGAACGCGTTCGGCAGCCGGCTCACAGTGACGGTGTCCGCCAGGGATAACGCGCGGTGGGCCACGGCATCGACGTTGAGTGCCACGTCAGCGGTGAGTGCGTCGGCGGACCACTTTGGTTGGAGATAGCTCTTGTCCGAGAGCAACACGAGGACGGGAACCTCTATGCGCAAACCTGCCGCCACGGTTGCCTGGCCACGGAACACGGCGTCGAGGAAGGCCGGAGTGATAGGGAATCCGCGGTCAGGGCGCCACTCGAGGTTGTACTCCCATTCGCCGTCGAGAGTGGCTGATACGGCTCGCGTGTAGATGCCCGGATCTACTGGTGGCAGCGGCGTCAAGGGATGAAGACGGGCGTGGAGTCCCACGAGGGGCGCGATCGCCCGCCTGCCGAGTTCGGTTGCCTGGAATTCCAACCAAGGGCTGTTGAGGATCACGGCCGATGCGATGCCGGGATGGCGGGCGGCCCACAGGCTAAGGGTCAGCCCACCGGTGGAGTGACCCAACAGGATGAGCGGCCGGTCAACGCCCGGAACACCGGTGCGGCCCATGGCTGACAGTGCTGCGTCAATGTCGGCGTCGTATTCGGTGAGGTTGGTGACAAAGCCCGGCACCATGCCCGGGCTCAGGCTGCGGCCGTAATTATGCAGGTCCAGGGCGTGAAAGCGGGCGCCGGCCCGATGCCAGAACTCGGCTACGTGCTTTTGGAAGAAGTAGTCGGACCAGCCATGGACGTAGAGAACGTCGGCGTCGATTCCAGCGTCGTCCGGACTTTCGCCGCCGGAGACCGGGAGCCACTCCGGAGCGACCCCAAGGTACCGCACCAAGGTGGCGGTGGCGCCGCCGTCGAGCTTTAGCGTTTGTTGCTCGAATCCCTCCCCGAGAATATCCGGGGTCCATGGCTGCGTCATGCCTCTTTTTCCTTCTGCCACGGCCAACGGCCCGTAATTTCCAGCTCGAGGGAGAAGCTGAGGAAGGTGCGGATCAGCACGATGATGGCCAGGACGCCGACACTTTCGAACGTCGGGGTTACGGCGACAGTCCTGATGATGTCGGCGGCCACCAGGAGTTCGAGGCCCAGCAGGATGGACCTGCCCAGCAGTTGCCGATATGAGCGGTAGGGAGAAAAAGGAGCGAGGGCCCTGGCACGTTTCGGTTGATACCCGCGCAGGGCCAGAGGAACCGAAACAAGGGCCCCGATCACCATGACTGCCACCCCCGCGAAGTCCATGTACCGGCCGACTTCTTCGATGACGTGCTGGAAATCCATGGCCCTCCTGCCTAGGTGCGTGCCTCCACCGTCTCACACAGCTATCGCCGCACGCAGCAAACAACGACGGCGGCAGCCGGGTTCCCTTGAAGAGAACCTGGCTGCCGCCGTCGGGCGTTGGTGAAAGGTGCCGCTACAGCGCCGGCGCCGGGACCGGGAAGAACACCCGGGGATCCTGAAGCAGTGCGGGGTAGTCGAAGTCGGTGCGCTTGATCACGTTGGTGACCTCGAAGTTGCGCGCGAACCGGCCGTCAACGGTGATGGGCCGGCCCTGGATCAGGCCAACAGCGAAGATTTGGCCACCGTCGAAGGGCACGGCCAGCTCGGTCTTGCCGGGCAGGGTGTTGAACGCCTGCTCCTGGTCCTGACGCTTGCGCGTGGGCTTCTTCTCTTGCTGCTTCACGGGCCGCTTCTTCGGGCCCTTAACCTGACGGCGGGACTTCTCCTCCGCGTACACGAACTGGTACTCGTCCGGGTCTGACGGGGCGGCGGCGCGGGCCTTGCCGTGCGGCGGCATGGCGACGGTGGTGAGTTGCTCCGGACGGAGGTCCTCCACATTGGCGCGCAGGATCAACAGGCGATCCTCTTCCGGGTCCTCCGGGTGGAACTCGTGCTTGGGTTCCGGCCACACGTACTCGAGCTTCTCCTCGGTGCCGGGGAAGATTTGGGAGTAGTGCTTGGGATCCTTGGAAATCAGCTTGGAGCGGTGGCTGAGGTGCAGGTCCTCGTGTCCGAGCCACGGCGGCATGATGATCCTGGAGGCGTAATCCGGGTGGGCCGCCTGCGGCGCGAACTCCGTGATGTTGGTGCGGGTGTTATCCGGGTGGCCGCGCGCAATCCACTCGTCGGCCATGGCCAGGCCGTACATGGTGAGCGCGGGGACGTGGCCCATCCACATGCGTACGGCGGGGTGGGACTGCCAACCGTACTCCGGGATCACCAACGCGCGGAGAACCTGGAGGGCTTCGACGCGCTGTTTGCCGAGCCTTGAAGTGTCGAGCGCCGCGGCACTCTCACGGAAATCGGCGAAGGGGAGGAAAGTCTGCATCCTTTCAGTTTGAGGGTGCCGGGCGTGAGAACCAAGTTGAGTGCTCCGGGACACGTGCCGGGGTTGGGGCCTAGAGTTGTCGGGTGGAAACTTTTGGCGAGAAAACTACGACCACGGCGCCTCCGGTTGCCGAACTGCACCTGCACATCGAAGGGACTCTCCAGCCAGAGCTGATCTTTGCCCTGGCCGAACGAAACGGCATCGAACTGCCGTACGAAGACATTGAGGAACTCCGGGAAAAGTACGAGTTCACTGACCTCCAGTCTTTCCTGGACCTCTACTACGCCAACATGGCCGTCCTGCAGACCGAGCAGGACTTCACTGACATGACGCGCGCCTACCTGAAGCGGGCTGCGGCCGGGGGAGTGCGCCACGCGGAAATCATGATGGACCCCCAGGCCCACACCTCCCGGGGCGTACCCCTGGAAACCTGCGTCAATGGTGTGGCCAACGCACTGGCCACCTCCGAGGAAGATTTTGGTGTCTCCACTCTCCTCATCGCTGCGTTCCTGCGCGACATGTCCGAGGATTCGGCGCTTGAGGTGCTGGACCAGCTCCTGGCGATGCACGCTCCGATCGCCGGCATCGGCTTGGACTCCGCAGAGGTGGGCAATCCGCCGTCGAAATTCGAGCGCCTGTATCAGCGCGCCGGGGAGGCCGGCCTGCGGAGGATCGCGCACGCGGGCGAAGAAGGACCTGCTTCCTACATCACCGAAGCGCTGGACGTGCTTCACGTGGAGCGAATAGATCATGGCATCCGCTGCATGGAAGACACGGACGTAGTGCAAAGACTCGTGGCTGAACAGGTTCCCTTGACCGTCTGTCCTCTCTCCAATGTCCGGCTCCGCGCGGTGGATAAGCTGGCTGACCATCCCTTGCCGGAGATGTTGGCGATTGGCCTGAACGTTTGTGTGAATTCGGACGACCCCGCGTACTTTGGCGGTTACGTGGACGACAACTTCGAGCAACTGGCCAAGGTCCTGGAGTTCTCCGTTCCGGAGCAGGCCACCCTGGCGGCCAACTCCATCCGGTCCTCCTTCGCCAGCGACACCCGCAAAGCGGTGCTGTTGGACGAGGTCACCGAGTGGGTCAAGGCATCCGTAACGCCCGCTTAAAGCACGCCAGCCGAGACCCGTGGATCACTTGCGGCGTCTGTGATGTCACACTCAGTCACGACACACGGTGTTTACCTTCTGCAGTCGCGGGAATTAACAATTCATTGGCAAACTTTGAGGGAGTATCCACCGTTGAAGGAGAAGCATGGGCGCGAATACCGCCGAGAACACCAACCTTCGTCTGAAGGCCGTACTGGACATCCTCGCTGAGAGCGTATGGTCCGGGGCAACGTTGAACGCCGGCGAGGTGCTGGCCGAAGCGATCGTCCGAGTACCTTTCAATGACCATGAGGCTGAACTTCTCAGTGGCGGCATTCCTCGCGGCCACAAGACCCTGACGTCGGCCTCGGCCAAGCTGGTCAAGGCTGGCTGGCTGGTCAAGGGCCGCTCGGGTTGGACCATTCCGGAGGACGGCTTGCGTGCGACAGTGGCCTTCCCGGACGCGGAAGCATTTGGAGCAGCACTCGACGCCGGAACTCCGGTACCAGCCGACGTCGCCGTTCCGACAGCCCCGCCCGCGAAGCCCCAAGCCAAGAAGACGGCTGCAACCAAGCGGGCCGCTGCGAAGAAGGCCACCGCTCCCACAGTCGCGGCCACTGATGTAGCTGAGCCGAAGGTTGCTGCGGCCAAGGTCTCCGCGCCGAGGGCAAAAGCTACAACAGCCAAGGCTTCCTCCGCGGCGGCTGCCCCCGCCGCGAAGAAGTCCGCGCGCAAGGCGCCGGCGAAGGCAGCAGCAGCCTCCGCCGTCGAGACCCTTCCGCAGCCTGACGCCGTAGCGATCGCCGGGGACTTCAACAAGATCCTTGGAGCACCCGAAGATTGGGCGCCGCAGTACGACGAAGCCCAGATGGAGTTCAACCCGCTGGTCCAGGTGTGGACGCTGACGGCTGAATTGCCCGCCGGCTTTTACACCTACAAGATCGCGCTGAACCGCTCGTGGGACGAGAACTACGGTGCGTTTGGCGCCCGCGATGGTGCGAACCACGAGTTGAACCACGACGGCGGCCCCGTCACCATCACGTATAGCCACGCAACCCGGGACATCGTGGTCGGCTAGTTTTGCCACCGGACCCTGCCCTTGTTCGGCCCACGTCGCCTTGTACGGTGAGTGGGACGGACGAGGGCAGGTCTCGTTAAGGTGGTTCCATGACTGATGAAACCCTTCGCCTCACAGCCCGAATCACCGGAGTGGTCCAAGGGGTCGGGTTCCGTTATTGGACTGCCCGTAAAGCTGACGAGCTCATGCTGAAGGGAACGGTCCGCAACTATCACGACGGCTCGGTGCTGTTGGTCGCTGAGGGGGAAGCATCCGAGGTCAGTCAGCTCACCTCTTGGCTCCACTCCACGCAAGCACCAGGGCGGGTAGAGAATGTTGACTTTGAGGTTTCCGAAGCAACCGGAGAGTTCAACGACTTCCGTATTTTGGGCTAGGTCCTTGCTAGGTCCTTGCTAGGTCCCGGGCGACACCGTGGTGAGCCCTGATTCGGTAGCGGCGAGGAGTATCTCGTGATCGTAGGCGACCAGCCTGTCGGTCTGCAGTCGAATGGCTGTTTCCAAGTGAATAGCATCCGCGCTTCTCAACTGTCCCGGGACTGCCGCTGCGTACATGAGGTCTGAGCGGGTTACGTCAACCAAGTTGATTCCGGCCAAAACGGAATTGACGACGTCGAACGCCATGTTCCTCCGACGGGCCACACAGTGCAGTTCCGTGTAGAGCAGCATGGAAGCCACGAGATGCGCTCCTGAGCCTGCCATCTCCACCAAGTAGGCAGCAGCGGCGGCTGACTCCTGTTCGCTAACCACCAACTTCATGACCGCAGAAGTGTCAACGTAAACGATCACCTGTCGCCGCGCAGATCGGCCAGGATGTCGGCTGTAGTCATGTCGCTGCTGACGCGGGGCAAGATTGTGAAGTCCACTGGTGTCTCGCTTGCCGGCCGGACGCTGCCTGCTTGGAGTAGACGCTCAAAGGGTGAAGCCGAGGTGGAATGAGGGTTGCCGCCACCTCGCCGTTGTTGGTGACGTCGATGACTTCCCCATTTTTGACGCGTTCCAGAATCTTACTGCTCTGATTACGCAGTTCCCGGTGCGGAATAGTTGTCATGATCAGCCTCCGTAGCAATCGGAGCACGGCCCGGGCTGGAGGGGTCGTCTGCTGTCTCAGGCAGGCTGAATGGCAGCGCGCGATGCCTCAATGTAGTGCTCCAGCGGCTTCAGCGCAGGCTGGGAGGAGCTATCCCTGACAGCGTCGGCGCCAACGGCGTTGGCTGCACCGAGGGCGTGCGCGTACTCAAGTCCGGACTGGAGCGCCAGGACCAGCGCTGCACAGAATGCATCCCCGGCACCGATGGTGTTGGCAATATCAGTGACTCGCACTGCCGGAGCTTCAGCCGCCCTTTCGCCGTCGACGAAGATCGCCGAACCGTCGCCGCCGTAGGTTACAGCAACCAGGGGAGCGTCGCGGAGGGCCGGAATCAGTTCATATTCCGTCTCGTTCACGATCACCAGGTCACAGCGCTCCAGCAGCTCGGGAATGAGCGGTGCTGCCGGCGCAGCGTTCAGGACAAAGAAGCCCTTGGCCCGGCGCGCGGCTTCCAGCACAACTTCCTGGTCCACTTCGAGTTGGCAGAGGACGGCCTCGTCGTCAGCGAACGTAGCACCTTCCAGGCTCACCGAAGCGTTGGCGCCGGGGCAGACCACAATCTGGTTTTCACCCTCACTGTCTACCAGCACCAGCGCCGTTCCTGTGGCTGCATCTGCCCGGGAAACGTCTTGGACGTCGACGCCGGCGGCCGCCATGGCGCTGAGAAGGCTGGCGCCGGCGTCGTCCTGGCCTACAGCCCCCACCATGCGGGAGTGTCCGGCGAGCCGGGCCGCAGCAACAGCCTGGTTGGCGCCCTTCCCGCCGGGTTGCTGGCGGAGAACGCCTCCGCCCACGGTTTCGCCGGGCGAGGGGAGGCGGTTGGCTGTCGCCGTGATGTCGAGGTTGATGCTGCCCACGACCGTAAGTGCGGGGGCCAATTTAGGCGTAGGGGACTGCAGGGGCGTGCTCATGGAAGAACCCTTTCGGGAAATTAGCGGAGGGGAGGATTCAGGAGGACTGGATGACGGAGAGGTGCCCGGCCTTGGCGGCCACCAGGCACTTGGCGAGATAGAACGGAGAACCGTTCCTTCGCACGTATTGGGTGAGGACCAGTACGGGATCGGAGGGGCGGAGGCCCAGCAACTTGGCACGGCTGGGGCCGGCGGTGCTGAGGCTGATCTGGCATTCGCCGGGGCCAAGGGTCGCGCCGGGCAGCCCGCTGAGGACTTCCAGGAGCGTTGATGCGGAAAGCGTGGGAGCTTCTGCAGCTTCGGCCAGCGCTTCGGCTTCGGGGATTCCTTGGGCGACGTTCTCCTGGAGGTGCGCCAGGGGCTCACCGTTCCGGATGAGCACGCTTTCCCAGAACCACACGTCCTCGTCAGGCTGGACACCGATGCCTGGCGCCACGAATTCCGACGCCGGTTGCGTGATCGCAGCTACCCGTTTGACCTGGATGTCCTGCTCGGATCCGCCAAGAAGCTGATCGAACGGTCGAATGTGTTCAATGCCGATGCGGGGGAGCGAATCGGCAACAAACCGGCCAACTCCGCGTCGTGCCCGGGTGAGGCCATCTTCTTCCAGCAGCATCAGCGCTTCCCGGATCACGGTACGGCTGACGTCCATCATGCTGCCCAGCTCGGTCTCCGTGGGGAGCAAGGAACCCGGCGGCAGGATTTTGGTCCGGATCGCTTCGGCGATGCGGGAGTAGGCCGCGACGCGCAACGGCTGCCCGGGTTGGGCGGCGATGGGTCGTGACAGGAACTGGACGGCGTTGTCGGTCAAGGGTGCCTCACTTGAGATGGGTTACGGATACTGTACCGGATGACTGTGATAGGTTGCACAAGCTCGTAATACATGCTTGTATAACAACTCACATCTCGTGGCGCCCCTGCGCCCTCGGACAAAGGAGTTTGATGTGAACATCCCTAATACCGCGGTCGACCCGCAGGCCCCATCAGTGGTGACATCACCAACTGAAGCAGCCGCAGACGAAGGCCGTTTCCACGGCAAGGCGGCCGCGCTGCTGATCACCACGCTGGTTCTGGCGGTGCTGGCATTCCAGCTCAACGCCAGCATGATCACCCCGGCGCTGCCACACATCGGCTCCTTCTTCGGCGAAACGCCCGAAGCCGTGGCCCAAGTACAGTCGATGTTCTTCCTCGCCGGCGCCATCGCCGGACCCGTGATCGGCCGCTGGAGCGATTTCATCGGACGCCGTAATGCACTCCTCCTGGTGCTGGCCATCATGGGCGCGGGAACCGTGTTGTGTATCTTCGCCCCCACCCTGCCGTTGCTGGTCACCGGCCGCTTCATGCAGGGTGTTTCCAGTGCCATCTTTGCGCTTTCCTACATCGTCCTGAACGAGTACCTGCCCGCCCGACTCTTCGGAACATCCATCGGCATCATCGCTGCCATCAACGGTGGGGTTGGCGGCGTGGATGGCTACTTCGGCGGACTCATGGCTGAGACCCTTGGCTTCCAGTCGATCTTTGTCGCCGTCCTGGTACTGGCCGCGATCGCCGTCGTGTGTGTCATCAAAGTTGTCCCGGGCGGTAAATCCGCCGTTGCTCCAGGCCGGATGGACTGGTGGGGCGCGGGTTCGCTGTCCGTGTTCCTGGTGTTCATCACCTACTTCGTGTCCACAGGCTCGTCGGCGGGCTGGACCTCACCGGCAGCCCTTGGCCTGCTTGCCGGCAGCATCGCGTCCTTCACGGCCTTCTGGCTCATCGAGAAGAAGCGCGAAACCCCTCTTGTGGCCGTTCACCACCTTCGTTCACGCCAGGTGTGGCCCGTCATCGCCACTACCGTGCTGACGCTCGCGGGCATTTTCGCTATCATCAACTTCACTGTTGTGTTGCTGAGCCAGGACAAGGAAAACGGCTTCGGATTGTCCGCTTCTGTCGCTGCCTTGCTGTTCCTCACACCCGCAGCACTTATTGGTGTCTTCGCGGCTCCGCTCGCCGGGTGGATCGCCGACCGACGCGGCTGGATCAAGACCGTCCGCGTCGGCACGGCAACCAGCCTCGCCTGCGCAATCATCGCGGCGCTATTCGCCCACAACCAGGTAGCGGTGCTCATCGCCATCGCCGCTCTGGGCATCTTCTACAACGGCTTCTTCCTCACCGCCATCAACGGCCTGTCCGTGCTGCTCTCGCCCAAGGAAGCGCCGGCTGCACTGCCGGGCATCAACGGTGCCTCCTTCGGCATCGGGGCGAGCCTCGGCGTCGTGGTCGTTGCACCGTTCGCAGGCCAGGGCACCGCAGCCGGATACTCGGCGGCCCTCTGGATTTCGGTGTCCATCACGGCGCTTGCCTTCATCGTCAGCCTGTTCATTGCGGCCCCCAAGGGCGAAAAGATCTAACGCACGACGCCGGCACCCGGCTGCGCGCGCAACTCACCGCAGCTTCAGCCCACTCCGCACAACAAGCAGTCCGCTTCACCTGAAACGAGAGAACAAAATGACCCAGCCCGCCCCCTTCTTCCTCGACTGCGATACCGGCATCGACGACGCCCTCGCCCTGGCTTACCTCCTGGCCTCCCCGCGGGCCGACCTCGTGGGCATTGGCACCGTAAGCGGCAACGTCAGTGCGGCCGGCGGGGCCCGGAATACCCTGGACCTGCTGAACTTGGCTGGCCACCCCGACATTCCCGTGGCTATCGGCGCGCATGACCCGCAGGTTGGCACTTTTCACGGCGGCGCTCCGCACGTCCATGGTGACAACGGCATCGGCGGGGTAGATCTGGTCCCGTCGGACCGTGAGCCCGTCAAAGCCACGGCCGCGGAGCTGCTGGTCCAGTTGGCGCATCAGTATGAGGGGGAGCTTCGCCTTGTGGCCATCGGCCCGTTGACCAACATCGCCGAAGCGCTGCGTCTGGAACCGAAACTGCCCGAGCTGATTGCCGAGGTCACCATCATGGGTGGTGCAGCACTGGCCCCGGGAAACATCACGCCTGTTGCCGAGGCCAACATCGCCAACGATCCCGAGGCTGCCGCCGAAGTCCTGGCCGCCGACTGGAACGTGACGCTGGTGCCGTTGGATGTCACCATGACCAACGTCCTGGAGGAAAACCACCGCCAGGAACTGCTCGCCACAGAACACCCGGTTTCGCAGGCACTGGGCGAAATGCTTGGGTACTACTTCGGCTTCTACATCGACATCTTCGGTCGGGCTTGCTCGGCCATGCACGATCCCCTTGCCGCGGCCATCGCTGTCAGGGGGGTGGAACTCGCACTGGCACCGACCGTCCGGGTCCAGGTGGATACCACCGACGGACCTGGCCGCGGCCAGACGGTCTGCGATCTCCGTGGCCTGTACGCGGGATTCCCGGAGCAGCGCGGTTCGCGTTGCCGCGTGGTGATGGAGATTGGTGAGGATTTCGCGCCGCACCTGCTGGGTACCATGCAGGCGGCCTGGCTTACTGAGGCACAAGCGGTGGCACCGGTCGCCTGACTGGCGGAAGACTGAGGTATCGGCGACGACGGGGGCCCAAGCGGCCCGCCGTCGTCGTCCTCTTTTAAGCCGTAGTCCTCTAGTGGCTACGCGTACATAAGCGAGCCGGGGGTGGTGAGGGTTTCGCCGGTTTCCAGCCAGGTCTTGAGGCCCGAGAGGATCATGGGCCAGCCGCCGTACAGTTGGTCGTTCGCACCTTCGCGGAGCTGATCGTGTGTGACGGTGAGGTGGCAGGAATCGCCGACGGGCTCAATTTCCCACGTGATCCGCGACGTTCCCTCGGCCTTCACATCCTCGCCCCAGAGCGCACGCATGGTTTGGACGAGCCTGCGTGGGGGATCCACTTCGATGTTTTCGCCCTCGCCGAGTGGCGCGTCCGCCTTGACGTTGTGCATCTCGAAGCGGCTGCCCGGGGTCCAGTCCGAGGTAAAGGTGTTTCCGAACTGGTATTTGCTGCGGATCTCGCTGTTGGTTATGGCCTCCCAGAGCCGCTCCGGGGTGGTCTTGATGTAAATTTCGAAGATCTTTTCCATGGGACTTTCCAATCTGGATTTGAGGTCGCTGAGGGCAGCGGCCCATGGTTCTGCGTATTTGCTCACCCAGCGATCGTGGATGAGGCGGATGGGAACCGGATTCAGGAAGTGCAGCTTTTCGCGCCCCCGACGGCGGGTGACCACCAAACCTGCATCCTCCAACAACTTGAGGTGCTTGGCGATACCGAAACGGGTCATCTCGAACCGGGCCCCCAAGGCGGAGGCAGATTGGCCGTCCTCGCGGAACAGCTCATCCAGCAGTTCCCTGCGGGTCGGGTCTGCCAAGGCCTTGAACACTACGTCCATGGGCTCAGAATAGGTGACCAATTGGTCACATGTCAACGGTCGACGGAGCAGGGCATCCGCGCGGGGCGAATGTGCCCGCCTTGTTAGTACCTGCCCGATTGCTCCGCGAGCGGTTACCGGGTGATCTGCTCACGGAGGATGTCGGCATGACCGCAGTGTTGTGCGAGCTCGCGGAGCATATGCAGGTACACCCATCTGAGTGGGAGGGGACCGCGTCGGTTGCCCAGCACCAGGTCATCGAGTCCAAGGGGAGCGGCTGCCCGTCTGGAGGCTTCGCACGCCTCTCGATGCGCCGCCTGGATACTGGCGATGGTGTCTTGGTCGTCCAGAATGAACGACTCGTCAGGCGTGGCAGGGATGCCAATCTCGCTCCGTGGCCGAGAGGTGATGGCTTCGTCGAACCACACGTTCTCAACAAAGGTCGAGTGCTTAACCAAACCCAGAAGTGTTGTTCGGGAAGGCACCAAAGAACGGCGTGCTTGCTCCTCCGTGAGTCCATCCAGGCACTCGTTGAGGGCGCGGCGGTGCTCGTCCAGGAAGGCATCGAACTGCGTCCGGGCATCGAGCTTGATGACATCCTCAGCGAAGGTCGGCGGTTGGGTACTCATCCGAAAACCACCGTGCCGTCGTCGTTAATGCGCCAACCGGGGTTGTGCGCGATTTCCCAAACAATCCCATTCGGGTCCTTGACGTGGCCATGGAAGATGCCGCCGAAGGCCCCGGACTGGGCGGGTTTCACCACAGTGGCACCAGCCGACGCCAGGGCGTCAATGGTGCTGGACACCTCAGCCGGGCTGCCGACGTTGTGTGAAAGTGTTACGCCGCTGACGCCTGAAGTAGGAGTAGTGGTACCGAGGTCCTGATCGAACTTCTCGGCGTCAAACAGTCCGAGCATCAGTCCCGGCGCAACCTGGAAGAAAAGGATTTCGCCGGGAACATCCATGGCCGGATCCCAACCGAGCCCGTCCTTGTAGAAGGCGCGTGCAGCGTCGAGGTCCTTTGTGGCGAACGTGAGGAAATGCAGTCGCTGGTCCATACGGGAATCGTAGCGGGAAGGTACGACGGCGGTAGCCGGCTGTCGTCGCGCCGGCAGACCCGCCTAGGTGCTTCTGCAACGATCCGGTGGTCATTCGCGGGAATTAGGAACCCCCGACCGTCCACCGCGGCAACAATTAGGACATGAGTTCCTCTGCACGTTTGGCCCGGCGTCGGCTTCCACGTGCGGCCCTGCCGATAGCAGCGGCAATGTTGGCGACCTTAGCTTCCGCAGGTTGCGGTGCCTCGGTAGGCGGGGCGCCGCCTTGCTTGCCGCCGGAACATACCGTCAGTCCTTCCTCCGCGAAACCGGGTGATTCAGTCATTGTTTCTGCACCGGACGCCAAGTGCGATCCCCGATACGGTGACGACGCCCTGATCAGTATCGTGTTCATTGATGCGGCTGGGGTAGAGGTGCTCAACACGACAGCACCTATGGCCGACGGCGGCGGGTTCACCTTCACCGCGGAAGTCCCTTCGAACTCCGCCCCAGGCGTTATGGCTGTGAATGCCATGCCCCATGGCGTCGATTGGTGTGACGACACCGGCAAAAACAACCGGGTAAGCCAAGGCGAGTTGCCACTCGAGAGGGCATCCTGCGTGCTCCCCACGAAGCCCCTCAACATCAGCAAGTAGCCTGACTTGCCGGGTCCTGTTGAGGCCCGGTCAAAGCTGGTGGGAGGATGGAGCAGTGGAACCCCTCTTCGACTTCCTTGGCAGTTACTGGTGGCTCATTTTTCCTATCGGCGGGATGGCTGGTGGCTGGGCAAGGTCGTGGTCCAAGGCCAGCGAGGAGCGGCACCGGCGCAAGGTTGAGTTACTGAAGTTACGGAACCAACTGGCGGTCCACGAGGAAGCCAACCAAGCCGAGGTTGTTTCGCTGATTGCCGCACATGACTCGGTGAACCACCGGTGGCTGGAGTACGAGCTCGACGTAGGCAACCTCATTGATTTCCCGCTCATGACGGACGTCCGCGAACCCCTTACAGTCGCGTTCCTCAGAGCCAAAAAAGAAGCCGACGGCTTACGCCCCGCAGCACCCGAGGACATTACGACGCCGGCCCGGTTGGCCGAGTATCGAGCAGCTGTCCACAGCTTTGAACTCGCTTTCGACGTCGCCGAACGGGAAGCCAGGCGCATCAAGGACGGCAACTTCAGCGGCCCGGAACGGCAGCGATTGGCTACGGCAAGGAAGCTGCTCCGCATTGCTGAAGACACCGCAGCCACCCCAGCCGAACGCCAAACGGCGTACAAACGTGCCCGCAAAGAACTCGATGGCCTGATCGTCCTTCCGGAGGCAACGGTCGCCGCTCTTGAAAGCAAGATCATCAGCATGCTGGACACCCGCAAGGACCCCGATACGGACGTCCGGTTCGCTTGAGACTCTGGTGGTGTGGCTTCCTGACCCTCTTTGAACCCCCAACGCGAGCCATTCAACCGATATTGGGTGCTTTCCAAGCATTCAGAATCCAAAGTGGGTCGGGACGGCACAGCCGCTAACCAAACTCGACACCCATCACCGTCCGCGCCAACTCCCCGCCCAGATCGTCCTCGAGCTGTCGCATTCCCAGCCGCTCAGCCACCCGACGCGAGGCTGCGTTGTCCGGGTGGATAATCGCCACCAGACGAGCAACCCCAAGAACATCCCGCGCAAGTTCCAGGCACGCGAAAGCCGCCTCCGTTGCATAACCCCGGCCCTGCAGATCCCGGCGAACGTGGTAACCGACTTCGAGCTCGGACCGCCCGTTGACTTGTTGCCAAGTCAGCCCGCAGTCGCCGACGAACCCGCCGTCGTGCGTTTCCACAATCCACAACCCAAAACCGTCGCGAGCGTAATTCACCTGGTTCCACTCAATCCAAGCCAATGCTTCATCCCGCGTTTTAGGCGCGGGGTAGTACGTCATCACTGCAGGATCGCCGAGTAGAGAGCTCATCTCGTCGAGGTCATCGAGTGACATCTCACGGAAGCGGAGGCGGGCCGTCCGGTATGGGAGCATCTTTGAAGCCTAGCTGCAGAAGACCTGTGCCTTCCTCACCTTCTTTGAAATGGGCAGGGCCCTAAAACAACCGTGATCGGCTGAATTAGGGCCCATAAGACTCCAGAGTCGGTAGTGATGGCACGCCGTCTCTAAACGTGAGCCTCCTATCAGCCCCGGCCCATGCTCGTCGATGGGTCGCCGCCGCTTTCTGACGGGTCGGCGCGCAGGTCATCAGGGTCGCCGCTGGGCAGGCCGGCCGGGCCCGACACGTCGCCTGAGCCTGAAGAAACGTCAGCGTCCGATTCGCTGTCATGGCGAGTTCCGGCGTCGGTGTCCCGCATGCCAGAGTCGTTCGCGCCAGCGTCGCGGTGCCTGGGCGCATCACCTGTCGCGGTGCGGCCCTGCTGGGTGTCATTCGGAGAGAGGTCCTCATCCATGGCGTTGGAGCCTTCGCTGATGGAGGAGTGGACCTGGATGTCGTCGTCTTTGTCGCCCGGCTCGGGGACATGCCCGTCGTCGACGGGGTCGGAGGTGCCTGCCAGATCTTCCATCGCGTTTTCGGTGGCCTTGCGGATGCTGTCTTCTACGCCCATCAGAACGACTCCTTTGCACGAATGGTCCGTATCCGGATCTCGGATTGCATTAGTAAGCCTACTTACTTCCGCGAGCATACGAAACCCTTCCCGGGGTTGACAAATGCCTCTTCGCCACTCATGTATCCGCAGGTCAAGACCACTCGAGCCGCACTTTGTACCGGTGATCGTTGGAGGATAAGGTATTGCCAGACCGTTTTGCAGAGGGCGGCAATATTCGCTCCTTTGCTGTCTGCTGGGGACGCATTTCAGTCAGTAGGAACGTGCATGGTCAACCCCCGCCCTGAGCAGGAAGCTCTCCAGAATGGCTACTTTTTGGATCTAGTCCTGGGCAGCGAAGATGTCGAAGCTTTTCTCGGCGATCTCGCGGCTTTCTCCGCCGAAAGCCTCTCGCACCCGGAAGCACCCGTCTTTTGTGGCATCACTGTATTGCGTCGTAAGAAGTCGGCGACCGCAGCCAGCAGCGATGACCGCGCCAGAGCGATGGATGAGCTCCAGAACGACTTTGATGGCCCTTGCCTCACGGCCATGGACAAGCTCACCGCAGTGATGGTGCCGGATCTTCTTCGGGAGCATCGCTGGCCGGAGTACGTGCAGGCTGCCTCACATTCCGGGCTGCGGTCCATCCTCAGCGTCCCACTCTTGGTGGAAGGCGACACACGTGCTGCGTTGAACCTCTACTCGGAGCAGCCGGATGCCTTCAGCAATGACGACATTGAGCGGGCTGAAGTTTTCGCGTCCCATGCTTCAAAGTCGTTACGACTCGCCCTGAAGATTGCACAACTCAGTGATGCCCGGAACGATCTCGCAGCAGCCATGCAGTCCCGCACGGTGATCGATCTTGCTGTGGGGGCAATCATGGCGCAGAACCATTGCAGCCAGGAAGAGGCCTTCACCATCCTTCGCACCGCGTCCAGCAACCGCAACATCAAGCTGCGGCACTTGGCGAAGTCGATCATTTCCGCTGTTTCGTCGGGGAAGATCACCACGCACTTCGAGGAGTAAGTCCGCCCACCGAACCTGCTTCGTGACCCGAGGCAACCATGGAGCAGACTTAGACGGGTGACCGCCAATAAACCCCGCCCCGGCCTTGCGATCGCCGCGCTGAGCCTCGGGACGGCGCTGAATCCGTTGAACTCGTCCATGATTGCCGTGGCGCTGGTGGTTCTGCGGGAGCATTTCGAGCTCGACGTCGCCACCGTCACCTGGGTGATCACCTCGTTCTACCTTGCGTCCGCTGCGGGCCAGCCGCTCATGGGCCGGCTCGCCGACCGCTTCGGTCCGCGCCGCCTGTTCATGTTCGGCATGGCGCTGGTGGCGGTCACGTGCGCAGTCGCACCGTTCCTCCCCAACTTCGCCTTGGTCTGCGTGGCCCGCGCGCTCATGGCTGTAGGGACCGCGACGGCGTACCCGTCCGCCGTCGTGATGGTCACCGAGTTGAGCCGGCTGGCCAACCTGCCGTCCACTCGGCCGTTGGGCCGGATTCAGATGGCGAACACGTCGGCCGCGGCTGTGGGTCCCGTGGTGGGCGGGCTTTTGGTGAGTTTGGTGGGGTGGCAGGCGTTGTTCGCGATCAACGTGCCCATCGCGTTGTTGGCAATGATCGTGGTGTACAAGGTGGCGCCGGTGGATTCCGGGCGCGAGACCGGCAAGCTCGGGCAACTGATCCGCGATTCCGACATTCCTGGCATCCTCGCGTTCGTCACTTCGCTGATGTTGGCCATGATGGCGCTGCTCAACGTGATGCCCGGCTACCGCTGGTACCTGTTGGGTGCCGCTACGGTGATCGGCGCGCTGTTCGCTTGGCGCGAGCTGCGTTTCCAACCGCCGTTCCTGGACCTGCGCTTGCTGGGCCGGAACCGTCCGTTGCTGCTGGTCTACTTGCTGTTTGTGGTGTTCAGCGGCGTCTACTACTTTGCGTTCTTCGGGCTTCCGCAGTTGCTGCAGGAGGCAGGGAATTACGACGCCGGTGTGGTGGGCCTGCTGATGCTGCCACTTGCGGCGTTGTCGGTTGGGGTGACGCCACTGACCGTGCGGTTTATTGAGCGGTTCGGCGTGCGTTCCGTACTGATCGGAGGGGTGTTGATCCTGACGATCGCGACCGGCGCACTCGGGTTCCTGACCATGACCCTGTGGGCGCCGCTGGTGTTCGTCCTGACTGCCTTGATGGGTGTCCCGTATGGGGTGGTCAGCACGGCGTCGAACCAGGGCCTTTACGTTTCCGCCCGCCCCGGAGAGAGGGGAGTGGCCTCCGGGATCTTCCAGACCTGCCGCTACCTCGGGGCCATCACCGCGACTGTACTGATCGGCGTGCTCTATGGCCCGGGCGTGAACCAAGCGAACTGGGGGATCTTGGTGCTGGTGATGCTTGGCCTCAGTGCTGTGGTGCTGTTGCTGGCTGTGATGTGGCGTAAGCCAGCGGTTTAACGCCCCGAACTCGCCCGTCCGTGTAGCTTACTGGCGCGTGTAACTTACGCTCCGGTGTGGCCTATGCGCCGGTGTGCTGCGCGCAGTGCTCGCAGCAGAACATGCCGCGTTCGTTTTCCATACCGTGACCCAGAATGCGGCAGCCGCAGTGTCCGCAGTTGGGGGCCATGGCGTGGATGGCGCATTCGAAGCTGTCGTAGGTGCCGGTTCGCTCGCCTTGGGTGATGGTGAAGGTCTTGTCGTAATCGTTGCCACATGTATCGCAGGTTGCCATGGTGGAGCTCCATTCGAAGAGGCGGACCCGGCTCCCGCTGGAGGTGAGAGCCGGGATGTTCTTAAGCTAAGCATGCTTACTATCTGCCATCAAGACGGTGCCATAGACGATCTCTTGACTAAATAACTGAGTACACTCATAATTGAGTTAAGTCAGTAATTATCCAAGGAGAGTCAGTGAAAGCCTTCGCCCTCACGCAGTACAAGCAGCCGTTGCAGCAGATCGATGTGCCTGAACCCGTCCTCGGAGACCACCACGTGTTGGTGGAAGTGAAGGCTGCCGGCCTGAACCAGTTGGACGAGAAGATCAGGCTGGGGGAGTTTAAGCAGATCCTCCCCTACAAGCTGCCGCAGGTTCTTGGCCACGATGTCGCAGGCGTGGTTCTGCAGGTCGGAGCGAAGGTTCGGTCCTTCAATCCGGGCGACGAGGTATTCGCCCGCCCCGGAAATGACAGCATCGGCACGTTGGCGGAGCGCATCGCCGTAGCCGAGGGTGACCTGGCCATCAAGCCGGCAACCATCAGCATGGACGAGGCCGGCTCACTTCCGCTGGTGGCGTTGACCGCCTGGCAGGCGCTGATAGAGAGGGGCTCGGTGCGCCCCGGCCAGAAGGTGCTCATCCATGCGGGTGCCGGGGGAGTGGGCTCCATCGCTATCCAGCTAGCCAAATACCTTGGGGCCACGGTGGCTACTACGGTCAGTGCCGGGAACAAGGACTTTGTTCGGGACCTCGGCGCGGATGTGGTGATCGACTACCGGACCGAGGACTTTGCGGAGATTATCCACGACTATGACCTCGTCCTGGACAGCCTCGGCGGCGAGAACCTGGAGCGCTCGCTGACAGTCCTGAAGCCCGGCGGAAAAGTCATCGGCATTTCCGGGCCTCCGGACGCTGGCTTCGCTCGCCAAATAGGTGCGAACGCCCTGTTGCGGGGTGTCATGACCCTGATCAGTTCAGGTGTGCGACGCAAAGCCAAGCGCCTCGGCGTCACCTACGAGTTCCTCTTCATGCAGGCCAACGGCAAGCAGTTGAGGGAAATTGCGGCACTCGTTGATGCCGGAGACATCAAGCCGGTAGTGGGACGAGTGGTTCCGTTCGGTCAGACCTCCGATGTCCTGGCAGCACTTGAAAAGGGCGGCGTCCGCGGCAAGACCGTGGTCAGCCATCTCTAGGACAAAACCATTTCGAAGCGATAGGACCAAAACCATGAGCAGTGAACAGCAAAACCAGGGCAGTTACTTCCAGGTGCCCGCGAAAACCGTGACGGCTAACGGCGTCAGCTACGCGTACCGCGAATTGGGGCCCAAGGGTGGTGTCCCGGTGGTTTTCCTCATTCACCTTGCGGGGACCATGGACAACTGGGATCCGCGCATCATCGATCCCATCGCGGAGAAACATCACGTGATCACGTTCAGTAATCGCGGCGTGGGCGCATCCACAGGGTCCGTTCCGGACAGCATCGAAGGCATGGCGGACGACGCTGCCACCTTTATCAAAGCCCTCGGTTATCAAAAGGTGGATCTCTTCGGATTCTCGCTTGGTGGCATGATCGCCCAGTCGCTAGTGGTCAAACATCCCGGGCTCGTCCGCAAACTTGTGCTCGCCGGCACGGGTCCTGCCGGTGGAGAAGGAATCCAGAAGATCATCGGAACAACGTACTACGACGTACTCCGGGGTACTTTGACCCGACAAGATCCTAAGGAGTTCCTGTTCTTCAACCGCAACTCTGCAGGCAAACTTGCTGCGCGGGCTTTCATCGATCGACTGAAAGAGCGCACCACCAATCGCGAGGCACCCGTCAAGCTCCAGGCATTCCAGACGCAACTGAAGGCCATCCGCAGGTGGGGAATGTCGCCGTCGGACGATCTGGGGGTCATCACCCAGCCGACGCTGATCGCCAACGGCGACAACGACCGCATGGTGCCCTCGATTCTTTCGAGCGACATGCACCGCAGGATTCCCGGCAGCGAGCTGGTTATCTACCCCGACTCCGGGCACGGCGGCATCTTCCAGTTCCATGACAAGTTCGTCCCTATTGCCCTCGAATTCCTGAGCCGCTAATACGTCGGGCCGCTGATACGGTAGCTGAATGCAGCCTGCGCCCCAGACACTTGGCCGACGTGAGCGGAATAAGCAGGAAAAGCTTGACCGCATCACCGCGGCCGCACGAGAACTTTTTACCCAGTACGGAGTAGACGAGGTCACCACCCAGCAGGTGGCTGAGAAGGCCGACGTCGGATCGGGAACCTTGTTCTTGTACGCCAAGACCAAGGCGGAGCTACTTCTCCTAGTGCACAACGTGAAATATGCCCAGGCCCTCGACTCGGGAATCGAAGCAGCCTCCACGGAAAAATCGGTGCTGGACGCCGTGATGGCCATCATTCGCCCCATCATTGAGTGCAACCGGGTTCAGATCGAGAACGGCCGTACTTATCTTAGGGAGATCGTCTTCGGCGATCCTTCCGAACCGCACCATGCAGAGGCGTTGTCGCTCACTATTCGCACCGAAGCCGCCATCGCAGAGATTTTTTCCCGGGATGAGCGGCTGGTGGCCCGTGATCCGGAGAAGCTGGCCCGGATCGTCTCGTCGATCATGTTCATCAGCATGACGTCATCAGCCAACGTCGGACACACGGACGCCCAGGTTGGCGACGAGATCCGGGATCAGATCAACGTGCTCCTGGGCGCCTAGTTTGTAAGGGCTGGCCGGTTGGTGAATTGGCTTAGCGGTTGAGGAACGCCTCGTGCTGGCGGTGCGCTTCGGCCACCTGCTCGCGGATCTGCTCCACGTCCTTGGCCTTGTTCCTGTACTTCAGCGGCATCTGCACGATCTGGGCTTCTTCCGCGGTCAGGGCCCGGTAGATACGTTCGCGCTCGTTGGCATCAGCCGTGTAGTCGAGGTCGAGGTAGTTGACGGCGTGGCGGCGGGCGTTGTTGATGGCAGTCTGGGCCTTTCCAGCCGGGCTGAGGAGCGAGAGTACTACGGTAATGATCAGGGTGCCGATGATGACGCTGAGCGAGAGGCCAGTGGTGATTTCGATGACGTTGACGTGCTCGCCGTCGTTGATGAACGGCAGGTTGTTCTCGTGCAGGGCGTGCAGGATCAGCTTGACGCCAATGAACGCGAGGATCGCCGCCAGGCCGTAGGAGAGGTAGATGAGGCGGTCCAGGAGTCCATCGATCAGGAAGTACAGCTGGCGCAGGCCCATCAGTGAGAAGGCCGTGGCGGTGAACACGATGAAGACGTTCTGAGTCAGGCCGAAGATTGCCGGGATGGAGTCGAGGGCGAAGAGGATGTCCGTTCCGCCGATGGCTACCATTACCAGCAGCATGGGAGTCAGGGCCCTCTTACCGTTGACCATGGTGAAGAGCTTGTCGCCGTCGTACTTGTCCGTGGTGTGGAAGAACTTCTTGGCGAGCCGGATGATGAAGTTGTTGGCCTGGTTATCGCCGTGGTCGCCGGGCTTGAGGAGGTTGCCGGCCGTCAGCAGCAGAATCAGGCCGAAGATGTAGAACACCCAGGCGAACGAGTTGATCAGCGCGGCACCCAGGAAGATGAAGCCGGTCCTGGCGATCAGCGAGAAGACGATGCCGAAGAGAAGGACCTTCTGCTGATCCTCACGAGGGACCCGGAAGCTCGCCATGATGATCAGGAACACGAAGAGGTTGTCTACCGAGAGGGCCTTCTCAGTGATGTAGCCGGCGAAGTACTCGGACCCCATTTGGCCGCCGCCGAAGATCAGCACCAGGATGCCGAAGACCACTGCCAAGCCCACGTAGATGCCGGACCAGACGGCCGCTTCCTTCAAGGTGGGGACGTGTGCCTTCCGGATGTGGAAGAAGTAGTCGAAGGCGAGCAGCGCCAGAATAACGACGATGGTGATGCCCCAAATGAGGGGAGAGACAGTCATATGATCCTGCTTTCGTGAGGTGCGGCGTGGTACTCACCGAGGGTCAGAACTTCTGGGCTCAAATTTACCGGCTTCGTTGCGGCGGGTGATAACTGGGTGACATGCTTGCCGGTAGCCGTCACTTTCACGAGCCTGGCCATTATGGGTTCCCTGCTAATGATCGGGATGCACATTGTGACCCATACCGGATACGGCGCGGCCCTTCTGGCCTGTTCAGTGGGCGCCTGGGGTGCGATCACTGCGTGCATCTGGCCCATGTTCCAACGGTCAACCAAGGCCGGCTTCACCAAACGCTTCCTCACGTCCCTCATCGCCTACTTCGCCTTGTACGTTGTGGCGCTGGTTGGCGGTGCGTACTTCTTCCCGAACGGTAACCTCTGGTTCTACATCCCGGCCGCTATCGCCCTGGCTGCCATCGGACTTGCCGCTGCCTTCCGTGAGCTGCGCGCATGAGCACGCCCACAGAACACCCGCGGCACAAGCTCAACGAGCTCGTCCACTCGCCCGTCCGTTTCTCCATCATGGCGGCCCTCTCCAGGGCTGAGGCGTTGGACTTCAAGGACCTGCGAGATGCCATCCAGGTGAGCGACTCCGTGTTGAGCAAGCAGCTCTCGATTTTGGAGAAGGCCGAGTTCGTGAAGATCAAAAAGAGCTTCGCCGGCAAGATGCCCCGAACGTCGGCTAGCCTGACGGCTGCCGGCCGGGATGTATGGGCGGCGCACTTGCAGACGCTGCGGGAGATTGCTGGCGGCTAAAGCACCGCGATCGGTGCGGAAAGCACGACACCGGGACTCGTGTTGGGGTCAGAGTGTCTTCCGCAACCTGGCGCTATTCCCGAAGCTGGCCAGGCGCGGTTTCGCGTAGAGCCACGCGAGGAGTCCGAGGAGCGGGAGTACAAAAAGTAGGACCACCCAGAGCACCCGGGTGGTTTGGTCGAGACGAACTTCGCTGAGCACATCAAAGACTGCCCAGATGATCGATCCCATAACGAAAATAGCGGACGCTCCCGCCAACAACACCAAGATCCACTGCCAAGCTTCCACGTCGTCCCCCTCGACCAGATGGTCCGATCAAGCTAACACCCCTCGCTAGCCGCGGAGTAGCCCCTTGCCGCGGCTCATCTCCTGCGTCAACACAAAGTACGACGGCGTAGGTGCCCTTAATGCCGGCGGCTTAGCTGACCTGCTTCATAAGCCGTAGAGCGCGCGCCGCAAGAAGCTCCATGATCGCTGACGTTAGCTCTGAGGTCACGCGTTCAGCATAGTCATGCCCGGGCGGCTGCTCCGTGCTTAGGAGGGTTCGCCGTCGTTGTTTGTTAGTAGGAACTTGCGCAAGAGGTTAGCGAGTTGCACTCGCTCGGTTTTGGACAGCCCTTCGAGCATCTTGTGCTGGTTCTCCACGTGGTGGTCTACCACTTCATCCACCAAGGCGAGTCCCTTAGGGGTGAGGCTGATCAGCAGTTGCCGGCGGTTGTCCGGGTTGGTCTCACGATGAACCAGCCCCCGGTTTACGAGTCGGTCCACGCGGTTGGTCATGGCTGCGGAACCGATCATGGTCAGGCTGGCCAATCGTCCGGGAGTTAGCGGCGCTTCTGCTGCCGAGCGCCGGAGCGTTGCCAGCACGTCGAACTCCCACGGCTCCAGGCCGAACTGGCTCATGAACTTCTGCACGTCCAGTGATGCCAGGCGGCTGGCCCTGTTCAGCCGGCCCAGAACGCCCATCGAACTGACGTCCAGGTCGGGGCGCTCCTTGTTCCATTGCTCAAGAATCGTGTCTACTGCGTCGCGGTCCATCATCCCTCCAAGCTTGACCTCAAACAGTACACCACCTAGATTGTCTTACATCAAATAGTTCGACATCAAAATATATGGAAGTGGACAATGGTTAAGGCGTCTCCTCGGGATCTATTCATCACTGCACTGGCGCCCATGGTCTGGGGATCGACTTACTTGGTGACCACCGAGTTTCTCCCCGCCGACAGGCCGCTCCTGGCCGCAACCGTCCGTGCCCTTCCGGCTGGCATCGTGCTGATGCTCGTCACCCGCACATGGCCGCGGGGGAGCTGGTGGTTCAAGGCGGCCGCCCTGGGCGCACTCAACATCGGGCTGTTCTTCTTCCTCCTGTTCTTCACCGCCTACCAACTGCCCGGTGGGGTGGCGGCGCTGGTCGGGTCGATTCAGCCGCTGTTCGTGTTGCTTCTTGGAGTGCCGCTGCTGGGGGAGCGGATCCGCATGACGCACATCGTCGCGTGCGCTGTGGGAGCGGCCGGAGTCGGTTTGCTGGTCCTGCGGTCCACCGCGACGCTGACGGTTATCGGTGTGCTTGCCGGGATGGCCGGCGCGCTGAGCATGGCGGCAGGGATTGTGCTCACCAAACGCTGGGGAAGGCCCGACGGCGTGGGGTTGCTTGGGTTTACCGGCCTGCAGTTGGCGATGGGTGGAGTCATGCTCCTGCCGGTGACGTTGGTGGTTGAAGGGCTGCCACGGTCGGTCTCGGTGCCTAACCTGGCAGGCTTTGCTTACCTCAGTGTGATCGGTGCGCTGGCGGCCTACGCGGTGTGGTTCCGCGGGATCCAGCGGCTGCCCACGATGGTGGTTTCGTTCCTGGGATTTCTGAGCCCCTTGGTAGCTACGGTGTTGGGGTTTGCGTTCCTGGGGGAGGCGTTGTCGGGCTGGCAGATTGTGGGGGCTCTGTTAGTTCTGGCGGCTGTGTTTTTGGTGCAGCGGCCGCCAGCTGAGGCGAGCCCAGACCGTCTACGTCGGGTAGATACGCTTAGGTAGCGGGCGGCAACCAACGTGCGACGATTGGGCCGCTGGTCCGCGCAGGAAGGTGAAACTGCGGTGCCGAACTGCCCCTCTGAGGCCTCGATTCCAGCGTTGTGTGGCTTCGCCTGCAGGTCAGCGGGATACGCAAGGTCATAGCGGAGACCCGTCGACGGCTGTCCGCATCCCCCACACATTGCGGCTGTCGCGGGCAGTTCATGGGAACTTGATTCCAGCTGCCTCGTTGCCTCGGCTGTCTGAACGGACAGTTCTTGAACGCCGTATGCAGAGGCTTTGTCTATTGTCTCTCATACCCAATACCCTGGCGAGGTGAATACATTCGATGGGGAACTCGGGCGCACAGCGCTCCCTGAAGGGCTTTACGAACTCCTGCAAACGACGCGTCTGGAAGCCAAGCTCGCGCTAGTCCCGGAACTCAGCGCTACAGTCGATGCGATTCACGAAGACGACGCCCCGGATGTGCTCGCTCGCCACATCGCCGAAGTGGTCAAAGACGCGCTCATGGCTGCCGAGCCAGAGGAACGCGTCACGCTAGCCAACCGCCTCCTTTCCCAGATCCAGGCCGACAACCAGATCACGCCTGGCCCAAGTCAGCTGCTCTCGTTGCACCGACTGGACGCCCTAAAGCGACGGCAACTCAGGCGGCCCACCACGAAGCTCAGTGATTCTGCGCTGCTCACCAATGGCAAGGAAGATCCCAATCTTGCAGCTGAACTTCGATCCGAAATTGAATCGGCAAACACAGTCGACCTGCTTTGCGCCTTTGTGCGATGGACAGGCCTAAGGCTTCTCCAGCCTGCCCTCGAACGGTTGCGCGATCGTGGCGTGAAGTTCAGGGTTATCACAACCACTTATATGGGAGCCACCGAACGTCGGGCCATCGACGAGCTCGTTCGCCGTTATGACGCTGAAGTGAAGATCAGCTATGAAACGCAGGCAACGCGCCTACACGCCAAGGCCTGGCTCTTTCGTCGGGACACCGGCTTTGACACTGCTTACGTTGGCAGTTCGAACCTGAGCCAAGCTGCGCTCCTAGACGGTCTTGAATGGAATGTTCGGCTGAGTTCGGTCGCGACGCCTGCTCTGCTCAAGAAGTTCGAGGTCACTTTCGACAGCTATTGGGAACAACGGGCATTCCAGAGTTATGACCCCGATCGTGACGGCGACAAGCTGGAGGCTGCGTTGGAACGCAGCAGGGGTAAGCGGACGGCTGCTCCAGATGCCGTCACAGGCCTCGAAATCGTGCCGTTTCTTCATCAGGAAGAAATGCTTGAAGACCTCGAAGCTGAGAGGTCAAAGGGATTCAACAGGAATCTTCTGGTGGCCGCTACCGGGACAGGTAAGACTGTCATTGCAGCGCTAGACTACAAGCGCCTCTGTGAAGCGGCGGGCAGGCCCTTAACCCTGCTCTTTGTGGCTCACCGACAAGAGATCCTGAAGCAATCCCTACGAACCTACCGAAACGTCATGCAGGATGGCGCCTTTGGTGAACTCTTCGTGGGTGATCACAGGCCGCAGCGGTGGACGCATCTCTTTGCTTCAGTACAGTCTCTTGCGTCGCTTGGGATCGATAAGTTTGAAGCCAAGGAGTTCGACGTCGTCGTGATCGATGAGTTCCACCATGCGCTGGCACCTACTTATCGGCAACTACTCGAGTTCCTGCAACCTCAGCAGCTCCTAGGGCTGACTGCTACGCCCGAACGCGGCGATGGTGGCAACGTCGCCAATGAATTCTTCGAGGGGCGAACGGCCAGCGAGCTACGGCTTTGGGACGCCTTGGACGCCGACCTACTGGTTCCGTTCCATTATTTCGGTGTCTCCGATGATGTCGATCTCAGCCAGGTGGAGTGGCAGCGTGGCAACTATGACACCTCGCAACTCGACCGGCTGTACACGGGCAACGACGCCCGCGCCGCGAAGGTCATTCGGGAGCTTCGGGACAAGGTCGTCGGCACTGAACACATGCGCGCCATCAGCTTCTGCGTTTCAGTCCAGCACGCCCACTACATGTCGAAGGTGTTCAACGACGCCGGTATCCCGTCGGTTGCGGTTGACGGTGGCACCGATGAAGCTGCGCGTACCGGCGCTTTGGAACAGCTTCGCAACCGAGAGATCAACTGTATTTTCGCCGTAGACATTTTCAACGAGGGCCTTGACGTCCCCGAAGTGGACACCATCCTCATGCTGCGGCCAACACAAAGCGCCACAGTCTTCCTTCAGCAGTTGGGCCGCGGGTTGCGGCGAGCGGACGACAAGGCGGTACTAACGGTTCTGGATTTCATTGGCCAACAGCGCCGTGAGTTCCGTTTCGATCAGCGTTATAGGGCGCTTACCGGTTATGGACGAAAGCAACTCGGAAAGGCTGTCGAGGAAGAATTCCCGTATCTCCCCTCAGGGTCCCAAATTGTGCTTGACCGAGTGGCGCAGAAAGTCGTGTTAGACAACATCAAAGCCCAGCTGCGCTTCAATCGCAATCAGTTGGTCAGTGACGTAGCCGCGTATGGGCAAATCGAGCTCGCCGCTTACCTGCGCGAATCGGGCAACGACCTGAAGACGATATATCGCTCCACCCGTGACTCCTGGACGGGCTACCTTCGCCAAGCTCAGCTCATTGAGGGATTTTCTGGTCTTGAATCCGTGCTCAAACGTGTCCACCACGAACGTTCAGGTGCGGACGAAAGGAAGCTCCTTGGACGGATGGCTGCTCTAATCCACGTAGACGATCCGGAACGGGCGGAAGCGTATTCCATGCTCGTTGATGCCGAAGCACCCCGCTACGCAGAGCTGGGTATTCGAGAACAGACGTACGCTCGAATGCTGTTTTACACGCTTTGGGACGACGGCGGGGGCTTCAAGACATACGACGACGGTCTCGACCACCTTCGTCAATACCAATTTGTCTGTAGCGAGATTCGCCAGATCGTCCGTTTGGGAGTGATGGCCTCGAAGCACGCGGCCAAGGGCTTAGGTGCCGGGCTTCAACACGTACCCTTGTTGTCTCATGCGACATACCGACGTGAGGAGATTCTAGCGGCGCTTCAGTATGGGTCGCTGGAGCTGGGAAAGAATGTTCAGCACCGCGAAGGTGTGGCCTGGTGCCCTGCAACGGCGACAGACGCTTTCTTCGTCACGCTCAATAAAGATGACAGGAAGCACTCGGCAACCACGATGTACAAGGATTACGCGATCAGCCCGGAGCTATTCCACTGGGAGTCGCAAAACAGTACTGCGCCATCCAGCCCGGTTGGAAGGCGTTATTTGGATCGGAAGCTGCACGGCTCTCACATCCTCTTGTTCACGCGCGAAACTGCTGAGGACGAAACAGGCTTGACCGTTCCATACACCTGTCTCGGGCCGGTTGACTATGTCGAGCATGCAGGCGAGAAGCCCATCGCGATTACCTGGAAGTTGCAGCGCCAGATGCCGGCGGACGTTTTCGCAAAGGGAGCGGCAGTGGCGCAGTAGACATTCAAGGAATCCAGTGGTGGGAGCTCGCGGAGAGCGTCCCAGTACGATGGCGAGCAGATGGGGGCGGTCAATTGCGTGGTCAACTGCGGAATCGACTCTGACCGGATACCGGAGTCGCGGTCAGGGTCACTATGCCGAACAATATGTTCGAGCGCTAGCAAGCGCCAGTGGATTAAGTGTCGGCAAGTCGGACCCTGTACCCGTGTGCACTTGCTTTTATCTCGTCGAGGAGTCCGTCGACAGCAGTCTCGGAACTCTAGAGAGCCTGTCCGCGATATCCCCGGACTGGTGTGGGTTGCTGAGCCCTCCGACCACGTAAAGGACCAGTTTGCGAGCGCGCTGAGTTGCCCGTGGTCCAAGTGATACTTCGCAAAATCGCGCATAACTGCATCGACTCCTGCAGGTCGCTTGGCCAGCCACCGTAGTCGGGTCACGCGCCGACGGTGGCTGAAGGACGACGTCGGGCCTTACAGCCAACCTGGTGAACGCCTCCATGAACTGCTTTAGCGGCAGCGATTCGAGTTCTTCAAACCGCTTCCACAATTCGGTGGTATCGATGCCGTGGGCCGGCTCATAGTTGCCCAGGTCCAGCAGCCACCAGCAATCGACGGGCGTGGCAGCCGTTTCCGGGGATGATTTCGCTTCAACGTTGCCTAATCGCTCACCGCCGACGTTCGGTGGTCTGGAACGCGAGATGTGTCGGCACCGTTGGCTAAAGCGCGGTGTCCACCGTCACATCTTGACTGTGATCCGGCTCACCGCTTTAATAAACGAACGCCATTCATTTATAGCTTGTACCGGGTTCTCCTCCCCGGTTAGCGAAGGGCTGGCAATCCCAGCTCTGCCGCAGTTCCCAACACCCCGGCATTAGATTTAGGATCCCAATGACCCCCACATTTGATACTGATACACCGGCAGGCGAGAAGCCTGTGGGGCCAGCTTCCACTCAGACTCCAGCCGAGGGTTGGCGCCGAGTCCTCGGCGTTCCCTCGCTGGTGTTGCTGGGATTGGTCTACATGGTGCCGCTGACGATTTTCAGCACCTACGGCATTGTGGTGGAGTTGACGGGCGGACGCCTTTCGGCCGCCTACGCTGTGACGCTGGTGGTCATGCTATTCACCGCGCGATCGTATGGCCGGATGGCGCAAGCATTCCCGTTCGGGGGATCGGCATACACCTACGCGACGCGATCGTTTGGCGCCGGGCTTGGCTTTATGGCGGGGTGGTCCCTGCTGCTGGACTATCTGCTGCTGCCGATGATCAACTACTTGCTCATCGGCATCTATATGAACGCGGCCTTCCCAGCCATACCGGCATGGGTGTTCATGATCGTCTCAATCCTGGCCGTGACCATTCTGAACATCTTGGGTATCACCGCGATTGCCAAGGTCAATTTCGTTGTGGTGGGACTTCAGGCGCTCTTCATTGTGCTGTTCGTTGCGCTGGGACTGTCATCAATTACCGGTACTGGCAATCTTGACTTGATGGCTCCGTTCACCGGCGTCGATGCGGCCGAGGGCGTATCACCCATTCTGGCTGGCTCAGCGATTCTGTGCCTGTCGTACCTAGGATTCGACGCCGTTTCCACTTTCGCTGAGGAGACAAAGGACCCGAAGCGCAATCTGCCCAAGGCCATCATGCTAACCACCGTGCTGGCCGGTGTGATCTTCCTTGGACTCGCGTATATCAGCCACCTTGTACTCCCGGTCAGCACATTCAGGGATGTGGACGCGGCGGCCATCGAAGTCATTGGCGCAGCGGGCGGAAACTTACTCGTTGCCTTCTTCACCGCCGCATACATTGCAGGAAGTCTTGGATCGGCGCTGACGTCTCAGGCGTCCGTTTCCCGAATCATTCACTCGATGGGTCGAAGTGGTGTGTTCCCTGCTGCGTTGGGTCGGCTCCACGCTCGATTCCGCACACCCGTGCTTCCAATTCTCCTGACATCAGCCGTTTCGCTTCTGGCCTTTGTCTTGGATCTCCTGACAATTTCATCGCTGATCAGCTTCGGTGCGCTGGTTGCTTTCTCCGTGGTCAACTTGGCCGTGATCAAGCATTACTTCATTGACGAGAAAGCACGCGGCGCCCGGGGCGTGGTTCATAACCTTGTGCTGCCAGGCATAGGTTTTGCCTTGACGGCCTGGCTCTGGACGAGCCTGAGTGGGTTGTCGTTCACGTTTGGGATCGCATGGGCAGGCGTGGGCATGGTCTATCTGGCCTTCCTGACTCGCGGATTCCGCAAGCCTGCTCCGCAGTTGGAGCTCCAGGAAGTTTAGAGACTGCTCCGACCGGGCGTTTGGTGGGGTCGCCGCGCTACTAGAGTCCCTGCTTTTCCTATGGCAACGATTCTCATTGACTTTGCGACGGCGTCAAAGCCAGTAAGGCAAGCTCGACCAGACGTGGCATCTTCGTTGCTCCATCCACAGTTCTCGGCTCGCGGAGATGCCCGGCAAGGGTCAGATCAACTAAGCCATGTACGGTCGCCCACACGAGCCCTGTGATCTCGCGGACATCGCCCGAAACTACATAGCCTTCCAGCTGTCCCTTCGAAACCAGCGTGTACAAGTAGTCCGTGCAGGCGGTCGCGGCGTTTTCAAGATCGCGACTCGGATTACCAATTTGGAAGTCGCCGAATACAAGGCGGTAATGGGCGGGACGCGCCATTGCGCCTTCTGTATAACCGAGAAGGGCGCCCAAAAGCGGGGTGCGATCGCCTACACCAGACGCAGCTCCTAAACGCATCTGTTCGCCCAGATAATCAAGATTCTCTGCTGCAACAGCGCTTAGGAGATCGTCTTTATCTTTGAAATGTCGATACGCGGCCGTGCGGGACAAGTCCGCTTGTGAGCCCACGGCCCGCAAAGTCACTGCATCGGGGCCACCCTGAGTCAGTAAATCACTCGCGGCCGCCAACAGTTTCGATCGAGTCTCGCTGGGCAAAGAGTCCATGGTCAACCATCTTACCTACGGGAATTGCGGCTAATCCTTGAGAAGTTGACACTGTCAACACGCATTGGTTAGCCTGTTGACATTGTCAACAGATAGTTGGCTCTCGTGGCTTATTCGCACTCAAGGACCATGTCCTCCGCAAATGAGCCCGGGAAGAGAGAAGGATCAACATGAAATCCGAAGATCTAGCCGCAGCGTACTTCGAACTCTGGATGACCACCGATGATGATCGCCGCCACGAGCTGGCCAGCCAGGTCTTTACGGAGAACGCCGTCCACTATGCGGCTCCCGCGCACGTACAATTCCGTGGAATCGAAGCGATTGAGAGCAACATCAAGCGCGTAAATACGGAGAATATCCAAGGGAACGGACTTTCTTTCACGTCCGGTGACGTGACCCCTAACCACAACACTTTGCAGCTCGAATGGTCAGTGGAGACTCCCTCTGGGCAGACGGTCGCCACTGGTCGTGACTTCCTTCTTATTAACGACGACGGACGCGTCCAGGCTCTCTACATGTTCAACGGCGCCTGAGTCCTGCCGTAGCAAGTAGCGATCTAATCCAGGCCTTCCGGAACGGGCAGTCCGTTTCGGGAGGTGCGGATCTGGTGCGGGAGGTCAGTTGGCGTGGGGTTTTGGCTGTCCGATCACATAATTTTCGACAGCCGCATGCACTCTTCCCACAGCCGTTTCCGCGCCGCTGGATCGGAGCCCATGCCCGGCGTCGGAAGTTCCTTGCGTTTCGCCCAAAGCTTGCCGGAGACCGCCGCAGTGTCTGGCGAGGTGGCCAACCAAACGGCCGTGTCAGCTGCTTTCTCTGCCGTCTTGCCGAAGGTGTTCGTCATCCAACGGAACGGTCCGCCAACATCTTGCAGAAGACCGGTGTGCTTGACCAGGCCCGGGTGCGCCGCGTTGACCATCACATTTGATCCGCGAAGGCGCTCCGCGAACTCTTGCGTCAACAGAACCCGGCCCAGCATTGTTGGCGGCGTTGAGCGCAGGTAGCTGTAGTTGCCTTTCGCGGTTTGCAGGTCGTCGAAATCAATCTTGGTCACCGATGGGCCGCCCGAATACTTGGAGGCGATGTTTACGATTCGCGACGGCTGCCCCGCATCTCTGCTCGCGCCACGCTTGAGTGCATCCGCGAGAAGATTCGTGAGAAGGAAGTAGCCCATCACGTTGGTAGCAAACGTGAGCTCGAGGCCATCCGCTGTCACGTGGCGTTCCTTGCGGAAGACGCCGGCCCCGTTAACGAGTACGTGAAGCTCATCGTGGCGGGAAAGGAACTCTTCAGTCGCCGAGCGGATTGACGCCTGGCTTGAGAGATCGCAGGCAAGCGGCTCGAGGATTGCGTCAGGGACTGCGGCCCGAATGTCGCGCATAGCCTCTTCTGCCCGTGCTTTTGTCCGTCCGACCACGACGACGGTGGCACCTTCGCGGGCCAGTGCAGTGGCGATGGCCTTGGCAAGACCACCCGTAGCGCCGGTTACGAGCGCTGTTAGTCCGTTCATCGAGGCCATGGCTTGATCTCAGCACGAAACGGCGGGTTTTGCGAGGGTCCTGCAATGCTTGCCGAGCGGACAGTGGTTACTTCTTGGGCGGACGCGACTTTGGCGCTTTCGGGGGTAACGAGGCCACATGGTCAAAGGCCTTGGCCACCCAGGGCTCGGCCTTCTCAGCGTCATCGTTCCAGGCTTCGGGAAGACCTGTGTATCCGCCCATAGGACGTTCTTCCGGGCCGAACGGTTGAGTTTGCTGATCCGCCTCGAGCTCAGCTTTGTCAGCCTCGGAAAGGCGGACGCCGATGGTGGGGCCGAATAGTCCGGCAAACATGTTGCCATTCACGAAAGCGCCAAGATTGCCGAACATCGGCTTGACGATGACATCCGGATGATCGGGCAGCACCGAGCGGAAGCGTTCCTTATCGGCGTCAGAGGGCTTGGGCATCTGCATGTGGTTGTCCTCCTACAAAGCTTTGCGAGCGGTCGCTTTGCTTGATCCTGCAGCCGCGCCGCGGGAATAGCAATACGAAATCCATGGCATCGACAGTTGCGACTTCGGCATGACACCGGCTTGGGGAGTGGCTTTCAGCCTTAGCTGGAGCCGCAGAATGACAGAGGTTGGCAGCCCGAGATGGGCCAGGACATTGATACATTTCCCGGGCAGTCCGGCCATCCGTTGGATAAATATTTCCCAGCACTAGCTATCTGCTCAGATGTATGTAGACTTGACGGTGTTGTTGTGTTTGGCATTTGGTAGTTCAGGCAGTCCCCACGATCCTTCCGGATCGTGACCTTCTGAAGTAACGGTGGAGAACACCCCACACCCGGAGACCCGAAAGTCGGGACAATCTCCACCTTCAGTAAGGACTGAAAAAATGGCTACAGGTACCGTGAAATGGTTCAACTCCGAAAAGGGCTTCGGCTTCATCTCTCCTGAAGATGGCAGCCAGGACGTTTTCGCTCACTACTCTGCGATCAACTCCTCGGGCTACCGCTCCCTCGAAGAGAACCAGAAGGTTTCCTTCGACGTCGAGCAGGGCCCCAAGGGTCCCCAGGCAGTAAACATCCAGGCTATCTAGTCTTCGGATAACTCAAAAAGCGGGGCCGGTCACTGACCGGCCCCGCTTTTTTGTCTGCCCTCTGATAGAACATAACTCCTAGTGTTTGTTTGAGTTATAGAACACATATCCACATAGTGAATTACACCCATGTAATTCACGTCCAGCTCTCCGTAACGTGGAACGTAGTCCACCCGCAGAGCTGAAGGAGCATCCTCATGGATCGCCCGATCTTCGAACAGCCCCACCACCTAGACGCATCGCGCCAGCACCTAGTTTTGCCCGAATCACCACCTAGACGGACCGATAAAGGTCTGTGCAAGGCCGTTTTGCCACCTAGTCCCGTTTTCAAGATCTAGCCTGCGAAGTGAGCCTCATGACGGGCATCCACAAAAACAGAAGGCTAGGTCGCGTGTTCGATTCAGAGGTTCAGCGGATCCTCGACTTTGTTGCCCGCGGCATCGGCGTACGGGTTGTTGGCGCCCCGGGTAGCGGTAAGACGTCGGTGGTACGCAACGTCATGAGCAACCTGGAGAAGACCGGCGTTTCCGTGCACTTCATCAGTGGACTCCGTACACACCGCACCATCCCGTACTCGGCCATCAAGGGCCTTGGACTGGAAATGAGGCCCGGCCGCAGCGGAGTCTTCGATATCGCTGATGTGTTCTCGAGCCAGCTGGCCAAGGCCGGCAAACACCTGCTGGTAGTTGACGATCTCCACCTCGTGGATAGCGAATCCCTGGCAGTCTTGGAGGCTGTTAGACGGAGATCCGATTGCCCTATGGTGGCCACGGCCCCGGAAATATGGGCTTTCTCCAGGGGGCAGCTGGCCGTCCTCAACAACGGCAGGGAGGCGCACCTGCAGTTGGATCCACTCCACTACGAGCAGGTCCACCTCCTCATCGCGCAGGTTCTCGGTGCCCCGGCGGACGCAGACACAACGGCTCGCATCCTCACCAAGTCGGCCGGAAACCCTCGGCTCATCGTACGGATCGCTGAGACCGCCTCGCTGAGCAACCTCCTGGTCATGAAGAACAAGCAATGGTGCATGACGGCCGACACCCTATGGAACGAACACCTTCGCGGCACACTTGAGGCGCTCCTGGCTGAACTGAATGCTGAAGAGTTCACGGCGCTGCACATCATGGCGATTCTGGGTACGGCACGCGTTGATGTTCTCCACAAAGTCATTCAGCCAGATGCCTTGGAAGGCTTGGAGCGCAGGGGATTCCTGTCCGTCCTGGCGGACCACCACAATGGCTCAATAGCGGCCATCAGTCCGCCCGTCATCGCTGACTACTTCCGAGGGAACAAGAAGCTCCGGGACCGGAAACTGCTCCGCAGCAAGATCGCTGGCGTCCTTGAAGGTGCCCCACAGACCGCCCCGGAAAAGCACACAACGGCGGACTGCCTCTCCCGTGTGCTTTCATCTCTTCGTCTGGAGAAGGGCGACGACGACGCCATAACTTCCCGGCACTTCCACGACCACAACGCGGATCGCGAACACATCCGCTTCGAACGCTGGCAAGCCAACAAGTCAGCGGCCAACGCCGCAGCCCTCCTCCGCATCTATTGGGGTGCTCCCGTTAATGTGGCGCGTGCCAGTCTTGTCTGCGCCGAAACGACAGACTTCGACGCCGATCCCAGGGACCGCCTGTTTGTCGCCATCACAGAGGCCCTGCTTGCGATCCACACGCGCGGCGGGCCAGGTGCCGCCGTCGACATCCTCCAAAAGTTCGCCGGGGACAATCCGCAGCTGGTAGCTGAAGTGGAGAATGCCATTCTGTTCATCAGTGCTTCTCATGGCAGGGTTCCAGCTGATCCCGCTGACGAGCCAGGCGTTTCCGGGGGCCAAGGACCGGGAATGGGGATGTTGGTCCATGGTTTGCTTGAGCTGTACCGCTTCAAGCCAGGCGCAGCGTTGGAAGCCGTTGACGGTGCAGGCGACGATGATGCTTTTTCCCATCTTCGGCCGTTCATACACGGCTTCGCCCTCTTTGCCGCTGGACGCGTAGAGGAGTCGTTGGTATTCGCCTTGGATTGGCGGGCAGAAGCGCGCAAGAATCTGGACCAATTCGGCGTGGTCACCAGCAGCTACGTGGCCGCACACGGGCTGCTCTACCGAGGCCACTTTGAAGAGGCCGAGTACCTCATGAGCAGCGTCTTTGCAATGGGGCGGCCGGGCTTCGTTGTCGACTCGCTCTACGACGCCATGCTCAGGTTGGCTGGGCTCAGGCACGCGACAACTGCCATAGTGCCGACGCTTTCCATAGCCGCACAGGCGCGGACTGAGGTGCCGGACGTCGGTCCGTTACCCGGCATCGGCAAGGGAGCTTACGAGCTCATCGCTCATAACAACGCCCAACCTTCAGTGTTCGACCGCAAAGCCGCCAAACTCATCAGGCGGCAGCTGAAGAGCGGCTACGTCCTTGAAGCCATGATGACTGCGCTTCTTTGTACATGCCTTTGCCCGGGCCGGCCCGTTTTGGATCTGCTGCAGAAAATCCTGCGGGAGAGCGGCGTCACGGTCCATGACCAGCTCATTGCCATTGCCACCGCGGTGGTTGAAGGTGACCATAAGCTGCTGGGGCTGCTCCTCAAGCACTATGAACCCGACATCGACACCTACCAGGTGGGGATGCTGCTCCGAGGAGCCCTCAAGCGCCACGTGATTGATGGTAATGCAGCCGCAGCTGACGCTATGGCGCAGGCTTCCTCCATCTTCGCCGTCCGTTTCCCGTCGGCCAACGAGCAGCTCTCCTTCAATTCCTTCAGGACCACGCCTCTGACTGAACGGGAGATCGAGGTCGCTGTACTAGCCGGACACCGCACCAACGTGGAAATTGCAGAACACCTCGGCATCAGCGCGAGGACAGTTGAAAACCATATCTCCAACGCACTGCGGAAGACCGGTGCAACATCCCGCAATAGTCTTTTCATGCTGGTGGGGAATTCACTTCCGCCGCGCTGACCCGGGATAGGCTGGATTCACCTCCAATCACCGGTCTCTGTCGCTCCCCGCTGAGCCGGTTCCTCAGTGTGAAGGGTATCCGTGAGCAACTCTCCGGCTTTGGCTCGCCGACTAGGCACATTCGACGCATCGCTGATCGGTTTGGGGTCGATGATAGGTGCCGGTGTGTTCGCAGCGTTCACCCCAGCCGCTGCTGCCGCGGGATCGGGGCTGCTGATCGGGTTGGTAGTGGCTGCCTTCGTCGCCTTCTGCAACGCGACCTCGTCGGCCCAACTGGCTGCGGCCTATCCAACGTCCGGCGGTACCTACATCTACGGTCGGGAACGGCTCGGCCCTTGGGCCGGGTTCCTGGCAGGATGGGGATTCGTCATCGGCAAAACGGCGAGTGCCGCTGCGATGGCGATGACCTTCGCGGCCTATGCCGCACCGCAGGGTTGGGAGCGACCGGTGGCGATTGCCGCCGTCGTAATTCTGACCGCTGTGAATTATCACGGAGTGACCCGCACCGCCGGGCTGACGCGCGTGCTGGTGGTCGCTGTACTTGCTGCCCTGACTATTTCTGTCGCAGCGTTTTGGGGTGGCTCCGGTCCCGACTTTGGCAGTTTTATGGGGGAGGGGCTGCTGGCCCACGGCTGGTACGGCATTCTGCAATCAGCGGGGCTGCTGTTCTTTGCTTTCGCCGGGTACGCAAGAATCGCGACGATGGGTGAGGAAGTGCGTGAGCCCAAGCGCACCATACCCCGCGCGATCAGCATTGCCTTGGGGATCACCATCGTCATCTACGCCGTTATAGCCATTACTTTGCTGGCGGCTCTCGGCCCCGACGGCGTGGCTGCTACGGCGACCCCCTTGGCCGACGCGGTTGGTGCAGGCACCTTGGCTTGGGCTTCGCCCGTGCTTCGCGTCGGTGCAGCCGTTGCGTCTCTGGGTGCGTTGTTGGCACTCGTCGCAGGGCTTGGCCGGACGAGCCTGGCCATGGCCCGCGAACACGATCTTCCGCACTGGCTCTCCGCTGTGCATCCGCGCTATAAGGTCCCGCATCGTGCCGAAGTCACGTTGGCTGTAGTGATCTGCCTGATTATCGCAGTTGCTGATCTTCGCGGGGCAATCGGCTTCTCGTCATTTGGAGTGCTGCTCTACTACTTGGTTGCCAACATCGCCGCCTACACTCAGCCGCGGGAAGACCGCCGCTACCCGAAGTTCCTTCAGGTGGCTGGTGCTGTTGCATGCGTGGTTCTTGTTGCCACCTTGCCGCCCTTGTCAGCCGGTTTGGGTGTGCTCATGTTCGCGGTGGGCATCGTGTATCGTCTGGTGCGTTTGCGCTTTGATCGCCGCGCTGGCTGATATGCCGGCTGGGCACGGCCCCACCTGGGGGTAGTCGGGTGGAGCCGTGCCGCAGTGCCTCCTTCGCGTGGAGCGGGTGGGGTAACCCGCCGGACACCGGGAATCCCGCCCCGGGAGGCACAAAAGGAGACTATGGCCGGAACATGGTCTCTAGGTGTTCGAAACCCCAAACTAGGTGGTCGGGAGGCGGGTATTTGGGGGAAAATTCACCAAAAATAGGTGCTGAGCGGCAGCGTCTAGGTGTTGGCCCGCCGTCGAGCGTTCCTGCGTTCCACGGACTCCATGTAGGTGACGATGCTCGCAATAGTCAGGGCTACCGAGCAGACAACAGCCAGGGCAGTAGACGCTTCCTGGAACGGCACCACCACCAGCGGGCTGAGCATCATGGCATTGCCAAAGCCGGATGCAGCGAAGAGTCCGGCTTTCAGGAGCAGACAGGTCAGTGGTTCGGCAATCAACATCGCTACGGGCGCCACAACACCCAGAGCCATCGTGAAAACGACAGCCGTGGTCCGCATATCTGAAGGATCAAGGATTTCCAGGCCTTCCGGAGGGGGCGCAGTTCCGAGCAAGGTGGCTGACACCGCCGAGCAAACAGCTATGACGCAGGTGATGATGCGAAGCGCTGCTGGGTAGAAGTGCGTGATCACTAGTAAGTCCTTGTCGTTGTAGGTTCAACCCCCGTCCTTAGGGGTAGTAGTCCGAACCAAGGACATATGACGCGAAACCTTCCATTCGCACTGGCAGAATGGCGGGAATGGAGTCACCCACCACCGTTCCGGCCGTTGAGTTGCGCATTTCTATCAGTGAGACTGAACCGCTCATCTGGCGGCAACTCGTCCTCCCCGAAACCGCCACAGTCGCTGAGCTGCACGGTGCCATCCAGACGGCATTCGGGTGGAAGGACGCTCATCTCTACGCCGTTGCCGGCCATGACCGCGGGGGCAAGAAACGCATCATCATGGGAGTCGACGACGGCGACGGTCCAGATGGTACTGAGCTCGCGGTTGACGTTCGGCTAGCTGAGCTTTTTGACCCACACTCGCCAGGGTTGTCGGACCTTGAGTACGACTACGACTTCGGGGACAACTGGACCCACGAGATCGAAGTTGTTGGACCTGCCGTGCTCAACGAGAACACCATCGCTTGCCTTGGCGGAGCGATGCGGGGGCCGATAGAGGATTCCGGGGGAGTGGGTGGGTATGCCAACGTGGTTGCCGTTGTGTCCAACCCTAAGCATCCTGAGCACCGGGAAGCCGTGGATTGGCTCGAGTTCGTGACTCAGGAGAGTGTGTCCAAGTTCGATCCGGCTGCTTTCGAGATTACTGTCGTGAACGATCAACTGCGACTGTTGGCTCGTCGGCTGTGGCCGGGGGACGTCACCGAAGAGGAGGTAGTGTTCGTCTTGGGGCCTGCCCTTTGGTTCCTTAACCAGGCGGACCCAGATGGGTTGCCGCTGACATCGGCGGGCTATCTCAAACCGATCGTGGTTAAGCGAGCAATGACAGAACTCGGGTGGATCGAACCTTGGAACACGAACGTCTCCACTGAAAGTCACGCCGCACCTGTCCGCATCGTGCGCGAACGGCTCCAAGAATGGAAACTCCTTCGCAAGAGCAAGGACAGGCTGCTCCTGACACCGGCAGCCAGGAAGCTCATAAACAGGCCCGCGATGCTCTGGCACTACATCGCTGACCGATTGGCATCACCCGGGCACGAGGGCGTGAAGATCGCGACTCAGCTGAGGGTGCACTGGGACTTATCGGCAAGCCATCCGCCCCGCAAAATAGTGGACGATGTGGTTCAGCTTGCGCTCCACGAACACGGTCTGCGAACCGCGACGGGTGCCGATATTCCACTGGACTGGGCACGTGGCTTGAGGATCGATGTCCATCAGAGCTTGCTCTGTCTGAGGCTTCGGGGCTCGACAAAATGGGGTTCCGATGAGCTGGGACTATCCGACGCCGGCGTCAAGTTCTTGCTCGACGTCCAGACCCGCTGGGACGGCCGCAGCGTCTGAGTCTGCGGCCGCTCCAACTGACGGCTACTTCTCGCAGCCGATCCCATCTTTGTCGTTGTCCAAACCGTAAATGTCGGATCCCGTTACCGTCACTGGCCCTCGCACGTAAGCCGGGCCGTTGCCGCTGCCACCCGCGCAGTCAACGTCCGATGCGATGGGTACGCATCCGGAGTAGTTGGGGTCGCATCCGCTCTGGGCAGGAGGGGGAGCCGGAACTACTTTCGGCTGGATTTGCGCTGCAGCAGCGTCTGCTGCTGCCTTATCGGCGGCCGCCTTATCAGCCGCAGCTTGAATGGCTGCTGCGGCATCGGCGGCAGCCTTGTCGGCCGCGGTCTTGTCAGCCGCAGCCTTATCTGCAGCGGCTTTATCCGCCGCGGCTTTATCTGCAGCCGCCTTGTCGGCTGCAGCCTTCTCAGCAGCTGCCTTTGCCGCCGCTTCCGCAGTTCGCTGATCGGACAACTTCTTCGCGCTCGCAGAGTCCAACCACGTTATTTTGCCAGCCTGGTCGATGGCGCAAACAAACGTCTCACCCGCGGAAGTCTGAGTCGCCTTCTCAGTTGTGCAGACCGTGCCAGCGACCTTGCTGGGTGTTGGAGAAGGAGTTGCGGAAGGAGTTGCCTTCGTACTGTTTACAGAGCTGGCGCTTGTCGGCGCTCCCGGAGCGCACGCTGTGGCCCCAACCAGCAGCGACGTCACGGCAACCAGCCCCACTGCTTTTCGCCCTTGCGACCACGAAGAGTTGCCTAGCAAATGCCAGTTTTTGGTCATGCGAATAGAACGCTTTTTCAATATATTGCCCCCTTGTAGATGCGCCGATGCGATGGCGCGTCCAGTGACCATAACACCGTGCCGAACAGCAAAGGGAGGCGGAGTTGTCTATGACTTAGTGCGCTGCGTGCTTCTTCCGGTCGGCGGGCTTCGCCTGGCCTCCATCAGCAAGCACAACCGAAGCGCCGGTCCCCAACCCGCGGACCGTCCAGCCCGCACTCCGCCAAGCCTCAGGGTCCAGGACGTTGCGAGCGTCCAGCACCATCCGGCGTCGTACGAGTGCTCCCGCAACAACGGGCGAGAGCGACACGTATTCGTTCCATTCGGTGAGCAGCAGCACCAGTTCGGCGCCTTCGAGGGCGCGTTTGGTGGAGGCTTCGAAGCGGATTTCTGGGTAGCGGATCCAAGCGTTGTTGATGGCTTTGGGATCGGTGACGGTCACGTGTGCGCCAGCGGCCGCGAGCTGTTGGGCGACGTCCAGGGCGGGGGAGTCGCGGATGTCGTCGGTGTCGGGCTTGAACGCGGCACCAAGGATTGTCACCGTGCGGCCGGACAGGAAGCCGCGGCACATCTCGCGGGCGACCTCCACAGCGCGGGAACGCTGGTCCAGGTTCACCGAATCAACCAGGGCCATCCACTCATCCACGGACGGCACCGAAAGTTCGCGCGCCTGGGCACGGAACGACCGGATGTCCTTGGGCAGGCAGCCGCCGCCGAAACCGAGCCCGGCGTGCAGGTACCTGTTGCCGATGCGCGGATCCAAGCCCATCGCTTCGCTGAGCTCGCTTACGTCGGCGCCCGACGCGTCGCACAGCTCAGCCATCGCGTTGATGAAGCTGACCTTCGTGGCCAGGAACGCGTTCGACGCCGACTTGATGAGTTCCGCCGTCGAGAAATTGCAGACGAGCCGCGGGATACCGGCGCTGATCAGCGGCTCGTACACCGCATCCAAAACGGCTGTGATCGGCGTACCCGCTGCGGCACCCTTGCCGCCGGGAACGCCGTAAACCAGGCGGTCAGGCACCAGCGAATCCTTGACGGCCGTGCCCTGACGCAGGAACTCAGGGTTCCAGCCGAGCAGCACGTCCGAGCGTCGGGCCAGGATCGCGCGGAGCGTTTCCACCGTGCCTACCGGCACCGTTGATTTACCCACGACGGCGGCCCCCTTGGCCAGGTGCGGCAGGAGGCTCTTCGTGGCGCCCATCAGGTAGGAGAGGTCGGCTGTGTCCGAGGTTTTGGACTGTGGCGTACCGACGCAGAGGAAGTGGACTTGGGCATCTGCGGCAGCCGCGAAGTCCGTGGTGAACACGAGCCGGCCGGTGGTGCGACCGTCCTTGAGGAGCTCATCCATTCCTGGCTCGTGGAAGGGCGCCAGCGCCTTGTTGAGCTGCTCAACCTTGGAGGAATCGACGTCGATACCCACCACGGTGTGGCCCATCGAAGCGAGCGTCGCTGCGTGGACTGCGCCGAGGTAGCCGCAGCCGATCACGGAGATCTTCATGAGGTGGGTCCTTTGCTTGAGGTGAATTCGCTGGGCCCGTTATTTCCGCTGGGCACTCCGGAGATGACTTCGTTGTAATGGCGAACCAGGTCCGCGCTGAGGACGGGCCACGTCCGACCCTGGACTGAAGCGGTGGCCGACGTTGCGAACGCGCGGCGCTTGGCGTCGTCGCCGATCAGGTCCTGCACGTAGCCGCGCAGCTGGGCAAGGTTGCCGGGCTCATACAACCAGCCCGTGCGTGAGTTCTCCACGAGGTCCAAGGGGCCTCCGCGGCCGGTCGCGACCACGGGAACACCTGATGCCATGGCTTCCTGGATGGTTTGGCAGAAGGTCTCGAACTCGCCGGGATGGACGAAGAGGTCGAAGCCGGCGACAGCTTGAGCTAGTGCATCCCCGCCGAGGAAGCCGGCGAAGTGAGCGTTCGGTAGCGCCGCTTGGAGTGCTTCCCGTTGCGGGCCATCACCAACGATGACCAGTTTCGTGTTCGGCAAATCCGCCAGTACGGCCAGATCCTCAACCTGCTTCTCGACGGCGAGCCGGCCGACGTAGCCGATGACGCGGTGACCATCGGGCGCCACTGAGCTGCGCCACGCCGTCGACCGCTTAGCGGGGTTGAAACGCGCGGTATCCACACCGCGGCGCCACATGTCCACGCGCAGGATGCCGCGTCCGCGCAACTGATTCAACGCGAACGTGGACGGCACCAGGGTTCGGGTGGCCAGGAGGTGGATGTTGTCCACGCGGTTCCAGGCCCAGTTCTCCAGGAACGGCACACCGTACCGGGCGGCGTAGCTGGGAACTTCGGTTTGGTAGATCGCGACAGTCGGGATGCCGAGCTGATGGGCGGCCTGCACGGCACGCCAGCCGAGGACGAAAGGCGAAGCGAGGTGCACGACGTCGGGGGAGAAATCGGCAAGGATTCGCTTGACCCGATTCACACCACCCAACGCAACCCGCACATTCGTGTAACCGGCCAGCGGCACCGAAGGAAGCCGGTGCACATACGCACCCTTCTCGACGCTCGAAACATCAGTGTCCGACGTCGACGGCGCGATCACCATCACCTCATCCCCGCGCTCCTGCAGATGCTCAAGCACCCGCAGTATCGAGTGGGTTACCCCATTCATCAGTGGCAGGAATGATTCGGCGACGATTGCGATCCTCACGCTCACAACGGTGGTCGCGGCGGTTGGCTTAGCGGGTTCGAACGGGTGGCTTGTGGGGGAAGAGTTGGTTAACAGGTGGGTTGGGTGGGACTCGGCGCAAGCATTGGCTCTGGCTTTGCGGTCCGTTCGTGCACCAATACTTTGGGGGCTAGCACATTTGCTGGCGGGGAAGGTTGCCGCCCAGTTGGACAACGACGACGGCTCCGGCGGCGGTGCGGTCAGTCACCGTCGGTATGACCTTGGAAGACGCATCCAGAGAAATCGTGGACAGGGGGCGAGGAATGCAATTGGCTGTCAGTCGGACATCACTGGCCCAAAGGTTGGTCTCGCGTCTCAGTGGCTATGACGCAAGCGAGTCCAAACAGCTCTACCAGTGCTGCGCTCCTGACCAAGGGCTCTCCCAACCAGGGCCTCCTGGATGTCTTGCGATACAAGACGGACCGCCACTCTCCCATTAAACCGATCACACAACTCCTATGACGGCAGAATCCAACAATGATGTAGTCGTTTCGCAAACTCTTTGAAGCGCCAGCCGGAGCGTCCGCTGACACGCCGGGCTCCTGCAGTCGCGCCACTATTTTCACCCCAAGAGGGTGACTTTGAATCCAGTTCTATCGTGGGATCGCCCCGCGCCCCCACTCCACGGTATCCAGACCTGACAGTCCCAATCCGGCACCATATGCCTGATGAAGCACAGGCCTGCAACCTGTTGAAGTCGCAAAGGTAGGTCTGCCTCCTCGGACCGTGTCGTACGCTGCTCCTAGGTCCAAATTTCTTGAACAGGAGATCCTTCCCATGCCTTTTGTGGAAAAGAATGCCCATCGCCTGCGTTTGATCCTTGAGCTCCTGGACGCCCAGCCGGAAGGCTACTCAGGAACGACGGGTCCTGACGGGATTCTGTCCCATGTATTCGAGCTATTGCCGCCTGAAGGTTCGGAGGGCGAGGTGGGAGCCAAAGACAAGACACGTGCGGAAATCTATCTGCGGTGGTCAACCGTGGACTTGGTGAAAGCCGGCTGGCTGGAAAAAAGCGGAACCGGGATATGGAGAATCACCGACGAAGGGCGACAGGCACTCAAGGACTTCCCGGATGCACGAGACTTCGCGTCTGAGGCCCGGAACCGGTATAACGCCTGGAGCGCCCTTAGTGCTGAGAAAAAGCAAGAACAACTGCAGACCACGATAGTGCCGGTCGACAAGCCTGAGGAAACGATCCGGGATGCGGCCCTACCGTTCGTGCAGCGCGGACTTCAGGAAGGCGGATCGGTATTCTCCGAAGGCAGGAGTGTATGGGAAAGCGGACCCGTCGAGGAACTACGCTCCGTCTTCATAGACGCCCCTGATCCAGACGCTGGCAACTTTGTAGGAAAGCTCAAGGTTCAGCTCGCCAAAGTATCGGACGACGCGCGCCTACTCATGGCTGAACTGGTGTGTTGGCAACTGCTTCCGATCAGCCCGAACCGGATCGGAGAGCGAGCCAAAAAGGAAAGGGTGCAAACCCTGCTCGGGTACATGGACCATCCTGTGCAAATCCCGGTTGAGATTGCTAAGGCCTTCAAATTTGGCAGCTTTGACCCAGGCCAGGCCATGAACAACAAGCTCTACGAAGCGCTCGTGCTGATCATCGAACTTCTCGATTCGTGGTTGAAAAAGACCGAAGCCGACAAGGAAGCCCTGTTAGCCGATCCATGGGCGTGGCGGCAATTCATCAATGACCTCCCCGGGCACAGCTTCCGCACACAGCGGAACGCCCTGGTTTATCTTGTCCACCCGAAGTACATCACCTCGATCGTGTCCGATAACCACAAGACGCGAATACACGAGGCCTTCGTTGGCGAAATAGGCCAACCCAGCGAGGACATCGACCGCGATCTGCTGGATATCGTACTCAAACTTCAGCAGAAAACCGCTCAACCCGTAGACTTCTACTCCGACCCCCTTCGAAAGGCATGGGATCCCTCCCCTGCTCCGGGAGAAGAATCAGACGCCCCGACTCTTCCGGCCGAGGAAGACCCTCTGGCCCCCACAACAGGCGTCCGCCGAAGATTCGCGCCTGCCGACAACGCCCTTTCGCAGGCGCTGTTTATGGATCGGACATGGCTTCAGAAGCAGCTGAACCTGCTTGAGCGACGCGGTCAGATCATTCTTTACGGACCTCCGGGCACCGGCAAAACGTACCTGGCCATGCATCTGGCCGAACACGTGGCCGGCGACGCCAAATACACGTCAATCGTCCAGTTCCATCCCAGCTATTCGTATGAAGACTTCTTCCAGGGGTACCGGCCAGACACCACCGACAATGGCTCGCTCACCTACAGGCTCCAGGATGGACCGCTGCGCCGAATCGTTGACCAGGCATGCTCGAATCCGGAATTCAACTACGTACTAGTCATCGACGAGATCAACCGCGGCAATCTCGCCAAAATCTTCGGTGAACTCTACTTCCTGCTCGAGTACAGAGACACCCCGATCAAACTGCAATACAGCAAGAGCGACGAAGATTCCTTCAAGCTCCCCTCCAACCTCTTCTTCATCGGCACCATGAACACCAGTGACCGCTCCATCGCCCTGCTCGACGCTGCGATGCGCCGTCGTTTCTCCTTCGTGGAACTACATCCGCACAAGGAACCTACCAAATCCGTTCTACGAGCATGGCTCGTCAGCAACCGTCTCGACACTGCCCCCGCAGACCTTCTCGACGCTGTCAACGAAAGGATAGGCGACGGCGATTTTCAAATCGGCCCCAGCTTCCTGATGCCCAAAAACCCGGAGTTCCTTCCGGATCAAATAGAAGAGATCTGGGACCACGAGATCCTGCCGCTTCTAGCCGAACACCACTATGGCGAGGGACTGAACATCGAACAGGTTTACGGCCTTGACGCCCTCAGGGCAGGGCACCAACAACGCGAACTCCCAGACACTGGTGAGGAGGAAGCAGCCGAAGGAAAATGAAGCGCCTCGAACTTACCGAAGGATCAGCCTCCGAACGCGCCCAGCTCCCTACAGACATCGTCACTACCCTCTGCCGCCTTAACGTCGCCACTGCCGTCCCGGCCGGCCCCGGGGAGTGGATCATCTCGAATATCCGAAAAGTAGGAGTCATCCGTCTCGGGGACTGCCAGATCGAAATCAAACCGAAAATACCAGTTTCCCGCCTCTTCTTCATGATGAGCTATTCGACTGACCCTGCGGTCTGGAAAGAGCAGGACATCGTTATCGATCGGGACGAGAACCTACTCAACACCATTAGCGACGCCTTCATCCGTCAATCAGCCCGAGCGACAGAGCGAGGGCTCCTGCAGGGCTATGAGACTTTAGAAGACTCACAGCCGATCTTCCGTGGACGCCTGAATGTCGACGCTCAGATAGGACGCCGAGCGGGCCTCCCACTTCCCGCACAGGTGATATTCGACGAATACACCACCGACATTCCCGAAAACAGGCTGCTTCTCACCGCAGCTCAACGACTCCTACGGGTCCCTTCGCTCTCCCGCCTCCATCGAACCAACCTGCGGAAACTGGTCCAGCGACTCCATGATGTAAGCGAATTTCTTCCCGGAACAGAGCTGCCCTCTATACAGTTCACTCGCCTAAACAGCCGCTACCGCGCGGCCATAGCCCTGGGAACACTCATCCTTCAAAACGCCTCGCTGGAACAACGCCGCGGAGAAATCACAGCCACAGCGTTCCTGTTCGACATGTGGAAGATCTTCGAAGACTTCCTCACCACCGCACTCGGAGAACACCTCCGCAGCATCGGCGGCACCGTCGAAGCCCAGGCAAAAGGCACCTCACTCGATACAGCAGGGAAGATCTCTCTTATCCCAGACCTGTTGTGGAAGGACGCACGCGGAGTAAGGGCAATCATCGACGCTAAATACAAAGTTCCCAAAAACACTTCATATCCCAACGCTGACATCTACCAAATGCTTGCATACTGCACTCGCTTCGCTCTTCCTGCGGGGCACCTTATCTACGCCAAGGGAGAGGAAGAGCCGCGATTACACGAAATCATCGGTCGTAGCACGAGCATCTACTGCCACGCGATCGATCTCAACCTGAGCCCAGGCGTGCTGCTCAACCAAGTACGGCGCTTAGCTTTCAAAATTTATCGATCAACATGGGCCGTTCCCTGACCCTAGGCGGTACGCACGCGCCCCTGTATCTAGCCGGGTTAGGTTGTCTCACCATTCAGGCGTCTTGAAGGCCGGGTTAGGTTGTCTCTTGGGCCGGGTTTCACCTTATTACGTCGCCCTGTCCATGGCCAGCAATCTAATTTGGAGTCGAGACCTCGCGGCTAGGCGTGATGCTCCCGCGGAATCTCTCAGTAGTGCGGGCCATCGCTTCGGCCGTGAGTGTCAGGTCTTGGTGGGGCATTGCGTAGCCGGAAACGGACCGTCGACCGGTCAATGCCTCCCGGTCAGGACGGGTGGGCGAATTCTGCGAGTAAGACTTGCCAAACTCGAAGCGTGATGGACCCCTGCCGCTTCTGAGGTTCCGGGCTGATTTGTGTCCCGCCAGTGCCGCATACCCGTCGGGACTGGCTATTTGCTCCCGGCGTCGAACTTGTCAGGGTCGACTGCAAACTCAATCGTTGGCAGGTCGCTCCTGTAGAAAAGGTCGAGCACCCGGGGATTTCCAGCGCTGGAGTGTCTCGACCTCAAAGCCTGCGCAGAGGCCGTAGGCTCACCTAATGACTGACCAAAATGCCCGAGGTTCCGAATGGAAAAAATGGGACCTGCACGTCCATACGCCGCTCTCACTGAGACAGGGCTACGGCGGAGACACTCCTGAGGTTTGGGAAAAGTTCATCCAGGAAATCGAGAATCTACCACGATGCTTTGCAGCATTGGGTATCAACGATTATTGGTTTCTAGACGGCTATAAGCGTCTTCGAAATGAGCATGCAAACGGACGCATGCAGAACATCGACACGCTCTTTCCTGTTATCGAGATGCGTCTTAACCAGTTCGGTGGTTCCGAGTCCAAGCTCAGCAGAGCGAACCTCCACGTCATTTTCGATCCTGAGCTTGCACCCGAAGTGATTGAGTCTCAGTTCATATCTGCGCTTCGCCCTAGGTTTCACCTGGATGCCTCCGGTGAGAATTTCTGGAATGCCTCGATTACGAGAGATTCGCTCGAAGACCTGGGCCGAAAGATGAAGCTGACCGTTCCCCCGGAACGTTTGGGGGATTATGACTCCGACCTGGTTGAAGGATTCAATAACGCTAACGTGACCCTTGAAATGGTCCAGGAGGTTTTGACGGGACACGTCTTCAAGAACCGCTCGCTCCTTGCGCTGGGGAAGACTGAGTGGGCCGATATCAAGTGGGCTGACGGTGCGATAACGAGCAAGAAGCATTTGATTAACATTGCGGACATCGTGTTCACCGCCTTCGATGAAACAACAACTTGGTCCAAGAGCAGGCAGACGCTTATTGATAACGATGTGACCTCCGCGCTGCTGGACTGCAGCGACGCCCACACCTGGAGTACGAATACCGCCAATAAAGACCGGATCGGCAACTGTGAGACGTGGATACGCTCAACCCCGACGTTTGCCGGCCTTGTGCACGCGCTCTCCGAATTCACCAGCAGGGTATACGTTGGGACCGAGCCGGAAGATCTCCGGAGGAGACGCGAGTCTCCCGAACGGATAATAGATTCAATTGCGGTGCGACCAGTCGAGGGAGCGGCCTCGGATCTGTTCAACTACTCCATCCCCCTAAATCAGGGGCTGGTTGCCATTATCGGTAACAAAGGGCAAGGTAAGTCGGCCCTCCTTGACTGCCTGGCTCGAGGAGGAAACTCTTCCCGAGCAGATTACTTTGCATTTCTTAACCGAATGCGATTCCTGAATCCAAAGAATAAATTCGCCTCGGCATTCGAGGCTGAGGTGACGCTCGCCGACAAGACAACGCATGTGGTTGGCCTAGCCAAACCGCACGACCCGGCCAACCTTGAAAGGGTCGAATATCTTCCCCAAAGACTTATCGAGACGATTTGCGCCAGCGATCCGCTGAGCCCAGAAAATGACGCGTTTGAGGGTGAACTGAGCCGAGTCCTGTTCCACCACATTGACGAAGTAGATCGGTCAGGCGAAGAAACTCTAGATGGTCTTCTTCGTCTTCGAACTAAGTCTGTCGATGCAGCCCTAAGCAGGCTCCGCCTGGATGTAGATGTCAAGTCTGTCCAGCTCGTACACCTCGACCGAGAGATGAATGAGGTCACGTTGGTAGACCTTAAGAAGCGCAGGGATGAGACGCGTCTTCAGGTCGATGCAGCCGTGGCTGATTTGGACGCAGCCGTTCTAAATCTTAAGGAACTCGAGGCTGGAGAAGCTGAACCCACTGAAGTCGCGTCCGATCGGGACGCGCTTGCCCAAGCGGTTGCCGAGGCTGAGACTCTCGATTCCCAGGTGGCCACTCTGACTGTCGAGGGGGCTCAGGTATCTAAACAGCTGACTGAGCTTGTTAGCGTTGAGCAGGCCGCGCAGTTTATGTCCCAGCAGGCTTCCACTCTGAACCTTGAATACCGTAAGGCCATTGGCATTCCAGCGGGAGACGTGGTGACTGTAGTGATCGACTCGGCTGCGATAGTGGCGGCCCGCTCGGAGCGAGTTGCCAGGCAGTTACAAATTACTGCTGAACTGTCTAAGGCTCGCGACGCTCTCAAATCCTTGGGAAACGTGTGTGACGCTCTTCGGATTAAGCTCACCGCGCATGACGGTGTTCGAGAGGCTGCACGTCGTGCGGTCGAGCAGCTGCGGAAAAGGGTTGAGGCGTTGACTGGCGACCCGGGTGAGCCGGACTCGGTTTCTGGGCTGGACGCTCGGATCAGACGCGTGGGTGAGATTCCGGGCGAGATAGAGAAGTTGCAGAACGACCTTGCAGAACTGGCGAAGGGGATCTACTCGCAGCTTATGTCCCGAATAGACACAATTCGCAGTGTCTATAAGCCAGCGGAGGAGTTCGCCCGCCACGATGCCTTGGCAAGCGCGGCTGGCATCACGTTTGATGCCAGTATTAGGTTCTCCAGTGACTGGGGACGCCTTTCCGATGTGCTCGACGGGCGACGAAATTCAGAACTGCTGAGCCGACTCGAAGACGTGAGAGTTAGTCTCGACCCGATGGACGAAGACGAAGTCGTAACAGCTACCCTCGACATCCTGAAACGCATGGGTGTTGAAGGTGGAGACCTGTCTAGACCTGGTCGTTCACTAGATACAGCTTTCAGGTCTAATACGACCCCGTCGGAAACTATTGCGCACTTGGCTGGTCTTACATGGTTAGAGACGTCATTCAGCTTGTCCGGAAATGGAATTCCCTTATCGCAGCTTTCGCCTGGCGAGCGCGGCTTGATTCTCCTTCTCTTCTACTTGGTGCTTGACCGGAGTGACACTCCACTCCTCCTTGATCAGCCGGAAGAGAACCTTGACAATTCCGCAGTACGCAGGGTCCTCGTTCCGGCGCTTCAGCAGGCGAAACTCCGGCGTCAAGTCATCGTGGTAACGCATAACGCTAACCTAGCCGTCGTCGGCGATGCGGATCAGATAGTGCATTGCTCTTACGACTCCGGAGTTTTCACATTGCACAGCGGACCGCTGGCGTCGCTGGATACGGGCGAGTTCGTCATAGACGTCCTCGAGGGTGCACGGCCTGCATTTGAAAACCGCCGTAAAAAATATGAGGAGGTTGTAGTCCAGCCCCTCATCTGACATGGGACGGGATTACCGGCGAAAACGAGCTCTAGTTCTGTCCAAGGATTAGGTGCTCGGGAGCCCGCTGCTACGACGGCGGAAGTCACCCCGGGATACAAAACGGCATTCGGACTGAACTGTGGTTGAAAGGGGTTCGGCCTTGCCGTCATGTGCGCAGTTCAGTGGGCTTGCGGCCTACTGTCGACCCCGCGCCCGCTTCAGATCCTTCCGCAACCCCCGGTTGTCCGCCCGCAGCTCCCGGTTATCGTCAGCTAACCCGCGGTTGTCCTCCGTCAGCCCCCGGTTCTCCGCCTCCAGCTCCAGCACCAGTTTCACGCCCGCTAGGTTCAGCCCCTCGTCCAACAACGCCCCGATCCTACGCAGCGTCGCAAGGTCGCTTTCGCTGTAGCGGCGAGTGCCGCCGTCGGTCCTCTCAGGGGTGAGCAGGCCTTTGCGCTCGTACTGCCGGATGTTCTGCTGCCCTGTGCCAACCAGTTCCGCTGCGACCGAGATCGCATAAACCCCACGCGAGTCAGAGCCCTCGCCTGAGGCGCCGTCCGCACCAGAAGGAGCCAGGCCGCCGTCGTACTCTTCAGCGGCAGTCTCAGTATCCGAAGCTGCCATCAAAGACCTCCAAAAATCTTCCGGAAAACTACTTGCATCAACTCTCTCACCGGTGCTATAAAAAATCTATACCAGCCAATACAGATCAAGCAGGACTGAGCAGGTTGGTACCAACAACAGAATCAGCATCAAGATCCAAAGGAGTGAGAACCACATGCTGATGCGCACTGACCCGTTCCGCGAATTCGACAGGCTCGCCCAACAGGTTTTTGGCACAACAGCTCGCCCGGCCGGAATGCCGATGGATGCATGGCAGGAGGACGGACAATTCGTTGTTGCCTTCGATCTGCCTGGTGTAAGCCCTGATTCAGTTGAACTGGACGTCGAACGGAACGTCCTCACGGTAAAGGCAGAACGTAAGTCGCCCGCGGGCGAGAACACCGAGATGATCGCCGCCGAGCGCCCACAGGGCGTCTTCAGCCGCCAGCTCATCCTCGGCGACACCCTGGACACCGACGGCGTCCAGGCAAATTACGACGCCGGAGTGCTCACACTCCGCATCCCCGTCGCCGAGAAGGCAAAGCCGCGGCGCATTGAGATTCAGTCCAGTGGGCAGAGGCAGGAAATTAACGCCTAATCCCGTTCGCCCTGCCGGAAGGCCCACCTGGGGGTGGCCAACCGGCAGAGCGCCGGCCGGGAACAACGGAGGCGGCCGCATCGGAATAGTTGGGCGCAGGCTTCGCGCCACGTCACAGCGTTTTTTAGCGCACATGAAAGCGACCCCCGCCCGTCGTCTCCCGATTGATGGCCCCCGGCTCAGCCGGGGGCCATCTCCAAATCCGCAGCAGGAACCGGAACCAGCAGTGAGCACGCAACCTGACCACTACGCCACACTTCACGTGTCGCCGGACGCGACGACCCGTGAGATCAGCCGCGCCTACCGCACGCTGCTTCGAACCCACCACCCGGATACCCGCCAAAGGGTCGACGACGGCGACACAACCTCCGCGGCCGACCTTCAGGAACTGCACGCCATCATGCAGGCGTACGTTGTTTTGTCGGACCCAGGGAAGCGGGCGGCATACGATCGTGCGCGGCTGAGTCCTGATGGGGCAGGCGGTTCGGGCGGAACGCCTGTGAAGGTCCGATTCCATCGGCGCGAAACTATCCCGGGCCGAGACTCTGCGGGCCGCGACCGGTACCAGTCGCCGCTCGCGTTTGGGCCACCCCGTTGGGAACCTCCATCCCGCAATATGAGATCACCGAGGAGTAATCCATGAGTGCTTGGCGTCCATACGACGGTCACATCATTCCAGCGTTCTACGAGCGGTTCGAGAAACGATGGGGGAGAGGGACGGCCCCGTTCCTGGACCCTGAAGTCCACGAACAACCCTTGCCGCGTGCTCAGTGGATCAACCCGGACACCGGTGCTGCGGTCGCCGTCGTACCCATCTGGACCGACGACCCTGAGCACCGCTCCTTCGGCGTCTTCTACTTGCCGCCGGCCGGGGATATCTGGATGCTCCGCCCAGGACCAACGACGTTCCTGGAACCGAGCGGGGGTGCCAGCAAGGAGCAAGTGACACTTCGCAACGACGCGTTCAAGAAGGCAGTCAACCACGCCAAGGAGTTCATCTACGGGCCCCAACTTTGAATGGCGTCTCGGCGTGAGCGCATTGCGGACGCGTCCTGACCTCAACCAGTCGTAGCCTGAAACCACGGAACCCCGACCCAGAGGACACGTCCATGACTGCGGCAGGCCCGAGCATCAGCACAGTTCCCACCGGTTACTCCACCGTCAGCCCCTGGCTGATCACCCGCGACACCAACACCCTTTTCGAATTCATCACGGACGCGTTCGGTGCAAAGGAGATCGATCGCGTTGTCGGTGAGGATGGCAGCATCGGACACGCGGAGGCGCGGATCGGCGACTCAGTAGTCCTCGCTTTCGACAGCCGACCGCATTGGCCAGCGACGCCGTCGTACCTCCGCCTCTACACGCACGACGCCGATGCCGCCTTCCACGCCGCCCTCGCCGCGGGGGCTACCACGGTTTCGGTCCTCGACAACAGTGCCTGGGGTGATCGGGGCGCCCGCGTCCAAGACCCGCTGGGAAATGTCTGGTGGATTATGTCCCATATGGAAGACGTTTCCGACGACGAAGCCGTGAGCCGATGGGAAGCCCCCGAGTACGCGGCCGGCATGAGTTACGCCATTGAGTCGCTTCATCGGCACATGACCGGTCAGCCGGACGCGCTGGTCCCGGACGAGGTCAAAGCGATGGCACCGATGGTTCGCGCCGAGGGAGTAAGTGCCGTCCCGGCAGGGTACCGGTCCGTGGAGCCTTGGATCATTTCCCGCAGCACTCCAGAGCTCCTTGAATTCATCACGGCCGCTTTCGGCGCCCAGGAAGCGTTCCGCGTGCCCATGGAGGACGGCTCCATCGGACATGCGGAAGCGAAGATCGGCGACTCAAACATCCTCGCCTTTGACTCGCGTCCCGACTGGCCTCCCACTCCGGCTTTCCTCCGTGTGTACGTCGACGACGGCGACGCCACCTTCGCTGCTGCACTCGCCGCCGGTGCCACAGCGGTCACCAACATGACGGAGATGTTCTGGGGCGAAGAAGTGGGCCGGGTTCGAGACCCGTCGGGGAATCTCTGGTGGATCCATTGCCGGGTGGCTGAGCTCTCTGAGGAGGAAGCGTACTCGCGGATGAGCGATCCGAAGTTCGTGAAGGCCATGGAATATGTATCGGGCGTGGACTTCTTCGCGAGGGGTTAGCTCTCGGCAGTAAGAACAGAGCTAACCCCTCAGTGACTCCACAGATATCTCGCGGAGGTCTGCCCGGAACTTATTGCCAGAAACCTCTGTGAGGGGCGGCGGCCTCGTCCTCCAGGAGCGGACCCACCACGGAGATTTGGCGCTGACCACGACTAAAGACTTCTCGGCAGGGCAGGGCAAGCGTGGGGTTTTCGGGATTGTCTCCTGTTATAGCAAGCAGTGATTCCTCGCTGAGGCCGTAGACAACTCGCCCGATCCCCGTCCAGTAGACAGCGCCGGCGCACATGGCACAGGGTTCTGCGCTCGAGTAGAGCGTTGATTTGGAGAGCTGTTCTGGGCTGAGTCGCCGGAAAGCCTCCGCCGCAGCCCTGAGTTCGGCGTGCTGGGTGGGGTCGCCTTCCGGCGGCATGGAGTTGTTTCCTTTCGAGCTGACCACCGTGCCATGCTCGTCGACCACCACGGCGCCGAAGGGATGTCGTCCGTCAGCTTTAACCTGGTGGGAAAGGCTGATGGCCAAGCGAAGGAAGTCCAAATCCTGTCCCGCGATGGCCAGGCCAGCATTCTCTGTGCTTGTCACTTCGAATCTCTTTCTATCGATAGTGGGTTAGACGAAGAGGCCGTGAGGCTCGCCAATGCGGTCAAGATACTCTCTGCGCCTCGCGAATAGCCCGGGCACGGTCGATGCAGCACGGTCAATGATTTCGCTGAGGTCAGCGTTGCACAAGCGGCCATCGCGAACCACAACGTCACCCGCCACTACCGTGGTGCTGACGTCGCTGCCGCGGACTGCATGGACCAGGTTGTGATGGACGTTGGCGTACGGCCCCTCGGTGATGAATGGCGTGGTTCGGGGGGTACCAGTCCGCACCGCAATGAAGTCAGCTTGTTTGCCCGATTCGAGCGAGCCGATCCGGTCGGCCTGCCCAATTGCCCGCGCACCACCCAGGGTGGCCATTTCCAGAACGGTCCAAGAGTCCATAGCGGCGGCATCCATGGCGCGCAGTTTGCCCAAGAGCGACGTCACTTTCATCTCCTCGAACATGTCCAGATTGTTGTTTTCCTTCTCCCCGTCCGTACCAATGCCAACGTTGACCCCGGCCGCGAGCATCTCGGCTACCGGTGCCATCCCGCTCGCCAATTTCATGTTGCTGACGGGGTTATGGGAGACACCTACGCCTCTGTCTGCAATCAGATTTACTTCCTCGTTATCGAGCCAGACAGCGTGAGCGATCATGGTTCGCGGAACGTCGAAGAACCCGAGTTTTTCCAAGGCCATCATGGGGCGTAAGCCAAACTCGTTGTGCCATTGCTGCAATTCCACTTGTGACTCGGAGCAGTGCATGTATATGCCGGTGTCGTATTCCCGGGCAAGATGCATGGCACGAGAGCGGCCCTCCGAATCTGCGTAGAACAGGTGTTCAAGTCCGACCCAGGGCGTAATTCTTCCGCCGGCACCGCCGGACCACTCGCGCAGCATGCGCTCGTTGTCGTCCAAGGTATCGAAGTAGTTGTGATCTGGATGAGCGCCCACGTAGTTCACACTGACCAAACGGTTGCCCAGTGCGGATGCGGCGCGAGCGCTGCCATCCATGTATCGCCACATATCAATAACGGTGGTGGTCCCGGAAAGAAGCCCTTCGGCGTAACACAGCCAGGCAGCGGCTTCAGCCTCGTCAGGCCGGAGCACTCGATGCATGGGGTCGATGTGTAGCCGCAACCATTCCCAGACGGGAAGATGCTCAGCTGTGCCCCGCAGAACGCCTGAGTGATGGTGGGAGTTTACAAGGCCTGGCATCAGTACGTGGCCGGTCAGGTCAACAACTTCAGCCTCCGGGGTGGCGGCCATGAGGTCGAGGGCAGGGCCCACGCTGTGTATGTTTTGGCCTCGAACAGCAATCGCACCTGCAGGGATGACTTCGCGGCCCGCGTTCATCGTCAGAACGACGTCAGCAGTGTAGATGGTGGTCTTCATGGCTTTCTCCAATTTCTTATCAGTGGGTTTTAGCAAGGCAATGCGTGAAGGCAGCGCTAGTGAGGATGTGTGTCACGGCCAGGGGCGCCGGTCCCATCGAGTTTTGCAACCTCTTCTTCGTCCACTGCTAAGTGCTCGGCGCCCTTGGCAGCGACGGATGGGTTGCGTGGCGTTCCGATTTTGATGTGGTTGAAAAGAATGTTGAGGGCGATCGCGAGGATCGCGGCCGAACTAATGCCAGAGCCAAAGATGATGGCAAACCAGCCCGGGAACTGGTCGTAGAACGCAGGTGAGACGATGGGGATCATGCCAAATCCGATGGATGCTGCCACCACGATGAAGTTCACGGAATTGGAGTAGTCCACCTTTCCGAGCGTCCTGATACCCGCTGCAACGATGGTGCCAAAGAGCACCACAGCGGCTCCGCCGATCACGGGCGTCGGGACCGCGGCCACAACTCGGCCCAGCACGGGCAGGAGACCTAGGATCACCAGAAGGCCCCCGCTGGCGGCAACTGCGTACCTGGACTTGATCCCCGTGATGGCGACGAGTCCAACGTTCTGGGCAAAAGCCGTCTGCGTAAACGAGCCGAAGATCGGCGAAATTACGGACGAGGCCATGTCTGCCCGCAAGCCGTCGGCGATGCGCTTGCGGTCTATTTTCGTGTCAACGATCTGACCCACAGCGAGGATGTCTGCGGTGGTTTCCGTCAGGGTGACCAACACGACAATGAGCATCGCTACGATGCCTGCAATTTCGAAAACGGGCGCACCGAAAGCGAATGGCATGGGAAAGGCGAATGCCGGTCCTTCGCCGACGCCGGAGAAGTCAGTCTTACCCAGAATCAACGCGACTATGGTGCCGAGAACCATCGCCAGGAGTATGGATAGGCGCGAGATGATGCCCGCTCCGGCTTTGGATAGCAGCAACACAACGAGGAGCGTGAACCCGGCAAGCCCGATGTTGTCCACGGACCCGTAGTCGGTGCTTTCTGAATTGCCACCCATTGCCCAGTTAGCCGCGACAGGCATGAGAGTGAGGCCAATTGTGGTGATCACTGTGCCTGTGACCACAGGTGGGAAGAAGCGGACAACTTGCGCGAAGAATGGAGCCACCACTAGACCGATCGCGGAAGCAACAATGACAGCTCCGAATATTTCGGGAAGCCCACCGCCTCCGTTGATGATCGCGATCATGGTCGCCACTCCGGCAAACGATACCCCTTGGACGAGCGGCAGTTGGGAGCCGAAGAAAGGAATCCCTAGCGATTGAATGAGCGTGGCGATGCCGCCCATGAGCAGGGAAGCCGTAATGAGGGAGCCGCTCTCAGCTGGGGAAAGACCGGCGGCACCTGCTATCACCAAAGGTGTGGCGATGAGGCTGCCATACATTGTGAGCATGTGTTGCAGGCCGTAGAGAAGAGTTCGTCCGAAACTGAGTTTTTCGTCCTCCGGACGGCGGTTGGGGATTGCCTTTGACAACATTGAAACTCCTTCAATGGGAGTGCATGGAGCTGAAGTGCGGGGGTGTTTGGGGGGATATCTAACGTGCAACGCCGTGGCCACCGGATGTGGGCTGCGTCATACTGGGGAGCGTAGTTGCGATATTCCCGATGAACCAAGCTGGTTATCATCGGTTTTCCCGATAGAAGAGGTTTCGTGAATATCTCCTTGGACCGACTGGAAGCGTTCGTCACTGTCTGCGAGGCGGGATCATTTTCTGCCGCCGCACGCCGACTCGGCAGATCACAGTCATCCCTGTCGGGAGCAATAGCCCAACTGGAGATCGAGATCGGGGTGGAACTCTTCGATCGCTCCACCCGCATCCCAACCATCACAGAAGCGGGACAGCGCTTGGTCTTGGATGCCAGCACCGTGATTGAACGGGCTCGAGCATTCGAACTTCAAGCGGACGCCTTCGCCTCCGGAACTGCCCACACGATGACAATCAGTGTCAACATTCCGCTCAGGATGATTTCGGAACCGTTGCAGGAGTTCGGCGCACGATTCCCAAACGTCAACCTGGTGGTGCAGAACCCCGCTGACCAACGCCCGATCAGTGACTATGTTCTTTCCGGCTCCACAGCCATGGGTGTGTGCTTTACGCTGCCCAACTACCAAAGGTCACTGGCCTTTCGGCGCCTAGGCAACCTGATCTTGGTGCATGTAGCCCACAAGGACCACCCGTTGGCAAAACGCGATCTGGTGAAATTTGAAGATTTGCGGGAGCATAGACGCTTGGTTTACGCCGATCAGGCCAATGTCCATCCAACTGGGGAGTACCTGCGAAATGCGCAAATTTGGCAGATATTCGATTACGGCCCACTGGTGGAACTCACACGTGCCGGCCTGGGATGGGGAACCGTTCCGAGACAATTCATCCTTCAAGAGCTGGCCAGAGGGGAACTGGTAGAACTCCGCCTGGAGGCATATCAGCACACTGACTGGCTGGTTGGTGTGGACCTGCTCTATTCCCTGGAGCACAGGCCGACGGAACCGGAGTTGTGGCTGCGCAACCGCTTGGCCTCTCACGTTGTGTCGGAGATACCTACCCCATGCATCTAACGCTTCGAACCGGCATGCCAGGGAATGGAGCGCCTCGACGCGGGTGGCGGGGACAACCCAAAAAGAAGGCTGGTGCAGCCTTTGGAAAGAATCCTAAGGCGGCTGCACCAGCTGCTAGTACGACTTTCTGTTATGAGTTGTGACACCTATTCATTGGCCGCTCCTAGTTCCCGGCTTCGATTGTTTCCGGGCCTTTCAAAATCCTGTGCAGGGCGGGGCGAAGCTGAGGTGGTCGTTGAGGGCTCCGTCCCCGGGAGAACACCTCCCATTTTACGGCTGCCCATGGGAAAAAGCGCTGGAATTCGCTGTATTTCAGGGGTGCCTGCCGGGGGAGCGGTGCCTGCCGTGGCACGATAGATCACGATGAAACTGCGCGCTGATCAGACCGGAAACCGTGGCCTCCCGATGCCCCTTTGGCTGCAGGGTGGTTTGGAAGCGGCTCAGGCAGCGTTCATTTCAGCCATTGTCGTGATTCTTCCCCTGGTGGGAGTGTGGGCTACCGACGGATTCCAGAACCGGAACGTGGACGCCTTGGCGCGCCTCGCCGGCCAAGCCTGGCTGCTGATCCACGGGGTCCCGTTGGAGTTGGCGCACGTCAACCTCGGAACCGCGGCCCAACCCGGCTCAGGTTTACTGTCCCTCATCCCGTTGGGCCTGACACTCATTCCGTTCCTGCTCGCTTGGCGTGCGGGCCGTCGGCTAGCCCGGGCGTCGTACACCGACCAACTGTGGCAGGCGTTCCTTGGCGCGTTCGTGGTGTACGCGGCATTCGGGACGGCCACGGGATTCGTCTGCCGCACCCCCGAAGTTGTCATCAACCTGTGGTTCGCCATGACCATCCCGCTGATCTCGTTCGGCCTCGGCATGATCGTGGGCGCCCGACGCGAAGCGGGCTCATGGAGCCGCCTGATCGGCGTCGACGCCGTCGCCTGGCTCGCGAAAACCAGTCAGCATTCCCGCTGGGCCGGCTCATATGTGGGCTCGGCGTTGAAGGCAGGCTTCGTAGCGGCGATGGCTTCCGTTTGTTTGGCCGCGCTGTTGCTGGCTGTGACCATCGTGTGGCATTGGACGGACATCATTGCCGTCTACGAAGGTCTGCAGGCGGGCGCCATGGGTGGTGCCGTGCTCACCATCGCGCAGCTCGGCTTCCTGCCAAACCTCGTCATTTTCGCCCTGTCCTGGTCCACCGGCGCAGGCTTCTCACTCGGCGTCGGTTCAACAGCGGGTCCGCTGGGTACCGCCGTCGGACCGCTTCCGGCCGTCCCGGTCCTTGGGGCACTTCCCGCAGGACAGCTCGACGCCGGTGCCATGGCTTTGGCGCTTCCCGTGGTCGCCGGCATCCTGGCGGGTTGGTGGTTCCTGCGTGAAGGCGAGAACCATTTCGACGAGTGGCTCTCCATCAAGATCAAAGCCCGCTGGTTCACGGCTACCGCCTCCACCCTGTTCCTGGGCGCGTTCATAGGCATCGTTGCAGGGCTTCTCGGCGGGGCCTTGGCGTGGATCGCGCGAGGTTCAGCAGGAATTGGACGGCTCACGGAAATCGGACCCCACCCGATGTGGACGGCAGTCTGGCTGGCCGCCGAAGTGGGCATCGGCGTCGTAATTGGCTATGCCGTGGGGCCGTGGCTGGAACGCCGCCAAAAGCTGCGCGAGGCCAACCTCGACGAAGTAGCGTACGACGACGAACACGCCTGAGCGGGTTCGTTCAGCAACTTGGGGCTAGCGCAGCGGCCCCGGCATCGAATCCTCGAGCTGCGTCAGGCACTGTGTCTTGGCGGATTCCGTCAACGCTCCGCGTGAGCAGTCCTGGTACGTGCTGACCTGGTTGAAGAAGAGTACGGATGTCAGGATCAGCAAGCACATGACCGCCGTGACAACCAGGCCCGAAATGGTCCCGAACAGCATCAGTTTTGGGTGCTTGTGCTTCAGCGTCCGCACCAGTACGACGATGCCCAACACCAAAGCTGCGAGCGTGAGGATGGCGCTCAACCACACGTAGTTCACGTTCAGGGAGAACACGAAGAACGCACCCAAAGCCGCCAAAAGGAAGGCACGGAAGAGGTTCTGGCTCACGCCGAGGGCGGACTTTTCGGCCTCGGAGCGGGGTTGTTGGCTCGGCTTGGGACCGACGTCGGGATTCATGTTTTCCAGCCTACGCGAGCCGCCCATAAGCTAGTGCAATGCGCATTGTTGTCCTTGTCTCCGGTACCGGTTCAAATCTTCAGGCTGTCATCGACGCCGTGAAGTCGGGTGAACTGGATGTCGAGATCGCGGCTGTGGGCGCCGACCGGCCCGATACGTACGGCGTAGAGCGTTCCGACGAGGCTGGCATCGAGACGTTCGTGGTCAACTTCAACTCGTTCGAAACCCGCTCCGAATGGGATTCCGCCTTGCGCGACAAAGTCCTGTCCTACAAGCCGGATGTGGTGGTTTCCTCCGGTTTCATGCGGATCGTGAGCGCCGACTTCATCGACGCTTTCGGCGGCAAGTACGTCAACACACACCCCGCGCTGCTGCCGTCCTTCCCGGGCGCTCACGGAGTGCGCGACGCCATCGCGTACGGCGTAAAAGTCACGGGCTGCACAGTCCATTGGGCCGACGCTGGCGTGGACACCGGCCCCATCATCGCGCAGGAAGCCGTTGCAATCCTCCCCGAGGACTCCGAAGAATCCCTGCACGAGCGCATCAAGGTAGTGGAGCGCCGCCTGCTGGTCCAGACCCTGGCCGACCTCGCCGCCGCCCCCACCCCCTTACCCAACTAAGTAACAGCAAGCGTCGCAATGAGCCCTGATTAGAACGTCTGCTGTTACCTAGTTGAGTGGCAGGGGCGAAGGGCTGTGGATAACTCCCCAAGTCCTCGGCGCATTTGTCAGCATGGGCTGATGAAGACTTCGCGGCCGCTCCCGGCAGACCTCACTTCGAAACCATTTACAAGGCAGGAAGCGCTCGACGCCGGAGTGTCAGTTGGACGCCTGCGTTACCGGGATCTGGACTCACCAAGCCGTCAGATATACATACCCGGCTCCCTTGACGAGCTGCCATTGACCGATCGCGCCAGACCCCTGACGTTGGTCACGCCGTTCTCCGCGGCTTCGCATGCCACGGCATTCCTTCTTTGGGGGTTTCCCGGTTTCCTCCCGCGCAGCCATGAGCCTGGTATTCACATTTCCCGCCCTGACACCGTCGGGATCCCTCGCCGCCGGGGCGTGATCGGGCATAGGGGACAGTTCTTCGAGGATGAAATCACCACGTTTAATGGCCTGCTTATCACCAGCCGTGCCCGGACGTGGCTGGATTGCGCGCGGAAGATGGATATCGACGAGATCACGGTTGTGGCCGATCATTTGCTGCGTATACCGAGGCCGGAATTCGAAGGACGCAGTGAGCCACACTGCACTATGGATGAGCTGGAGGAGATGCTGGACAGACACTGGGGGACACCGGGTATTCGGAAGGCCCGCCTCGCTTTGGAGCAAGCCTGCGTGGGGGCCGACTCTGCCCCCGAAACGCGACTGAGGCTGGCGCTTGAGCGGGCTGGGCTTCCCGCCCCGGAAGTAAACGTGCGCACAGAACTAGGTCCCCGCGTCGTGCGCCAACCGGACCTGGCCTATCGCGAGCGGCGGGTCGCCGTCGAATATGAAGGTGAGGGCCACTCGGATCCGGAGCAGATCGTGAGGGACATTGCCCGTGAGGAGGACTTCAGCCGTGCCGGATGGATCCTTGTGCGAATCTCCAAGCGCCACATGTCTACGGGCGCGACGACCGCTGTGGCCAAGGTCCGGAGGGCGCTGGAGCAGCATGGGTGGGCTCCCAACTAGGTAACAGCAAACGTCCCACTGAGCGCTCAATGGGACGTTTGCTGTTACCTAGTTGGGCTACTCGAGGACGCGCTGCTTTGTCTCCGGAGCGAAGAACGCCATCCACAGCACGGACAGCAGCACCAGGCCGCCAGCCATCGCGAACGACTGCGCCAACCCGAACTCCGGCCAGAAGAATGAGGCAAACACCAAAGGGCCGAACCCTGCGCCGATACGGGAGAACGTCGATGCCCAGCCGAAGCCCGAACCGCGAAGCTCTGTGGGGTACAGCTCGGAAACATACGCATAGAGCACAGGAATGGCCACCTGAACCACGAAGCCGAACACCAGCAGCCAGAACACAGCAGCCGAGGGCACATCCACCACAATCGCCACGATCACCAGGGTCAACGCAGACAGCGGGCCGGTCACGGCGAGTATCCACTTGCGGCCCACTCGCTCCACGAGCAGCGCTGCAACAATGACACCCAAGAGTCCGACGGCGGCCATGCTCGCCGTGGTGACGAACGCCTTGTACTCCTCGAATCCGGCGCCGATGAGAATCCGGGGCATCCACGTCAGCGACAAGTAATAGACCAACAGGATGCTGAAGAACAGGGCCCAAGCCGCCGTCGTGATTTTCCAGTTGAACTCCCAAATCCGCCGGAGCTGCGTCCACGCGCTGCCGGGGGAGAGACGCGGCGCGGCCTGGGGTTCGGGCAGGCTGTAAGCGCGCGGCTCTGCACCGGTTGCTTCAACCAAACCGTCAATCACCGCAGCCGCCTCAGCACGTCGGCCCGCCCGAATCAGGAACAACGGCGACTCGGGAACCGAACGCCGAACCCAGAAAACGAGCAGCGCGGGCAGCACCATGATCAGCATGGTGAGCCGCCAGTCGCCAAAGGCCGCAACCAGCCCCGCCGAGACGAAACCGCAGAGCGCAGCGCCGATCGGCCACCAACCATCCATGGCCGTGAGCACCTTGCCCCTTTGCTTCTTGGGCGTGAACTCACCCACCAGGGCATAGTCCACAGGGATGCAGCCGCCCAAGCCGAAGCCGGCCATGAAGCGGAAGATGCAGAACCACACGATGTCAGGGGAGAACGCACCCAGAACTGTGAAGATGCTGAAAATGAGGAGGGTGGCAGTGAACGCCTTTTTACGGCCGATGGTGTCCGCGATGGTGCCCCACGCGAACGCACCCACAGCCATGCCGATCAAGTTCGCAGTGCCGATCCACGCGGCGTCAGCCGCTTGCAGCGACCAGTGCTTGGACAGCAGCGGAATCAGGATGCCGTTGAGCGTGACATCCCAGGCGTCGAACATGAACCCGAGCCCGCCGATCAGGAAAATCCGTCCTTGGACCTTCCACCGCCATGGCAGTTCCTGCACAACTTGTTCGCCGCTGGGCACGGCCGTGTATGTATTCATTTGCCCTCCTGCATGCAACTTTATGCGCTTGGGCTAACCCCGCCGACCGCGTTACTTCTGGTTCTCGATGGCCCTCCGCAGGAAACCGCCGGCTTCTTCCAAGGCACCCTTGGCCTGACCAGCCTCGATGCCGGTAAGGAGGACCAAAATGGCTGCCTTCACTGAACCGCCAACGGAGTCCAGCGCTGCGGCGGCTTCGTGCGCGTCCACGCCGGTTGCGTGCTGGACCGTCCGTTGCGAGCGGGCCAGCAGCTTCTCGTTCGTGGCCCGCAGATCCACCATGAGGTTCCCGTAGGTCTTGCCGAGCTTCACCATCACCAACGTGCTGATCATGTTGAGGACAAGTTTCTGGGCCGTGCCCGAGTTCAGCCTGGTGGAGCCCGCGATGAACTCCGGACCCACAACAACCTCGATCGCGACATCCGCCAGGTGGCTCACGGCCGAGCCCTTGTTACAGGCCAGCGACGCCGTAAACGCGCCCCGCTTCCGGGCCTCCTCAAGAGCGCCGATCACGTAGGGCGTCCGGCCCGAGGCCGTAATACCCACGACGGCGTCGGCTTCGGTCACGTTGATGTCGTGAAGGTCGCGCGCGCCGGCAGTCGCGTTGTCCTCGGCGTACTCAACGGGTTTCTGGATTGCCTGCACTCCGCCGGCAATAAGTCCGACGACGAGTCCCGGCGGGGTGCCGAACGTTGGCGGGCACTCGCTTGCATCGAGCACGCCCAGCCGCCCGGCCGTCCCGGCTCCCACATACAAAAGGCGGCCACCGCGCTGGAGTCGCTCCGCAACGGCGTCGACGGTTTGAACAATGGCGGGACTCGCGGCCTCAACCGCAGCGTGTACTCCTGCACTGTGGGCAAGCATCGCCGCGACCAGTTCTTCAGTGCCCAGAATGTCCAGGTTTTCCAAGCCCTCGGCCGTGGCCTCGGTCGCCAATCCGGCGAGTTCCGTGCGCAGGCCCGCTAGTTTGTCGGCGTTAGTCGGGCCAGTTTGTTCCGTCACGGTGGATGTACCTTTCCTGGATGAGCCCGCGGCGCGTCGCAGCGAGGGCAGCGCCGTCCATTCCATCGCCGAGCGGTGCAACCACCTCAATCCCAGCCGAAGCGAGGGACTTCCGCAAGAGCGCAGCAAAGAAGTCCGACTCCACCACTCCGCCCAGCATCGCCACGCGGGGTGTGCTGCCGTTGTCGCCGCCGGCTGCGAGCCCCACGGTATGGGTCAGGATGCGGCACGCCTCGCTGATGATGCCATGTGCGACGGCGTCACCCGCCTCCGCTGCGTGCAGAACCAGCGGCGCGAAACGGGCCATCGCCCGGTAGGGGTTCTCGTTGGAGGCGAGCCACCCCGGAAGCATTTCCGGTGACTCCACCAGAGCGCCCGCCGCAGCTGACAACGACGTGGCCGGGCCGCCGTCGTGCGCTTCAAGAACTGCCTGAAGTCCCTGCTGCCCGATCCATCGTCCGCTGCCGCGGTCACCCAGGTAGGGTCCCCAGCCGTCGGCCCGGTGCAGGACGCCGGCTTCATCGAAGCGGAAGGCCACGGCACCCGTACCCACGATGAGCGTGGTGCCTGGGGCGCCTTGAAGTGCGCCGAGTTGGGCGGCCGTGGCGTCGGACAGGACTGCCGCAGGAACAGAGAACCTTTGGGACAACATGGTGGCGAGTTCCTGCGACTTTTCCGCGGATGCTTCGACGCCGGCTACAGCCGCTCCAACGCTGGTAATCCCAGCCAGGGGAAGCGTGGGAGGTAACAGGCTGATCGTCTCGAGGAGGAGCTCGAACGCGAGGGTGGGCCCGTTGTCCACGTGTACGCCGGGGAAGCCATGCTGGTCGGCGGCGCCCAGCAACTCCGTATCGCTGCGCAACTCAACGCGGCAACGGCTCTTCCCTACATCGGCAACAAGAACGACCTCGGTGGCTTCCATGGATCAACCCTATGTTGCGGGGCCTGTTCTGCGTGGCATCGGGTGTGTTTTGCGTGCAGAGTGGGCCTCGCAACTTCCGTGCCCCGAGTTGTGAGGCCTGTTTTGCAGGGTATTGGGTGTGTTTTGCGTGCAGAGTGGGCCTCGCAACGCCTGTGGAGGAACAGTTGCATCGCCCTCTAGGGGCCTAATCTGTGGATAACGCAACGCTGCTGGCAGTTTCCGGCAAGCATGGTCCAATGCGGAAACCCATTCCTTTGCCGGGGGAGATCGACCCGGAAGGCTTCCTTGTCAGAGACGCGTACGCGGCAGGCGTGCCACGGGGGAGGCTGCAATCGGCAGGCCTCGTCACACCCAGCCGAGGAATCCGGCTTGACCGGAGCGATAGCCCCAACGTGGCGCTACTTGCACGGCTGCACACGGCCATCACTCCCCGTTGTGCGGTCAGCCATGTGACCGCTGCGCTCCTCTGGTCGATCCCTCTTCCGATATATCTGGAGGAGGAGGGCAACAACGGCGTTATCCACGTGACGCGACGACACGAGATCGGTCGGGTCAAGCGGCGCGGTGTGATCGGGCATCGGGCTCCGCTGCTTGCCCGGGATGTTCGTGCAGTGAACGGTGTCCAACTGACGTCGCCGGAATGGACCTGGGTGGACCTTGCTCGGCATGTGGGGCGGTCTTCGCTCGTGGCGGCCGGCGACTTTCTGTTGGCTCGGGAGAATCCGCTGTCTTCGATCGAGGCAATCCAGGAAGTCATTGACCGGCGCCCAAAGGTCAAGGGAATCAGGATGGCCCGGGAGATACTGCCGTTGCTGCGCGTCGGGGTGGACTCACCCCAGGAATCCCGGCTGCGGTTGAAAATCGTCGACGCCGGGCTGCCGGAGCCAGCGGTCACGCAGCCCGTCTTCGACGAACACGGTAGGTACGTATCCACGCCGGATCTCCAGTACAAGGAGTACAAAATTGCCATGGAGTATGAGGGGGATCATCATCGATCCGACCCCGTGCAGTGGGGAAAGGACATCGAACGCGACGATCGTCTTCGCGCCTTGGGGTGGATCGTGCTGAAGTTCTCGGATGTTCAGATGAAAAGTGGATGGGCCAACGCCGAACGTAAGGTGCGCGAAGCGTTGGTGTCGCGCGGGTGGCGAGGGCCGGCGTCGTAGAGCGCGCGTCGGGTGGGGTGGGTTTATGGGGCCTGGTGTGCGGGGTTTGGGCTGGCTTTGGGTGCAGAGTGGGCCTCGCAACGGGCGGGGTGGGTTTGTGGGGCCTGGTGTGCGGGGTTTGGGGCTGGCTTTGGGTGCAGTGTGGGCCTCGCAACGGGCGGGGTGGGCTTGTGGGGCCTGGTGTGCAGGGTTTGGGGCTGGCTATGGGTGCAGAGTGGGCCTCGCAACGCAAAGGGGCTCCCAAGACGCAAAACGGGACCAACCACGAAACACGATAAACTCTCCGTATCCCCACCACCCGCCCCACCACCCGCGACATCTACGCGAACTAAGACGGAGACTTTTGTGAGCTTGACGCAGCTTGACCGTGTTCCCATCCGCCGTGCACTGATCTCGGTTTACGACAAGACGGGACTGGAGGAGCTCGCGAAGGGCCTGCACGCAGCCGGCGTCGCAATCGTTTCCACCGGCTCCACCGCCAAGAAGATCGCCGCCGCAGGCATCCCGGTCAAGGAAGTCGAAGAAGTCACCGGCTCCCCGGAAATGTTGGACGGCCGCGTCAAAACCCTGCACCCGCGCGTGCACGGCGGCATCCTGGCCGACCGCCGCGTCCCGGCCCACATGGACACCCTTGCCGGCATGGAGATCGAAACCTTCGACCTCGTGGTGGTGAACCTGTACCCGTTCGTCGAGACCGTGAAGTCCGGCGCAGCGCAGGACGATGTGGTTGAGCAGATCGACATCGGAGGCCCAGCCATGGTGCGTTCGGCTGCGAAGAACCACGCCGCCGTCGCCATTGTCACGGACCCGAACTTCTACGGCGCAGTAGTTGCTGCAGCTCAAGAAGGCGGTTTCGACCTGAACACGCGTCGCCGCCTGGCTGCCAAGGCCTTCGCCCACACGGCCAGCTACGACAACGCGGTGGCCACCTGGACCGCCAGCCAGTTCCTGGACGAAGACGGCGACGGCATCATCGACTGGCCTGCCTACGCCGGCCTGTCCCTGGAACGCTCCGAGGTCCTCCGCTACGGCGAGAACCCGCACCAGCAGGCCGCACTTTACGTGGACAAAGCTGCTCCGGCCGGCATCGCCCAGGCTGACCAGCTGCACGGCAAGGCCATGAGCTACAACAACTTCGTCGACGCCGATGCCGCCCTCCGCGCTGCCTTCGACTTCGCAGAGCCCGCCGTTGCGATCATCAAGCACGCCAACCCCTGCGGTGTCGCTGTCGGTTCCGCCGACGCTGCAGATCCGATCGCTGACGCCCATGCCAAGGCCCACGCCTGCGATCCCGTCTCCGCTTTCGGTGGCGTTATTGCTGCGAACCGCACCGTCACCGCTGGCATGGCCCGCACGGTTGCCGACATCTTCACCGAGGTTGTCATCGCCCCGGACTTCGAGCCCGAAGCCGTGGAGATCCTCTCCAAGAAGAAGAACATCCGCCTCCTCGCCCTGCCCGAGGGCTACGGCCGCTACCCCTCCGAGATGCGCCAGGTTTCCGGCGGCGTCCTGGTCCAGATGAGCGACAAGGTAGACGCCGACGGCGACAACCCCGCCAACTGGACCCTCGCAGCCGGTGAAGCCGCCGACGAAGCAACCCTCGCCGACCTCGCCTTCGCCTGGACCGCCTGCCGTGCTGCCAAGTCCAACGCCATCCTGATCGCCAACCACGGTGCAGCCGTGGGCATCGGCATGGGCCAGGTCAACCGCCTGGACTCCTGCCGCCTTGCCGTGGAGCGCGCCAACACGCTGGGCGTGAAGGTGGAGTCCGACGTCGAAGGTGCCGGCGGTGCGTCCAACACCAGCGGTGGCGACGCACCTGAGCGTGCTCGCGGTGCCGTTGCATCCTCGGACGCATTCTTCCCGTTCGCTGATGGCCTGCAAATCCTGATCGACGCCGGTGTCCGCGCCGTCGTCCAGCCGGGCGGGTCCGTCCGGGATGAGGAAGTCATCGCCGCGGCCAACGCTGCCGGCATCACTATGTACTTCACGGGAGCACGCCACTTCTTCCACTAGAAGCAGCAGGCCCAGCCGCACGGCACAAAGTTGCGGACGGCAAAAGCAACGCAACGGCGGCCGCCCCCGGAAGGGGACGGCCGCCGTCGTGCTTAACACGTACTTAACAGGGACGTGCCGGATACATCAGAAGCGCTACGAAGCCGCCGCTGCAGTGTTGTACGTGGACTGGATCACGGTGCCCCAGTACGGGCCGTACATGGTGCTGGAGTTGCTGCCGTATCCGTAGCTGTTCACGGAGTTCTGGTAGCCGGTGGAGCTGGTGCCAATGAACCACGGACCGCCCGAGGATCCACCGGTCATGTTGCAGGGGATTCCCTGGCTGTTGAACTGCGGGTTGTAGGGATCGTTGGTGGCCTTGCCGGAGCAGCTCTTGAGCGATTCACCGTTGAAGGGCGAGCCTGCAGGGTAGCCGAATGCCTTGTAGCTCAGGCCGCGGGCGGCATTGAACTGGACGCCCGAGGAACCTACGACGTCGGCGAGGCGCTGGCCGTTGAGGGTGTTCATGACGGCGAACGCGGTGTCGTACTGCATGTTGCCGTTGGAAGCCCACTGGGTGGGGGCGTACAGCGCCTTTGCCGTCCACTTCCCGTAGGGTGCTGCACCGTTGAGGTAGGCGGGAACGAAGACGAAGTTGGTGGCGTAAGCGCCTGGGCCTTCGTTGAGGCAGTGTCCGGCGGTGGACACGGTGCTCTTGTTGGCTGCGGTGACGGAGTTGCCTGAGCAGACGTAGTTGGAGCCGCCCAAGGTGAAGAAGATCTTGCCGATGTGCTTGACCGGCGTTTCGCTCTGGTTCACCTTCCGGTCGACGGTCTTGGAGTCGGTTGCTGCCGGCTGCCCTGCGATGCTGCTGATGGCGCCGGGGGCTTCAGTGACCGGGGCTTTGCCGAGGTTGAGGAGCTTGCCGCGTTCCAGTGCTTTGGCGGCAAGGATCTCGCCGGACTTGGCGCTCTTCATGCGTTCCGGCGTCCAGTAGTCTGCAGCGCCGGCGTCCGACACTACATGGCTGCTGACCGCAGCGCCGCTGGAGTCTGTGTTGTTGGCCGGGGCCGCGTTGGCGCTGGTGGTTCCAACCAGCGCCAGGATTGCGGCAGCGGACAGACTCAGCAGGCTTGTGGCCAGGGTCTTGGTTTTTGTCACGTTGTTCCTACCTATCGAGGGAGTGAGGCGGTCAGTGATGGCGACCGCCGACTGACGGAATTGAAGGTATCGAACGTGTGACAAGTTTGTAAAGAGATGTTTCATAGTTTGTGATAATTTGCTGTCACTTCCTTGTTAAGTGGCGAGGGCCTTTTGGCGCGCGGTTGCACAGGTCGTGGATTGCATGAGGTACTCAGGGTACTGCGTATCTGGTTGGGGCGGATGGGAGCTGACATGGCCCAAACATCATCGGACAGGAAATCCGGCCGCAGGCTCGGGGATATGGGCCTGCCGGGGATCATTCTGGGGATCGGCCTGGGTGGGTTCGTGGACGGAATCCTGCTTCACCAGATTCTCCAATGGCACCACATGTTGTCCAGTTCAGAGACGGCAAACATCGACGTCGGCGCCTACCCGGTGACCACCGTGCACGGCCTCCAAATGAACACCTTATGGGACGGGTTGTTCCACACGGTGACGTGGCTGGCGGTGCTGATCGGTCTCGGGATGCTCTACTCGCGGCTGAACGATACACGCTCACGGAACAGGGTGTGGGGCTCGCGATTGTTGTGGGGCTGGATGCTGTTCGGGTGGGGTTTGTTCAACGTGGTTGAAGGTCTCATTGACCACCAGATTCTGGGCATCCATCACGTGGTCACCGGCCAGTTCCAAGTCCTGGCCGACGTTCTGTTCCTGGTGTTCGGGGCACTGTTGATGGTGGGAGGCTGGCTGCTGCAGCGAGGCGCGGAACCCACGCAGCGCGGAACCACTGAACGCGGAACCACTGAACGCGGAACCACTGAACGCGGAACCCCTGAACAGGATCGCTGACGCATGCACCAGCACTACGCCGCGACCGGCCCACCGGGAACCCTGATCGTCCTCATTGCGCTCGCAGCCGTGTATTTTGTCATAGCTGCCAGGCAAAGCAAGCAACCCAAGGGCTGGCCGCGCTGGCGAACGGCACTTTTCCTCTCGGGGCTGGTGGTCCTCGGCGTCGGCCTGACCCCGCAACTCTCGCCATACCCGCACGGGAGCCTGCCCGCCCACATGTTCCAGCACCTGCTGATTGGCATGTATGCGCCGATCGGGCTGGTTCTCGGGGCACCCATGACGCTGCTGCTCCGGACTGTTCCGCGAAAGCAGGGCCGAATACTGGGTCGGATCCTTCGTTCCAGGCCCCTGCATGTCATCGCGCACCCGATCACTGCTTTGGTCCTCAACGTTGGCGGCCTCGCAGTCCTGTACTTCACCCCGCTGTACGAGGCAGCAACGCACAACCCCACCCTGCACATGCTTATCCATGTCCACTTCATTGCAGCCGGAATCCTCTTTGCCTGGGCAATTGCCGGACCGGATCCAGCGCCGCGGCGGCCCTCCGTCCCAGCCCGACTGGTGGTGTTGGGCGTGGCGATCGCCGGCCACGCGGTCATCTCCCAGTTGTTCTATGCGGGCCTCTTCGTCCAGGTGGCCGGATCCGCCGCGGAAGGGAGGCAGGCGGGGGAGCTCATGTACTACGCCGGCGACATCGCCGAACTATTGTTAGCGTTCGCCCTCGTTTCGTCATGGCGGCCCGCGCATCGCAGCGGCAGGGGAAGGCAGGCCCGAACGGAAAGCAGCAAGCGCTCGACGGCGGTGCGCAGCAACGGCGGTCAGGCCGCCGTCGGGCGTTAATCACCGGAGAGTGGTAACGAGCACGTGATCCCGGACACGAAGGGCCGCCAAAACGGTCTACTCGGGTAAGTTAGAGATGTTGAAATCTGCAGACTTTCAGGGAGAACCCCGCCAATGGCCAAGATTATCTATACCCACACAGACGAAGCGCCGATGCTGGCAACTTACTCATTCCTGCCGATTGTTGAAGCGTATGCCTCGACCGCAGGAGTGGAGGTTGAGACCCGCGATATTTCGCTGGCCGGCCGCATCATCGCCGTCTTCGGTGATTTCCTGACTGAAGAACAGCGCACGGGCAACGCCCTTGCTGAACTTGGTGAACTGGCAAAGCAGCCGGAAGCCAACATCATCAAGCTGCCCAACATCAGCGCCTCCGTGCCGCAGCTCAAGGCTGCCATCGCCGAGCTCCAGGCCCAGGGCTACGCCCTCCCGGACTACCCGGACAACCCCTCCTCGGACACCGAGACGGACATCCGCTCGCGCTACGACAAGATCAAGGGCTCCGCTGTGAACCCGGTGCTGCGTGAAGGCAACTCGGACCGCCGCGCACCCCTGTCGGTGAAGAACTACGCCCGCCAGAACCCGCACTCCATGGGTGCCTGGACCGCTGACTCCAAGACCAACGTCGCCACCATGGGCGAGAACGACTTCCGCTCCAACGAGAAGTCCGTTGTCCTGAAGGCCGACGACTCCCTGACCATCCAGCTGGTGCGCGAAGACGGCACCACCAAGGTCCTGAAGAAGGACTTCCCTGTCCTGGCCGGCGAAGTTGTGGACGCTACCGTCCTGCGCGCCGAGGCACTGGACGAGTTCCTCAAGGCACAGGTTGCCCGCGCCAAGGAGGAGGGCATCCTCTTCTCCGCGCACCTGAAGGCCACCATGATGAAGGTCTCGGACCCCATCATCTTCGGCCATGTGGTCAAGGCTTACTTCTCCGAGCTGTTCGACACCTACGGCAAGCAGCTCGCAGCCGCAGGCATCAGCCCCAACAACGGCCTCGCAGCCATCCTCAGCGGCCTTGAAGACCTGCCCGAGGACGTCCGCGAAGGCGTCAAGGCAGCCATCACCAAGGGCCTCGAAGACGGCCCCGCGCTGGCCATGGTCGATTCCGACAAGGGCATCACCAGCCTGCACGTCCCGTCGGACATCATCGTTGACGCCTCCATGCCGGCCATGATCCGTTCCTCCGGCCACATGTGGGGCCCGGACGGCAAGGAAGCCGACACCCTGGCCGTTATCCCGGACAGCTCCTACTCCGGTATCTACCAGGTTGTGCTGGACGACTGCCGTGCCAACGGCGCGTTCGACCCCACCACCATGGGTACGGTTCCCAACGTGGGCCTCATGGCACAGGCAGCCGAAGAATACGGCAGCCACGACAAGACCTTCGAGATCCAGGCAGCCGGTACCGTCCAGCTTGTGGACAGCAAGGGCAACGTCCTCACCGAGCACCAGGTCTTCCCCGGTGACATCTGGCGCGCATGCCAGACCAAGGATGTCCCCGTCCGCGACTGGGTTAAGCTGGCCGTCACCCGTGCCCGCGCGTCCCAGACTCCGGCCGTGTTCTGGCTGGATGAGACCCGCGCCCACGACGCAAACCTCATCGCCAAGGTCAACGAGTACCTCAAGGACCACGACACCGAGGGCCTGGAGATCAAGATCCTTTCCCCGGTTGAGGCCACGGCCTTCACCCTGGAGCGCATCCGCAAGGGCGAGGACACCATCTCCGTCACCGGTAACGTCCTCCGCGATTACCTCACGGACCTGTTCCCGATCCTCGAACTCGGCACCAGCGCCAAGATGCTCTCCATTGTTCCGCTGATCAACGGTGGCGGCCTGTTCGAGACCGGCGCCGGTGGCTCCGCTCCCAAGCACGTCCAGCAGCTGGTCAAGGAAAACCACCTCCGATGGGACAGCCTGGGCGAGTTCCTTGCCTTGGCCGTGAGCTTCGAACACCTTGCCACCACCACGGGTAACGCCCGCGCACAGGTCCTGGCTGACACGCTGGACCGCGCCACCGGCACGTTCCTGCTGGAAAATAAGTCCCCGCGCCGCAGCGTCGGCGAGTTGGACAACCGCGGAAGCCACTTCTACCTGGCCACGTACTGGGCCCAGGAACTGGCCAAGCAGACCGAAGACGCCGAGTTGGCCAGGGACTTCGCAGCAATCGCTGAAGCCCTGACCTCCAACGAAGAGGCAATCGTCGGCGAGCTGGCAGCAGTCCAGGGTCCCGGCGTCGACCTCGGCGGTTACTACCGTCCGGACGCTGCCAAGGCCGCTGAGATCATGCGCCCGTCGGCTACCTTCAACAAGGTCCTCGCGACCCTGAAGTAGTCCCGGAATAACGCCACCGGCCCGCAGGCAGTGCCTGCGGGCCGGTTGCTTTTAAGCGTGGATTCAGCGTTCCGCGTGGAACCGCTCAGGTGCCACGCCGCCGTCGACGATGTCCTTCAACACCCGGCCAATTGCCGGCGTGAACTTGAAACCATGACCCGAAAAACCAGCGCCCACCACCAGCGGACCGAAATGGTCCAGCACAAAATCCTCGTTGGGCGTGGTGGTGTAGGTGCAGCTGATGGGTACTGCTGTGGAAGGATCGACGCCGGGAAGCCACTCTTCTGCGTACCGCATCAACGCTTCCATTTGGTGGGGGATTGGCTCGAACGTGCGCTCGTCCGGATCCATGACCGGGCCGACTCCGTGCCAACCGGCCTTCACGCCTTCGCCGGGGGTGAGCATTCCGTAGACGGGGCTGTACCAGTACTCGTAGGCTTCATTGTTCGGATCGGGGTCCGGGCTGTGGTTGAAGCTCGGCCACACCAGCGTGTTATCCCTGGGTGTGAAGTGGGCCGGCTGCTCTTGGGTTACCACCAATGCCGGCAGATCAGTGAGCTTGCCGATGAGTTTCGGGGTCCAAGCACCGGCCGTAACCACCACGCGCCTGGCCGTGTACTCCACCTCTTCCGTCACCACCACCGCGGATTCGCCGCCCGTGACACGGATGTCCTTGACCGGCGTCGAGTATTTGAAAACGGCACCGTGGGCTTCAGCTGATTTCCGCAGCGCGAGCAAAGCGTCAGCGGAGCGGATTCGGCCGGAGCCAGGCACGAAGAGGACGTCGGTGGCGAAATTCATCCCCAGCCAGCGGTTAGCGGCTTCGTCGGGGGAGATGAAGTAGCTTTCGATGCCGCGGGCCTCGTGTGCCTCCCGGACCTGTTGCAGGTGGGGGACGTTTCCATGGTTCACGAGCCCCACCATGTCCAGGAGCGGTGCGCCGTGCTCTGCGGCGAGCTCGTCCCAGAGGATTTTCGACTCGGCGAGCAGGTCCAGGTAGTCGGCCTCTGCGTAGGCGGTGTTGAAGTTGCGCGTGGCGCCGTGGGATGCGCCGATGTGGTGTCCGGCCTCGAACTGCTCCAGCAGAACCACAGAGCGACCTGCCCGCGCGAGTTGCCACGCGGCAGCCGACCCCATAGCTCCTCCGCCAACAACTACAACGTCAACCTGCATGCCTGCTCCATCCACCGTCGGCCCTCTTGAAACGCGACCCCCAAAGAGGGCCACCTCCCATTCTGCCCCCACTCACCCAACTAAGTCGCAGATCAGGTCGTTCTCAGTGCTCAGAACGACCTGAATTGCGACTTACTTGGGGCGGCACGCAGGCTACGCAGCCAGGCGCCGGCGGATCCACGCGGAGAACTGGTCCACCACGATGATCAGCACCAGCACGATCAGGATGTGGGTGAGCATGGAGTCGAACTGGAAGGACTTAATGGACTGGTTGATCAGCAGCCCGATGCCGCCAGCACCCACCAAGCCAAGGACCAGCGAGGACCTCACATTGACGTCGAAGCGGTACAGCAGCAGGCCCACGAACTGTGGAACCACCATGGGCAGTGTTGCGTTGGCTACCTGCTGGATGCGGTTTGCGCCCGCGGTCCTAAGCGCCTCCTGGGGGCCGGCGTCGATCTCCTCCATCGACTCCGCCCACAGCTTCCCCATCACACCGGTGTTGTGGCAGATCAGCGCGAGCACGCCCGCAAACGGTCCAAGGCCGACGGCGGTGACAAAGATCAGCGCGAACACGATGTCCGGCACGGCGCGGAAGAAGGATAGGATGGCGCGCGCCGCTTGGTAGACGAGCCGGTGCGGGCTGGTGTTCTCAGCAGCCAGCGCTGCGAGCAGCAGGGCGAACGGCACGGATAACGTAGTCCCCAAGAGCCCGATCCACAGGGTTACCAGCGTGGCTTCGAGGCCGGGCTTGAGCGTCTTCTCCCAACTGAGGTCCGGCGGGAAGGCGTCGCCGATGAACGCGGCCATTCCCTTCCAACCATCAACCAAAAGTTCGGGTTGGAAGTCCGTCCCTTCGATGGCCACGGCGTGAAGTCCGACGACGGCGGCCGCCACTGCCGCCGTCGTGATCCACCGCAGCGGCTTCTTCGGGCGGACAAGTGCCACCCGGGTTTGGGCAGAAGAGCCACGTCGCACGACGGCCGGGGTCAAAGTGTGGGGAGTCATGCTGCCTGTGTCCTGTCTACGGAAGGGTTCCTGTCCGGGGCGTACAAGGTGTCGAGGTGCTCCGCCGTGACCTCTGTGGAGGGGAGGTCGAAGGTCAGGGAGCCTTGGAGGAGGCCGATTGACCTGTCCGCGTACCGAAGTGCGAGGTCGGGCTGGTGCAGTACAGCGGCCACGGCCAGTCCTTCCGAATGCGCGAGCTCGCGCAGCAGTGCCATGACCTGCTCGGCGGCGTGCGGATCCAAGGCGGACACCGGCTCGTCGGCGAGTACGACGTCGGCCCGTTGGCAAAGTGCCCGGGCTACAGCCACGCGCTGCTGCTGTCCGCCGGACAAACGGCCGACACGGTCGAAAGCACGGTCGGCCAGGCCCACCCTGTCCAGGCAGTCGAGGGCTTCCTGCTGAACGTCGGCCGGGAACAGCAACGGACTGAGTGACCGAAAAGTGGGGATCCGCGACAGGGCGCCGGCGCAGACGTTATCCAAGGCGGTACGGCGGGGGACCAAATGGATCTTCTGGAAGATCATGGCCATCCGCTGGCGCGCCTGCTGCAACTCGCGGCCCTGCAGGGAATCCAGCGCGTTCCCGGAAATGCTGATGCCGCCGGAATCCGGGGAGGTGATGCCCATGACGCAGCGCAGCGTGGTGGACTTGCCGGAGCCGTTGGCGCCCAGGAAGGCCACCAACTCACCGGCTGCAACGGAGAAGTCGACACCCTGCAGCACGGTCCGTCCGTTGAATGATTTGCGCAAGCCCTGCACAGAGAGGAGCGGGCCCTGCCCGGAGGTAGGCATCACAGATCCTTCTCGGTGAGGCCCATGGTCTCGGCGAGCTCAAACAAGGGCGTGTAGTTGTCTTTGGTGACCTCCAAAAGCGGGCCCGGAGGGGTGACATCAAGGAACTCACCCACCTTGGCTACGTCGGCGGGGTCAAGGCTCAGAAACGCATCCTTCACAGCGGCCTTGAACGCGGGATCGGCGTCGCCCCGGACGGTGATGGGGTCGTTGGGGATGGGGTTGGACGTCCAAACCTGTCGGAACCCATCCGGAGTGAAGGTGCCGGCGGCAATCGCCGTAGCAAGCGTCTGCGAGTTGATTTGCGCTGCATCCACCTTGCCGTTTGTCAGTGCCAACAAGGCTTCAGGATGGCCGCCCGTGTAGTCCATCTTGATGTCGGCATCGGCGATTCCGGCTTCCCGGAGACCGAAACGGGGCAGGACATCGCCTGAGGTCGAACCAACACTGCCCAAGGCGAGGGACTTACCCTTCAAATCACCAATCGCCTGGATGGGGCTGTCCTTGGGGACCCAAATCCCCGCGGTGTAGGTGCTGAGTTCCTTCTCCGCAGTGCCGAACGAAACCAGCGGCTCAGCACCCGCTTTGGCGTCAGCGAACACGTAGCCCAGGGGACCGAACTGGCCCAGGTCCAGCTTGCCGTTGCGCATGGCCAGGACCTCGGCGGCATAGTCCTCAACAACCTGGACGCTGACCGGGCATTCGAGCTTCTTGGAAAGGGCTGCAGCCAGGACGTCATAGGCGGGCTTGAGCTTGGCCGGGTCCTCATAGGGCTCGATGCCGAACTTGATCTCGCCGTTCGGGCAGGTAGCCGTTGTGGCCTCGGGGGAGGACTGTGCCGGGCCGCCGCAGGCAGTGAGCGCCAGGACGGTGGCGAGGGCAAGCGCGGAACCGGTGAGGAGCGTGGTTTTCATGGGAATCCTTATGCGAAGGGGATGGGGAGGGGAGAACGGATACCAAAAATGAATCAGTGCAGGCGCGATACGTTGCGGTGTGCCAGGCCGAAGGACAGGGTCATGCCGACGCCGGAGGTCACGGACACCACCGTGACGCCGGGCTGGACTTCGCGGACCAGGATTGGCGCAACGTCGGAGGACGCGTAGATGCCCTGCCAGCGCTGGATGATCTCCAACGGTTCGCCGATCCGTCCGGTGATTTCAGAGTTGAGTGTGTTGGTCACGGACTCGTCCAGGAACGGATCGGCCGTGTGGTGGTAGTGGTGCGAGTCGCCCAGGATGATGGTGCCGTCGGGGCGTTGGGTGAACATGACGTTGGCGCCGATCTCCAGCAGTTCCGGCTCCTTCTCCAAAACTTCCGCGCGCAGGGCTGCAGCAGCCGGCATGTCCGTGAAAGCCGGGTATCGCAGCATTGATGTCGCAGTAAGAACCGCTGGCGCGAACTCGACGCCGGTGGGCTTGGCCGCCAGGGACATCTGCAGGGCACACCGTTGGATCCGGTGTTCCTCGGCAAGGTCCGGGAAGAGGTAATCGACGTCATGGCCGACACACACGAAAACCTGCTGCGCGCGGAGCTCGCCGCGCGACGTCTGAACGGTGACCCCTTCAGAATTCTGGGTGAAGCCCAGCGCGGCGGTGTTCCAGTGAAGTTCGACGCCGCGCTGCTGGCTGAGCCACTCGGCCAACTTTGCGACCGTGGTGCGGGGATCTACCCGGAGGTCGTCCCGGAGGAAGGCGCCGCCTACCAGGCCGGGCCATTCGCCGCCTGAAGTACCGCCGTCGTCGTGTGCTTCTTCAGCCACGGAAGCCGACATGCCAAGGCGGGCGCGCGTCGAGGCAGGGGAGAGCATCTCGACCTGTCCCGGTTCCCGCGCAGCGGAGAGTTCTCGAAGGACATTCATTTCGGCTTCAGATCGGGCAAGGACTACGGCTCCCGCTTCAGCGGCCCAGAATGCGGCGCGCTCGGAAAATTCGAGCCAGTACTTCCGTGAGGTCTGGGCGAGCTCATACAGTTCGCCGGATTGGGCCGTGATGCAGCAGTGGCCGAAGTTACGCACGGAAGCGCCGGCTGCGTGGTGGTCGCGCTCGATGATGGTGACGGTCAGGCCGTTGGCAACAGCGTGGGCGGCGTGGGCCAGTCCCACAATTCCAGCGCCGACAATGACGACGTCGGCAGGCTGGCTTGGGCTGCTGTGGGCGGCTTTGGGAGAGGTGCTCGGGTTGTTCACACCACTGACATTGGCCGCTCCGGGAAGGGGAATCAAGCCAGAACGGGACTTGTATATACAAGTTAATCTGAATTTAATATTTGTTCACCGAAATTCACGGTGCGTTCATTTGGAATGCCTAAAAAACGGTTCAAGCCGCCGCGCCGACTTGTATGATCAACTTGTGAGCACACAGCAGAATGCACCACTCCACGTCCGTCTCAGCGAGGAATTCATGCGCCGGATCACTGATGGCGATTGGCCTCCGGGCTTCCAACTGCCCAGTGAGGCGGAGCTGTGCCGCGAGTTCGGAACATCGCGGGGTCCGATTCGCCAGGCGCTCGCCTTCCTTCGTTCAGAAGGAGCCGTTACGGGTGGACGCGGACGACCCCCCATGGTCCGCTCGTCGGTGCCGTCGCAGTCATTCTCCACCTTCAACTCGTTCACCGAATGGGCCAGCGGGATCGGCAAAAAGCCAGGCCAGCGAACCCTCGAAGTGGCACGGCGCGAAGCCAGCCCGGAAGCGGCGGAGGCACTTGGCTTGATCCCCGGAACCACCGTGGTGGAGGTTCTGCGCGTCCGCTATCTGGATGAGGCTCCGGCGATGATCGAACGCACCACGTTCATCCTGGACGTTGGTCGGAAGCTGTTCGACTTCGACACTGATTCCGGGTCCATCTTCGCGTTCCTCAAGGAACAAGGCGTGGACCTGCACAGTGCCCGCCACACCATCGACGCCGTCGCTGCCAGTGACGAGGACGCCGAACTGCTGGAGCAACCCGAAGGTATTCCGCTCCTGCGTGAACGCCGCATCACCCGATCTGCCGACGGGCAACCCCTCGAATACTCCGAGGACCGCTACCTGCCGGCATTGACCAACTTCACCATCGACAACACCGTGGACCGCCGGGCCGCACTGGTCCGCATCCACACTGAAGGAGCCACCCCATGATTCAGCTTGTTGCCTGCGATATGGCCGGAACCACCATCGACGAACACGGCGACGTGTACCTGGCCCTTGCCCGCTGCGTTGAAGAAACCGGGGTGACCACCACGGCAGAGGCTGTGCAGGAGTGGATGGGCGCGGACAAAGTTGAGGCCATTACGGCGCTGATTGAAGCCGGGGGAGGAGCGGCCACACCGGAAGTAGTGGCTGCCGCCTTCACGCGCTTCAAGGAATTGCTCGTGGAGTTCTATGACGCCAACCCGCCGGTTGCGCTCGAAGGCGTAGAAGACGCGTTCCGCGAACTCCGCCGCCAAGGCATCAAGGTGGCGCTGACTACAGGCTTCTCACGCGACGTCGCCGAGCCCCTCCTTGAGCGGCTGGGCTGGAACGTGGACGACGATAACTTGCTGGACGCCGTCGTATGCTCCGACGAAGTAGCCGCTGGCCGGCCTGCGCCGCACATGATCCACCGGGCCATGGAACTGACCGGTGTGCGCGACGTCCGCGCCGTTATCGCCGCGGGCGACACCGTGAACGACCTTGCCGCTGCCAACAACGCCGGCGTCATGGCCGTCGGTGTCCTGACCGGCAAGCTGGACGGCGACGCTTTGGCCGCGCACCCGCACCACCACATTCTGGACGGCGTGAAGGACATTCCGGCGCTGCTGTCCTAGCAACCCGCCGGATGGGCAAGCCGTGTTGGCGGTAGGCACGCAGGCATGGAAGATTGGAACCCGTGAAATTCCTTCACCCGTCTCCCAAGTCCTCTGCCCGCGGCGTCACCATCCTGCGAGTGGTGTTCGGTGCGCTCCTCATGGTGCACGGCTTCCAGAAGTTCATGGCCGGGCATGCCGCATTCTCCGCGTCGGTTGCTGCCATGGGTGTACAGAAGCCGGAGATCGTGGCGTGGTTGGTGATCGCCGGCGAACTGGGCCTTGGCCTGTTGTTGGTCCTCGGCGCCCTGACCCGCGTGGCCGGGTTCCTGGCGGCCATCATGTTCGCGGGGATCTGGTTCGTCACCGAAGCGGGCAAACCCCTGCTCACCGACAAGTCCGGCGTCACCGCCGAACTCCTGATCATTTACGTCGCCATCTCCATCGCGTTCGTCTTCCTGGGGCCCGGCGCTCTGTCCCTGGACCGCAAGCTGTCAAGGCAACCGGCCCGCCAAGGGCGTTAATACAGTTGAGTTAACTCACGACGGCGGCACGCACCGCCGCGAGCTGTCCCCGGTCACCAGGGCTGGGTCGCGGGGTTACGTCGCTGGGTCACCGCCCGGGCTCACCTGGCGTCGTTGGGGTACCGAATCCCGAGCTGCGACCGCACGCCGTCGAAAAGGCGCGTGACGTTAATAGAGTCCTCCAGCGGCATGACCGGGCTCTCGGTGAGGCCTTGTTGGATGCAGCGGGTCACCTCCCTGAGTTCGTAGGTGTAGCCGATGCCCACAACGTCAAAGTGCTCGCGACGCGGCTCGTCCCAACCAATCCGGATCATCAGCTCACGGGGGTTGTTCACGGAGCCCACGGTTTGCAGGAACCCGAGCCCGCCGGCCACCGTTGCGGTTCGGGGGCCGTGGGCCATCAACGACGACGTCAGCTGCGCCTGGGCACCCGTGTCGTAGCCGAGGGTCAGAGCGTTCTGGCTGTCCACGCCGTCCTCGTTGAGGGTGCCGATCGCGGTGACCGACTGCGGGAAGCCCAGCGTTCCCAGCGCCCAGAGCAACGGGTAGACGGTGATGTCCAGGAGCGCCCCGCCGCCGTCATTGAGGGCCCAAATTCGTGCGGCGGGATCGTAGGGTGCCGGGAAGCCGAGGTCGGCGCTGACCCACTGGATCTGTCCGAGCTCCCCGGAGGCCGCGATCTCGAACGCCCGCTGCATGCTGGGCAGGAAGCGGCTCCATACGGCTTCCATGAAGAACACCTTCTGTTCCCGGGCAAGTCTCACCAGCTCGCTGGCTTCGCGGGCGTTGATGGTGAGGGCCTTTTCGCACAGCACGTGCTTCCCGGCCCGCAAAGCGGCGGATGCAATCCGGAAGTGCTGGGCATGCGGCGTAGCAACGTAGACCACGTCCACGGCGGGATCGTCGAACAAGCGCTGGTAGCCGGGTACGCCGCCGTCGTCCCCGTAGCCCTTGGTGAAGCCGAGCGTATGGGCGAACGCATCCGCGGCAGCCTGGGTGCGGGAGCTCACGGCGTACAGCTCCGCGTCTTCAAGCAGTGCCAAGTCCTGGGAAACGCTGTTGGCGATGTTGCCTGTAGACACCGCTCCCCATCGCAGGGGCCGGCCGGTGGCTGCCCGGGGATCCTGGTTGGTTTGGGTGGAAAGCCACGGCACGGCGATAGGAAGTGTCATGCCGTTTATCCTCTCAGAAGCTGCTAAAACCGTGCGTAATTGCCGATTGTTTTCTCGCCAGCACAGTGGCGACACGACTACAACCGTTCATGATCGCTGAGGCATCTACGTGCACATAGCCCGCGATACGGGAGATGTCAGTCTTTATTGTTTCCAGCGGCATCTTGAAGATGGGTTCGTGGTGGGCAATTCGATTACGCATTTCGCGGATCTGGGTAAGTTCCGTAAATAGGACTTTTCTCTTCAGGTTGGCCCCATGCGGGAAAGCTCTGACCAGCCGCGGCTGCCAGAAAGCGGTCTCATAGCTTAAGAGTGGGTCGCGCGGAATGCCCTTGTCGAGCAGGCGAGTCCAGAAGCCGAACGGCAGGGCGGCGACGACTTGGCCAGGGGAGGGGGAAGAGATCCTCCGCTCTAGCTTGGCAATCGTCTCGTCGAGGATCGCGCGGTCGTTGTTCAAAAGGCGGGTTTCGGAGAGTTCCCACCATGCTTCCGCGCGGCCATTGGCCAAGGTGTTGTGGAGCGCGTTGCGGACGGCCACTTCCAAGATGCTCAGCGGACCCCAGAAAGCAGAGGAAATTTCGATGTTCCACGCATACAGTCGGGATGCTAGTTGCTGATCCCCGCGGTAATACCGGAGGTAAGTCTGGAAGCGTGGAGCGCTCACTAGTTGTTCAAGTGCTCCGACTGATCCGACGTCCACATGGCCTCTTCCGACTTAAAAAAATTTGCCCCAGGAGTCCGACATTTCTGCCGAATAGTCACTGGGGCGTGTACCCGTTTATTCTGCCATGCCTCAACCAAATAGTTCAAGGCAGCGCTACATCCCCGACACGGTAAGGCTTCTGTCAAGTCATAGGAATGCCCGGTGCGCAGAAATTCCTCCCTTAGGCTTAGGCAATCATCCCTCGCAGAGGTTCTGTGGGGAGTTACCGAAATGGAGCAGGGATGGGTACTTTTCGGCGTGTCATTTTGCCGGTTGCCTGGTTGTTGGTTTTCGCGATTATTGCGGTGGCCTTGGTTAAGATCGCTTTTGTGGATGGCCTGGAATCGGCCGCTGCCGAGCCCGCACCTTTGGCTCAGGTGGATATCCCGGTAGTCCCGGCCACTCGAGCTACCGTTACGAACACCGTGGAAATCAAAAGCACCGTACAGAGCGACGCAGCCGAGACCGTCCGCAGCACATCCGCGGGAAAAGTGGTCCAGGTCTTCGTTGAGCAAGGCGCCACCGTCGCCAAGGGCGAGATCCTATTCCAGGTCAAGGCGGAGCGCGCGGTTACCCCCACGCAGACTTCACAGGAGGGGCCGCAAACAGCTCCCAAGCCCGTGTACGACTACTTCGACATCCTCGCTCCGAGTGCCGGAACCTTGCAGCAGCTCACAACCCTCATTGACCAGCAGGTGACCGTGGGCGAGTCCGTGGGCAAGATCGATCCCGGAACCTACACCGTGGCGGGATCCGTCACGGCCGCGCAGCAATACCGCCTACTGGGCAAACCCGGTCCTGCGGAAATCGCTTTGGTGGGTGGACCGGCGCCGTTCCAGTGCGCCGACGTGACGCTCAAGAACAACACATCCGACGACGGCGGTGCGGCCTCGGGCGGGCTGGCCGCCACAGGCGGAGGTGCCGGGATGGGCGTCGGCGCAGCGATTGCGGGTCCCGGCGGAGGCAACCAACCGGAAGAGGGCGGCACTCCCACGGGAACGCTTAGCTGCCCGATTCCTTCAGGCCAACAGGTCTTCGCAGGACTTGGCGCCACCATGACGGTCAGTGCCGGTGTTGCCCCCGACGTGGTGACTGTTCCTCTGACATCCGTGAAGGGCAGCGTGAAGGACGGGATTGTGTGGATCGCCGGGCCGGGAGGAACGGGTGCCGCGCCCGAGCAGCGCACTGTCCAGCTGGGGCTCAACGACGGCTCTGTGGTGGAAGTGACCTCCGGCCTGACCGAAGGCGAACAGGTCTTGGAATTTGTTCCCGGGGCACCGGCCGTTGAAGGTCCCATGATGGGTCCGGGCCAGGCCGCCTACGGCCCGATGGGCTAGGGCATCTAACGGCATGGACGAATCACCTAAAGAAACCCTCGTCAGTCTCAAGGCAGTCACCCGATCTGTCAGGCTGCCCGACGACCAGCAGCTGAATATTCTCCGGGGTATCGACCTCGAGGTCCGCAGCGGAGACCACACAGCCATCGTGGGCCGTTCCGGCTGCGGCAAGTCAACACTGCTGAACCTCCTTGGCCTCCTGGACATCCCGACGTCGGGCGAGCTGGATTTCCTTGGCCAGCCCGCAAACCGGCTGGGCAACAACGCCCGCGCCCGGCTACGGGGCTCCACGGTGGGCTTCGTGTTCCAGCAGTTCAACCTGTTGCCCGGACGCAGTGCGCTGGACAACGTCATTACGCCGCTCTTCTACGCCAAGGGCAAGGAGTTCTGGCGGCGTCGCGAGATTGCCATGGACATGCTGGACCGGGTTGGCCTGGCCTCCCGCGCCAAGACGATGCCCAACATGCTGTCCGGTGGCGAGCAGCAGCGCGTGGCCATCGCCCGTGCCTTGGTCCGCAGGCCGAGGCTGATCCTCGCCGATGAACCAACCGGTGCGCTGGACGTGGAAACGGGACAGTCCGTGATGGCCCTGCTGGATACAGTGGCCACGGAAACGGCAGCCGCGTTGGTGACCATCACGCACGACACCAACGTGGCAGCCCTGGCCCGGGCCTGCTACCGACTGGATTCCGGGGTGTTGAGCCCGCTTCCGGCGCCGGCTCCCGCAGGAGCGGTCGCATGACGGGCTTCATTTCCACGCTCGTTGAAGCGTGGCAGGAACTCCGCATCAACAAGGTTCGCATTCTCCTGGCCCTGCTGGGTGTTGCGCTGTCCGTTGCGGCGTTGACCTCTGTGGTGGGCGTGGGCAGTTTGGCTCGCGAAGGCATGAAAGTTCAGTCCGAACGTAACGGCGGCCGGGTGGCCACGCTGTCCTTGAACGTCCAAGGGCCAACCATGCCGGACCCAGTGAAACTTGAGAAGGCCTACCAAGGTATTCAACAGCGCTACGGCATCACCACCTCCACGCACGTCAGCCAAACGCAGGCGGGCTTTCAGTTTCCCCGCGGTGTGACAACCGTGAACGTGACCATTGTGGATGTTGGCTACGGTGTCATCCACCGGGTTCCGCTTCAGCAAGGAAGCTGGTTCGCTGCCGACGACGGCAAAAGGCTCGCACCCGCCGTCGTCGTCTCTGAATCTTTCTACAACCAAGCGGGAAGACCGAACCTCACCACCCATCCCACGGTGAGCATCCCTGGTGACCAGCCGGCCACGGCGGTAATTATCGGCGTCGTACCTGATTCCTACCCGGACTCGCCACCTTCCGCGTTCATTCTTGCCGAGGGCGCGGCCACGACCGGAATCAAGCCGCAGATGTCCGAGTTCAAAATGTGGGTTGGTGAGGCACAGGCCGGAGCCCTCACCGCAGCAATTACCGCCGATCTCCAAGGCCAGTTCCCCGGCTACTACGCCCAAGCCAACCGCATGGACTATGCAGCGTGGGGAGATCCCTTAGCCCCTGTCCAGCTGGTGGTGGGCGGCGTGGCCGGGCTGGTTCTCCTGCTCGGAGCCGTGGGGATGCTCAACATCTCCATGGTCACGGTGCGCTACCGGGTCCGTGAAATCGGCATCCGCCGTAGTTTCGGGGCAACGTCCGGGCGGATTTTCGTGGGCGTCATGATGGAATCCGTGGTGGCCACCGCAGTTGCCGGTCTGGCGGGAGTCATGTTGGCAGTCGCGGTGGTGAAGCACCCGTGGATCGAATCGAAGGTAGCACCAGGGCTTACCGAATATCCGGCGTTCCCCATCGACGCCGCGCTGATGGGTTTTGGCGCGGCAGTCCTTGTGGGCGCACTCGCCGGAGCGATCCCTGCGCTCGTGGCGGTGCGCGTCAAGGTCATCGACGCGATCCGGTTCTGACCTCCTCGGTGACCCTGCACTGTTGAAAGACGGAAGCAGATTTGAGCATGAAGAAAGCCCCGGCCCGCCGTATTGGCGGACCGGGGCTTGCTGTCTAGCTAGGAGCGGTGTTACTTGGTGATCGGGCCGAGTACCGGATCGTCAACGTAAGCCGTCTTGACGTTCTCTGCCGTAACGATCTGCGGAGGCAGGAGGAATGCCGGGACGGTCTTGACGCCGTTCTTGTAGGAATCCTTGTCGTTGATTTCCAGTTCCTTGCCGGCCTGGAGGTCCTTCACCATGGTGATGGCGTGCTCAACGAGCTTGCGGGTGTCCTTGTTGATGGTGGAGTACTGCTCGCCGGCAATGATCGACTTGACGGACTCAACTTCGGAGTCCTGGCCGGTCACGACGGGGAGCGGCTTGCCAGCGGCCTTGACGGAGGTCAGGACTGCGCGTGCAAGGGTGTCGTTCGGTGAGAGGACGCCGTCCAGGGAAGCGGTGCCGTAGCTGCCGGTGAGCAGCGTGTCAGCGCGACGCTGGGCGTTCTCTGCCTTCCAACCCTGGGTAACAGCCTGCTCAAACGAGGTCTGGCCGGAGACAACCTTGAGGGTGCCGTCGTCGATCTTCGGCTTCAGGACGCTCATGGCGCCGTCAAAGAAGACCTTCGCGTTGGCATCGTCGGGGGAACCGGCAAAGAGCTCAATGTTGTACGGGCCGGAAGGCTTCTTGGCCTTCATGCCGTCCAAGAGCGCCTGGCCCTGGAGCTCACCGACCTTGAAGTTGTCGTACGCCACGTAGTAATCCACGTTCTCGGTGTTGAGAAGCAGACGGTCGTAGGCGATGACTGTGGCGCCGGAGTCCTTGGCCTGCTTGAGCTGCGTACCCAGCTGGGCGCCGTCGATGGCTCCCACGATGATTACCTTGGCACCCTTGGTGACCATGGCGCTGATCTGGTTCTGCTGCTCGGACACGCCGCCGTTGGCGAACTGGACGTCGGGCTTGAACCCGGCGCTGCTGAGGCCATCGTTGAACAGCTTCTCCGCGAGGACCCAGTTTTCACTGGTCTTCTGCGGAAGTGCGACGCCGATCATCGAGTCCTTGGGGAACGCTTCCCCGCCTGCTGTGCTGCTGCTTGAGCCGCTGTCAGTGCGGCCGCAGGCTGTCAGCGCCAGTGCCGCGATGGCAGCGACTGCTGCTGCCTTTCCTGCTTTACCAAACATTCGCATATCTTGGTTCACTTTCTGTGTGGGTGGGGTGGAGCGAGTCTTTCAGGGAGCGGATTACGCTTCCTTGGAGATGACCTCTTTGGTGGAGGTGGTTTCGTCGGGCTTGATCTCGTTGTTGCGCTGGAAGTTCTTCATCAGCAGCCCGGTAATGGACCGCTTGCCCTGCGACTTGTTGTAAACATCGAAGGCGACTGCTGCAAGGAGCACCAGGCCCTTGATGATCTGGGTGAGGTCGGCACCGACGCCCAGCAACTGGAGGCCGTTGTTGAGGACAGCCATGACCAGGCCACCGACGATCGAGCCGATCACGGTGCCAACACCACCGGTGACGGCTGCGCCACCGATGAAGACTGCCGCAATGGCGTCCAGTTCCCAACCGACGCCGTCGAACGGACCGGAAGCGGTGGAACGTCCAACGAAGATCATGCCGGCTAGGCCAGCCAGGACGGACATGTTCATCATGACCAGGAAGTTGACCTTCTTGGACTGCACGCCGGACAGCTCAGCTGCGTGGCGGTTGCCACCCACTGCGTAGACGTGACGGCCGAGGACGGTCTTGTCAGCGATGAAACCGTAGATAAGAACCAGGACGGCCAGGATCAGGCCGGGGATCGGGAAGGACGTGCCGGGCCGACCCGTGGCGAACAGGTATGTAGCGTAGAGGATGGCGCCGCAGATCAGGACCAGCTTGGTGACTTCTACCCAAAGTTCAGGAACTTCGGCGCCCAGAGCCTTGCTGGTGGCGCGGGCACGCAGGGACATGATGACCACGAACGCAGCTGCAATGATGCCCAGAAGCAGGGTGAGGTTGTTGAAGCCTGTATTAGGGCCAATCTCGGGCAGGTAGCCGGAACCAAGGAACTGGAAGTCCTGGGGAACGGGGATGGTGTTGGACTTGCCCACGAACTGGTTGAAGCCACGGAACAACAGCATGCCGGCCAGGGTCACGATGAAGGCTGGTATGCCCACATACGCCACCCAGAATCCTTGCCAGGCTCCGATCACTGCTCCAAGGAGCAGGCCGAAGAGCACGCCTGCCCACCAAGGCAGACCCCAGTCGCGCATTGCCAAGGCCACGAAGACGCCCACGAAGGCGGCAACTGAACCCACGGAAAGGTCGATGTGGCCGGCAATGATGACCAGGACCATGCCGATGGCAAGGATCAGGATGTAAGAGTTGCCGTTGAACAGGTTGATCACGTTGCCGGGCGTCAGGGTACGGCCGTCCGTGAAGATCTGGAAGAAGACGATAAGTGCCACCAGGGCGAAGATCATGCCGAACTGGCGGGTATTGCCACCAAATAGCTTCTTGAGCGCGTTCATTGTTTTGGTCCTTGTGTCAGGAAGGGGCGGGGCGAGGCCAAAGGGTCAGGCTGCTTTGCGGGCGGACGTCATAAGCTTCATCAGGCTTTCCTGGCTTGCTTCGTTTTTGTCCAGGACGCCTGTGATGGCGCCTTCGAAGATGGTGTAGATCCGGTCGGACAGGCCCAGGAGCTCAGGAAGCTCCGAGGAAATGACAATCACTCCCTTGCCCTGGTTCGCCAGCTTCTGGATGATGCCGTAGATCTCGTACTTGGCGCCGACGTCAATGCCACGGGTGGGTTCATCCAGTATCAGGAGATCCGGATCTGTGAACATCCATTTGGCCAGGACCACCTTCTGCTGGTTGCCGCCGGAAAGCTTGGCAACGCCTTCCTCAACCGACGGGGTCTTGGTCCGCAGTGATTTCCGGTACTCCTCGGCAACGGAGAACTCCTTGCGGGTGTCTACTACCGTGTAGTTGCTGATCTTGTTCAGCGCCGCCGAAACCGTGGTGGTCTTGATGTCATCCAGGAGGTTCAAGCCCAGGGACTTCCGGTCCTCAGTGACGTAGCCGAGTCCGGCGTCGATCGCTTGACGAACGGTGCGGAGGTTGACCTGTTTGCCGTCCTTGTAGACCTGGCCCTTGATGAACCGGCCGTACGAGTGCCCAAACAGCGAGCGGGCGAGTTCCGTGCGTCCAGCGCCCATGAGCCCTGCGAAACCAACGATTTCGCCGCGGCGCACAAAGAAGTTGGAGCCCTTGCAGATCAGGCGGTCCTGGATCTGCGGGTGCCCAACGGTCCAGTCCTTGACCTCGAAGAACACCTCGCCAATCTTGGGTTCGTGATCCGGGAAGCGGGACTCGAGCGTCCTGCCCACCATGCCCTTGATGATGCGGTCTTCATCCACGCCGTCACGCTTGACGTTGAGGGTTTCGATGGACTTACCGTCACGGATGATGGTGATCTCGTCCGCGATCTGTTCGATCTCGTTGAGTTTGTGGGAAATGATGATCGAAGTGATGCCCTTGCCCTTCAGGCCAAGGATCAGGTCCAACAAGTGCTGGGAGTCGGACTCGTTCAGTGCGGCGGTGGGCTCGTCCAGGATCAGGAGCTTCACGGACTTGTTCAGGGCCTTGGCGATTTCCACCAGCTGCTGCTTGCCGACGCCGATTTCCTTGATGGGGGTATCGGGATCTTCCCTGAGGCCGACACGGGCCAGCAGCTCGAGGGAACGCTTCCGGGCTTCTGCCCAGTCGATCACTCCCCACTTGGTGGGTTCGTTACCCAGGAAGATGTTCTCCATGATGGACAGTTCCGGGATCAGTGCCAGCTCCTGGTGGATGATCACGATGCCGGCCGCTTCGCTTGCGCGGATGTCCTTGAATTGCTGCGTTTCCGCCTGGTACACGATGTCGCCCGTGTAGCTTCCGTACCCGTAAACGCCGGATAGAACTTTCATGAGCGTGGATTTGCCGGCACCGTTTTCGCCACAGATGGCGTGGATTTCGCCGGCCATCACGCGCAGGCTCACATTCGACAAGGCCTTCACCCCAGGGAATTCCTTGGTGATGGAACGCATCTCCAAAAGGATGGGTTCACCTTGCGTGTCGAGGGTTGTCATCAGCCCTTACGCCTCCAATGCATGACTTCGTTGTCGGCCCCGCAATGGCGAGGCTGTCTGATCAAAAAGTAAACTGGATCACCCATCTTGTCGTCAAGACTTGAACGCATGATCCAGCTAACGATTTCGTTACCTACCGGTAATGCCTGCGTGTTGGAACACCAAAGCGGCGGCTCCCAAGGCCTCTGCCCGTGCTCCGAGGGACGACATCGCGAGGTGGGTTGTCTCTCCCACCACGGGTACCGCATGCCGGACAAGGCCGCGGCGGATGGGGTCCAGGAGGAGGTCGCCCAGGCCCGCCAAGGGTCCACCGACAACGATCACTTCAGGGTTTATCAGGTTGGAGACATTGCCCAAGGCGCGGCCCACTGCCAGGCCGGCATCGTCCACCACACGTTGGGTTGCGGAGTCTCCGGCCAAACAATTGCGGACGATGTCCTGCGGGGTCAGGAGCTTCTCCTGCCCGCGACCCAGGAGCTCGATCATGGTGGTGGTTGAGGCAATGGTTTCCAGGCATCCGCGGTTGCCGCAGCGGCACACCAATCCGTGTTCGTGAATGGTGGCATGGCCGATTTCTCCGGTGATGCCTACGTTCCCGTAATAGGGCAGTCCGTTAAGGATCAGGCCGGCGCCGATGCCCGAGCCGATCTTGAGGAACATGAGGTTTGAGACTCCGCTATGCGGGCCCCATGTCACTTCCGACAACGCACCAAGATTGGCGTCGTTATCAACAAAGACGGGGCAGTTGAGCGCTTCCTCCAAGCGATGAAGGATGTCGATGCCCACCCATTCGGGGAGGATGGCGCCCTGGGCAACCGTACCTGTGCGGCGGTCGATGGGCCCCGGAATGCCGGCACCTGCTCCCACCACCGCGGTGCGGTCTATGCCATTTTCACGCAGTAGTTTGTCAAGGAGTGGGACTGCCGCCGCGATGCCCTCTTCGGCCTGGTGGCCCAGTGGTAGTTCCATGTAATCCTCGGCAATCACGTGGTACCCCAGCGATGCCAACACCACCCTCAGGTGCCGGCGCCCGAAGTCAATTCCGACGGCGACTGCACCGTTGCTGTTGAGTCTCACGTTGGTTGCCCGGCGCCCCGAGCTTGTGGTCGGCTCGGTGGAAACCAGCCCGGCGTCCTGCATGATTTTCACGATGTTGGAGATGGTGGCCGTGGAAAGACCGGTCTGCCGTGAAAGCTCCGCTTGTGTGGACGGCCCGCTCAGCAAGCACTCGATAATGCGTTGCTGATTCAGGTGTCGCAGCGCGGACTGCGAGCCGGGTTTTCTTGGATGGCTCTTCGTTGAGCGCTGCGTAGCGGGCATGACAAGAAGATTGCCCCACAAGCAACCTTGTAGTCAAGAAGTGAACACAGCAAGTCAACCCTGCCCGACATACTCCAACGCGAGAACATGGGATACGTACCCCTTGTGAGGCCCACTATGCGCACTATGAACGGGTGTTTACCTGCAGGGCGGGCCCCGCAACAGGGGAGCCGCGTGCATTGCGTCCCGATTCCACGGCGTGCGGGTCCAATTGCCTCACCCGCTGAGTGAGTCCCGCGCCTACGCTGGAAGCAAGAAACGTCCCGGGCCCGTGTACGGGGCATCGGGAACAGAAGAAACCAAGGTGGTAATGATGCTGCTCTCAGTCCTGCAGGCAAACGCTTCCGTCATGGACGTTGAGGCGAACCTGCGCACAATCGACGACGCTGCGCAGCGCGCCGCCCAAGCCGGGGCCGGGTTGCTCCTTACACCAGAGCTGTTCCCCGTTGGTTACGCGCCCTTGCGTCTCCACGCTGAGCTGGACGCGTCAACGCTTCCCGGCATTCGGGATGGGCTGGCAGGGATTGCCCGTACCAACGGCATTGGCTTGGTCTACAGCCTCCCGGCGCCGGCCGCTGGCAACGAAGGGACCTGGCACATCACCGCCACCCTCCTGGACGCCAAGGGTAACGAGGTCCTCAATTACGCCAAGGTGCACCTCTTCGGTCCGGAGGAGCACAAAGCGTTCGTCGGCGCCCAAGAACCTCCCGCCGTCGTGGACTTCAACGGAATCCGCACATCGATGGTGATTTGCTACGACGTCGAGTTCCCGGAATCCGTGCGGGCAGCGGCCACACGCGGTGCTGAACTCCTGCTGGTGCCGACAGCCCTGTCCGCCGGTTTCGACAACGTGCCCCAGGTCCTGATCCGTGCCCGCGCATTGGAGAGCCAACTCAACGTGGCCTACGCCAACCACAGTGGGCACGAGGACATCTACAACTTCCTGGGCGGAAGTGTTGTTGCCGGACCGGACGGGTCATTGCTTGCCGCTGCGGGGGAGTCCGCCACTTTGTTGTTCGCGGAGATCGGCACGGAGTCAGTGAAGGCGGCACGCGAAGAAGTCCCGTACCTGCGCGAACGCCGGCCGGAACTCTACGAGGAGTGGGACAACCGCGCCTAGTCGCCCGTCCCCTCAGTGGAAAGACCAGCCACCAGCTCATCCACGTACTGCAACGCAAACCACAACTCGGCCCGAACCTGCGCCTGGTTGAGGTCCATGTCCAACAGCTCGCCGAGAACACCGATCTGTCGCCGCACGCTGTTGCGGTGCAGCCCCAGCAGCTTGGCTGAACCGTCCCAACTGCCGTTCTCGCTTAGCCAACCGCGCAGTACAGCAAGAAGCGGGTCCCGGCGGTCGGATTCAAGCGTGAGCACGGGTGCAAGCAGTCGTTCGGCCAGCATGGTCCCGGCTTCGCGGCCCAGCAGTCCTGTGACAGACCAAGTGACCTCGTCTACGCGGGCACTCTTCCCGGTTGAAAGAACGCGGCTGCGCAGGGAGCTTGCACGTTGGTAAGCCGCTTGGAGTCCAAGGCGCTCGGTCGGTTCCCCGATGACCAGCCGCCAACCCAGCTTCTCCACGTCTGCCAGCAAAGAGTCGTCCACCCTTAAGCGCGTAATGGCCGCGAAACCGTACTCGGTAATTTCCACAAGTTTGGTATCGAACAGCCTCCGCCATTGCAGTAGTTCCCGCACCGGACCGTCGTCTGCCGCACCGTCCACCCTGATGCCCTGCACCACCCGCATCTGTGCCGAACGAGTGGAGGATAAGCTCTGCGCCAGCAGGTCCTTGAGCCCGTTGACGTGTTTGGTGCCGCCGGAGGACAGCGAATCCGGGTGCAACAAAACAGCCGTCGCCAGCTGGCTCGGTGCCAACGAGCCACTGGTCCGCTGCCTCACCAACAACTCAAGCAAGCCAACGGCCGACTGCACCACGTTGTTCTGCGCAGGAGTCAGCGGCGCATCCGAACCGAGGATTAAAGCGCCGAGGTTGGCGTCCTTGGTGCTGCGCAACGGGTGCCCGAACACCAGCGCCGAACCCGGCTGGTCGAAACTATCCATCTCTACACGCGGACCGCTGCCGGACAGCAACCGTTCCAGCAGCGGTGCCAACAAGGAATGCTCGACGCCGTTGCTGCCGCCGGCATTGAGTCCGGCGGTATTGTGGCCTCGCGCCCGGACCCGTCCATCAGCGCCCACCAGAACAGCCCACACGGGCACTCTCTGCACCAAGGCGGCCAACAGTTCATGTTCCGGCCGGGGGGACAGGACCGCCCTCATGAGTTGGCGGTTGGTCTCGGCCAGTTGCCTGAAGACCCTCGCGTTGTCAGTCTCCAGGAGCTGGGAGAACTCCAAGCCGATCGCCGCGAACGGCACAGACTCCGGAACCTCGAACAAGGTGAGGTTATGTTTCCGGCAAGCGTCAAGCAGGACGTCGGGGACGGCATCGAAATAAGGCCTGATGCCGAAACCGAGGGCGGCAACTTTGGCACCCACGAGCCGCCTGACGTAGGCATCCACCTTGGCCGCCGAGCCGCCCTTCCCGAGGAAAGGCAGCCCGGCGGTGAGGAGGAACTCACCCTCCGGCAGGTACGGGGTGGGGTCTTCGAGCTCACTGGGTTCCACCCACCGCAGCAGCGAGGCGCCGCTGCCGCCGTCGTGAAGCATTTTCAACTCCGGGGGCAGCTGCTCCAGGAACTGTTCGAGCGTGACGAAACTCAGGCGGGCAGTGGCGGGTTCAGGCGACATTGCCCTGCCCGGCGGCGGCCGGCTCCTGGTAGTCGGGGCACTCGTAAGCGGTATCCTGGTTGGCGCCGCTTGCGTAGGCGCGCGGCAGGCGCGGGGCGATCCTGTTGATAATCTCGTCGCCGTGGCTTCCGATCGCAGCGCCCCAGTCGTCGGCGCTCGCCGCCCCGCAGGCAGGGTCACCGAACAGTACCGCGGTGTCCCCGACGTCTATTCCGGAAGCGTCCGGTCCGAGGTCCACCATGAACTGGTCCATGCAGACCTTGCCGATCACCGGTACCGTGCGTCCGGCCACGTTCACAACGGAACGGCCGCTGATGCCCTTGGGAATACCGTCCGCGTAACCGAGCGGGATGAGCCCGAGGTAGCGCGGTTCGTACGTGATGGCTTGGTGTTCGTAGCTGACGCCTGTCCCCGCGGGGACCTTTTTGACCATGACCAAGGGAGCAGTCACGCTGAGGGCCGGACGCAATCCAAAGTCGGCCGGGTTCAGGTGATCGGCCGGGGCGAGCCCGTAGATGGCCAGCCCTGCTCGAACCATGTCGAAGTGGAATTCGGGTCGGTCCAGGATGTTTGCCGAACTGGAAACATGCCTGAGTTCCGGGGCCAGTCCCGCCTCGCGCGCTTGGCGGACTGCGTCTTCGAACTCCGCGACGGCGGTAACGTTACCGGGGTGGGCCGGGACATCGGCCCAGGCCAGATGGGTCCAGAGGCCTCGGACCCGCAAGGTCCCGTCGAGTTCAGCTAGCCGCGCCTGCGCCACCAGTTCGGCCCAGTCTTCCTTGCGTGCGCCACCTCGGCTGAGGCCGCTGTCCAGTTCCAAATGCACGACGGCGGGACGGCCAAGGCGTTCGGCGATACCTGCCAGCACCTCCAGCTGGCTGACACTTCCGAGGGAAACATCAATGTCGTTTTCCAGTGCCTCGAGGATGGTGGCACTTGTCTGGGATGCCAGATACAACCACGAGAGGATAGGAACCGTGATGTCTGCTTGGCGGAGTGCGATTGCTTCGCTGAGCTGTGCCGTGCCAAGCCAATCTGCACCAGCTTCCACCGCTGTGCGAGCGATTTCCACCAAGCCGTGGCCGTAGGCGTTCCCCTCGACTACAGCCATGAAGTGCGGCGCCTCGGTGCGCTTTTTCAGGGCTTTGACATTGTCTGAAATAGCGGACAGGTCCACGTTGACCTGCCCGGAAAGGGCTGCAGCGGCAGCCTCTTGATAGTGTGCATTACGTCTCATGGTTGAACACTATAGGTCATTTTGCACCGCGGTGAGAGGTGGCTCACATGCCAGTCTTGTGGAGGGGAAATCGAAACTACTTTGAAGGGACGTCAAGGGTGACTGTGCCTGTGAACACCAAAAACCCGGCCGCGGCAAGCGTCGCCAGGCCGAGCCTCGGCGCGCAACTCCTGCGCCGTAAGCCAATTGGCCAAATGGTCAGCGAAGCGGGAAGCGGCGAAGGCGGAACGCCGCTGGTCCGCAGCTTTGGCGTCTTCCAACTCACCATGATCAGCGTCGGAGCTACGCTTGGCACCGGCATCCTGGTGATCCTCGGCGAATCCGTGCCGCTGGCCGGTCCGGCCATTTGGATCTCCTTCGTCATTGCCGGCCTCGCCGCGCTGCTTTCAGCAGTGTCCTATGCCGAGATGGCCGGGCTCGTCCCGGTGGCAGGCTCCAGCTATTCCTACTCCTACGCCACCATGGGCGAGGGCATGGCCTGGATTTGTGGCTGGTGCCTGGTGCTTGAGTACGCGGTCTCCGTGGCAGCCGTTGCTGTGGGCGCCGGCCAGTACGTAAATGAGACACTCGCCGCATTTGGCCAGTTCCTGCCGGATGCCATGAGCCAGCCGCCGGGGGACGGCGGGCTGGTGAACGTGCCCGCTATGGTGATCGTTATCCTGGCTATGCTCCTGCTGGTCCGGGGTGCCCGCGAGAGTGCCTGGATCAACACGGCGATCGTCGTGATCAAAGTAGGCATCCTGATCTTCTTCTGCGCAGTAGCCTTCACCGCATTCAACGCCGGAAACTTCGAGCCGCTGCTGCCCATGGGCGCCGCCGGTGTTTCGGCCGCCGCATCCAGCGTTTTCTTCTCCTACATCGGCTTCGACGCCGCTTCCACCGCCGGCGAGGAAGCCAGGAACCCCAAGCGCGACCTTCCCCGGGCCATCATGCTCTCCATGGTCATCGTCACCACCATCTACGTCCTGGTTGCCGTTGCAGCCATCGGCGCCCGCCCGTGGGGTTGGTTCGACGGCACGGAAGCTGCACTGGTACAGATCCTGCACGAGATCACCGGCCAGCCATGGATCGCCCTGGTCTTCTCGGTGGGTGCTGTACTGGCCATCGCAAGCATCGTTCTGACCGTGCTCTACGGCCAAACACGCATCATGCTCTCCATGTCCCGCGACGGCATGGTTCCCAAAATCTTCGGCCGCGTTTCCCGCCGCACCGGCACTCCGGTGGCTGGCACGCTGATCATCGGTACCGCCGTCGCCCTCACCGCAGGCTTGGTCCCGCTGGGAGCTTTGGCGGACGCCACCAGCATAGGTACGCTCTTCGCGTTCGCGCTGGTCAACGTGGCCGTCATCTACCTGCGACGCAACCGGCCCGACCTGGAGCGCAGCTTCCGGGTCCCGCTGTACCCGATCACGCCGATCCTGGGCACCCTGATGTGCGCGTACTTGATGCTCAACCTGGGCGCCGACACCTGGATCACCTTCGGTATCTGGATGCTGGTGGGCGTCGCCATCTACTTCGGCTATGGACGCCGGAACTCAAAGGTAGCCGCGCTCAGCGAGCAGGACTACCGTGAACTAACCACCAGGGCCGTGAGCCCGGAATCTGTGAAAGCAGCAAACTCATGACCATCGCCACAGAACTCCCTCTCGTCGAGGAACCAGGCGCGCCTGACGCGGCCCCTGGAGCACCTATCACCATGCTGAACCCGGACTTCCCGTTCAGCTACGACCACTACTTGGCGCACCCCGATGGGCTCGGCTCAATCCCGGAAGAGCTCTACGGCACTGAAGTAGCCATCATCGGCGCCGGCCTGTCCGGCCTGGTCACGGCCTATGAGCTGATGAAGCTTGGTCTCAAGCCGGTCATCTATGAAGCCGACCAGATTGGTGGACGCCTCCGCACCGCGAGCTTCCCATCAGCTCCCGGCGTCGTGGCTGACCTTGGCGGCATGCGCTTCCCTGTCTCCGGCAAGGCCTTCTACCACTACGTGGACTTGCTTGGCCTGGACACCAATGATTTCCCCAACCCCATGGCGCCGGCAACTTCTTCCACAGTGATCGAGCTTGCGGGCAAAAAGCACTATGCCACCACGGCTGACGAGCTGCCGGAGTTCTTCCTGGAAGTGGCCGACGCCTGGAAAGCAGCCGTCAACGACGGCGCCGCCTTCGCTGAGATGCAGGAAGCCATCAAGGCCCGCGACACCAAGCGAATCAAGGAACTCTGGAACGCGCTCCTCCCGGAACTGGACGAGCAAACGTTCTACGGCTTCATCGCCGCCAGCAAGTCCTTCAAAGAGGCCGGCTTTGCGCACCGCGAGGCATTCGGCCAGGTGGGCTTCGGTACTGGCGGTTGGGACACTGACTTCCCCAACTCCATCCTCGAAATCCTCCGCGTGGTCTACACCGACGCTGACGACCAGCACCGCTCCATTGCGGGAGGAGCGCAACGGCTCCCCGAGGCACTCTGGAACCACGCGCCGTCGGGCATTAAGTACTGGCCGGAGGGCACCTCACTGGCGTCGCTGCACTCCGGCTCGCCTCGTGGAGCCGTGGACAACATCCGCCGGGTAGAGAGCGGCGACCTCCTGGTCCGCGAGAACTGGGGACGCGAAGCCACCTACCAGGCCGTGGTGACCACCTGCCAGTCCTGGCTGCTGTCTACGCGCATCCACACGGAGGAAGCGCTGTTCCCGGCCGAGCTGTGGACCGCGATCGAGCGCTCGCATTACATGCAGTCCTCAAAGACCTTCGTGATGGTGGACCGTCCGTTCTGGAAGGACATCGATCCTGAGACCGGCCGCGAGGTCCTGTCCATGACGCTCACCGACCGCCTCAACCGGGCCACTTACCTGCTCGACGACGGTCCGGACAAGCCCGCTGTCATGCTCCTGTCCTACACATGGAACGACGACGCCCTGAAATGGCTGGCCCTGACTGCAGAGGAGCGCGTGAAGCTCATGCTGCACTCCTTGGAACAGATCTACCCGGGCGTGGACATTGCGAGCCACATTGTGGGGCAGCCGATCACGGTGTCCTGGGAAGCTGACCCCAACTTCATGGGCGCATTCAAAGCCAACCTGCCCGGCCACTACCGGTACCAGCAGCGCTTGTTCACCCACTTCAAGCAGGATCAGTTGCCGGCGCACCAGCGCGGCATCTTCCTCGCGGGCGACGACGTGTCCTTCACCGCCGGCTGGGCTGAGGGTGCCGTGACTACGGGCCTGAATGCCGTGTGGGGTGTGGTGAACCACCTGGGTGGTACGTCGGCTGCCGGAAACCCCGGACCGGGTGACCTGCTGGACGAGCTCGGCCCGATCTCACTGGACTAGTCTCCTTACGTTGCGAGGCCCGCTCTGCGCCCTAAACCCTCAGGTTAGGGAGAAAAGCGGGCCTCGCATTCGGCGTTTAGGCGTGCATTTCCCGGTGCGCCGCAGCGAGTTCCTTGTAATGCGCGGCGTTGTGTTTCACGCCCTCGAACTCTTCGTCGGTGAGTTCACGGCGGACCTTCGCCGGCACACCGGCAACCAAAGAGCGCGGGGGAATGACAGTACCTTCCAGCACCACGGCGCCGGCGGCGATGAGCGAGCCAGTGCCGATCACCGCGCCGTTGAGGATGGTGGCGCTCATACCGATGAGGCAGTCGTCCTCCACAGTGCAGCCATGGACCACGGCGCTGTGCCCCACGGAGACGCGCTCGCCTACCGTGCAGGGGAAGCCGGGGTCGGCGTGGAGGACTACGTTGTCCTGGAGGTTGGACCCTGCGCCGACGCTGATGGCCGCTGTATCGGCGCGGACGGAGACGCCGTAGAAAGCGCTCGAGTCCTCGGCCAACGCGGCCTTGCCAATAATGGAAGCCGTGGGCGCCACGAAGGCGGTTTCATGGATGGCCGGGGTGTCCCCGGCGAAAGTGTAAGAGGGAGCCATGGAGCCAGCTTAGTTCCCAAGTAGGTCGCAGCAGAGCGCGTTTTGAGCGCTCAAAACGCGCTCAATTGCGACTCAGTTGGGTGCAGGGGTGCGGAGGACCAGGAATTGATAGTGCTGGGACCAGTTTCCTGCGCCTGGCCCGGACTCTACCCCCACGCCCTCCGGCCACGTCCGGAAGTGTTCCACCGCGCCGTGTTCGCCAAAAATGCGCTGCACGGTTTCGTCGCTGCGACGGCTGAAGAACCGCCGCGGTTCCTCGAGGTCTTCCGGGTTCAGGACTTCACAATCCTCACCTGACCACAGCCCGACGGCGATTGGCGCACCAGGTGCGGTGACCCGCACAAGTTCGCGGACGACGTCGTGAATTCCGCTGTTGGGAACATGCAGAAGAGTGCTCATAGTCCAGGCAGCTGAAAAAACGGCATCCGGAAACGGCAGGCTGCGGCCGCTGGCAACAGTGGCATCAAGCCCGGCCGAGCGCGCCAAGTGAACGCTCTCCGAGGACAGGTCCACGCCGGTATAGTGCAAGCCCGCGCGCACGAATTCCACGCCCTCAACCCCAGTGCCACAACCCAGTTCGAACAACGAATGACGATGTTCGGACTTCAACAGCCGGATGAACCACTCCCGGCATTCAACCCGGTGTGGCGTCAGCGCGCGGGTGTTCCGTACCGGTGCTTGGCGGTCGTAAAAGACAGCCAGGTCAGCGTCGTGGTCGGCGTCAGGGATGCCCCGCATACCCCCAGCATAGGAGTGGCGTTAGTTGAACACCACGGTGCGGGTGCCGTCCAGGAGCACACGGTGTTCGGCGTGCCACTGGACCGCCTGAGCCAACGTGCGGCCTTCGACGTCGCGGCCCATCTGGACGAACTGGGCAGCCGTGCGCGCGTGATCAACGCGGATGACTTCCTGCTCGATGATCGGACCCTCGTCGAGGTCCGCCGTCACGTAGTGGGCGGTGGCGCCGATGATCTTCACACCACGGGCGTGGGCCTGGTGGTAAGGCTTGGCACCCTTGAACGAGGGGAGGAACGAGTGGTGGATGTTGATGGCCTTGCCGTTCAACTCCGTGCACAGATCGTTGGAGAGAACCTGCATGTAACGGGCCAGGACAGTGAGTTCCACGTCGTGCTCGGCAATCAGCTTCAGCAACTGCGCCTCGGCCTGCGGCTTGGTCTCCGGCGTGACCGGGATGTGGTGGAACGGGATGCCGTAGAACTCCGCCAACGACTCAAGATCCCGGTGGTTGGACACAATCGCCGGAATCTCAATGGGCAAAGTGCCCGTGCGCTGCTGGAACAAAAGGTCGTTGAGGCAGTGCGCATCCTTGGAGCACAGGATGATGGTGCGGACCTTTTCGCCCACGGGGTTGATTTGCCAGGTCATGCCGAACGATTCAGCTACCGGCCGCAAGGCCGTGGCCAGTTCGGCCTGGGAGGACGACGTCGATGCCTCCACGCGCATGAAGAAGTTGCCTGTGCTGGGGCTTCCGTACTGCTGGGAATCGGCGATGTTGCAGCCGGCATCAAGCAGGGCTCCGGCTACCGCGTGGACGATGCCGGGGCGGTCGGGGCAGGAAAGTGTTACTACGAAAGCGGTGGATTCAGTCACACGATCAAGCCTACCTGTGCTGCCTTGTTGTACTGTTAATGGGTCGCAACTGGCGTTGGGTGGACTACCACCAGGGAGCGGCAATCATGAAGACCACGGATCGTACGCCTGGGCCGAGGGTCATGTCTTACCGCTGCACGCACGTGACCGATCCCTCCGTCAAAAAGGGGACGCGGGAATGCTGCTGCCGGTAGCCTGACCTGTAGCACCACCCGTTGCCTAGCCAGGAGATTTCCGTGACTACCACAACCACTTCCGCGTCTGTCAGCAACCAGTCGCTTGCCGATCTCGATCCCGAGATCGCAGCAGTCCTTAACCAGGAACTCGGCCGCCAGCGCGGCACCCTGGAAATGATTGCGTCCGAAAACTTCGCCCCCCGCGCCGTCATGGAAGCTCAGGGCTCCGTCCTGACCAACAAGTACGCCGAGGGCTACCCGGGCCGCCGCTACTACGGCGGTTGTGAATACGTCGACGTCGCCGAGCAGCTTGCGATTGACCGCGTCAAGGAACTCTTCGGCGCCGAGTACGCCAACGTCCAGCCGCACTCCGGTGCCCAGGCAAACGCTGCAGCGCTCTCCGCCATGATCACCCCGGGCGACAAGATCCTGGGCCTCTCGCTGGCACACGGTGGCCACCTGACCCACGGCATGAAGCTCAACTTCTCCGGCAAGCTCTACAACGTAGCTGCCTACCAGGTTGAAGAAGACAACTTCCGCATCGACATGGACAAGCTCCGCGAGCAGGCCATCGCCGAGAAGCCGCAGGTCATCATCGCCGGCTGGTCCGCGTACCCCCGCCACCTCGACTTCGCTGCCTTCCGCTCCATCGCGGACGAAGTTGGCGCCCTCCTCTGGACGGACATGGCGCACTTTGCCGGCCTGGTTGCAGCGGGCCTGCACCCGAGCCCGGTTCCTTACTCCGACGTCGTCACCTCCACGGTTCACAAGACCCTCGCGGGTCCCCGTTCCGGTGTGATCCTTGGCAAGCAGGAGTGGGCCAAGAAGCTCAACTCCAGCGTCTTCCCGGGCCAGCAGGGCGGGCCGCTCATGCACGTGATCGCGGCCAAGGCTGTTGCGTTCAAGATCGCCGGCGGCGAAGAGTTCAAGGAGCGCCAGGAGCGTGTCCTCGAAGGTGCCAAGATCATCGCTGACCGCCTGAACCAGGCCGATGTTGCCGAAGCCGGCGTCTCCGTCCTCACCGGTGGCACCGACGTTCACTTGGTCCTGGTTGACCTGCGCAACTCGCAGCTGGATGGCCAGCAGGCCGAGGACCTCCTGCACTCCGTGGGCATCACCGTGAACCGCAACTCTGTTCCGTTCGACCCCCGCCCGCCGATGGTCACCTCCGGCCTCCGCATTGGTACCCCTGCCTTGGCCACCCGCGGATTCGGTGCTGCCGAGTTCACCGAGGTTGCCGAGATCATCGCCGCCGCGCTCAAGGCCGGTACCTCGGCCGACGTCGAGTCGCTCCAGGCCCGCGTCGACAAACTGGCCGCTGACTTCCCGCTGTACCCGCAGCACGAGCAGTGGTAAATCCGCGTTTACGCGGATAAATAGAGCAACACCCGGGCATTGAACCGGAGCTGACGGGACCCGCCGCCACACCTACGGCGGCGGGTCCCGTTGGCATGGGCCTCCTCAAAGGCTTTCTCACACAGGTCACCCACCAGAAAGAGCAGATGGAATGACACAGTCCACCGCACAGATCCTTGACGGCAAGGCCACCGCCGCAGCCATCAAGGCAGAACTGACCACTCGCGTTTCCGTCCTGGCCGCTAAGGGAATCGTCCCCGGCCTGGGCACCATCTTGGTGGGTTCCGACCCCGGCAGCACCTGGTACGTCGGCGGCAAGCACAAGGACTGCGCCGAGGTTGGTATCCAGTCCATCCGCCGCGACCTCCCCGAAGACATCTCACAGGAAGACCTCCTGGAAGTTGTTCGCGAGCTCAACCACAACCCGGAGTGCACCGGCTACATCGTCCAGCTTCCGCTGCCCAAGCACATCGACCAGGACACCATCCTGGAAGCCATGGACCCGGACAAGGACGCCGACGGTCTGCACCCCATGAACCTTGGCCGTCTGGTGGCCAACGTCAACGGCGAGATGAAGTCCCCGCTTCCCTGCACGCCTAAGGGCTGTGTGGAGTTGCTCCGCCGTCACAACATTGAACTCAAGGGTAAGCGTGTCCTGGTGGTTGGACGCGGCGTGACCATCGGCCGCCCCATTGGCCTCCTGTTGACCCGCAAGGAAGTCAACGCCACGGTCATCCTCGCCCACACCGGAACAGTGGACTTGCCCGCGGAACTCAAGCAGGCCGACGTCGTGATTGCCGCGGCCGGTGTGCCGCACATGATCAAGGCTGAAGACCTCAAGCCGGGCGCCATTGTGCTCGACGTCGGCGTCAGCCGTGTGGACGACGGCAACGGTAAGGCTGTTGTTACCGGAGATGTTGACCCGGCAGCTGCCGACGTCGCCGCTTGGCTGTCCCCGAACCCGGGCGGCGTGGGGCCGATGACCCGTGCCATGCTGCTCGCGAACGTCGTGGAGAGTGCGGAGCGCCAGGCAGGCATCGCCTAGGTTCTGCGACTCACAGCAAGGCCCATTACGGGGCTAAGCTGCCGAAGATGCCGGGCGCACGGCATCTTCCGCAGGGAACCCCCGAAATGGCCCGCGTACTCCTCCGAACAAACTGAGGGGCTCTTGCAAGATTATCTGCAAGAGCCCTTTCACATGTCAGTGGGCGCTACTAGTCTGCTGAGGGTGCACAATGAAGCAATCCGCTCTCCGACACCGTCACCAACACAGTCCGAATCGTCGCAATCCGGCTTCGACATGAACCCAGCATCCGTCATCAGCGCGCGGAACCTCACCAAGGCCTATGGTGATCTCACCGCCGTGGACAACATCTCCTTCGACGTACCGGCGGGGGAGTCCTTCGGGCTGCTGGGCCCCAACGGTGCCGGTAAGTCCACCACCATGAAAATGATCGGCGGCGTCTCCCAACGCACTTCGGGCACGCTGAGCATTATGGGCTTGGATCCTGAGTCGCACGGTCCGGAGGTCCGGGCGCATCTGGGTGTGGTCCCACAGCAGGACAACTTGGATGAAGAGCTCAAGGTTCGCGAGAACCTGATCGTCTATGGGCGCTATTTCGGCCTGCCCTTGAGCTATCTGCGTCCGAAAGCCGACGAGCTGCTGGAATTCGCGCAGCTAACGGACAAGGCCAATTCCAAGGTGGACGCACTTTCCGGTGGCATGAAGCGTCGGCTCACCATCGCCCGGTCGCTTATTAACGAGCCCCGCATTCTTCTCCTCGACGAACCCACCACCGGCCTGGATCCCCAAGCGCGCCACATTCTCTGGGACCGCCTGTTCAGGCTCAAGGAAAGCGGCGTCACCCTCATCCTCACCACCCACTACATGGACGAGGCTGAGCAACTTTGCGACCGCCTGATCGTGGTGGACAAGGGCAGGATCATGGCCGAAGGATCGCCTGCCGCCCTGATTCGCGAGCACTCATCGCGCGAAGTACTGGAGCTCAGGTTCGGGTCCGAGCGGAACGCGACCATCGGCGTCGAGCTTCAAGGCATTGGTGAGCGGTTGGAGACACTGCCGGACCGTGTGCTCATCTACGCGCACGACGGTGAGGCCGCGCTGGAGCAGGTCACTGCCCGCGGGCTGCACCCCATGACCTCGTTGGTGCGTCGCTCGTCCCTGGAAGACGTCTTCCTCAGGCTTACCGGTAGGAGCCTCGTTGACTGAGTCCGTGAACACACCAAGCACGACGGCGGAGCAGCCGTTGCGGGCCCACTCACCTGAGGTTTCGGCTGCCAGGGCGCGACGCTGGGGTTCCTTCTTCTACGCCGAGCAAGTGCTCCGCGTCATGCGGAACTATGGCTGGTCCGTGATCCTGTACAGCGTGGGGCAGCCCGTGGCGTATCTCTTTGCCATGGGTGTAGGGCTCGCCAGCTTGGTGGATGCCAACAGCGAGGCCGCATTCGGAGGTGTCAGCTATTTGGAGTTCGTGGCTCCGGCGTTGTTGGTCTCCGCCGCGGTGATGACGGCGTCGGGGGAATTTTCGTACCCCATCATGGACGGCTTCAAATGGCGTCGCGTGTTCAATGGTCCCCATGCCTCGCCCCTGATTCCGGAGCAGATCGCCAGTGGCCACATCATGGCCAGTTCCCTGCGCTTCCTGTTGCAGTCGGTAGTTTATTTCGTGGTGGTGGCTATGTTTGGTGCGTCGCCGAGCCCATGGGGCTGGGTTTCGGCCATCGTGGCCACGGTTGCGGCGCTCTCCTTCGGCTTGCCGCTGATGGCCTATGCCGCCAGCATCAAACAGGACAAAGGGCAGTTCGCGCTGGTGCAGCGCTTCATCGTCATGCCGCTTTTCCTGTTTTCCGGGACGTTCTTCCCGCTGGATTCCCTGCCGATCGCCGTTCGTTGGATCGGTTGGATATCACCGGTGTGGCATGGAACTGAGTTGAGCAGGGTCTTCACCTACGGGATGGACCAAAACCCGTTGCTGATCATCACCCACGTAATGTTCCTGCTGGCGACCGCCACCGTTGGCTGGATACTTGTCCGCCGCCAGTTCGTGAAAAGGATGGGCTCATGAGTGTCCTGACAGGTGGCCACAGCGCCACGGATCTTGCCCGTGAGCGCAAGTTCGGCTCCCTGTACTCCCGCAACGCCAAGGCAGTGGTGGGCCGTGGGCTAATGGCTGCCAAAAGCAGCACGTGGCTGGTGATGGTGTCCGGGTTCTTCGAGCCAGTGCTGTTCCTGCTGGCCATGGGCGTGGGCATGGGCTCCATCGTGGGCACGGTCCAGGGTCCAGGCGGCGAGGAAATCAGCTATGCGGCGTACATTGCGCCGGCACTCCTGGCGGTCTCGGCCATGAACGGAGCAATTTACGATTCCACGTGGAACGTCTTCTTCAAGATGAACTTCGCCAAGCTCTACCAAGGGATGCTCTACACATCCTTGGGCCCGCTGGACGTGGCGATCGGCGAGATCTTCCTGGCACTCCTACGGGGTTTGCTGTACGCCACGGGATTCACCGCTGTCATGGGGTTGATGGGACTGCTCACCAGTTGGTGGGCCATTCTGGTTATTCCTGCCTCGGTGCTGATCGCGTTCGGTTTCGCGAGCTTCGGGATGGGCATCACCAGCTTCATGAAGACCTTCCAGCAGATGGACTGGATCAACTTCTTCCTGCTGCCCATGTTCCTGTTCAGCGCCACGTTCTACCCGCTCAGCGTCTACCCGCAGGTCATCCAGTGGTTCATCCAGGCAATGCCGTTGTGGCACGGGGTGGAACTTTTGCGCCAGATCAGCGTGGGCTCGTTCAGTCCGGCTACCGCAATCCATGTGGGCTACTACCTGGTGATGATCGCGCTCGGGATCATGCTGACCACGGCAAGGTTGCGCCAGCTGTTCCTGAAGTAGGACCAGCCGGCGCAGCCCGCACCGGTTCTAGGCCGTCTCGATCTCAGCCATGGTCAGTTTCGCGTTGTCGCGCAGGCCCCAGGAGCACAGTCCCATGACTGCCAGCGCGGACACTGTGTAAATCACGACGCCGATCGGGTCGCCGTGCGTGGCGATCAGCAACGCCGTGGCCACAGTAGCTGCGGTGCCGCCACCCAGGGCTGAACCTATCTGGTAGCTGGCCGAGATGGCTGAGTAGCGGGAAGCCGACGGGAACTGTTCGCCAAGAAAAGCCGGCAAGGGGCCCTGCGGAACAGTGTTCAGCGCGCCGCCCAGCGTGAACATCAGGAGGGCAAGCCAACCCGTGTGTGTCTCGATGGCCGGGAAGAACGCCAGGAAGTAGATGATGAGCATCACCGAACCACCTATCATCACCGGCTTACGCCCGATCCTGTCGGAAAGCATCGCGGCGAGTGGCGCGGAGACGACGCTGGCCAGTGCACCCCACAGCTGGAACTGAAGTGATTCACTGTCCGAATAGCCGCGCTGGAGCACGTACGACATGAGGAACACTGTGGCGATGTAAGTGAAGGTGTTGTAGCCGTAGCTGACGCCGATCGACATCAGGATCTGGCGCGGGTGCGACTTGAGGACCGCCAGAAGCGGAATCCGGGGTGTCCGGGTGCCGGAAGGGCGTTCGTCCTGGGGCAGGGTCAGTCGGGCAATGAGGCCAGCCACTACCAACAGTCCGCCGATCCAGAAGGGTACCCGCCAAGCGAAGCTCGCCACTTCGCCGCCCGAGACGGCGTCCGTCAGCGTGAAAACCCCGGAACCCATCAGTACACCCAGCCCAATGCCCATGCTGGTGAAGCTTCCCCACAGTCCTCGACGACCCGCCGGTGCCGCCTCGATTCCCAACAAGGCAGCGCCTCCCCATTCGCCGCCGGCAGAGAATCCTTGAACAAGGCGCAACGCGATGAGCAGCATGGGGGCTGCGGCGCCGATCGAATCTGCGCTGGGCAGGCAACCGATCAGGAAGGTGCTCCCACCCATCAGGATGAGCGTGAGGATCAGGATCTTGCGCCGGCCGAGGCGGTCGCCGAAGTGGCCCAGGACGATTCCACCCAAGGGCCGGGCCAGGAAGCCGGCGCCGAAGGAAGCGAAGGCCACCAATGTTCCGGTCAGTGGATCAAGATTGGGGAAGAAAAGCTGCGGAAATACCAAGGCTGCAGCCAAGCCGTAGATGGTGAAGTCATAAAACTCCAGTGCGGTTCCAAAGCAGGAGACGAAGAAAGTACGCGCGGCGGATACGGAGCGCTTGGACGACGGACCTTGTGGTTCCAGCGCAACATTGGGCTGAAGGGATTGCGGCAAGGAAGTGCCTTTCGGTGGTTGTTTTTTGGGGGTTGCGGGGTTGCAGGGGTGGTCTGGGTCAGAAGATCAGGAAGCCATCGCGTGCGGCATCGGCAGGGTTGGCAGCTGCGTAGGCGAGGGAGCAGTCACCGGCATCGACGCTGATGGTCAGCAGTGTCTGCCACTGCTCATGTAGCGGTGCCGAGGCGTCGGGATGGAAACAGACCACGGAGGAAGCTCCCTCGGACGAGCAGAACTGCTTGGCCCGGTCAGCGATGCCCAGTCCGGTTAGCTCCGTCCTCACGCGCCCAAGGTGGGCCAGACGCTGCGGCGACAACGCGCCGTCGTCGATTGCGTCTTGTTCCGCGAGGACGGGGTCCAGGAAATGGTTCGTGTGGAGAAGCCAACCGTCACTTCCGGCATCCACGACGGCGGTGCCGGCCGGAGAGACCTCGATGCTGGCGGCCAGGCGCGGGGTGCTGGTGGTGTCGGCGGTAGCTGTGAAAACCGTGAAGACCGTAGAGGCACTAACCCTGGCTGAGGACGCGATAGCGATGGCTTGGTCGATGGTCGAGGCCTCATCGAGGATGCGGCGGGCGATTGCGTGGACCGGAACTCCAGCGGAGTCATCATCCCGGGAGTGGGCAAGGATATTGAAATGCAGGCCGAGGCCTTCACTGTTGACACCGATCTTGCCTAGCGTCCCGAACTCCGTGAACGTCTTGGTAGTCCGACCGGGGGATGGGCTCAGCTGAAGCAAGAGTCCTTCGGGGGCGAGGTGGTCATGCCAGTCCCAGGTCTGAATGGTTTCCGGCGCCGAAGCGCGGGCTGGTGCGTAGACCGCCGTCGAGCATTCATGGGAGCCGACCTTCCTGGGTGCCGCCGCAAGAATCTCAGTGCGGGCGTTGACCACGCTCAGTTCCCAGGTCTCTAGCCCGGCGCCGGCGGCCCAGCCCTCGGCTTCCCCGGCCAGTGCCGGGCACCAGGCATGGAGGGCTGCATGGCTCCGCTCCGCAATATCCCGGACTTTCTGCGGGGCGATGCCAAGCGTGGCGAAGAAGTCAAAGTAGAGCTTGGCGGTGTTGCGTGTTTGTGCATCCCAGGTGCGGCCGATGTCGAGGCCGCGCTCGCGGGGATCGTGCGCGGCGGATGTATGGAGGTGAAGCTGCATAGCTCTCCTTGAAGGGAGCCATCCCCGGTTGATTGCGGGGGGGGGGGGGGCTCTTGGATGAGGTGGATCACTTGTGACGCTCAAAGTACGGAAGAAAAACGTTTTTGTGTAGCTGGTTCCGAAGATTTACTGTTAATTTCGGAAGTCGGGACTCCCGTGATCCCAAGGCGACGAAAATAGGGGAGCGCATGGCCCGCGAACTACAACACGGCGCCACGATCTGGGATGTAGCGAGGAAAGCCGGAGTTTCGATCACCACGGTGTCGCACTCCCTCAACGGCAAGGGCAACATCAGCGAGGCCACCAGGGAACGGGTCCGCGCCGTTGCCTCGGACATGGGTTACGTTGCAGACGCCATGGCACGGGGGCTTCGAAGTTCCAGGATGAATGCGATCGGCCTGGTGTTCCGCTCCTTGGACAGCTTGGGCAACTACGGTCCCAATGGCGTGGACGTCTTCATGAAACTCGCGGGAGCAGCCGCGGCCGAGACACTGAATCGGAATCTGGGCCTGATGCTCGTCCCCGACTTGAGCCGTGGACCGCTTCCCCCGTTTTCCATGTCCCTGGACGGTTACATCGTTTTCGCCCCGCATCTGGATGACCCAGTGGTGGCTTTGCTGGAGAAGCGTGGAATTCCCTATGTGACCTGGGACCGCGACCCGGGCCGCCCCGACTTCCGGAACTGGGTCGCCCACGACGACGCAGCTTCTACACGAGTCGTTTTGGACCACCTGGCAGCAGCGGGCGCTGGATCCATCGCCTACGTAGGCGGCACGGATAGAAACGCCTGGAACTTCGATTGCGAGGCCGCCTACGTTGCTTGGTGCTTGGAAACCGGTAAAGAGCCCCGGATCTACCACGTACCCGAACGGGACGGCGTGGAAGGCGGTCAGCAAGTGGGCGCCAGGATTGTGGACGAGGGCCTGCCGGGCGCAGTTTTTTGCTTAACTGGTAGGCACGCCAGCGGCGCAGCCCAGGCAATGCAGGAACGTGGAGTCCGTATCCCGGGGGACCTGCTGGTGTGCACGGGCTCGGACTCTGAGCACTCACGGCAGCATAAGCCCCCAATTTCCGCCCTCGACGTGGATATTCCTGCTGCAGCCGCCGCGCTGGTCCAGCGACTCTGCGAAGTCATGGAAGGTGAGCTGGAACCTGAACCGGTGCTGCTGGCGGCGAGATTCCTGCACCGCAAATCCACGTCGCCTGGCAAAACCCGGAATCAGCAGAGGCGCGGACCCTAGTGTGGGCATGTTCGCCGTCCGTGGAAGAGGACGGGGCACCTTTCCGCATTTGAGAGAATGGGTTCATGCAATCTCTCGGTGATCCGCACCCGTCCACGTCCCCCGCCGGTAAAGGCATGTTCAAGGGCTTCCGCATCGGCGGCCTGGGGATGACAGTTGTCATCATTGCTTTCCTGGTAGCCGTCATCTTTGCGGCCAACCAGAACGATGTTGTGGGCTGGGTTGTTGCCGTGGTTGCTTTCGGGTGGCTTGCCCTCGCAACGTTTGTGGTGCTGAGCATCCGCAAGGCCGCTCGGCGGGCCGGTGCCAAGCTGACCGAAGCGCAGAACGCCTTCAATGCCGCAGCCGGCCGCGCTCCGTCGTCGTCCGCTGCTGACAATGGTGGCACGCGCGTAGTTGCCGAGCGCAGCAAAGTCGACGAAGTCCGCGACCTCAAGCTGGACCACTCCTTCAAGATTGTCCAGGTGCAAGTCCGTGTTGTGGACGAGGAACGAGCCAAGGGCGCAACGGCCAACCAGGACACCATCAACCGGGCGCTGGAAACCATCGCCATTACAGCCACGAATGCGCGGGACATGATCAAGTCTTCAGGTGGCTCGGACGAGCCCGTGGCCGGCACCATCATCGACTAGAGTGGACCGGGTGAGTACGGCATTGAAGAAGGATTTCCTTCGCATCGCATCAGTTAACGTCAATGGCCTCCGGGCTGCCTACAAGAACGGCATGGCGGAATGGCTGGAGCCACGCGAGGTAGACATCCTCTGCCTGCAGGAAGTGCGCGCCCCTGACGACATCGTCAGGAAGCTGATCGGCGAAGGCTGGCACATCCTCCACACCGAGGCTGAGGCCAAGGGCCGCGCCGGTGTGGCCATCGCTTCCCGCGAGGAACCCACTGCCACCCGAGTCGGTGTGGGCGACGACTACTTCGACACGTCCGGGCGCTGGGTCGAAGCGGACTACACCGTCAGGAACACAGCCGGTGACCCCACCACCCTCACCGTTGTCAGTGCCTATGTGCACTCCGGAGAGGTGGGAACCCCCAAGCAGGACGATAAGTTCCGCTTCCTCGACGCCATGACCGTCCGCCTGCCTGAGCTCGCGAAACACAGCGACCATGCTTTGGTGGTTGGCGACCTCAACGTCGGACACACCGAGCTCGACATCAAGAACTGGAAGGGCAACGTCAAACGTGCCGGCTTCCTCCCGGAGGAGCGGGCGTACTTTGACCGTTTCCTCGGCGAAGAAATCGGATGGAGGGATGTCCATAGGGGCCTGGCAGGTAATGTCGCCGGCCCCTACACCTGGTGGTCCCAGCGCGGTAAGGCCTTTGACACTGACACGGGCTGGCGCATCGACTACCACCTGGCCACCCCGGACCTCGCTGCAGCCGCTTTCTCGGCTGTGGTGGACCGGGCGCCTTCGTGGGACACCCGCTTCTCTGACCATGCACCGCTGGTAGTCGACTACCGGCTCTAAGCTTCCTAAGGTATTGCTCCATGACTAGTTCCACCACGACTGAAACCGGCGCAGCGGCTGATGCTGCGATCGAACCGAAGCCCGTGACGTCCACCAAGCTTGCCGTTGGCGCCAAGCACCGGGTCCTGTCCGGCATGCAACCCTCCGCGGACTCCCTGCACCTGGGCAACTACCTCGGCGCCTTGGTTAACTGGGTCCGGATGCAGGACGAGTACGACGCCGTGTACTTCATTCCTGACCTGCACGCCATCACGGTGCCGCAGGATCCGGCGGAACTCGCCCGGCGCACCAGGGTTACGGCCGCGCAGTACATCGCCGGCGGCGTGGACGTGGACAAGTGCACCCTCTTCGTCCAGTCCCAGGTTCCCGAGCACGCCCAGTTGGCGTGGGTCCTGAACTGCATCACTGGCATGGGCGAAGCCGCCCGCATGACCCAGTTCAAGGACAAGGCGCAGAAGCAGGGTTCGGACCACGCCAGCGTTGGCCTGTTCACGTACCCCATCCTGCAGGCCGCCGACATCCTGCTGTACCGGCCGCACGGTGTGCCGGTGGGTGAAGACCAGCGCCAGCACGTGGAATTGAGCCGTGACCTCGCCAACCGCTTCAACAGCCGGTTCGGCGAGACCTTCCAAGTGCCTGAGGCCTTCATCCAGAAGGAATCGGCAAAGATTTACGATCTCCAGAACCCCACCGCCAAGATGTCCAAGTCCGCGGAATCTCCAGCAGGCCTGATTAACCTGCTGGATGACCCAAAGACTGTGGCCAAGCGGATTAAGTCAGCCGTTACGGACACCGAAACCGAGATCCGCTACGACCGCGAGAATAAGCCAGGCGTATCCAACCTGCTGACCATCTACTCGGCCATCAGCGGCACGCCGGTGGACAAGATCGTGGCTGACTATCAGGGAAAGATGTACGGCCATTTGAAGGTTGACCTGGCCGAACTGGTCTCCGGCCACCTGGCACCTATCCGGGAACGTGCCAACGAACTTCTGGCCGACCCCGCAGAACTCGACCGGCTCCTCGCCCTCGGCGCGGACAAGGCACGTGAAATTGCGGCCGCAACGCTCGCGGACGTCTACTCCAAGGTTGGTTTCCTGCCCTACCGCGGCGATGCCTCCCACGGAAACCAGGGAGTCCGCTAAGTCCATGTGCTCCGCTGGCCAGCTCAACGTCAAGACCGGCACCCGACAGGGTGCCGGTCCGGACGACTCCCGCCAGCCTGCTGCTTCCGGCACCGATTGCGGTGCCGGTGACACCATGTGCGTCGGCGTAATCCTCGGGTTCCCTCCTGAGATCGCCCGCGAACTCCAGGAATGGAGGGCCTCCTTCGGTGATCCGATGGCTGAGGTCATTCCCGCCCACATCACCCTGATCACCACCACACCTACCCAGGACTGGGCCGCCACCCGGGAGCACGTCAGGGAAGTCGCAAGGACCCAGGAACCTTTCGAAATCACCATTTCCGGCACGGGTTCTTTCCGCCCCATCTCGCCGGTGGTGTTCGTGAACGTAGAGGAAGGCTTCGAGGAGTGCGTGCAGTTGCACGAAAAACTCCAAACAGGTCCACTCGAGCGGATGTTGCCCTTCCCGTACCACCCGCACGTCACCGTGGCGCACGATGTCGCCCAGGAAAACCTTGACGAAGCCGAAACGGTCCTCAGGGATTACCGGGCCACCTTCCCTGTGGTTAGCATGGGACTTTACGAGCACGATACCAATGGAATTTGGCAGCTACGGGAAGAGCTCGACTTTGGCGGCGATACTGACGAAGCACAGCAAGCGAATCCAAGCCGCAGAGGCGGACGTTCCTCCGCTGCCAACTGAGCTGGCGAAACTCAAACTCCAGCTTCTCCGCAAGCGGCAGGATTGGGGGCACGCGAAGCGCGCCGGCGAGGGTTTGCCGAAAAAGGTGGGTGCATTCTTTGCACTCTTCCTCGCCAGACTGAACACCAACCGGGCCATGCGTTCCTTTCAGCACTACACCCGGCAGCACGGGCCGTTGTTGAGCGCCGGTATCGGCTTCAACATGTTTTTCTCCGTGACCGGTCTGCTCACAACCGGCTTCGCCATCGCGGGAATTGTTCTGGGCGGTAACCCCGCGCTGCAGGATGCCGTGATCGACAGTGTGGCCGCGGCTGCCCCTGGGCTGCTTCAGGTGGATGGCGGCGAAGGTTTGGTGGATCCACAATCCTTGCTCAACCCGTCGGGACTTGGGTGGACGGCCCTCATCGCAGCAGTTGTTACGGTCTTTGTTTCCCTTGGCTGGATCGCCAGCATCAGGGAAGGCCTTAGGGGTGTGATGAACGCTGATCCCTTGGTACGCAACCCGATCCTTCAAAAGCTCATCGACGCCGGCACCCTGCTGCTCCTCGGCGTCATCCTGGTCATCAGCGCAGGTGTCTCGCTCGTCTTTGGCACCGCAGCCGACTGGCTCATCGCTTTGCTGAAGCTGGACGAAGGCGTGGCCGAGCCCGTAGCCGCAACCGTCAAGATCGTTATCCCTCTCCTGCTGAACTGCGCGACGGCGGCTGTGCTGTTCCGCATTGCAGGTGGGCTGAAGCTGGGACGCCGTGCATTCCTGGAAGGCGTGGTGCTGGCGGGCGTTGGGACCACGGTCCTCCAATTCTTCAGCACTGAACTTCTGGCCCGGTCCGGCAACAACCCGGTCCTGGCATCGTTCGCCATTATCATCGGCCTGCTCATCTGGTTCAATCTTGTGAGCCAGGTGTACCTTGTCTCGGCGTCGTGGTCTGCTATTCGCGAGGCTGACACGGCGTCGGGGGAGTCCCCGCGCAAGAAAGTCCTGGGTTCGCGCCGCGTGGCGCCCCGCACCTGACAGTTCTATCCGGAGGCTGCCGTGAACAACCAACTGTGGATCGCCTGCCTGCTCGGGGCTGCAGCGGGACTCGTGGTTGGCCAGCTGATCTTCAATTCGCCCTTTCTGGGTATCCTCATTGGCGTTGGACTCGGCGCTTTGGTCGGAGCCGCGGTGGGACCCCGCCGTGGTTAACCGGCGAGGTCCCTTTGCGGTGATTTCCCATTGCGGCGATGCTATCCAGCTGCGGCGATGCTAAGGCGCCTTGACCAGCCCCTCCCATGCAACGGTCCAGTGGGCCGGGAATCCGGGTGTTTGCCGGTCCGGTCCGTTGTCCCAGCCGGCGGCCATCAGCGCAACAGCGGCCAGAAGCCCACCGTTGCCTGGCAGGTAGAGCGGGAGGGAGCCGGTTTGGCGGTTGTGCCCGTTGGGGAGGACGGTATTTTTTCCCGCGCTTAGGAGGAGCGCATCAACAGCGGCCTCCGGGTCCTCAAGTCGTGCGGCCGTCATGGCCATCACGGGGTAGTCCCAACCCCAGGTGCTGCCCCAGTCCCAGTCTGCCAGGACGTTTGAGAGGGTTCCTCGCATGATAGCCGGATCAATGAGATTAGTCAGCGGGAGGACTCCCAGGGCGCACAGCATGGATGGATGGTCCGTGCGTATGGTGAACGGTTCGACGTCGATCGCAGCGTACACGCCGTCAATCACACGTGGCGGTACCATGCCCTCCGCCACGTCCAACCATGCCTGGATTGGTTCCAGACCCAGCCGTTCCCGCCAAGCAGCAGCAGTCCGCAGGCCCCACTGCCAGTACGCCAATTCGAACGTGGGATTGGTGACCCTGGCCCGGATGGAACCGTAGCTTTCCTGCGCTGGAATCAGGGGAGGGCCCAGCTCAAAACCACGCGACGTGGGATGCGCGAAACTGGCCATGAACGCGGCAGATTCGAAGACGATCTCCGCGAACTCCTCCAACACTTCCCGGCTCGGATTGGCGCGGTACACCAGCTCGGCCAGGTGGATGGGGTGGGGCTGTTGCCAGATCAGGAAGGTACCGATGGGGCTCGGGCTTTCCCGCCCATCCGGTCCTACCTGCTTCGGCCAGCGAACGCCGTCGAATCCTTGCGCTTTCGCCGTCTGCCGTGAGGTCTCCAGCACCGTGGAGTACCACCGCAATGACGGCAGGAGCAGTTCTACTCGATTCCACTGCGCAAAGTGCGCGGCATGCCACCAGTGCATCTCCAAATGGAAGCGGCCGCGCCAAGAATTGCAGACCAGCCCGGTCTCCTGCGGCGGCAACGAACCAGAGCAATTGATCGCGGTCAGGTATTGCGACAACACGATCCTGCGTTCCAATTCCTTGGCCCTCGGATCATCTGTCGCATCAAGCTCGATCGCGCCTCCCGAAGACCAGAATGCAGGCCAATAGGCTGCAGACGCGTCCGCCACACGGAGCGCAGGAGAGCGTCCGACGCCGGAACCGGTCTGGGTGCCGGAACTCACTGCCGGTGTGGGCTCGGCGAGCCTGTTGTTGCCTCGGGGGATGCAGTCGCCGTCCCCGGCGGACCGGAAAGCAATGGAGACGTCCATGGTGGTGGCGGCTGAGGCGGGCGAAACCCGGAGCCGGTGCTGCGCAGTCTGTTCAACGGTCAGTTCGTGGCCTGTGATGACCACTTGGTAGCGGGAATCGTCCAGCTCGCGTTCAGCTGTCCATGTCGTGGCACCGTCAGGTCCGTCTGCGGAGAGGCTCGGGCCTTCGAGGGAGGTGGTGTGGCACTCCGGGTGCGTCCAGTCCGCGGCGTCATGCCATGCCTCGGACCCGTAGGGAAAGTCGACACCCACAACCAAGCCGGCAGCAAGTGCCGGCGACTCCACATGAATGCCGAGCTCATCCCGGCCGGGGTGGCATGCCGTCGTCACTGTGACGGGATGACCCGCCACTGTGAAGCGGCTGGTTACTATGCCGGTCCAGAGGTCGAGCGTTTGTTCAGTGTCAGCGATGTCATCTGGCATGAGGGGACGTTCCGTGCCGTCTTTCACCCAACGGAAGCCGATACGACCCAAATCCAGCCGGTGTGCGTTCGCCCGGAGCCACGTTTCGGCCACGGAGGTGTCGGTTTCACGGTCATTCACTATGTCTCCCACCATGTCCACGTAGGGGACCGGGCCACGGGGTGAATCGTAGAGGACGGTTGATCCGGCAAGGTCGTAGGGCTGTTGTGCTGGAACCGAGTGCCAGCCCCACTGCGATTGTGTCCCGAGAAGCGTTCCCGGCGGAAGATCGTCACGAGCTCCCACGGGGTAGTGATTGGGGAACGACTGAAGCCCGGTCAGGTCCACTGTGAAAGCGAATTCTCCGTTACCCACCGACACCGGGCTTCGTGGGTCCAAATTCTGCTGCCGGACGTTGTGTCGCCGGACCAGTGCCTTGCGATCGATGGCGGGGCCAACGGGTGCGGGAGCAGCTGAATCCAGGACCACCGTTTCCTCGAGCTCACGAAGAGGGACAAAGGCCGCCCGTTCGTCAGGGCTGTTGTTGGGCTGATGAAGGGTGAGGAACAGGCTGCCGTCCAGTGCCCGGCCGATCATGCCATGCCCGCCGTCGGTGCCCCACAGCGGTTCAGCTTCCTGGGTCCAGGGTCCCAGCACTGTGCCGGACTCGCTCCTGGCGATGCCCATGGAATAGCCCCGGTCACCAAAGCTGGACCACAGCATGATGAGCCTGCCGCTGCCTAGCCTGAACAAGAACGGGCCGTCAGTGACATACACGGAGGACTCACTCTCCCGGACTGACGGGACGTCCAGAGCACGGGCCCATGGTGCTTCGGACGCGCTGAACAGGAAGATTGGCTCACCAATGGCGTGCCTCAGGTCCGGGCTGAGGCGCTGGGCCATGATGGTGCCGTCATGGACTTGTTTCCACTCGTGGCAGAAAACCATCCACGGCGTCCCTTCATGGTCAACGTGGAGTGTGCCATCCAGGCACTCCCAATCGCGGGGTGTGACGGGACCATCGCTCCACGGCTCATAGGGACCTTCCGGCTTGTCGGCAGAAAGTACCTGCGTTCCCCGGGAACGTCCAGGAGCGGTAAAGGTGGCAAACATGAAGTAGCGGCCTTGATGCTCGTGCACCTCAGGAGCCCAGTACTGTTCCTTGCTCCAAAAACCGTCCGTTGGGCGAAAGGCCTCGATGGGGCCTTCCCACGTCAATAGGTCATTGCTCCGATAGCAGTCGAAGCCCGTGGCTGGCCCGGACCAGATGTTCTTGTCGGTGCTTCCGAAGAGCAGATATTGCCCGGATTCCTGCAGCGTGACGACGAAGGGATCCCGGATCTGGATCTGGTCCAAGTGGTAGCTCAAAGCATTCTCCTTCGTCGCAGAAATAGTTCACGGTGGAAACTATTGACGAATATACACTGCCTTGATACGTTTCAGGAACCGTTTTCTTGAGTCTGAAAGAAGCTTACCCAATGGCGCGTAAATCTCTCCGAACCATCCGCAGGTCAATAGCATTCTTCACGGCGGTAGGCCTGCTTGGCCTTACCGCAGCGTGTTCCAGCCCCACGTCCACCCAGGCCGAAGACGGCCCTGTAGAGATTCGGTTTTCGTGGTGGGGTAATGCCACCCGTGCCGAATTGACCAACAAGGCCATCAAGGAGTTCGAAGCAGCCAACCCCAACATCAAAGTGAAGCCGGAGTACGGAGACATCGGGGGCTACTTCGACAAACTGGCCACCCAAGTCGCTGCAAATGACGCCCCTGATGTCATCACCATGGGTGGTGCCTACCCGGCCGAGTACGCCAACCGGGGCGCACTTCTGGACCTCTCCAAAGTTGAAGGGTCCCTCGACCTCTCCAAAATGGACCAGGGAGCCCTGGAAAACGGTCAGGTGCAAGGCAAGCAGTACGGTGTCTCCACTGGTGCCAATGCTTTGGCCATCGTGGTGAACCCCGCCGTCTTCCAAGCTGCCGGGGTAGCCATTCCGGATGACAGCAAGTGGTCCTGGGATGACTTTGCAAAGACAGCCGAGGACGTCACTGCCAAGAGCCCCAAGGGAACTTACGGCACCGCCACTGTCCTCACGCATGACTCATTGGATGCCTTTGCGCGTCAACGGGGAGAATCCTTGTACACGCAGGACGGTCAGTTGGGACTTGGCAAGGAAACCGTTCGGGACTACTTCGATTTCTCCGTCAAGCTCAGCGAATCAGGCGCTGCCCCCAGCGCCTCGGAAACTGTGGAGAAGCTCAACGTCAGCACTGAGCAGACACTCATGGGCATGGGACAGGCCGGCATGATGCTCACCTGGACCAACTCCTTGACCGCCCTCAGCAAAGCATCAGGAGCTGAACTGAAGCTGCTGAAGCTGCCCGGCGAGACTCCCACGCCCGGCATCTGGCTTCAGTCCTCGCAGTTCTACACCATCTCCGCCCGCAGCAAGCACACAGACGCTGCCGCCAAGTTGGTCAGCTTCCTGGTGAATAACGAGGCCGCAGCCAAGATCATCCAGAGCGACCGTGGCGTGCCCAGTAATTCGGGGATGCGCACGGCCATCCAGGACCTGCTGACGCCCCAAGGAAAGGTGGAAGCGGCCTACATCGACCAGATCGGCAAGATGGACTTCGCCCCAACCTTCATCGGTCCCACCGGTTCAACCGCCGTCTCCGAGATCACTGCCCGCATCAACACCGAGGTCCTGTTCAAGAGGCTGACCCCGGAGAAGGCTGCCGAGCAGTGGCTCAGTGAAAGCAAGGCGGCCATCGGCAAGTAAGTACCCATGTAGGTCGCAGATAATGCCGTTATGAGAGCTTGTGATGTCTCAGGACTTCGTAGACAGTTCATGTCTCAGGACTCTATGGACAGTTCATGTCTCATGACTCTGTGGACACTTCGTTAGTGGGTGGGCTGTCGGGGCGTTTGCGGGGCGGGTATTTCGTTCGTTTCTTGCGGGCGCCCCGTGGGTCCGCTGCCACGCCGGAGGGTTTGCCGTTGCCGACATAGAGCGTGCCTTTGGCCGGTCTGGGGTGGGTGATGATCTCGGTGCCGTGCGCGTCGAAGAACATGATCGTGGTGTGGTCGTAGATGATGTGCACTGCGCTGCCGGCTAGGTCTTTGCCCATGTTGAAAGCGGTCCCGAGCACGGTGACACGGCCACCCTTCGTGACGCGGCGTTGTTGGCCTTGGCGCGGCTCTTGGCTAGGTGCGGCCGGTTCGGGCCGGGCGGGCGCCGGAGTTTTCGGGGTCGCATGCCAGGCTTCCTGTGGGGTTTGTTTTCCGGGCAGGGCCTGGTGTTCGCGTTCGCTGTTGTAGTACTGGTCGAAGGTATCGATCTGGGCTTGCAGGATGGCCATGGTCCCGGCTACTGACTGCTTGCGCAGGTAGCGGTGGAGGGTGAAGTGGAAGCGTTCGTTCTTCCCTTGCGTGGTCGGCTTGCCGGGTTTTCCTGTGATGGGTTCGACGCCGTGGGATTTGAGGAATTCCACGAGCGCGCCGGTACGTCCGCGGCGGCTGGGATTCAGCGCCGCGCCATTATCGGAGAGGAATCTTTCCGGCACGCCGTGGCGTTCGATGGCCAGGGACACAACGGCGATCGCGGCCTCGCTCGTTTCCCCGGTCGCGACCAGCGAGGCCAAGGCAAGACGGGAGTGGTCATCGATGAGTTGAAAGATCGCCACTTTCTTTCCGCAGGCCAGGAGCCACTCGGTAGCGTCGATCTGCCAGCACGCATTCGGCTGAGGGTAGACGAACCGTTTCTGTGCGTTGTGTGGCTTCTTCCGCGGCTCCGGGATGACGACGCCGGCCCGGGTGAAGATCCTGGCCGCCGTCGCCCTGGATGGCGGGGCAAAGCCTTTGCGGGAGAGCGTCGCGATCACCGATAGCGGGCCATAGTCGTAGCCCCCTGATTCCAGTGCCGTCCGGGTGGCTAGAAGAAGTTCAACCATCGCTGCCGCCGTCGCTGTCGGGTTTGTCAACGGAACCGGCCGTTTCGTGGCCATCGCCTGCACTGGGCCTACGATTTCAGCTTCTGCCCGGACTTTGTAGAACCAAGCCCGGGAGACGCCGTGCTTCCTGCAGAACTTGCTGACTTCACCACGAGGGGCATCGGCTGGCCACATGGCTACTGCTTGACGGACAGTCAACTTCGGGGCGGGTTTGCTCATGAAACCGAGCAAACCCGCCCCGAGTGTCTACAAGGTCCTGAGACACACTGTCCACGAAGTCATGAGACATAAGTGTCCATTAAGTCATGAGACTTCACAGCCGTTATGAGAGCTGATAACGGCATTATCTGCTACACAGTTGGGCGGGCAGGGTCATCAGCTAGCGTCGCCGACCTCGAGGTACGGGTCCGCCCAGGCGCTGATGATCCGCGCTGCCCTTGCCGCCTGGCCCTTCCCGGTGAGGAGATGCTCGCTGCCCTCCAGGGAGATAAAACTCCGGGGGTGCCGGGCAGTCCGGAAGATTTCGCTGGCGTTGTCGATTCCCACGGTGTTATCGGTGGGGGAGTGCATCACCATGAGCGGCTTGTGGAGGGTCCGGATGCAGTCGCGCAGGTCAGCGCGTTCCACATCCTCCACAAAGTGGCGGCGAACCTCCATGGGTCGTCCGCCAAGGTCCACCACCGCGCTGCCATCGCGCAGGATGGACTCGATCTCGGCGTCGAACATGTGTTCAACATGTTTGGGCTCGTAGGGTGCGCCAACCGTGACCACGGCGTTGAGGCCTGGGATGTCGCGGGCTGCGGCCAGCACCGCTGCACCTCCAAACGAGTGGCCTACCAGGAGTGATATTCCCCGGCCTTGCTCCCGCATGAAGTCCGCGGCCAGGATGGTGTCGGCTACCTTGACGCTGAACGACCCCGCAGACCATTCACCTGCGGAGCCGCCCAAGCCCAGGTTGTCGAAGCGCAGCATTCCCACACCTTGCTCAGCGAGTCCTTTGCAGATCCGGGATGCGGCTGGGCTGTCCTTGCCGAGCGTCAGGCCATGCGAGTACAGGCCCCAACCCCGGATGGGACCCTCGGGCACGTCCACGATGCCAGCCAGGGTATCGCCGGTGCTTCCCGTGAAGCTGATCTTCTCAGAGCGTGACACGCTGATCTCCTTGCGTTGCGGTGAAGGTTGTAGTGATGACCGGTTACGGCACTTGATTAACGACGACGGCGCCACCCACCATCAGTGGTGAGCGGCGCCGTCGTCGTTTGGTTCCTTTGGGGACCGGCGTAACTAGATCTTGCGGGCCAGGATGGCTTGCTTGACCTCGGCGATTGCCTGGGTCACCTGGATGCCACGGGGGCATGCTTCCGAGCAGTTGAAGGTGGTGCGGCAGCGCCACACGCCTTCTTTGTCGTTCAGGATCTCAAGGCGCATGTCACCGGCATCATCACGGGAATCGAAGATGAAGCGGTGGGCGTTGACGATCGCAGCCGGACCGAAGTACTGGCCATCAGTCCAGAAGACCGGGCAGGACGACGTGCAGGCCGCGCACAGGATGCACTTGGTGGTGTCGTCAAAGCGCTCACGGTCCTCGACGGACTGCAGGCGTTCCTTGGTGGGCTCGTGGCCCTTGTTGATCAGGAACGGCATGACTTCGCGGAAGGACTGGAAGAAGGGTTCCATGTCCACGATCAGGTCCTTCTCCACGGGGAGGCCCTTGATCGGCTCGACGGTGATGGGCTTGGTGGTGTCCAGGTCCTTCAGCAGCGTCTTGCAGGCGAGGCGGTTGCGGCCGTTGATGCGCATGGCGTCGGAGCCGCATACACCGTGGGCGCAGGAGCGGCGGAAGGAAACACTGCCGTCAATCTCCCACTTGACCTTGTGAAGGGCATCCAACACGCGGTCCGTGCCGTACATGGTCAGCTTGTAGTCATCCCAGCGTGCTTCGTCCGAGATTTCGGGATCGTAGCGGCGCACACGCAGCGTGATGTGGAAGGTGGGGATTTCACCGTCGCCTGCAACGCTTGCCGGGAGCTCGATCTTGGAAGCGGGCTCTGCCATTTCGGTCGTCATTAGTACTTACGCTCCATCGGCTCGTAACGGGTGAAGATGACGGGCTTCGTCTCAAGACGGATGCCCGCAACAGATTCCGCCGAGGAGTCGACGGTGACGGAAGTGTCCAGGTAAGCCATGGAGTGCTTCATGAACTTTTCGTCATTGCGGTCCGGGAAGTCCTCGCGGTAGTGGCCACCGCGCGACTCTTCACGATGCAGCGCACCTACGGTCATGACCTTGGCCATGTCCAGCAGGAAGCCAAGTTCCACGGCCTCCAGGAGATCCAGGTTGAAGCGCTTGCCCTTGTCCTGAACGGTGACGTGCTTGTACCGCTCTTCGAAGGAAGCGATATCGCGGAGGACCTGTTCCAGGGATTCCTTGGTACGGAAAACCTGCATGTTGGCATCCATGGTGTCCTGCAGTTCCTTGCGGATCTGCGCAACACGCTCGGTGCCGTTGCCGCTGAGCAATCCGTCCAGGATGCCGCGGGTCATTGCCTCGGGGTCCTCGGGAAGCTCGACGAAGTCGGCGGTCTTTGAGTACTCCGCAGCGGCGATACCAGCGCGCTTACCGAACACGTTGATGTCCAGCAGCGAGTTGGTGCCAAGACGGTTTGAGCCGTGCACGGAAACGCAGGCAACTTCACCGGCTGCGTAGAGGCCCGGCACAATTGTGTCGTTGTCCTGCAGCACTTCGGTGGTGATGTTGGTGGGGATGCCGCCCATGGCGTAGTGCGCCGTGGGGAACACGGGGACGGGGTCGGTGAACGGTTCCACACCCAGGTAGGTGCGGGCGAACTCCGTGATGTCCGGGAGCTTGGCCTCGATGTGTGCGGGCTCAAGGTGGGTCAGGTCCAGGAGGACGTAATCCTTGTTCGGACCACAGCCGCGGCCTTCGCGCACTTCGTTCGCCATGGCGCGGGCCACGATGTCACGGGGTGCGAGGTCCTTGATGGTGGGGGCGTAACGCTCCATGAAGCGCTCACCCTCCGAGTTACGCAGGATGGCACCTTCACCACGTGCACCCTCGGTAAGGAGGATTCCCAGGCCTGCCAGGCCGGTCGGGTGGAACTGGAAGAACTCCATGTCTTCCAGGGGGATGCCGCGACGGAACGCGATGCCCATGCCATCACCGGTGAGGGTGTGTGCATTGGAAGTGGTCTTGAAGACCTTGCCGGCGCCGCCGGAAGCGAACACCACGGACTTGGCTTGAAAGACGTGCAGTTCACCGGAAGCGAGGTCGTAGGAGACCACGCCGGCAACGCGCTTCTGCTTGTACGGGGTTCCGTCTTCGCGTACTGCGTCTTCTTCGACGATCAGCAGGTCAAGGACGTAGTACTCGTTGTAGAACTCAACGTTGTGCTTGACGCAGTTTTGGTAAAGCGTCTGCAGGATCATGTGACCCGTACGGTCGGCTGCATAACAAGCACGGCGGACGGGGGCCTTGCCGTGGTCACGGGTGTGACCACCGAAGCGGCGCTGGTCAATCCGGCCCTCGGGCGTGCGGTTGAACGGCAGACCCATCTTTTCCAGGTCCAGCACGGCGTCGATGGCTTCCTTCGCCATGACCTCGGCTGCGTCCTGGTCAACCAGGTAATCGCCACCCTTGATGGTGTCAAAGGTGTGCCATTCCCAGTTGTCTTCTTCGACGTTGGCCAGTGCTGCGCACATTCCACCCTGGGCTGCACCGGTGTGCGAGCGGGTGGGGTAGAGCTTGGTCAGTACCGCGGTGCGTGCTCGCTGACCGGATTCGATCGCGGCGCGCATGCCGGCGCCACCTGCACCGACAATGACGACGTCGTACTTATGGACCTGCATACCAGATGCTCTCTCTTTCAAAAATTCAGATGGTCGGCGGAGGCTGCTCCGCTACGTCAGGCGAACCGGTGCACTCCAGGGAGTGACCGGAAGGCGCCGCTACGGGGCCGGGCAGAAACCGCCAGGCAACTGAACGCCGTCGACGACGGGGCACGGGTTGAAGGTGAAGATCACCAGCGTGCCAAGGATGATGATGACCAGGGTGGCCGCGTAGAGGACCATCTTGAGCCAGAAGCGCGTGGAATCCTTCTCGGCGTAGTCGTTGATGATGGTGCGGACGCCGTTGGTGCCGTGCAGCATGGCAAGCCACAGCATGGCGAGGTCCCAGAACTGCCAGAACGGATCGGCCCACTTACCGGCAACGAAGCCGAAGTCGATTGCGTGGATGCCCTCGCCCACCAGCAGGTTCACGAACAGGTGGCCGAAGATCAGCACCACCAGGACGATGCCGGAGAGACGCATGAAGAGCCAGGCAATCATCTCAAAGTTGCCACGGCTGGAGCCGGTGCGGTTGTACTTCGGAGCGATCTTGCCGGAGCCGATTTTTCCGCTGCGTGGGGATTCGATGGTTGTCATGGCTTAGTGGCCTCCCAGCGCGAGGGAAAGGTGGCGGATGGCGAAGCCGGCGAACGTGACAAGCCACAGCGCAAGCACGACCCACAGCAACTGGCGCTGGTACTTCGCGCCCTTCTTCCAGAAGTCGATGGCGATCACACGCAGGCCGTTGAAGGCGTGGAAAATGATCGCGGCGACCAGGCCCGTTTCACCCAGGGCCATGAGGGGGTTCTTGTAGGCGCCAATGACGGCGGTGTAGGCCTCAGGGGACACGCGCACCAATGAGGTGTCCAGCACATGGACCAACAAGAAGAAAAAGATCACTACACCTGTAATGCGGTGTCCAACCCAGGACCACATGCCTTCACGGCCGCGATACAAGGTGCCAGCTGGTTTTGTCGGCACTGATTAAACCTTCCTGCAACACAGCGGCGCTGGCATGGGATCCACGCGGGGGGAACGCCTGCTGCGAGAGCACTCGTAGCTCACGCCTAAATCTAGGCTTCGCTAACAGCATATTCAATTTAGGACGGGCTTCTCTGCTTGTTAATTCCATGTTTCCTGCCGATATTCAGGCGATTTTCGGCAGTACCTGAGACGAACGCCACACGTGTGTCCTGTTGCGGGGGCTTGCCGCCCGGCACAGGATAAAGTGTTGCGGTGAGTACAGAAGACGCGAAATACCCGGAATCGCCATTGAACCGCTTCCATGCGGTTATTCCGGCGGGCGGTGTGGGGACCCGGCTATGGCCACTCTCGCGTGCCGCTGCGCCCAAGTTCCTCCACGATCTGACCGGTTCCGGCAGCACGTTGTTGAGGGCTACCTATGACCGCCTGGAACCACTGGCCGGTGAACGGGTCCTTGTTGTTACCGGCGAAGCGCACCGCGCCGCCGTATGCCGCCAACTCCCCGAAGTGGGGGACGACGAATTGGTGCTGGAAAGTGAGCCCAAGGACTCCGGTGCCGCCATCGGGCTCGCAGCAGCCATCCTTTACCGCCGCGATCCGGACACCATCATGGGTTCGTTTGCGGCGGACCATGTCATCAGCCCGGACAACCTGTTCCAAGAGACTGTGCGCGAGGCCATCTACACCGCCGCCACAGGGAAGATCGTCACCATCGGCATCAAGCCCACTCATCCATCTGTCGGCTTCGGATACATCCGCTCCGGTGCGGCGCTGAATGTTGAGGGTGCCCCGAACGCACTTGCTGTTGCTGAGTTCGTTGAGAAGCCCAGCCAGGAAGTGGCCAACAAGTACGTCGAAGCGGGGGACTACGTCTGGAATGCGGGCATGTTCGTCGCTCCGGTGGCTCTCATGCTGAAGCACCTCGAGGCCAACCAGCCGGAGTTGTTCAAGGGCCTCCAGGAAATCGCCGAGGCGTGGGACACGCCTGAGCGCTCGGAAGTGACGTCGCGTGTGTGGCCCACGCTGCCGAAAATTGCCATCGATTACGCCGTGGCGGAGCCCGCAGCGGAAGCCGGGGACGTCGCCGTCGTGCCTGGTACTTTCCGTTGGGACGATGTTGGCGACTTCGCCGCGATCGGCCGCCTCAACAACGCCGGCGATGTTGATGAAGTGACGGTGCTTGGTGAAGGCGCGCGCGTGTTCGCGGAAAATGCCAGCGGCGTGGTGGTTTCCGATACTAAGCGCGTCATTGCGTTGATCGGCATCAAGGACGTGGTCATTGTGGACACGCCGGACGCGCTCCTTGTTACGACCAAGGAGCATGCGCAACTGGTCAAGGGCACTGTTGATGCCCTGAAGGCCAGCGGAGACACGGACGTGCTCTAGGGCAACTGCTTATACCGTGAGCCACCTCTTTGGTTGTCCTGCGTCTGAACGCAGCGTAACCAAGAGGTGGCTTTCGTTCTTCGGGTGCCGCGCATGGCTAGAGTTGTGACGTGCGCAATTACACGACTGAAACCGAGCCCGCTCCCGTTGTGAGTCCTTGGGTTGATGAGCTGCTTCCCGGACTCATCGACTTCCGGCGTGACCTCCATGCGCACCCTGAGCTGTCCTTCAAGGAATTCCGCACTACGGACAAGCTGGTGGAGCGGCTTGAGGCAGCCGGACTGAAGCCGCGGCGCCTGGAGGAGACCGGGCTGACGGTGGACGTGGGCGAGGGCCCCATTGCCACAGCCCTTCGCGGGGACATCGACGCGTTGCCGATCATTGAGGAAACCGGCCTGCCGTTCGCGTCCAAGAACCATGGCGTTACCCACGCTTGCGGCCACGACGTTCACACCACTGCAATGCTCGGCATTGCCTTGACGCTGCAGCGGATGCACAAGAACAATCCGCTGGGCGGCACGGTCCGGATCATCTTCCAGCCTGCCGAGGAAACCATGCCGGGTGGCGCGCTGTCCTGCATTGAGCAGGGAGTGCTGGAAGGCGTACCGCGTATCCTGGCGCTGCACTGCGATCCCCGGATCAACGTGGGCCAGATCGGCACCCGCATCGGTGCCATCACCTCCGCCTCGGACACCATTAAAATTGAGCTCTCCGGCCGTGGTGGACACACGTCGCGCCCACACTTGACCGAGGACCTCGTCTTCGCGCTGGCGCAAATCGCGGTGAACGTCCCGGCTGTCCTTTCCCGCCGGGTGGATGTCCGCAGCGGTGTGTCGGTGGTGTGGGGGCAAATTTCGGCCGGCTCCGCACCGAATGCCATCCCGGGCTCCGGTTACATGGCCGGAACCATGCGTTGCCTTGATCGCGATGCCTGGCATAGCGCGGGGGAGTTGCTGGACGACGTCGTAAGGCAGGTTGCCGCGCCCTACGGCGTGGACGTCCATCTTGAACACACCCGTGGCGTGCCGCCTGTAGTGAACTCCGAGCATGAAACGGCCCTCATCGAAGCTTCTGCCCGCGCTGAGTTGGGTGAGAACGCGGTGGTCCTGACTCCGCAGTCCATGGGTGGCGAAGACTTTGCCTGGTTCCTGGCGGACCTTCCGGGGGCCATGATGCGCTTGGGCACGCATACCCCTGGCGGCGAAGAATATGATCTTCACCGCGGTGACTTCATCGTTGACGAGCGCGCGCTCGGCTACGCCATTCGCGTCCTGACCGCAGCCGCCCTCCGCACGATCCGAGACCTCGAACCGTAAACCCGACTGAGTCGCAGTTCAGGTCGTTCTGGGCTCTCAGAACGGCGTGAACTGCGACTCAGTTGGGTGCACATTGCCGGGATAGGTTGTGCGCAATTGAATTGTGCACTATCGTTTTAGGTATGAGTGATGCACCCCGCCTCCGCCATCAGGTCTGCTTTGCGCTCTACTCGGCATCCAAGGCAGCGACGGCGGTCTACCGCCCCGTGCTGGAGGACCTCGGCCTGACGTACCCGCAGTACTTGGTGATGCTGGTCCTCTGGGAGCAGGAACCGCGCAGTGTCCGCGAACTAGGTGCGGAACTGGGCCTCGACTCGGGCACCTTATCGCCCCTGCTCAAGCGGCTGGAGGCCATGGGGCTGGTGGAACGCCACCGCTCGGCCGAGGATGAGCGTCGGGTGGACGTGGTCCTCACCGACGCCGGCACCGCCTTGAGTGCCCGGTCCGAGGCTGTGCCCAAGCGTCTCGCCGACGCCGCTGGCCTATCGCCCGATGAGATCGAGCAGCTACACGCAACGCTCGGCAAACTCACGGCAGCGCTGAACAGCTCACTCTGACAAACCTCCGGAAAATCCCGGGACATCCATTCCCAAAGAGAACGGAAACACCATGAAGACTCTTTACACTGCCGAGGCATTGGCATCCGGTGAAGGCCGCGACGGCAACGCCCGCACCAACGACGGCAAACTGGACGTCGCCCTCGCCAGCCCCGTGGAGCTCGGGGGCAACGGCGAAGGAACCAACCCGGAGCAGCTGTTCGCCGCCGGCTACGCCGCGTGCTTCCACTCGGCTCTGCGGCTCGTAGGTCGCAAGGAACGCGTTGACCTCAGCGATTCGGCCGTTGCCGCCAAGATCCACTTCGGTGCGCTGACGGACAGCGAAGGATATGGACTGGCGGCCGAACTCGAAATCGCGCTGCCTGCCCTGGACCGCGGTACTGCGGAGCAGTTAATGGCCAAGGCGCACAAGATCTGCCCCTGCTCCAATGCAACGCGCGGCAACATGGCCGTAGACCTCAAGCTCGTGGAGTTCGCAGCATGAGCGCCGTGGCAACCGAAACCCGCGAAATCCAGCTTGCCTCCCGCCCGGTTGGCCGCCCTGCTCCGGAGAACTTCCGGCTGGCAACAGCGCCGCTCCCTGAGCTCTCGGACGGCCAGCTCCTGGTGAAGAACCAGTTCATGTCAGTGGATCCCTACATGCGCGGCCGCATGAATGACGTCAAGTCGTACTCGGCGCCGTTCCGCTTGGATGCAGCGCTCGACGGCGGCGCGGTAGGTGAGGTGATCGCGTCCCGTTCGGACGCGCACAAGGTGGGTGACGTCGTCGTGCATCAACTTGGCTGGCGCGAGCATGCGGTGGTGGACGCCGCCGCAACTACGCCCGTGCCCAGCGGCCTTGCCCCAACGTCGGCGTTCCTCGGTGCGTTGGGGATGACCGGCCTGACCGCCTACGCCGGTTTGTTGAAAGTTGCCGAGTTCAAAGAGGGCGACGTGGTCTTCGTGTCCGGAGCGGCAGGTGCGGTCGGCTCTATGGTTGGCCAGATCGCCAAGGCCATGGGCGCTTCCAAGGTCATCGGCAGCGCCGGATCGCCGGACAAGGTTGCCCGCCTGTTGGAGCTCGGCTTCGATGCTGCTTTCAACTACAACGATGCTCCCGTGCTGGAACAGCTGAAGGAAGCGGCGGGGGAGCGCGGCATTGACGTCTATTTCGATAACGTCGGCGGCGAGCACCTCGAAGCCGCCCTGGCCACGCTGACGGTTGGCGGGCGCGTAGCAATGTGCGGAGCGATTTCCCAGTACAACTCCACGGAGCCTCCGGTTGCCCCGCGGAACCTCGCGGTTGCCATCGGCAAGCAGCTCACCCTGCGCGGATTCCTGGTGGGCGGGCAGCGACAGCACGCCCCCGAGTTCGCGCAGAAGATGGCCGGCTGGCTGGCCGATGGGTCCGTCAGCTACGACGAAACAATCGTGGACGGACTGGAGAATGCGCCGCAGGCATTCATGGACCTGTTGGACGGCGCGAACACTGGAAAGATGCTGGTTCGCCTCTAAACCACAGGTGAAACGCGTGTGACTTGCGCACCCGGCTACTGCTTGGTAACAAAAGGTCAACAATCTGACCTGGAGTGATCATTTGTGGTAGCTGGGTGTGTTGCAGGCCACTAGTGTTGGTTTCATCAATGCGCTTCGGCGCAGCTGCGAGCATCAGTGAAAACAGAATTTCTGCCTCAGGTATAGGAAACGGACACTCATTGACCATCCGTCGTAGCGCCAATCACTTTCTTCCTGGAGGAAAATTGAAGAAACCACTGCGTGCCACCCTGAAGCGCGGTTCAATGGCCGGTGTTGCCACCCTCGGTGCAGCAGCGCTCCTGCTGACCAGCTGCGGCCAAGCTCCCGACGCCGGATCCGGCGCGGCGACCAAGAGTGACTTTACTGGCTGCATCGTGTCGGACTCCGGCGGATTCGATGACCAGTCCTTCAACCAGTCTTCGTTCGAAGGCCTCAAGAAGGCGGAGTCTGATTTGGGCATCACGGTAAAGTCGGCCGAATCCAAGGCCAACAGCGACTTCGAAACCAACCTCAACGGCATGATCTCCGCTGGCTGTAACCTCACTGTCACCGTTGGCTTCCTCTTGGGCGATGCCACTAAGGCCGCCGCGGAAAAGAACGCCGACAGGCACTTCGCGATCGTCGACTACACGTACGAGACTCCGATCGCCAACGTCAAGCCGATTGTCTACGACACGGCACAGGCGGCATACCTCGCAGGCTACGCAGCTGCCGCAACATCCAAGACCGGCAAGGTGGGCACCTTCGGCGGCATCAAGATCCCCACGGTCACCATCTTCATGGACGGCTTCTACGATGGCGTACAGGCCTACAACAAGGCCAAGGGCAAAACCGTCCAGGTTGTTGGCTGGGACAAGAACACCCAGGACGGTTCGTTCACGGGCGACTTCGAGAAGCAGGACACGGGCAAGCAGGTCACCATCAACCTGCTGGACCAGGGCGCGGACATCATCATGCCCGTAGCCGGACCGGTTGGTAAGGGTGCCGGCGCTGCGCTGAAGGAAGCCAAGGCAGCCGGCAAGGACGTCAAGCTCATCTGGGTTGACTCTGATGGCTACCTCACCGCGCCCGAGTACAAGGACCTGATGCTGACCTCCGTGGTCAAGCAGATGGGCGAAGCCGTTGAAGCCGTGGTGAAGGACGACACGGAAGGCAAGTTCAACAACGAAGCCTACGTCGGCACGTTGGAGAACGATGGTGTTGCCATCGCTCCGTTCCACGATCTCGACTCCGCTGTCACCGCTGAAACCAAGTCCGAGCTCGATGCCCTGAAGGCTGACATCGTCTCCGGCAAGCTGGTTGTCGAGTCGGCAGCGAGCCCCAAGAAGTAAAACAATTCCTGGACGCGCCGCCAGTACCGAGCACCGGTACTGGCGGCGCGTTTTTGCCCTGACTACGCTGGGCCTCAAAGCCAGTGGCTTTGGAGCAGTACAGCCGTCCCTCGGACTCACAGAACGGTGGGAGTTGTGAAACTCGAATTGAAGGGGATCTCGAAAGCCTTCGGGACCTTCTACGCCAACCAAGACATCGACCTCGTGGTCGAATCCGGCCAGATCCATTGCCTCCTCGGCGAAAATGGTGCCGGCAAATCAACCCTCATGAACGTGCTGTACGGGCTGTACGAGCCCACAGCCGGGCAGATCCTGGTGGATGACCAACCGGTCAATTTCCGCGGACCCGGTGACGCCATGGCGGCCGGCATCGGCATGGTGCACCAGCACTTCATGCTGGTCCCCGTCTTTACAGTGGCGGAAAACGTTGCCCTCGGCGCTGAACCGACCACTTTTGGCGGTGTGCTCAGCATCGACGAAACCCGGAAGAAAATCCGGGCGATTTCCGATCAATACGGCTTCGACGTCGATCCTGACGCACTGGTGGAGGACCTCCCCGTGGGCGTCCAGCAGCGGGTTGAGATCATCAAGGCGCTGGTGCGTGAGGCAAAAGTCCTCATTTTGGACGAGCCCACGGCCGTGCTGACGCCGCAGGAAACCGATGAGCTCCTGGACATCATGAGGCAGCTCAGAGCCGGCGGCACGTCCATCGTCTTCATCTCGCACAAGCTGCGCGAAGTGAAGGCCGTTTCGGACGTCATTACCGTCATTCGCCGCGGCAAGGTGGTGGGAGATGCGCCTCCCACGGCCTCAGCCACAGAACTGGCCTCCATGATGGTGGGACGCCCGGTTAGCCTGAGCCTGAACAAAGCTCCCGCGCAGCCCAAGGAAACCACGTTTGTGGTGGAAAACCTGACGGTCCGTGCGGCCAACGGTACCAATGTGGTGGACGGAATCAGCTTCGACATCGCCCAAGGTGAGATCCTCGCCGTCGCCGGTGTCCAAGGCAATGGCCAAACGGAACTGACCGAAGCCATCCTCGGTGTCCAAGAGCATGTAACCGGTTCCGTGACCCTTGATGGCAAGCAACTGCTGGGCCTTCCGGTCAAGGACGTCCTGCGCTCCGGCGTCGGGTTTGTTCCGGAGGACCGGACGGTAGACGGGTTGGTTGGGCCGTTCTCCGTGGCAGAGAACCTGGTCCTGGACCTTTACGACCAAGCACCCTTTGCCAGTGGCATCAGCATGAAACCTGCCAAGGTTGTGGAGCACGCGAAGGCCAAGATCGAGGAATTCGATATCCGGACTCCTTCCGCGGCATCGGCTGCCGGAACGTTGTCCGGCGGCAACCAGCAGAAAGTGGTCATGGCCAGGGAACTGTCCCGGCCCTTGCGGCTGTTTATCGCGAGTCAGCCCACACGCGGCGTGGATGTCGGTTCCATCGAGTTCCTGCACAAGCGCATCGTTGCCGAGCGCGACGTCGGAACGCCGGTCATGATCGTGTCCACTGAACTTGATGAGGTCGTTGAGCTCGCCGACCGGATTGCCGTGCTTTACAAAGGCAAGCTCGTGGGCATTGTCCCTGCTGGAACACCCCGCGACACCCTTGGCTTGATGATGGCCGGCGTCGGCCCTGAAGGAGGCCCCGATGACAACTAAAGACGAGTCAGGCAAAGACCAAACACCCGAGGAATCCACCTCCGAAGTGCGGGCGGCAGACGTCGCGCTGGACACCGCCGGAGGGACGCTTGAACCCTCCATAGTGCCTGTTTCCTCCCAAAGCGGGGACCCGGGACACCAGCAAGGCAGCCTCATGCGCCGGATCGTGATGGGCAGCGGCTTTGTCTCCGTCCTGGCGGTCATTGTGGCGCTGTTCCTCGGCGGCTTGCTGATTGCCAGTACGGACGCCCAGGTGGTCAAAACCGCAGGTTACTTGTTCGCACGCCCCACGGACTTCCTGAGTGCCTTGTGGACAGCCATGACCGAGAGCTACGTTGCACTCTTCCAGGGCGCTGTGTTCAATCCACGTGAAGGCTTCAAGCCCTTACTCGAAACAATGACCGTGGCAACCCCGCTGATCTGTGCCGGCCTTGGTGTCGCACTGGCATTCCGCGCCGGCTTGTTCAACATCGGCGCCCAGGGGCAGATCATCATCAGCGCCACTCTCGCTGCCTACGTAGGGTTCGCCTGGCACCTGCCGTTCGGACTGCACCTGCTGGTGGTCATCATCATGGGCGTCTTGGGCGGTGCTCTGTGGGGCGCCATTGTGGGCATTCTCAAAGCCCGGACCGGCGCGCATGAGGTCATCGTTACCATCATGCTGAACTATGTGGCCTTGTTCTTGCTCGACTTCCTGCTGAACACTGCTGCTTTCCGGCGTCCGGGGGACAACAGCCCCATTTCGCCGCGCCTCGATGAATCGGCAACGTATCCCGTCCTGATCCCGGGATCCCGACTCCATGTGGGCTTCCTGGTGGCAATCGCGCTGACCTACGGTGTGTGGTGGCTGCTGAACCGATCAACCATCGGCTTCGAGTTCCGTGCCGTCGGTGCCAACCCCGTCGCAGCGCGGACCGCCGGCGTCAAAGTCTCCCGCGCCACCATCCTGGTGATGGCCATGGCCGGCGCCCTCGCCGCGTTCGGTGGTATTGCCCAAGTGGCCGGTACCGAAAAGGTGCTGACAGGCGGCGTTGCTGCCCAGATCGGCTTCGACGCGATGACTGTTGCCCTGTTGGGACGCAGTACACCGTGGGGAACGTTCTTTGCCGGACTGCTGTTCGGAGCTTTCCGGGCAGGCGCAGTGCAGATGCAGATCCAGACCGGGACGCCCATTGACATCGTGCTGGTGGTGCAATCGCTGATTGTGCTCTTCATCGCCGCGCCGCCCCTCATCCGTTCGATCTTCCGGCTTGAGCCCAAGAAGAAGAACAAGAACAAGACACCGAAGGCGGCCCCCAAAGCTGCCCTTGCCAACGCCACCGGAGGTGCCAAGTGAGTGCGACAACCACCGCTCCCAAGTCGGGATCAACGGCCCTGCCAGCGTTCCGGCCTTCCATGAAGGTTCCGCTTTCGCTCGGCATCCTGGCGCTCATAGCCTTGGTCTTCTTCGGCTTCCTTGGCCCGGACCAGACAGCCGAGATGAAGATCAGCGACGCCGGCGACGCCGTTGCGGTCCCTGCCCTGATGATTCCAGGGCAGGTGGGCGGAATTGTCCTCGGCATCCTGCTGCTGGCCATGGCTGCCTACTCGATCTACCTCTGGACCCAAGGAGAGCGGTCGCCCAAGTGGCTGCCCATCGCGTTTGCAGTGGTGTTCGTGTTCGCCTTGCTTGTTTGGATCGTGGCAGGCGCCCGCCAGCCCTCCATCTCGCTGGCCGGCCTCGTTGCCGGCTCGGTAACACTGGCAGTGCCACTGGTCTTCGGCTCGCTCTCCGGCGTGCTCTGTGAGCGTGTGGGCGTTGTGAACATTGCCATCGAGGGACAACTCCTGGGCGGAGCATTCACTGCCGCCCTGGTGGCCACCATGACGGGGAGCCCGTACATCGGCCTGATTGCAGCCGCTGCGGCAGGTGCTGCCGTGTCCATGGTCCTGGCCGTGTTCAGCATCAAATTCCTGGTCAACCAGCTCATCGTCGGTGTGGTTTTGAACGTGTTGGTCTCCGGCCTCACAGGCTTCCTGTACGGCACCTTGATGGTGCCCAACAAGGAGCAGTTCAACACCCCGGGCCGGTTGGACATCCTGCCGATCCCGCTCCTTTCGGACATCCCCATCATCGGGCCCATCCTGTTCGAACAGTCCATCGCGGGCTACCTCATGTATATTGCGGTGGCCGTGGTGTGGTTCGGTTTGTTCAAGACCCGCTGGGGTTTGCGGGTCCGCGCCGTCGGTGAACACCCGCAGGCTGCTGACACGTTGGGTATCAACGTCAACGCGACCCGTTTCTGGAACGTCACGTTGGGTGGTGCCATCGCGGGTATTGGTGGCGCCGTCTTCACACTGGTGACCATTGACTCCTTCACCAAGGACATCTCCGGCGGCCGTGGTTTTATTGCCTTGGCTGCGCTGATCTTTGGGCGCTGGAACCCGATCGGCGCCTTCCTGGCCTCGCTGCTGTTCGGCTTCGCCTACAACCTGCAGTCCATCTTGGGCATCATCGGTACCCCGGTACCGAGCCAGTTCATGGCCATGCTGCCGTACCTGGTGACCATTTTCGCCGTCGCCGGTCTGGTGGGTAAGTCGCGGCCACCGGCCGCAAGCGGCATACCGTACGTGAAGGGTTGACGATGCCAGCGGAAGATATCGACTGGCAGGCCTTGGAAGATGCAGCAAAGCAGGCAATGCAACGGGCCTACGCGCCTTATTCCAAGTTCCCGGTGGGGGCTGCGGCCCTCACCGAGGACGGCCGGATCGTCAGCGGATGCAACGTGGAGAACGCCAGTTACGGGCTGACCCTCTGCGCCGAATGTGCCCTTGTAGGCCAGCTCCATATGACAGGCGGCGGCAAAATCGCCGCTTTCTACTGCGTGGACGGGCAAGGCAACATCCTCATGCCGTGCGGGCGTTGCCGCCAGCTGCTCTATGAGTTCAGGGCGCCCGGAATGCAGCTCATGACAACGCAGGGAATTAAATCCATGGACCAGGTACTTCCTGATGCCTTTGGTCCCGAACATCTGGAGGAAACCACGTGACCACCACTGAAGCGTTCGACGCCGTCCAGATCATTTCCATCAAGCGGGACAAGGGCACGCTCACTCCCGAGCAGATCGACTGGACCATTGATGCCTACACCCGCGGCGTGATCGCAGAGGAACAGATGGCGGCACTGAACATGGCCATCCTGCTGAACGGCATGGATCGCGCCGAGATTTCGCGCTGGACTTCGGCCATGATTGCCTCGGGCGAGCGGATGGACTTTTCGTCCCTGACAAGGCCCGACGGCGGCCGGAAGCCTACCAGCGACAAGCACTCCACCGGTGGGGTGGGGGATAAGATCACGCTGCCGCTGGCGCCGCTGGTGGCCGTGTTCGGAATCGCGGTTCCGCAGCTTTCGGGCCGCGGACTCGGCCACACCGGCGGAACGCTGGACAAGCTGGAGGCCATTCCCGGGTGGCGGGCCAACCTGAGTAACGACGAAATCATGGCCCAGCTCCAGGACGTTGGCGCAGTCATCTGTGCTGCAGGTTCAGGGCTCGCTCCAGCGGACAAGAAGCTGTACGCACTGCGTGACGTTACTGGAACGGTGGAAGCCATCCCGCTGATTGCCTCCTCGATCATGAGCAAGAAGATCGCCGAAGGCACCGGCTCGTTGGTGCTGGACGTCAAAGTGGGTTCGGGTGCCTTCATGAAGGACGAAGCCCGGGCCCGGGAGCTTGCAGAGACCATGGTGGCTTTGGGCAAAGATGCAGGCGTACACACCGTCGCGCTGATCACGGACATGTCCACGCCGCTTGGATTGACCGCCGGTAACGCCATCGAGGTGGAGGAGTCAGTGGAGGTCCTTGCCGGCGGCGGTCCGGAAGACGTTGTGGAACTGACCGTCCGCCTGGCGGAGGAGATGCTGGCCGGTGCCGGCATCCACGACGCCGATCCCGCTGCCGCGCTGAAGGACGGACGCGCCATGGACGTCTGGAACCGGATGATCGAAGCCCAGGGTGGAGATCCCAGGGCAGCGCTGCCCGAAGCCAGGGAATCCGAGGTTGTTTACGCTCCGGCGGACGGCGTCCTGGTGGAACTGGACGCGCTTTCCGTGGGTATTGCCGCCTGGCGCCTGGGTGCTGGCCGCGCCCGCAAGGAAGACCAGGTTCAATCCGGGGCCGGTGTCCGCCTGCACGCCAAGCCCGGCGCCCTGGTCCGTGCGGGAGAGCCCCTGATGACACTCCTGACGGATACCCCGGAGAAGTTCGACCGGGCCAAGGAAGCGCTCCAAGATGCCGTCGTGATCGCCCCTGAAGGGTCACGCCCGGCACATCAGCTCATCATCGACCGCATCGCCTAGGCTTAAGTGTCCCGGGCGGTTTCCAGGAACAGCCCGGGACACTAGCCGTCCGGCGCCCGTGGGGGAGCCGGCTATCGTAAGGAAACCGTGCAGGGCATCAACGATTTCATCCTCGCCGCGGCGGAACAGCCGTGGGTGTTGGTCCTGGTGCTCGCCTGCTGCGTGATTGACGGTTTCTTCCCGCCCATTCCCAGCGAATCCGTGGTGGTGGGGCTGAGTGCCGTTTCCGGTAGCAGCGGCTCACCCAACGTGTGGTTGCTGGGCTTGATGGCAGCCATCGGCGCGTTCTCCGGGGATAACATCGCCTACATCATCGGGCACCGCATCGGTATCCAACGGTGGCGGTGGATGCGCACCCAGCGGATGCAGGGCGCCTTTCGTTGGGCCGGCAAGGAACTTCGACGCCGGTCAGCCTCGCTCATCATGGTGGCCCGCTTCATCCCCATTGGCAGGGTGGCCGTCAACCTGACGGCCGGTGCTACGCACTTCCACCACCGCAAATTCGTCGCCCTTACCGCGATGTCCGCCGTCTTGTGGGCAACGTATTCGGTGATCCTCGGGTACTTCTTCGGTGTCTGGTTCGAGGACAACCACCTGCTGGGCGCCGTCATAGCGATCGTGGTGGCCGTAATCCTTGGAATCATCATCGATCGCATCATCAGCAAAGTCCGGGGATCAGTGCCTTTGGACGGCAAGAACATTCCCGAGGAAGACGCCCCGGCTCCACCCACGGTATGACGATTTGTGCCCCGGAAGATCAGCCCCGCGGTTGACGACTCCGGCATCTTCAAACCGATAGCGTTAAACGCGTGATCCCAAGGCTGGGACGTAGCGAACGACGTCCCGGCCGTGGGACACTAGAGCGACTTCCGTCACATCGTCAAGTCACATTCGTCTAGGAGCTACCCCCGCGTGGAGTTTTTGAATCAAATGCTCGAGCATGCAGCCGGGCAGCCCTGGATATACCCGGTACTTCTCGTCTTCTTCTTCATTGACGGATTCGCCACCATTCTCCCCAGCGAAACAGCCATCGTGGGTCTCTCGGCGCTGTCCCTTCACAGCGGAGAACCCAACCTTTGGATTCTGGGTGCAACTGCCTTGGTAGGTGCCATGGCAGGCGACAACATGGCTTACATGTTGGGCCGCAAAATCGGCCTTACCCGTTGGAAATGGATGCGGCGTCCCAAGGTGCAGAAAATGTTTGCGTGGGCGCAGTACGAGCTGGACAAGCGTGGTGCGGTATTGATCTTCACGGCCCGCTACATTCCGTGGGGTCGGGTAGCGGTGAACTACGTAGCCGGGCAGACCGGATTCCGTCACCGCACTTTCTTCTGGCTGGATGCCTTTGCCTGCATTACGTGGGTGGGCTACTCAATCGGCATTGGCTTGCTTGCAGGTCAGTGGGTGCACCACAACCCGCTCCTCGGCGTCGGAATTGCTGTGGCCTTCGCTGTGGTCCTCGGCATCGTGGTGGACCACGCCTTGCGCTGGTGGCATAAGTACCTTGAGAAGAAGGACCTGGCCCGTGAAGCGGCCGCAAGCAATACTGCACCCGCAGCGGAGTCGCCGAATCTGTCGCAAAAAGCAGTTGCCGGGGCCGACCTCTCCAATCCTGCCGGCTAAGGACCTGCCGAGGGCTGCGGTGGGGACTAGTCTTAGTACGTGACTGAGCCCATTCTTGACGCTGCCCCTGCCCTTGACTTCGATCTGAAGAGCCTTCCCAAGGTTTCCCTCCACGATCATCTGGACGGAGGACTCCGCCCGGCCACCATCATTGAGCTGGCTGAGGCCGCCGGCCACACCCTGCCCTCCACCGATCCGGTGGCGCTGGGTGAATGGTTCCGTGAATCCGCTGACTCCGGCTCGCTGGTCCGCTACCTCGAAACGTTTGACCACACCGTCGCCGTCATGCAGACCAAGGAAGGCCTGTTCCGGGTCGCCAAGGAATTCGTGGAGGACCTGGCCGAGGACGGCGTCGTATACGGCGAAGTCCGGTGGGCTCCTGAACAGCACTTGCAGCAGGGCCTGACCCTGGACGAGGTTGTGGAAGCAGTCCAGACCGGGCTCGAAGCCGGCATGGATTCCGCCGAAGAGCGCGGCCAGCAGATTCAGGTTGGGCAGCTCATCACTGCCATGCGCCATGCTGACCGTGGTCAGGAAATTGCAGAACTCGCTGTCCGCCACCGCGCCAACGGTGCCGTCGGCTTCGACATTGCCGGCGCCGAAGACGGCTTCCTCCCGTCCCGCTTCAAGGATGCCTTCACCTACCTGGCCGAGAACAACTTCCCGGCAACGGTCCACGCTGGCGAGGCTGCGGGTCTGGAGAGCATCCAATCCGCCTTGGTGGACGGGCGTGCTTTGCGCCTTGGCCATGGCGTGCGGATCGCCGAGGACATCTCAGTGGAGTTTGAGGACAACTCCGACGACGACGGCGAGGACACCATCGGCATGGTGACCATCGGCAGTGTGGCAGCATGGGTTCGCGACCGCGGGATCGCCCTTGAAATCTGCCCTTCCTCCAACCTTCAGACCGGTGCCATTTCCGGCTTTGGCGATGGCATCGAAAGCCACCCGGTGGACATGCTCTTCCAGCTCGGCTTCAACGTCACCATCAACACTGACAACCGCCTCATGAGCGGCGTGACCCTTACCGACGAGTTCGAACTCCTGGTGGAGACCTTTGACTACGACCTCGATGATCTGCTCGAGCTGACGCTCAACGCGGCCGAGGCAGCGTTCCTGCCGCTGGACGAGCGTGAAGCCTTGGTTGAGTACATCAACGATGCCTACGCCAACCTCGGGTGACAACGGCCCAAGTGGCTTGCCGGAGCTCATCCGGACCATAGCCGCGCTCCGGGAGCACTGCCCGTGGATGGGCGCCCTGACCCACGAGTCGCTGGTGGAGTACTTGATCGAGGAAGCCTACGAAGTGGTTGATTCGATCGAAGCCGGTGCGGTAGATGACGAGCTCCGCGGCGAGCTGGGCGATGTGCTGCTTCAGGTAGTGCTTCATGCCCGGCTCGCCGAGGAGCGCGGCAGCTTTGATTTCGAGGATGTGGCGCGCAGCATCAATGCCAAGATGGTCCGGCGAAACCAGCACGTCTTCAAGGCCGACGGTTCCCTGCAGGAGAGTTTCCCGGCCAGCGTCGAGGAAATCATCGTCAAGTGGGACGCCGCCAAACGCGCGGAAAAGCCGGAGCGGAAAGACCCCTTCGCGGGGATTCCGCCCCACCTGCCGGCGTTGGCAGGAGCCCAGAAGTCCTTCGACCGGGCAGTCCGCGCCGGCACGCCCGTTGACGCCCAAAGCCGGCTCGCCGCCGTCGGACTTCCTGCCTTCCCGGCCACCGAAGAGGTGCTGGGGGAGCTTTTGCTCGCCGTCGTCGCGGGTGCCCGGGAGCAAGGACTCGACGCCGAACGGGCCCTCCGTGCCGCAGTTCGATCGTTTCAGAACAACCAGGCGCAGCCTTCATGACGTGAACCGTTGGAAGCCGTGCCGTAACGTAAGCCACTCTCGACTACGCTAGTAGCGACGAGGACGTTGAGAATTTCCCTCCACATTCCTGTAATTCGCCCATAAGGAGCACATCCATGGCGCTTATCGATGCCATCCACGCACGCGAGATCCTTGATTCCCGCGGAAACCCGACCGTAGAAGTTGAGGTCCTGCTCTCCGACGGCCAGATCGGCCGCGCAGCAGTTCCCTCCGGTGCCTCCACCGGCGAGCACGAAGCCGTTGAGCTTCGCGACGGCGACAAGGGCCGTTACCTCGGCAAGGGTGTCCAGAAGGCCGTTGACGCCGTCATCGACGAGATCTCCCCGGCCCTGATTGGTTTCGACGCCACTGACCAGCGCAGCATTGACCAGGCCATGATCGACCTGGACGGTACGCCCAACAAGGGCAAGCTCGGCGCCAACGCCATCCTCGGCGTTTCCCTGGCCGTTGCCAACGCTGCCGCAGCTTCTGCTGACCTGCCGCTGTACAAGTACCTGGGCGGCCCGAACGCGCACGTCCTTCCCGTTCCGCTGATGAACATCCTCAACGGAGGCTCGCACGCCGACTCCGATGTGGACATCCAGGAATTCATGATCGCTCCGATCGGTGCCGAGACCTTCTCCGAAGGCCTGCGCTGGGGCGTTGAGGTTTACCACAACCTCAAGGCTGTCCTTCAGGAAAAGGGCCTCTCCACCGGCCTCGGCGACGAGGGTGGCTTCGCCCCCAACCTGCCGTCCAACCGCGCTGCGCTGGACCTGATCCAGGAAGCCATCAAGAACGCCGGCTACACCCCGGGCACGGACATCGCGCTTGCCTTGGACGTTGCGTCTTCCGAGTTCTACAAGGAAGGTGCTTACCAGTTCGAAGGCAAGGCACTTTCGGCCACCGAGATGAGCGCCTACTACGCTGAGCTGGTTGCCGACTACCCGCTGGTTTCCATCGAAGACCCGCTGGACGAGAACGACTGGGAAGGCTGGAAGACCCTCACCGACACCATTGGTGACAAGGTCCAGCTTGTTGGCGACGACCTCTTCGTCACCAACCCGGTCCGCCTGCAGCAGGGCATCGAGACGGCCACAGCCAACTCCCTGCTGGTCAAGGTCAACCAGATCGGTTCCCTGACCGAGACGCTCGACGCCGTTTCCCTGGCCCAGCGCTCCGGTTACACCACCATCACCTCGCACCGCTCCGGCGAAACCGAGGACACCACCATTGCTGACATCGCCGTTGCCACCAACGCGGGCCAGATCAAGACCGGTGCCCCGGCCCGCTCCGAGCGCGTTGCCAAGTACAACCAGCTGCTGCGCATCGAAGAAGAACTCGACGACGCCGCACGCTACGCCGGCCGTAGCGCGTTCCCGCGTTTCAAGGGCTAGCCTTCAGCGAAAACACGCAACCGGTGGCTATGGTGGAAAGACCATGGCCACCGGTTCTGTTTAACTCCGGTTCTGTTTAACACAGGCCAGGTCAGCAACAGCAAGCGCAGCAACCCGCCAGGCAAGCACCGGGCATTACAGGAGTGTCATGGCCACCCGTCGTCCAAAGGTACCCAGGGCCGACGCCCTTGGTCGTCCGTCAAGTGGTGCCCGTCCGGCCAGTGGTGCCCGTCCGTCAAGTGGTGCCCGTCCGGCCGGCGCAGGCGGTGCTGCCGGCAAGGGCTCTGAAGGGGCAGGTTCTGAGGGCGCTGACGTCATCAAGGCCGAGTTCGGAGGGCCGCGGGCTTCGTCAAAGACATCGACGGCGGCGGTTGGCGCCAAAGCCCCTGGCAACAGCAAGACGCCCACCGGTACCAAGGCGGGCAAGGAGAGCAAGCCGGCAGGCACTTCACCGAAGACTGCGGACAAGGGCAAAGAAAAACCACGGCCCGGGGCGAAGGATGACCGGGAGCTGGATCCCGTACCGGCGAAGGCGTTCTCCGGCAGGATGCTTGCACTGGCTGTGGTGATGATTGCCATCACTGTCCTGCTGGCCCCCACCGTGAAGATTTTCCTCGAGAAACGCGCCGAAATTTCAGCGCTGGAAGCGGAAATTGCGAGCAGGAAAGCGGAGCAAACCGAGCTGAACAAGCAGCTCTCCCGGTGGCAGGACCCCAACTACGTGAAACAGCAGGCCCGCGACCGCATTAACATGGTTATGCCGGGTGAAACAGGTTACTGGGTGTTTGGGGGAGAAGAAGCCGCCGGCACACCGGGTGGCCGCACCGGCTCCGGATCGTCGGCCAACCCGGAGAATCTGCCTTGGGTGGATGCTCTCTGGGAGTCAATCAGACGATCGGCAACTGACTAGACGCGGTGCCCGCCGCCGTCGTGTCCGCATGGGACGTGACAAAAGGGGCAGGAAGGTTGGCAGCGCAAGTGGAAGAGAACACGGCAGCCGTGCCGCAGGAATCCCGCCAGCCATCAGCACACGATCTTGAGGTCCTCAGCCGACAGCTGGGCAGGCCGGTCAGGGATGTGGTCGAGATCCCGGCGAGGTGCGTCTGCGGCAACCCTTTGGTGGCAGCGACAGCTCCCCGGCTCAGCAACGGAACACCGTTTCCCACCACGTTTTACCTGACCCACCCGGTAATCACTTCCGCAGTGTCGCGCCTTGAAGCGGGCGGGCTCATGAACGAGATGAACGAGCGACTGACCGCTGACCAGGAGCTGGCCTCCGCCTATCATGGCGCCCACGACGCATATCTTCAGGCCCGCAACCAGATCGCGGATCGCTCCGGCACCGGGGCGGTGCCCGAGATCGACGGTATCTCTGCCGGCGGTATGCCCGCCCGCGTGAAGTGCCTGCATGTCCTGGTGGGTCATTCTTTGGCCGCCGGACCGGGGGTCAATCCGCTGGGGGACGAGGCACTGGATGCCATCACGGAGTGGTGGACCAAGGACCGTTGCTATTGCGACGGCGCCTGGGACACGGCCGGTGAGGCTCCTTCGCGGGACTTGAGCCGTCATGGTCCCCAAGGGCTGCCGGACATCGTGGGTCGTCCCGCGCCGGTACGGAAGTCAAAGATTGAATCCCCGGACGGGCAGGAGGGCACATCATGACCCGCGTGGCTGCCATTGACTGCGGTACCAACTCTATCCGGCTGCTTATCGCTGATGTCTCCAATGGGCTAACCGAGAACGCTGCACAGGGTCCGCTGACCGACGTCGTGCGTGAGATGCGCGTGGTGCGGCTGGGCCAGGGCGTCGATGCCACGGGAGAGCTGGCTCCGGAGGCCTTGGAGCGCACGTTCTCTGCTACGCGGGACTATGCGCGCCTCATCAACGAACACGGTGCCGAACGAGTCCGTTTCGCCGCTACGTCGGCAACCCGTGATGCCAGTAACCGCCAAATCTTTGTGGACGGCATCCGGGATCTCCTGGGCGTGCAGCCAGAGGTCATTTCGGGTGACGAGGAAGCTGCGTTGTCCTTCGCGGGAGCCAGCAGCGTCCTGCCAGCCACTGGGGAGGACGCCATCCTGGTGGTGGACCTGGGCGGAGGGAGTACTGAATTCGTGCTGGGCGACTCCAGCGGCGTTATCGCAGCGCGTTCGGTGGACATTGGCTGCGTGCGGCTGACTGAACGTCACCTTCGCAGCGATCCGCCCACTGCTGCGCAAATCACCGCAGCAGAGGCCGACGTCGATGCCGCACTTGATCTTGCCGCTCAGACGGTACCGCTCGACCGCGCCACAGCGGTGGTTGGGGTCGCTGGTTCCATCACCACCATCACTGCGCACGCGCTGGGCCTGAGCGAATACGAGCCGGACCGGATCCACGGTGCTTCGCTGGATCTCGAAACCATCACCGAGGCATGCACCAGCCTGCTGGACATGACGCGCGAAGAACGTGCTGCCCTTCCCTACATGCACCCGGGACGCGTTGATGTGATCGGAGCGGGAGCTTTGGTTTGGCGCCGCATTCTGGCACGGATGGAAACGGTCAGCAACGGCACCATTCGCGCGGCTGTTTCCAGCGAACACGACATTCTTGACGGCATCGCCCTGAGTATCCGGGACGGCGAATGACGTTGCGGCACCGACGCAACCTGTCCGCTGCGCTTGCCGCCACGTTGGCTGGCGGGGCGCTTGCAGGTGCGCTGTTGTCGGCTCCGGCAGCCAACGCGGACGCATGGCGCGACAAGGAGTACTGGCTCAAGGAATCGGGTGTAACCAACGCCTGGCAGGTGTCCAAGGGCGCCGGCGTCAAGGTCGCGATCATCGATAGCGGTATTGACGGAAGCCACCCGGATCTCAAAGGCGTCGTAGTCGGTGGGACAGATGTCTCCGGGGCCGGGGCTCCGAACGGACAGAAGAGCATCGGCGCCAAGACCGAACACGGCACGCTGGTGGCAACGATGCTCGCCGGGCGTGGCCACATCACCCCCACCCCGCCGCCTTCGCCGTCCGCGTCAGCATCTGCATCACCCGCTCCACCGCCCCCAACCACTCCGCCCGCCGGGGGACCGGACGGGATCACGGGCGTTGCGCCCGAAGCGGAGATCCTCGCGATTTCAACGTGGCTCGGGTCGCCAAACCCGGGCGGCAAGACCGACCAGGAACAGATACCCGAGGCCGTGCGCTGGGCTGTGGACAACGGTGCCAAGGTCATCAACATTTCCCTCGGCAGTACTTCGCCGGATTGGCCGCAGAGCTGGGACGCAGCGTTCCTGTACGCGGAGCAAAAAGATGTGGTGATTGTTGCCGCCGCGGGAAACCGGGTGGGAGGCAATGTCCAGGTTGGAGCCCCGGCAACCATTCCCGGCGTCCTTACGGTGGCGGGGTTGGATGGCGAGGGACGCGCCAGCGTCGACTCATCGTCCCAAGGCATCAGTATTGGTGTAGCAGCTCCTGCGGAGAAACTGGTGGGCGGCATTCCCGGCGGTTCGTATGCCGAGTGGGCAGGAACGTCCGGAGCGGCGCCCATCGTTTCAGGTGTAGCAGCACTGATCCGTTCCAAATGGCCGGAGATGAGCGCTACCCAGGTCATCAACAGGATCGTCAGCACTGCCAAGGATGCCGGCGCCCCGGGCAAGGACCCCCTATATGGCTACGGCATCCTCAACGCGGAAGCAGCGCTGAAGAACGACGTACCCATCACCAGCACCAACCCGCTGGGTTCCATCGCGGACTGGATCCGCGTCCACCGCCGCGGCGTCTTTAGCGAACCCTCTCAAGCGCCCGTGGCGAGTCCTACCAGCGCTGCTCCCACGCTTGCCGACCCGACGGTCCCTGTTGCGAAGGCCCCTGCCACTGTGGACGAAGCCCTTCCTGCGGCCGTCGTGCTGGGTTTTGGTGCGTTGTTTGTCGCCCTCGTGGCGGGTGCAGCCATCCAGTTGCGGAGAGTCCTGAAGAACCCGCCGGCGGTGCCCGAAGAAGCCGAGACGGGCGCGCTTTTGAAGGTGGATCCACCCTCGAGGAAGTAGTTAGTGAAGATTTTCACAAAGTACTGTACTCTGGATTCATGGCAACCACCCCAGAGCTCATTGACCGTCCCCGGGTTCTCGTCGTCGGCGGCGGCTACGTCGGCCTGTACGTAGCACTCAAACTGCAGAAGAAGATCGCGAACGCAGGCGGAATCGTCACCGTCGTTGATCCACTGCCGTACATGACCTACCAGCCCTTCCTCCCGGAAGTAGCCGGTGGCAACATCGAGGCACGCCACGCCGTCGTCTCCCACCGTCAGCACCTCAAGCAGACTGAGCTCATCCAGGGCCGCGTCACCAGCATCGACCACGCTAACCGGACCGCGGTTATCGCCCCGTCCGATGGCGGCGAGAACTTCGAGATCCCGTACTTCGATGTCGTGATCGCAGCCGGCGCCATCACCCGCACGTTCCCCATCAAGGGCCTCGCGGACAAGGGCATCGGCCTGAAGACCATTGAGGAAGCCGTTGCACTGCGCAACAAGGTGCTGGAGCGCATCGAATCAGCTTCCACCATGACTGATCCCGCAGAGCGCGCCAAGGCTCTGACCTTCGTTGTGGTGGGTGGCGGCTTTGCCGGCATCGAGTGCCTCACCGAAATGGAAGACCTCGCCCGCGCTGCCGTGCGCAACAACCCGCGCATCCGCCAGGAAGAAGTCCGCTTCATCCTGGTTGAAGCCATGGGCCGCATCATGCCCGAGGTCACCGCCTCGCAGGCCGAATGGGTTGTGGAGCACCTCCGCAGCCGCGGCATCGAAGTACTCCTCAACACTTCCCTTGACAGTGCCGAGGGCAACCTCAAGCTGATCAACCTCCCGGACAAGACCCCCGCCGGCGAAGTTGAAGCAGACACCTTGGTGTGGGCTGCCGGTGTGCAGGCCAACCCGATGATCCGCTCCACCGACTTCCCGCTGGAACCGCGTGGTCGCGTTCGCGTCCTGCCTGACCTGCGCATCGCAGGCGATGAAGGCATCGTGGAGAACGCCTGGGCAGCCGGCGACATCGCCGCCGTTCCGGACCTCACGGGCAAGGGCCTGCCGGACGGCACCTGCGTCCCCAACGCCCAGCACGCCCTGCGCCAGGCCAAGAAGCTCGCTAAGAACCTCTGGGCCTCCCGCTGGGACAAGCCGCTGCACGACTACAAGCACAAGAACCTCGGTGCTGTAGCCGGTTTCGGCGAGTGGAAGGGTGTTGCAAACATCAACCTGCTCGGCCGCATCGGCCTCAAGGGCGGCCTCGCCTGGCTGGCCCACCGTGGTTACCACGGCATGGCGATGCCCACGGTGGAGCGCAAGTTCCGCGTGATCCTCGGCTGGATCCTGGCCTTCTTCGCGGGCCGCGACACCACTCCGCTGATGGACCTGGACAACCCGCGCGGCGCCTTCGTGGCCGCAGCGACGCCGGCTCCCAAGCCTGCTGCCGCTCCGGCGCCGGTGGAAGCCAAGCCGGTTGCCGAGGAAGTCAAGACTCCGGTAACTGCTGACGCCAAGTAGTACACGCACGACGGCGGCCGCCCCTTATGGGGGATGGTCGCCGTCGGCGTTTAATGCCTGCTGCTCAGCAGTGGCGCGGCCTGCGCCCCTAGACTGTTGCCATGTCCGGTGAAACTGATCTGAAGACGCTCCTGGAGTCGCTTCATCCCGTAGCCCGCGATGGCGACTACGTTTACGCCCTGTGGCCGCACGGCCGGCCGCTGGAAGGTGGCATCGAAGCGGCCGTTCGCGAGGCCGAAGGCCTGACGGTGGTCCTTCACCGCGACGAAGCCGATTCTTTGGGTCTTAGCTACGATTTCGTGGCCACATGGATCACGCTGCAAGTCCATTCGGCATTGGAAGCCGTGGGGCTGACTGCTGCTGTCAGTGCTGCGCTGACACACGCGGGGATCAGTTGCAACGTGCTGGCAGGTTTCCATCACGATCACCTGTTGGTGCCCTCGGCGGACGCCGGCCGGGCCATGGACGTGCTGCGGCTCCTGGCACGCGGCGTGGTTCTGCGCTCCGAGAGGCCCGAGGACCGGGCCGAGATCCTGGAGCTCACTGCCCGCGCGTTTTCCGTCTCCCCGGTGACCGGTGAACCCGTTGAAGGCACCCCGGTTGAAGTGGGGCTTTTGCGGGAGCTCTTTGAGTGCAGCGAGTATGTTCCGGAACTCAGCATCGTGGCGGAAATGGGCGGGGAAATCGTGGGTCACGCGATCAGCACAAGGGGCTGGGTGGGAGAACTCGAACTGTTGGGCCTGGGTCCCATAGGCGTGCTTCCACCCTTCCAGCGGCGCGGGGTTGGTTCGGCGTTGATGCGCGAGTCAGCGGCCCGTGCCACTGCACTCGGAGAACCGGGAATTGCCTTGCTCGGCAGCCCTCTTTACTACCCGCGCTTCGGCTACGTTCCGGCCACCTCCATGGGTGTTGAACCGCCTGAGGCGATGTGGGGCGAGCACTTCCAGCTTCTACCCCTGCCGGAATGGCCCGACGGCGTCCGGGGCACCTTTCGCTACGCCGCGCCATTCAACCGGCTCTAGCTGGGATACCATGGTCCGGGCGCCCCAGTAGCCCAATTGGCAGAGGCAGCGGACTTAAAATCCGCGTGTTGTGGGTTCGAGTCCCACCTGGGGCACAGATGCAAGGTGAGAGCTCTTTCTCCCTTCGTGTGCACGGTTCTCCTCTTCAGTGACTTTTCCCAGCAAGCTCGTAGATTCCCCACAGGCAACGAGTGTTATAGGGATGTGACCTGAATCACTTATGTTCCCGGGGCAATTGCACTAGTTTGAGTCTTAATCAGGAACACCTGAGTAATCGCATCAAAGGCAGTTCGCACCTTTCGATCGAGGAGACAACGAATGTTTGATCTTTCCCCAGCGGCGCCCCGAGCCGCCAAGCTAACAGCGCTTGGCATTGGGGTCGCTCTCTTGGCCACAGCTTGTGGTGGGTCTTCGACACCTACCCAGACTGGGTCTCAATCCGCCGCCCCGGCAGGTATCGCCTGCCCGGCACCGAGCGGCGGGGCGGGAGCCGGCAACAGCCAGGCTGCCACCAACACGGGACCTGTACCTCCCTCGACCACCACCACGGCTACGCCGCTTAAGCTTGGATCGCTCCTGCCGACAACGGGGTCGCTGGCGTTCCTCGGCCCACCCGAAATTGCCGGTGTCAACCTCGGCGTCAAGGAAGTCAACGACGCCGGTGGCGTTTTGGGCGCCCCGGTGGAAGTCACCCACCGCGACTCCGGTGATACCAAGACCGACATCGCCACGCAGTCCACCACAGCCTTGCTGGGCCAGGGTGTGAGCGCAGTAATCGGTGCGGCCTCCTCGGGCGTTTCCAAGACGGTCATCAACCAGATCACCGGCGCTGGCGTCATCCACTTCTCCCCGGCGAACACCTCACCTGACTTCACCACGTGGGACGACAAGGGCCTCTACTGGCGCACGGCACCGTCCGACGTCCTGCAGGGCAAGGTTCTCGGTAACTACATGGCTACCTGTGGCGCCCAGACTGTTGGCATGATCGTTCTCAACGACGCCTACGGAACCGGCCTGCAGAAGAACGTCAAGGAAGCCTTCGAGGCAGCCGGCGGCAAGGTTGTTGCGGAAGAACTCTTCAACGAGGGTGATTCGCAGTTCAGCAGCCAGGTGGACAAGGTCCTGGCAGCCAAGCCCGATGCCATCGCATTGATTACCTTCGACCAGGCCAAGAGCATCGTGCCCCTGATGACCGGAAAGGGCGTCAAGCCCACGCAGCTGTTCATGGTTGACGGCAACACCTCGGACTACAGCAAGGACTTCCAGGCAGGCACCATGAAGGGCGCACAGGGAACCATCCCCGGTACGTTCGCCAAGGACGCCTTCAAGCAGAAGCTCCTCGCGATCGATCCCGCCCTGAAGGATTACAGCTACGCAGGCGAGTCCTACGACGCCGTGAACCTGATCGCGTTGGCCTCCGAGGCAGCCAAGAGCACCAAGGGCACGGACATCGCGGCCAAGCTCAAGGAAGTCTCTGAAGGCGGCGAGAAGTGCACCGACTTCCCGTCATGCGTCACCCTGCTCCGCGAGGGCAAGGACGTTGACTACGACGGCCAGTCCGGTCCGGTAACGTTCTCCGATGCCGGTGACCCCACCGAGGCATACATCGGTATCTACGAATACCAGGACGACAACACCTACAAGCCGGTCCGCGAAGAGTTCGGCAAGCTCTAAGCTGAACGCCAACTAGACCGCAGTTAGCAACGGGTCCCCTTCCTCACAAGGAAGGGGACCCGTTGGGGTTAACAAAGCCCCCACACAGGCTGTAGACCTACCATGGCCTCATGAAGCTAACCCGGGAAGCCCGCTCCATCGCCGTGGTCATCAACGCCGGTTCACGCAAAGGTTCCGCGGCTCAAAAGTTGGTGGCAGACAGTCTCGCAAAGGCGGATCTCCCGGTCTCCGCGATGTACACGGTGTCCGGGGGCGGGGACCTCGGCCGGGCCTTGGAGCAAGCAGTCACCGAAGGTCACGATTTTGTGGTGGTTGGCGGAGGCGATGGAACAGTCGCCTCCGCAGCAGGACTCGTGGCGGGTACCGACGTCGTGCTGGGTGTTCTTCCGCTTGGCACCGCGAATGACCTTGCCAGGACGCTGGAAATCCCCCGGGACCTGGGCAGCGCCTGCGCCGCCCTCGCGGACGGAAAAGTAGTGGACATCGACCTCGGTCGGGCGAACGGCCAACCCTTCCTCAACGTGGCTTCGGCCGGCCTGTCCGTGGCAGTCACGCAGGCGCTCAGTCCCCGCCTCAAACGACTCATCGGGCCCCTGGCATATGGTGTGGCAACGCTTCGCTCCTACGCCACGCACAAGCCGTTCCACGCCCGCATTGAGTTCCCGGACGGGGACCATGCGCCGGTGGAGTTGGAGGACTTGCTGCAGGTGGCGGTGGGAAACGGAAGGTACTACGGAGGCGGTAACGCGGTCTCTCCGACCGCAGGCATCGACGATCACACACTGGACATCTACGCGATCCACGCGGCGCCGCTGTGGGAGCAGGCAAAGATTGCGCGTTCGCTCAAGAACGGCAAGTTTGTGGAAAACGAGCGTGTGCTCCACCTAACCAGCCGGAATGTCAGGCTGGTGACCATTCCGCCACTCCCGGTGAACCTCGACGGCGAGATCACTACCAGCACGCCCACCGACTTCACGGTTGAGCGAAATGCGCTGCACGTGGTGGTTCCGGGGAACAGCAGCAGCGCAACGTTTGAGGGACGAAACTGAAAACACTGAAGGCCTGGTTCCGGCGCGACACCGGAACCAGGCCTTCGGGGTTATTGCAGCTAGACCTCGTCCGCCAAGGTACCCAGGTAGAGCTGGATGACCTTGGGGTCCTTCATGAGCTCACGGCCTGTACCGGTGTACGCATCCTTGCCCTGGTCCAGGACATAGCCGCGGTCACAGATCTGCAGGCAACGGCGGGCGTTCTGTTCCACCATGATCACCGAGACTCCGGCGCGGTTGATCTCGTGGACACGGAGGAAGGTCTCGTCCTGTTTGACGGGGGAGAGGCCAGCTGACGGCTCGTCGAGCAGCAGCACAGCCGGGTCCATCATGAGTGCCCTGCCCATGGCCACCATCTGGCGTTCGCCACCGGACAGGGAACCTGCACGCTGGGCACGCCGCTTTCCCAACTCGGGGAAGAGGCTGGTGACAAAGTCGAAGCGTTCGGAGAAATCCTTGGGACGCTGGAACATGCCCATTTGGAGATTCTCTTCGATGGTCAGCGTGGCGAAGACGTTGTTTGTCTGCGGGACGAAGCCCACACCCTGGGTGACCAGCTTGTTGGCCTTCAACCCGGTGAGGTCCTGGCCACGAACCACCACTGTGCCGGAGTGGACCTTCACCAGGCCGAACATGGCCTTCAGCAGCGTGGATTTACCAGCGCCGTTGGGGCCGATAATGCCGATCAACTCACCCTTGCGGGCCTCTATGCTGCAGCCATTGAGGATATTGACGCCAGGAATGTAGCCTGCCACCAGGTTGGTGACCTTGACCACGGAATCGCCGGCGGGGGCGGCCGCCGAGGCGGGCATTTCGCTGATGCTGCTGCTCATTTCCCGTCCTCCTTCTTGCTTTCTTCAATCTCGGACAGGATGCCGGCGTCTTCGGTACCCACTACCGACTCTTCATCAGCTTCGAGTTCTGCCTCGAGCACCTTGATGCCTTCCGCGTCGCCAAGGTCCACATCGTGGTGGGCGCCAAGGTAGGCGTCGATCACGGCGGGGTTCTTCATGACTTCGCCCGGAGGTCCTTCGGCAACAACTTTGCCTTCGGCCATGACCACAACCCAGTCGGCGATATGGCGCACCATGTTCATGTCGTGCTCCACGAAGAGGACGGTCATGCCCTCGGCCTTGAGGTTCTTGATGTGGTCCAGCAGTGACTGCGTCAACGCGGGGTTCACGCCGGCCATGGGCTCATCCAGCATCACCAGCTTGGGCTTCACCATCAAGGAGCGTGCCATCTCCAGGAGCTTCCGCTGACCACCGGAGAGGGACGCTGCATAGTCGTCCTTCTTGGTATCCAGTTTAAACTTTTCCAACAGCAAGTCGGCTTGGGCCGTGATTTCCTTTTCGCGACCTCCCCATATGCCTTTGAACAGGGCCTTGGACAGCCGTTCGCCGGGCTGGTCTGCGGCACCAAGGCGCATGTTTTCCATGACGGTCAGCTTGCCCATCACTTTGGTCAGCTGGAACGTGCGGACCATGCCCATGCGGGCCACCTTGTACGAGGAAACGCCCGCCAGGCTGTTGCCTTCAAACTGCCACTTGCCTGTGTTGGGAGTGTCAAAGCCCGTGAGCAGGTTGAACAAGGTGGTCTTGCCGGCTCCGTTGGGACCGATCAAGGCGGTGATCTTGTGGCGCGGGATCTCGAGGTATTCCACGTCTACTGCGTTGATGCCGCCAAAGGAACGTGTGACGTCCTCTGCCACCACAATGGGATCGCGCTTCTTGCAGCCGGGGGTATTCTCCCCGACGGCGATGGGCCGCGAATCGGTCATGTAGTCGATATTTTCGGTGTTGCGTTCGTTGGTCTCACTCATGCGAAAGCAAGCTCCTTCTTATTGCCGAAGACGCCTTGCGGGCGGAAGATCATCAGGAGCATCAGGGCGACGCCCACCAAGATGTAGCGCAGCTGGCCTGCCTGGACGGTGGTCAGCCACGTGACTGCCCCTGATTCGATGAGGCCGTAGAGCAGACTCTGGGTCAGCGAGAGCACCACCCAGAAGATCATGGCTCCAATGACCGGCCCCAGGACCGTGGCCATGCCGCCGAGCAGGAGGCAGGTCCACAGGAAGAACGTGAGTTCCGTGCCGTAGTTGGACGGCTGGACGGCGCCGCGGGGGAGGGTGAAGATCATGCCCGCCAAGGCTCCGAGCACGCCACCAATGACCAGCGCCTGCATCTTGTAGGCGTAGACGTTCTTGCCGAGCGAGCGGACAGCGTTCTCGTCTTCCCGGATACCCTTCAGCACGCGGCCCCAGGGGCTGCGCATCAGGAGCCATACCAGGAGACAGCACACGATGACCAGGCCCCAACCGACGACGCGGATAAAGAAGTCGCGGTTGTTCATGCCCATGTAGGACCCCTCGGGGAAGGGGTTCATGCCATAGAAGGTGTTCTCAAAGGCTGCCAAACCGTTGGCGGAGCCTGTGACGCTGGTGAGCTGGTTGGTAGTGACCACGTACCGCACAATTTCGGCGGCGGCGATGGTGACGATAGCCAGGTAATCGGCACGAAGCCGCAGCGTAGGAATACCCAGGATGAAGGCGAAGATCACCGAACAGAGAATAGAGATGATCAGTGCCAGGAAGAACGGGGCGTCGAAACTCAGGGTGGAGATTGCGAAACCGTAGGCACCCACAGCCATGAAGCCGGCCTGGCCGAAGTTCAGCAGGCCTGAGTAGCCGAAGTGCACCGCGAGGCCCAAAGCGGCAAGTGCGTAGGCCGCCGTCGTCGGGCTGAACAGTTCGCCAAGGGCGCTGGAGAAAATAAATCCGAAGTCCATGGCCCGCTCCTAACCCACACGCTCACGCCGGCCGAGGATACCCTGCGGTCGGAACAGAAGAACAACAATCATGATGAACAGGGCACCGACGTACTTGAGGTCGGCGGGGAGGCCGAACACTGTGGTCAGTTCCACGAAGATGCCGACGACGATCGAGCCGATCAGGGCACCGAAGACGGTTCCCAAACCACCCAGCGTCACGCCGGCGAAGATGAGCAACAGGATTTGCGAGCCCATGTCGAAGGTGACGCCAGGGCGGTAGTACGCCCACAGGATGCCACCGAGGGAGGCGAGGACGCCGCCGACGATCCACACAATGCGGATAACGGAGTCGACGTCGATGCCGGAGGCGGCTGCCAGTGCCGGGTTGTCGGCTACTGCACGGGTTGCCTTGCCTAGACGGGTCTTCAGCAGGACGATGCCGATCAGGGCGATGACCACTGCGCTGATGACCAGGGACCACAGGTTGTTCGGGGAAATCGAAACAGGGCCGATCTGGATCTCTGCACTCTGGGCGCCGGGCAGCTGCTGCGTTGCACCGCCGAAGAAGAACTGGATGACGTAGCGGATGGCCAAGGCCAGGCCGATGCTGACGATCATCATGGGGACCAGGCCGGAGCCACGTTTCCTCAGGGGCCGCCAAAGCCCTGCGTCCTGGACGTAGCCGAAGAGACCGCCGCCTACCAAGGCAAGCAGGATGGCCAGCCAGAAGGGGAACCCGAAGGCGTTGAACATGAACACCAGTACTGCGCCCAGCGTCACCATCTCACCGTGGGCGAAGTTGGTCAGGCCGGTGGTTCCGAAGATCAGGGAAAGGCCAACCGAGGCGAGTGCCAGGAGGAGGCCAAAGCTCAGGCCCGCAACGAGGCGGTTGAGGAGGTTCTGGCCGAAGTCCTGTTGCTGGACCACGATGCCTTCGCCGAAGGCAAAGATCACCGACAGGTTGGACGTCTGGCTGAACGTGACATCGCGGGGATTGTCCTGGCCCTCGGCCAGTGCGATGCCCTCCGGCAAGGTGGAGGTGTCCAGTTCGATGGTGTAGGTGCCTTGGACGGGAACGCCGATGGTCCAGGCTCCGTTGGCTCCGGAGGTGGCTTCACCTTCAAACCCGTTGCCCGTGGCTTTGATCTTGACGCCGGGTATAGGGGCCCGGGCATCATCGCGGAGGAACCCGCTGATGTTGTTCTGGAAAGTCGTCGGTGACGGCGAAGGCGAGGGGGTGGTTGCCTGTGCCGAAGGGGCGGCGATCAACAGAGCGGTGATGAGGGCTGCGAACAGCGCCCCCACAACTCTCTGCAGTCCCTTGGACCGTCTCATGGACGGGTCGCGCAGTGTGCTTCTCAAAATGGAAACCTCCACAGTGGGGGTGGTCCCGGCTGCGCCTTTGCAGCCGGTGCGAACGGTCATGGGGCTTGTGAACAGTTCTTGCCTAGCTGCCTCGTTTGTGATCTAAGTCACCCATGTGTGGCCTATGTTACCGCCCGGTGGAGATAATAAATGCCCAGTTCGGGGGTGTGAAGATCGCGATCGGATAACAACTGTGAAGCTATAGGCAACTAGTGATGTAGCAAGGCTTAAGTAAACCTTTGTTGTTTGAGGGTGCTACTAAACGTTCCGGTGTAGTCACACTTCCAATTTCTTGTCACGGTTGAGTTTCGTCTCCGTGAACAAGGGAACTTTCCCTGCCACGCGCGCGTGGTACTTGGTACCGTGAACTATCACTAGCCCTTTTTCAGGAGGACACCCGCAATGGCACTTGGCGGAAACCCAGTCTTCAACGGAAAGAATTTCCGTGGAGCAAAGCAGGCCCCGCCTGTACCGCAGAACCCGTACGGCCAGCAGTTCAACCAAGCGCCCGGCCGTGCACCGAGCCAGGTCATGGACGGCCATGCAGCATGGTCTGCCCAGCAGCAGAACATGACCAATGAGCAGCTGCAGCAGATGTACAACCAGCCCGCTGCAGGCCCGGCCGACACCGGCCGCATGACCTATGACGACGTCATCATGAAGACCGTCGCCTGCCTCGTGGTTCTCATCCTCGGTGCCGGCGTCACACTCTTCGTGGCGCCTGCGCTCTCCACCATGCTCATGATCGTTGGTGCCTTGGGCGGATTCGTCCTGGCGCTGGTCAACACTTTCAAGAAGCAGCCTTCACCGGCACTGATCCTTGCTTACGCTGGCCTTGAGGGCTTGTTCCTCGGTGGCCTCACCCGCATCCTGGACGGCATGTTCCCCGGCGTGGGTCTCCAAGCCGTCATCGGTACGCTGGCAGTCTTCGGCGTCACCCTGGCGCTCTTCAAGAGCGGCAAGGTTCGCGCCACGCCGAAGATGATGCGCTTCTTCCTGATCGCCACCATTGGTTACGCGGTCTTCGCACTGATCAACATGGTGATGATGTGGACCGGCGCTGTGCAGGAGCCTTTCGGCCTCCGGACCGGCATTGAAATTGCCGGCATCCCGCTGGGTGTCTTCATCGGCATCCTGGCCATCGGCCTGGCGGCGTTCTCGCTGATCATGGACTTCACCAGCATCGAAGAAGGCGTCCGCGCAGGCGCCCCGGAGCGCTACTCCTGGGTTGCGGCATTCGGCCTGACGGTCACGCTGGTCTGGCTCTACGTGGAAATCATCCGCCTCTTGGCGATCCTGCGAGGCGACGACTAGCTACAAACAGCTCCAACGCGAAATGCCCCCGAAGAAAATTCGGGGGCATTTTTGCGTCTCGGCTAGTCTGCGTCCTGTCTAGCTCAGGCGTTCGAAAACAACCGCCATGCCCTGCCCGCCACCGACGCACAACGTGGCAAGCCCCAGGGTTCCGTCTCGTTGCTTCAGGCCGTTGAGGAGCGTATTTGTCATCCGCGCGCCCGTCATGCCGAAGGGGTGCCCCAGGGCAATGGCCCCGCCATGGACGTTTAGCTTTGCGGGGTCAATCCCAAGTTCACGGGCGCTTGCCACCACCTGCACAGCGAAGGCCTCGTTGAGCTCCACGAGATCGATGTCGTCCATGGTCAACCTGGCCAGTGCGAGAGCCCGTCGCGTGGATTCCACAGGCCCCATGCCCATGAGTTCGGGGGAGAGGGCGCTGACCGCAGTTGAAACCACCCTCGCCAGCGGCTGCAGGCCCAGGTCGCGCGCGCGTGAGTCACTCATCACCACTACCGCGGCGGCACCGTCGTTGAGAGGGCATGCATTGCCGGCTGTAACGGTCCCATCAGGGCGGAAGACCGGTTGCAGGGCGGATACCGCTTCGAGGGTCACACCTGCGCGGGGTGAGTCGTCCCGCTCCACCACGGTCCCGTCCTTGCGTGTGTAGGGCGTGATGTCCCTGGCGTAAAACCCTGCGGCGATGGCGGCTTCGGCACGATTCTGGCTTAGGACGCCCCACTCGTCCTGCTCCGCCCGGCTGATGCCATAGCTGGTGGCAACGTTCTCTGCCGTCTGGCCCATGGAGATGTAGATGTCGGGCAGCCGGCCGCCGAGTCGAGGGTCGGTCCAAGGGATATTGGACGCTGCGCGGGACGCTGTACGTTGGGCTGCCGCCTCGAAGAGCGGGTTGTGGTTGGAGGAGTCAGTTTCGCCGGCACCTGCCCAGTTCTGGTACCTGGACACGCTCTCCACTCCCGCGGAGACCATTGCGTGGGCTTCCCCGGATTTGATGGCGTGGAAGGCCATCCGCAAGGTTTGCAGGCTTGAGGCACAGAAACGGTTGACGGTGGTCGCTGGCACGCGGTCCAGCCCCGCGAGGACAGCCACCACCCGCGCCATGTTGGATCCGGCCTCGCCACTGGGTTCAGCGCAGCCCAGCAGGATGTCGTCCAGGCCTCGCCCGTCCTCCGCTCCAGGATCGAAGCCCGGGACCTTTGCGAGGGCAGCCTGCACCATGGCGGTGGCCAGGTCATCCGGACGTTCGTCTTTGAGGGACCCCTTGAAGGCCCGGCCAATAGGGCTTCTTGCAGTAGCAACGATGACAGCCTCAGTCATGGCCCCAGCTTACGCCCGGCATCCGCTGGGACGCCGGGCGCTCGCCGCAACCGGGGCGCCCTAGGCCAGGCGCAGCGCTCCAGCGGCCGGGGTAACGGTGAAGATGTCCGGGGCGATGAAGCCCGCCTCCGCGAAGGAACGCACGACGGCGTCGCGCACCTGTTGCTCCTGGCCAACCGGGGTGAGTGCGATGGCGGAACCGCCAAAACCGCCGCCCGTCATGCGGGCACCGATAGAGCCGTTGGCCCGGGAAGTATCAACGGCAAGGTCGAGTTCCGGGCAGGAGATCTCAAAATCGTCGCGCATCGAAACGTGGCTGGCATCCAGCAATGCTCCAATGGCGGCAGGGCCACGGGTGCCCAGGACTTCCACCGTTTGGAGGACCCGATCGTTTTCCGTCACCACGTGGCGGACCCGCCGAAGGGTGGTTTCATCCAGCAGACCTGACGCTTCCTCCAAACGCTCCACACCGACGTCGCGCAGTGCCTTGACGCCTAGTATCTCGGCACCCAACTCGCAGGACGCACGGCGGGAGGCATATCCGCCGTCGGCATGCGAATGCGACACCTTGGTGTCGATCACCAACAGGACCAGGCCGGAAGCTTCAGCGTCAAAAGGGACCAGCTCCACATGTTGGTCACGGCAGTCCAGGAATACGGCGTGTCCTTTGGCGCCGCGCAGGGACGCTGACTGGTCCATGATTCCGGTGGGTGCTCCAACGAACACATTTTCAGCGCGCTGGGTTGCGAGTACCAGGTCCTCGGCAGTGAAACCGGCGCCTGTCAATTCGTTGAGGGCCGAGATGACGGCGCACTCAATCGCATGGGATGAAGAGAGGCCGGCTCCAGAGGGAACATCGGAATCAAGCAGGAGGTCAAAGCCGGGAACCTCGATGCCGCGCTCCTTGAGCGCCCAAGCGACGCCGAGCGGGTACCGGGACCATCCCTCGCCGGATCCGGGTTCCGAGTCCGCGAGGTCAGCTTCCACCACGCCGTGCCCGCCAAAGGTGGACAGCATACGCACCCTTGAGTCGTCGCGGACTCGCAGTGCCACCTTCGCCGTCTTATCGATGGCGAAGGGGAGCACGAAGCCCTCGTTGTAGTCCGTGTGCTCGCCGATCAGGTTGACGCGTCCCGGTGCCTGCCACACGCCGTCGGCAGCTGCGCCGAACAATTCCTGGAAACGGGCGGCGAGGACGCCGGCCTGGGTGGTGGTGGTCATGCTCGTGTGCCTTCCAAGGTCTTGTTTGAAGGTGATGCGGCGACGCTGCGCAGCCGCTCCGCCACTGCTTCGGGGGTGGTGTCGTTGATGAACGCTCCCATGGCGGCCTCGGAGCCGGCCAGATACTTGAGCTTATCGGCAGCGCGGCGAGGTGAGGTCAGTTGCAGGTGCAACTGGCCCGCAGGGCGAAGAGCAGGGTCAAGCGGGGCTTGGTGCCAGGCCGAGATGTAGGGCATGGGGGTGGGGTAGAGGGCGTCGAGCCGCTTCAGCAGGTCCAAGTAGACGTGCGAAAGCTCATCACGTTCTTCCCCCGTCAGTGCCGCAAGGTCGGGGACGGTGCGGTGCGGAACGAGGTGGATTTCCAGCGGCCAGCGCGCCGCGAAAGGTACGTAGGCGCTGAAGTACTTTGCTTCCAGCACCATGCGGCTCCCGTCCTCGCGTTCAGCGTTGAAGAGTGAGGCTCCGAGCGTTTCCTTGGCGTCGACGTCGTCGTAGTACTTCCGGGCCACCGCACCGAGCTGGGCGGCGCGGGGAGTTACATAGGGGTACGCATAAATCTGGCCGTGGGGGTGGTGCAGGGTGACCCCGATGTCCGCACCGCGGTTCTCGAACGGAAACACCTGCTTGATGCCGGGCAGGGCGCTCAACGCCTCGGTCCGCTGGGCCCACGCTTCAATGACCGTACGCGCACGCGTCTCGCCCAGTTCGGCGAAGGAGCCAGTGTGCTGTGGCGTGAAGGCAACCACCTCGCAGCGGCCGTATGCCGATCCCTTGACGTTGTGGCCGGAGTGCCCCGGGGCAGGAGCAGGGGGAATATCGCCCAAAGCCGGGCCCAACGACGGGAAGCGGTTCTCGAACACCACGACGTCGTAATCCGGTGCCGGAATTTCGCTGGGGTTCGCAGCTGTGGTGGGGCAGATGGGGCATTGATCAGCTGGGGGAAGATGCGTCCGTGTCTGTCGGTGGGCAGCCACTGCCACCCAGTCACCTGACAAGGCGTCATAGCGGACCTCACCGGGCTCACCGCGGGCGGGAAGCTCGCGGTGGTCAACCAGCGAATCCGGTGTTCGTTCAGGAGTCCCGGGGTCGTCGAAGTAGATCAGCTCTCGGCTGTCTGCGAGGCGGGTGCTGGTGATGCGGCTCATGCATCCATCATTCCACAAGTGATCAAAAGTGCATAGTTTCTAACAAAAGCAAACATTTCGTACCGGGGCGCTGTCCACTCATGCAGTACGGTATTGCCATGCCTGCCTCCCCGTCGCCCGCCGATAACATCCACCAGTCCGAGTCCCGCCGCTTTGCTACGGGGCGTCAGTTCGAGCTCCGCAGGGACGATGCGCTCGCCGTCGTCACCGAGCTCGCCGCGGGCTTGCGACTCTACTCCCGGGGTGGAGTCCAGTTGACTGAAAGTTACGGTGACGACGAGATTTCGCCCGGCGCTACCGGCATCACCTTGGCGCCGTGGGCCAACCGGGTGGAAGACGGGATCTGGTACCTCGAAGGCAAGAAGCAGCAACTCGATATCACCGAAGCCTCACGCAACAACGCCAGCCACGGCCTATTGCGCAACACCGGGTACACCCTGGTGGACGAATCCGAATTTTCCGTGACGCTTGAAGCCACCGTCTTCCCGCAACACGGCTACCCGTTCCTGCTGCGGCATCGGGTGCGCTATGAGCTCGACCAGAACCTGGACCTCCGGGTCTCGCAGACCCTGGTCAACGATTCCCAAGCCGCGGCGCCCTTCGTCCTGGGCGCGCACCCTTACCTGCGCGTCGGAGATGTTGCCCCCGAGGATCTGATCCTGACGGTCCGTGCAGGCACCCGGCTGGTGGCGGACGAGCGACTCATCCCACGCAGCACCGTCCCTGTGGACGGCGGGTATGACTTCTCCGGTGGTGCCGCTGTGGGCACCTTGTTGGTGGATGTTGCACTGACGGACCTGGCGTTCGACGGCGGGACGGCGCGCCACACGCTCACCGCGCCGGATGGCCGCAGGGTAAGCCTTGAGCAGGACGAGAGCTGCCAATACGTCCACGTTTTCGTCACGGACACCTTCCCGGGCCGTTCGAAAGCGGTGGCCATGGAACCCATGACAGGCCCGGCCAACGCGTTCAACAGCGGTGATGGCCTGCGCTGGTTGGCGCCTGGCGAGGAGTTCACCATGCGGTGGGGAATCACAGCGTCCCTATAGCCCCTTCGCCTGGGAGATGCCTCCGGATGCCTCGGATCGTCTCGGAAGTGAGAGCCGGTTTCCCATACGGGCCGGGCTACGGAATTATGGGTTCATGACGCCAACACCGGACGCCAAAACACGTTCTGACCGCCAAATTGCCGAAGACATCCCCTACGGGGTGCGCATCGCTGCAGCCTGGTCCTGGCGGGCAGGCCTGATCCTTCTCATGATCGGCGCCCTCGTCTGGTTGTTGGGCAAAGTCAGCTTCCTCATCATCCCGGTGATGGTTGCCGCGCTGCTGGCCGGTCTGCTGCATCCGGTTGTGGCTTGGCTGCGTAATCGCAAGGTTCCCAACGGGGGAGCAGTCGCCATTACCGTGCTTGGTTTCATTGGCGTGATCGGTGGCGCCTTGGCGCTGGTGGGCAGGCAGCTCGTTACGGGCTTCGGTGCGCTCTGGCACGAAGCACTGGCGGGCATCCAGCAGATCCAAACCTGGCTGGCCGATGGTCCGCTGCACCTGACTGCGGACCAGATTGACCAGTACATTTCCGACGGCGCCGATGCGCTCCAGAACAACAGCAGCAGCATCCTCAGCGGTGCACTGTCTTTCGGCAGCACCGCGGGTCACTTTGCGGCAGGTCTTGTGTTGGCGCTGTTCATCCTCATCTTCTTCCTGCTCGAGGGGCCACGGATCTGGGCCTTTATGGTCCGTCTCCTGCCCAAGAGCGCGCGGAGGGCCACCGATGGCGCAGGGCGTCGGGGCTGGACGTCCATGGTCAGCTATGTGCGGATCCAGATGTTCGTTGCGTTCGTAGATGCTGTTGGCATTGGCGTTGGCGCAGCCATCATCCAGGTTCCCTTGGCTCTCCCCTTGGCTGTACTGGTGTTCATCGGCTCGTTCATTCCGGTGGTTGGTGCCTTGGTGACGGGTGCCATCGCTGTGTTGCTGGCCCTCGTTGCCAACGGGCCCATCAACGCGCTGATCATGCTGGCGATCGTTCTAGTGGTGCAGCAGTTGGAAAGCCACATCCTGCAGCCACTGGTAATGGGCAAGGCAGTGGCTCTGCATCCCGTGGCCGTGATCCTCTCGGTTGCCGCCGGTTCCTACCTCGCAGGCATCCCCGGGGCCCTGTTCGCGGTCCCATTGCTCGCCGTAGTAAACACGGCAGTTCGCTACATTGCGGGCCGGACGTGGGAACATGATGAAGGATTGGGCGGTGTGGAACTCCAGCCGGCAGCCGCTTCGGCGGGGCCAAGCGGCGACGCCAACTTCAAGGAGGTCCACCTCCCACGGCCCGAATCCCGCCTCGGCAAAGGCGTCGCCGGCAAGACCAAGGCTTCGGGGAGCACCTCTGTTGAGGATCCCCAAGCCGACACCAACAAAGGAGAATAGTCAGTGAATACCCTCGAAACCCTGCCCGTCACGCTGGACGATGTCCTCAAGGCGCAGGAGCTGCTCGAGGGCATTATTACCAAGACTCCTGTGGAGTCGTCCCGTGCGCTGGGCAGCCTCGTGGGCGGCAACGTCTTTTTCAAGTGCGAGAACCTGCAGCGTGCAGGCTCCTTCAAAGTCCGCGGTGCCTACGTCCGGATGGCCCGGCTGACGGACGAGGAAAAGAAGCGCGGTGTGGTGGCAGCTTCGGCCGGCAACCACGCCCAGGGTGTGGCAGTGGCTGCCAAGAGCCTGGGCATCAACGCCCGCATCTACATGCCCCTGGGCGTAGCCCTTCCCAAGCTGGCGGCCACCCGCAGCCACGGTGCTGAAGTGGTCCTGCACGGCCACAACGTGGATGAAGCGCTGGCGGAAGCGCAGCGCTATGCCAACGAAACAGGGGCAGTGTTTGTCCACCCCTTCGACAACGTGGACGTTGTTGCCGGGCAGGGTACCATCGGCCTTGAAATCCTGGACCAGATCCCCAACGTGGACACCATTCTCATGGGAGTCGGCGGCGGAGGGCTTTTGGCCGGTGTAGCTGTCGCGATCAAGGCAAAGGCAAAGGAACTTGGCCGTGAGATCAGGGTCATTGGCGTGCAGGCAGAGAACGCCGCCGCTTACCCGCCATCACTGGCCGCTGACGCGCTGGTGCCGCTGAAGAAGGTCACCACCATGGCCGACGGCATCGCGGTTGGACGTCCCGGGCAGCTTCCCTTCAGCATCATTCGCGAGCTGGTGGACGACGTGGTGACCGTGAGCGAGGATTCCCTTGCGCGGGCCCTGATCTTCCTGCTCGAGCGCGCCAAGATGGTTGTTGAGCCTGCCGGGGCCGTCGGAGTAGCCGCGCTGATGGACGGCAAGATCGAAAACCCGGGGAACACCGCCGTCGTGCTTTCCGGCGGCAACATCGATCCCATGCTGATGCTCAAAGTCATCCAGCGCGGCCTGTCGGCCGCTGGCCGTTTCATGACGGTTCGGATGATGCTGGACGACCGTCCGGGTTCATTGGCCACCATCGCCCGCATCATCGCTGAAAATGATGCCAACGTCACTGGCCTGGACCACACCCGCCTTGGTGGTTCCATCAGCATGGGTGACGTCTCCATCACTATCAACCTGGAAACCAAGGGCCACGAACATGGCGAGCAGGTACTCGGTGCGCTCCGGGCCGAGGGCTTCCAGCCAATCGTGGTGCACTGACAGGAGGGGCGCCCATGGTGCTTGGAATGCCTGAGGGCTCAAAGGAAGCGGCCAGGGAGTCGCTCGCTGGTCGGGCGAAGGGCGGACTGCTCTTCATGGGCGGATTCGTCATTCTGCTCTACGTAATTGAGATCTTCAACACCTTGATGCGCCATGAGCTCAACCCAACTTTCGGTTTGCGCCCCCGTTCCATGGACGGTGTGCTGGACATCCTGACGTTTCCGTTGCTGCACGCGAACCTGAACCATCTGCTGTCCAACACGCTGCCGCTGATCATCTTCGGTTTCCTGGTGTTCCTGTCCGGAATCCGAGTGTTCATTACAGCGTTGGCCTTCAGCTGGCTCGGATCAGGGCTTGCGGTGTGGCTGATCGGCGGGGGAGGGGTAACTGTCGGAGCTTCCGGTCTGGTGTTCGGTTTCTTTGCATTCCTGTTGGTGCGGGGATTCTTCAACCGCAGCTGGTGGCAGATCCTGCTCTCCGTGGTCCTGTTCATGGCATACGGCAGCATCCTCTTCGGCGTTCTACCCACGGTGCTGGGCTACATCTCCTGGCAGGCGCACCTCGGTGGGGCCGTAGGGGGCGTCGTAGCAGCCATCCTGCTGCGTCCGAAGGCCAATCTCACCCCCTGACCCAAGTAGGTCGCAGTTGACGTCGTTCTGAACGCTCAGAACGACCTCAATTGCGACCCGGTTGGGTCCGCACACGAAAAACGCCGGCCCACCCCGCGAAGGGGTGGGCCGGCGTCGTGTATTCAGGCTGTTCAGCCGCTGCTTAGGCGACGTAGGGCTTGGCGGAAACGATCTCCACCGGGATTTCCTTGCCATTAGGGGCGACGTAGCTCAGGCTGTCGCCTTCCTTGTGGCCGATGATGGCGGCCCCCAAGGGGGACTTTTCGCTGAAGACATCAAGGTCGGAGTCGCCGGCGATTTCGCGGGAACCCAGCAGGAACGTTTCTTCGTCGCCGGCGATGCGGGCGACAACCAGCATGCCGGGCTCGACGATTCCGTCGTCTGCCGGAGCTTCGCCTACTTGGGCATCGCGCAGGAGGGCGGTGAGCTGGCGGATGCGGGCCTCGATCTTGCCCTGCTCCTCCTTGGCGGCGTGGTAGCCGCCGTTTTCCTTGAGGTCGCCTTCCTGGCGTGCAGCTTCGATCTTCTGGACGATTTCCGCCCGGCCAGCGCCGGAAAGGTGGTCCAGCTCAGCCTGCAAGCGGTCGAAAGCTTCCTGGGTAAGCCAAGCCGCAGTGGCGCTATTGGTGGTAGACACGGATTTCTCCTCTAGATCTGACAATGCAAAAGACCCCGCCGAGTTGGCCACTCGTGAATCTCAGTAACCAACTTAACGGGGTGAAGGTTTCATCCATTGTAGTAAATCCTCTGGACGAACCCAAACCGGTTGAGTCGTGGGTCACACGGCTATTTACCGCTGTCCACGATCCAGCAGTTGTCCACGACTCCGGAGACGGCCGGGGACTCGGTCCTCAGGACAGTGCGCTGCATGGTGGTGCTGCCGCCGTCGGGATCGTCCCGGGGATCGTTGGGCCCGATCTCCACCACTTTCCAGCCGACCACTGCGAACTTGGAATCCAGGGCCTTGATTGCACATTTGGCAGTGGCGCCGGGGTATTTGGTGACTTGGTAGTCCACCTCGGCCTGGGTGTCGTCCACGGTGCTGTAACCGATGTCCTTGAAGGTGACCGGGGCCTGTGCTGAACCCGTTGCCACGTAGGCGGCGAACGCAATTCCGAGGACCAAGGCGGCGATGACGATGTTCCGCCTGGTTTTGCGGGTGATGGCGCGCTTTTGACCGCCGTAACGATTGGCTAGGCTGGTGCTTGCCGGTACTTGGGTGGCCGATAGGTCCTCTGAAGTCACCCATCCAGTTTAGTGCCGATCCCGGCGCCCCATCACCGCCCACAAAAGCATGATCCATGAAAGAGGAGCCGTCACGTGACAGCGTCCAGCAGTTCCGAGCAGCAGCTGCGCCTGCTCGCCGTCCACGCCCATCCGGATGATGAGTCCAGTAAGGGCGCAGCAACCATGGCGATGTACGCCGCGGCGGGAGTGGACGTCATGGTTGCCACGTGCACGGACGGTTCGCGTGGCGACATTCAGAACCCCGCCATGGAAGACGCCCCCCACCCCAAACGGGACATGGCCGGCGCCCGACGCCTCGAGATGGCCAACGCGGCAGCGGTTCTGGGAATCCAGCAGCGCTGGCTCGGTTTTGTGGATTCAGGCCTTCCCGAGGGCGATCCGCTGCCGCCCTTGCCTCCAGGGTGCTTCGCCCTGCAGCCATTGGAGCGCGCCACAGCGCCCTTGGTCCGGCTGGTGCGCAACTTCAAGCCGCACGTCATTCTCAGCTACGACGAAAACGGTGGCTACCCGCACCCGGACCACATCATGGCCCACAAGGTTGCGGTGGAAGCTTTTGAAGCCGCAGGCGATCCCGGGCGCTATCCCGGTATGGGTGAACCATGGACGCCCGCCAAGCTCTACTACGACCGCGCTTTCAGCCCGGAGCGATTCCGTGCCCTGCACTTCGCCCTGGAAGAAGCGGGGCTGCAGTCCCCATATGCCGAGCGGCTTGCCGCATGGCTGGAAGCCGATGCGGAAGGTCACACTGCGCCGGTGGCTGGGTACCAGACCACCACGCAGATTGATTGTGGTGACTTCTTCGAGGCAAGGGATGACGCCCTGCGGGCCCACCGGACCCAGATCGATCCACTTGGCTTCTTCTTCGCGGTATCGCCGGACCTGCAAAGGACCGCTTGGCCGTGGGAGGACTACACGCTGATCAAGTCCAGGGTCCCTTCCGAAGTGCCGGAGAAGGACCTCTTCGCGGGGATAAGATAGGAATGCAGGTAGTTTCTATCGCTCGTAGAAATTGCCGTGCGGCCAGCCAGTTTCCCGGCTACGCGCTGCCAATCGGCACGCACCGGCTCCCATAGAAGGTTTGAAAGTGCATCACTTGATTCTTGCCCTGACCGTCACTCCGTCGCCCGATCCCACGGGCACGCTGCGGCCCGGCCTGTCCGAGGATCAGGTGACGCCCGGTACTTGGGGCTTCGTCCTCACGGCCTTCATCGTGATCCTCACAACCTTCCTGATCGTGGACATGGTTCGCAGGATTCGCCGTGTGCGCTACCGCGCCCAAGTGGAGGAAGCACGCTTGGCGGCAGAGGCGGGGAACACGGACGGCGGAAGCGAAAACGTGACCGAAGCACGTAGCTCCACTGACGAGAATGGCGATGGCGGCCCCCGGACCCGCTGAGTCGGGTCAACCCGCCGAAGCCGGCGGACCCAACTGGCCAGGGGCAAGTAACGCCCTGGGCTCGGAACCTTCTGCTTATTTGCGGCAGCACGCAGACAATCCTGTGTTCTGGCGTCCGTTTGGTGATGAGGCTTTTGCCTTTGCTGCCGAGCGTGATGTACCCGTCTTCCTTTCCATCGGCTACGCGGCATGCCACTGGTGCCACGTCATGGCCCACGAGTCCTTCGAAAACCAGGAAACTGCCGCTTACCTGAACGCCCATTTTGTCCCGGTGAAGGTTGACCGGGAAGAGCGGCCCGACGTCGACTCCGTGTATATGGCTGCTACGCAGGCGATCAGCGGTGAAGGCGGGTGGCCGATGTCCGTGTTCCTCACCCCCGATGGGCTCGCCTTCCACGCGGGAACTTACTTTCCGCCCATTCCCTTGCCCGCCCGTCCCTCGTTCCGCAATGTCCTGGAGGCGGTTCATGAGGCGTGGTTGGAGCGCCGCGATGCCGTGGAGCAGAATGCCAGGGGACTGGCAGCGAACATGGCCGATGCGCATTTTGCCGGTGTGGTCCGGCTCGACGACCCGCCCGAAATGCTGGATGCAAGCATCCTCCCGGAGGCCTTAACGCTGCTGGCCCGTTCAGAAGACCCCGACGCCGGCGGGTTCGGCAGCGCTCCCAAGTTTCCGCCGTCGGCGGTTCTTGAGTTCCTCATCCGGCACGCAGCCGCACCGTCGGATACTGCCCTTGCTGCCCGCGACATGGCAGCGCGCGCCCTTGCCGGTATGGCCCGATCGGCATTGTGCGACCAACTCGACGGCGGATTCGCCCGCTACTCGGTCACGGCGGACTGGTCCGTGCCGCACTTCGAAAAAATGCTATACGACAATGCGCAGCTGCTGCGGGTCTACGCACACTGGGCCCGGCTTGGTGGCAATGAGGTCTTCCCGGCGGACGAAGCAGCTTCCGTGGCCTTGAGGTGTGCCGACTGGCTCTTGGGTTCCCTCAAGTTGCCCAATGCCGCGTTGGCCTCATCCTTGGACGCTGACACCGTAGTTGGCGGAGTGCACCATGAGGGCGCAACATATTTGTGGACTCCTGAATCTCTCGTGGATACTCTTGGCCCGGCTGATGCTGAGGCCGTGGCGACCATGATGAACGTGGGTGCAGAGGGGACTGTCTCTGAGCTGGGCTCGCCGCTACATCCTGCACGGGCCTTGACGGGCGCAGAGAGCAGGCTCTGGGAGCGCGTCCGGCCGGTGCTGTTGGCCGCCCGTCACCTTCGGAACCAGCCGGCAAGGGACGACAAAGTGGTGGCCGGCTGGAATGGCCTCGCCGTGGCCGCCCTCGCGGAAGCAGGGGCTATTCTGGACCGCCCCGACTTGGTTGCCGCGGCCGAAGCCGTGGCGGAGTACCTCGCCGATGTTCACTGGAACAGCGCGACACAGGTGCTGGTCCGGGTTTCACATGACTCGCGGGCGAGGGGCATTGGCGGTCTGTTGGAGGACTACGCGTTCTGCGCAGATGGCCTCCTGGCGCTTTACGCTGTCACGGGCGCCAAACGCTGGTACCACTTTGCGGAGGAGCTCATCGTGGCAGCGTGTTCACGTTTTGTGGAGAACGGTCAGTTGGCCGACTCAGCCGGGGAGTCGGAGCAGGTTTTCAATGCCCAAGGCCAGAAAGCTGCGTTGGACCCCTTCGACAACGCCACGCCCAGCGGTGCCGCCGGTTTTGCGGGCGCCTTATTGTCTTACGCCGCGTACTCCGGTTCCCACGAGCATCGCCTGATGGCCGGAAGTATCCTGGGCCTGCTACCACCCCTCGCCACGCGAGCACCGCGTGTTGCCGGTTGGCTGCTGGCTACCGCCCAAGCTGCACTTGCCGGCCCTGTGGAGGCCGCCGTCATAGGTTCGGACTCGCCGTTGCGGCGCGAGTTGCACAGTGCGCTGTTGAAGTCTCCCAGCCCCGGCCTGGTTGTCGCCGTGAAAACGGGCGACGGCGGGCAAGCGGACGACGGCGCGTCCCCGGCAGGGGAGGCCGAAGTCCCTCTGCTGCTCCACAGGTCCGCTGCGCCGGACGGCTCACCGCAGGTTTACTTGTGTCGCGACATGGTGTGCGAGAGACCGTTGGGCGGTGTGGCTGCGATTCAGTCCCGGCTGGCCGGGATGGCTTCAGGCGACTGAGACGAATTCACCGGGCCTAGCTGAGCACTGCCATCACGATGGCAGCAAAATGCGCCGCGAACGCCAGCACTGTGAAGGCGTGGAAGAGTTCGTGGAATCCGAAGTGCTGGACGCTGAAGTTCGGTTTTTTGATGGCGTAGAACACCGCGCCGGCGATGTACAGCGCTCCACCGACGCAGATAAGTATGGCTGCCGGGGCATTTGCAGTGAAGAACTGCGGCAGGTAGAACAGCGCTCCGCAGCCCAGTGCAATGTAGACCGGCACGTACAACCAGCGTGGAGCGTGAGTCCAGAGAATTCGGAAGAGCACCCCCACTATTGCCCCCGACCACACTAGCCAGAGCAACGTCACGGCCTGTGATCGCTCCAGCAAAGACCACGCCAAGGGTGTGTAGCTGCCTGCTATCACCAGCATGATGTTGGTGTGGTCCAGCCGTTTGAGCAGCATACGGACCTTGGGTGACCAATTTCCGCGATGATAAACGGCGCTGACGCCAAACAGCAGGAAGCCTGTCAACGCATATATGGCGGAGGTGATCTTGCGATCAGGGGTAGGGGCAACGGTCACCAGGACGATCCCTGCCGCGAGCGCAAATGGAGCGGCGACGGCGTGGATCCACCCACGCCAGATGGGCTTGGTTTCAAGGAGCTCAGCCATGAGTCAAGAATAACTTACGTTTCGGTAAGTTACCGACTGGTAACAAGCATCCGTCGCGATTTTGACTGACGACTGCACCGGCGCGGCAGCTCGGGACGGTAGCCTTGGATGTGCGCCGTCGTCGTACAAGCAAGGAAGTCAGGTGAGAGTCCGGTGGAGCTGCCCGGTTTCCTCTATGGCTTCTACGAGCGCAAACTATTGCGTTCCCTCAAGCAAGACAGAATCCCCCGGCATATCGGCGTCATGGTGGACGGAAACAGGCGGTGGGCACGCCAGTTCAACGCACCCACCAGCCAAGGGCACCAAGCGGGCGCGGACAAGATCCACGAGTTCCTGGGCTGGTGCCAGGAACTCGGCGTCAAAGTAGTAACCCTCTACATGCTCTCCACGGATAACATGAACCGCTCCGGTGAAGAACTTGACCTCCTCATGGGCATCATCGCGAACACCATGGACCGGCTCGATGAGGACGAAGACGTCTCCGTCCACGCCATGGGCGCACCGGAGCTGCTCCCGGACTACCTGGCCGAACGCCTCAACAAACTGACCGCCCGCACCCCGGTCCACGAAAAGATCCACGTAAACGTGGCCGTGGGCTACGGCGGGCGCCGTGAAATCGTCGACGCCGTACGGGAACTCCTCCACGACGCCGACGCAAAAGGACGCAAGATGTCCGACGTCGCAGATGAACTTTCGGTGGACGACATCTCAAGGTTCCTTTACACCCGTGGCCAACCCGACCCGGACCTCGTCATTCGCACCTCCGGCGAGCAGCGGCTCTCAGGTTTCCTCATGTGGCAAAGCGCTTACAGCGAGTTTTACTTCTGCGAAGCCCTCTGGCCGGCGTTCCGCAAGGTGGACTTCCTGCGTGCGCTGAGGGACTATGCCGGGCGCCAGCGGCGATTCGGGACCTGATCCTGCTGCGGTTAATCAGGAATTAATCAGCTGGCAATGCGACTTGCCGACGCAGGTTGCGGAATTTTCTGTGAGTGGGATTACGTTAATCCCATCAGCAGGCAAAACCGCCCGCTGATCGGGGAGGCCAGTATATGGAGCGAACTATCGCACCAGTTACATGGGAGGCCACGCCCGGCCTTCCGGCCGAGCCGCTTCACCATTAGGCCGGGCGAACTGCCCGGGGCTGGAGTCGATGTGGCTATTTCTGAGCAACTGCCCGCAATGGTTTCCGACGGGGAAAGTGCAGCTACCTCTCGCACCAAGCGGGTCTCACAAAAAGCGCGGACCGCACCGTCCGCCACAGGCCGCAGCTACGTGATCGATACGTCGGTCCTGCTATCCGATCCACACGCACTATTGCGTTTCGTCGAACACGAAGTCATCGTCCCCATCGTGGTCATCAGTGAGCTGGAAGGAAAACGCCACGATCCCGAACTGGGCTACTTCGCCCGAAAAGCCCTAAGGCTTCTGGACGACCTCAGAATCGAACATGGTGGGCTGGACCAGGCCATTCCAATAGGAAAAGACGGTGGCCTCCTCAGGGTGGAAATGAACCACATCTCCCCGGAAGTGCTGCCCGCAGGATTCCGCGGAGGCGACAACGACAGCCGCATCCTGGCCGTCGCCAAAAATTTGGCCAATGAAGGCCACAACGTCACCGTCGTCTCCAAAGACCTCCCCATGCGCGTCAAAGCCTCCGCCATGGGACTCCACGCCGACGAATACCGCAACGAACTCGTCAAAGACTCCGGTTGGACCGGCATGGCCGAAGTGGACGCGACCGAAGAAGAAATCACAACCCTCTACGGCCACGAACCCGCATTCATCCCCGCCGCCGCGGAACTCCCCGTCAACACGGGACTGGTTCTTCTCTCCAACCGCGGCTCCGCCCTCGGCCGCGTAGGAGCAGACAAACAAGTCAGGCTCGTCAAAGGCGACCGCGACGTCTTCGGACTGCACGGCCGCTCAGCAGAACAACGCCTCGCCATCGACCTCCTCATGGACCCCGCTGTAGGGATCGTCTCCATCGGTGGCCGTGCAGGCACCGGCAAGTCCGCACTCGCCCTCTGCGCGGGCCTGGAAGCCGTCCTGGAACGCCGGGAACACCGCAAGGTAGTGGTGTTCCGTCCCCTCTACGCAGTGGGCGGCCAGGAACTCGGCTACCTCCCCGGCTCTGAATCCGAAAAGATGAACCCCTGGGCGCAGGCGGTGTTCGACACACTCGGGGCGCTCGTCAGCCAGGAAGTCGTGGAAGAAGTCATGGACCGGGGCATGCTCGAAGTCCTGCCACTGACACACATCCGCGGGCGCTCCCTGCACGACGCCTTCGTGATTGTGGACGAAGCACAGTCACTCGAGAAAAACGTGCTCCTCACCGTGATGAGCCGCATCGGACAGAACTCCAAAATCGTCCTCACCCACGACGTCGCCCAACGCGACAACCTGCGCGTGGGACGGCACGACGGCGTGGCCGCCGTGGTGGAGACCCTCAAGGGCCATCCCCTGTTCGGACACATCACGCTGACCCGCTCTGAGCGGTCGCCGATTGCTGCTCTTGTGACTGAGTTGCTCGAAGGGGCTGAGATCTAGGTTCGCTGCTGCACAGTGGTTACCACCGCGTGGCAACGGCCTCCCGCCGTCGCTTAGACACACCGCAAAAGGACCCCGAAGGTCGCTGGGCGACCTTCGGGGTCCGATGCGTCGCGATGCGCTCCTTCCCGGGAGCCCGCCGCCTCGCTAATGCTTCTAGTACGGTCAGAGCTTCAGGTAGGTTTTCAGCTCTTCGTGGCCTTGGACTTTTAGGGTCCAGAGGGGGCGGGTGAATGTGGTGGGGGTGAGGCGGACTCTTTGGACTTCCTCCACTTTTTCGCCCCAGCCGTCGCGGAAGGTGCCGTTCAGTTCGTAGCCGAGGCTGGTTGAGACGCCCAGGGATTGCTGGTTCCAGACCGCAGCTTCGGACTCGGCTACTTCGGCGCCCAAGTGGTCGAACGCGAAGCTCACGACGGCGGCACGCATCTCCTTGCCGAAACCCTGACCCTGCACGGACTGCTTGAGCCACGAGCCCGTGCTGACTGTTTTGAGGGTGTTGAAGCTCTTGGCACCGATGTCCTGGACGCCGAGGAGTTCGTCGTCGTGCCAGACTCCGAGGAGGAGCGTCCAGGAGTCCTTGGTGAAGTTGGCGCGGCAGCGCCAGTACCACTGGGCCATGTTGGGAGCGAGCTCGTCGTCGGGAAGTTCTGTCCACGGCATGCTGAACGGGCTCTTTCCGGGTTCATGGACGCCGGACCGGGCCGCGGCCACGGCAGAAGGGATATCTACGTCGAGGATGGGACGGATGGTCAGCCTCGGAGTGGTGAGGGTGAGTCCGAACGGGGGCCATATTTCTGCCAGCGATGTCATCGCCGTAGCTTAGCCCGGAAGAGAGCCGTCGCTCAGGCGGCAGGGCCGATGTCCCACGGGATGTGGCGGCGGACGTCCGTAAGGTTCATCGATTCCGCCAGGAAAAGGTCGTCCAGCATGTACTCGTCCACTGCAAGGATCTTGAGCCAGTGGCCCTTGCCCGCGGAGTCGCCGTCAAGGCTCTGGCTGGCCACGCAAACACCTGTGCCGGCATCAATCCTGATCAACGTCCGGCCGGCGTGCGCCAAGGGTGCATCCGGGTCTGAGGGGACGTAAGTCCGGCTCGGGGTAACGATGGTTTCCAAGGCGAGGCGGCCCTCATGGTCCACCTCGCGGGGTTGCTCAAGGAAGACCCGGTTGGTGTCCGGGAACTCCAGGGGAACTGGCGCGTTACCGGCAAGTTCCACGGGATCGAGGGCGGCGGCCAGGCGACCGTTGCCAAAGGATGGCTCACCGTAGGCGGCTTCGGGTCGACGGCGGACCAGGCCGGCGTCGTCATAAACCGGAGTCACAAGGTGAGCCGGAAGAAGCCACGAACGGCGGGTGGAACTGACGTAAAGATCGTCCCTGGAATCGTTGATGCCGGTGGTGCTGTGCAAAAGCAGGCCGTCCGGCGTTTCGAGGCGGAGGGCACCCGGGCGCCTGAGCCACGCTCTGACCATGGTGGCGTCGGACTCGGGGCCTTCGAGGTACTCAAAGCGAAGGCTGGTCCACTTCCACGGCGAAGAACGGCAAAGATTGCGGAATGTGGAGGACAAGTCAAAACCCGGTTCAGCTGCACTGTAGCGCCCCATATCCACAGTTTACCTACGGGTTCAAGCGGGAATGGCGGCCACCGGGATAGCATCCGAAGGTGATCCGACGACTCTCCGACCTCTGGGATGCCAATCCGCTGGGCTTCTGGCTCGTGATGGCGGCATGCCTGTACTTCGTGGTGATTGCCGTCCGGCTCACAGTGATAGATATCCGGAGCCACCTGTTGCCAAACCGGATCGTGTTTCCGTCCTACGCCGTGGCTGGGGTGCTGCTGCTGGCCGCGGCGCTGGTGGTGTACTTCGCTGATTCAACCCCGGAGGGCGCACCGGAGGCTGTGGTCTTTGGTGTGCCAGGCCTGAGAGTCATTGCCGGCGCTGCCGTGCTCTGGCTGTTCTACTTCCTACTCCGGCTCGTTCATCCACCCGGCATGGGTTTTGGTGACGTCAAGCTGGCCGGGGTGCTCGGCCTCTATCTGGGCTACCTGGGGTGGAGCCACATCTTTGCCGGGACGTTCGCTGCCTTCCTCTTAGGCGGGCTGTGGAGCCTGGGCATCTTGGTAGCCCGGCGAGGCACACTGCGTTCGGCTATTCCATTTGGCCCCTTTATGCTGGCCGGGGCAACGGCTGCCATGGTGGTCCTGCCCGCGTGAAGCCGCAAACCGCACTTCCCATGCCAACTGCGGCCAAATTGCAACGCTCCCCGTATTCTTGGCGTTTACCGGGCTGCGTCATGCTTAGCCCAGCGAGTGTTCGGACGTGTATGGGGCTGGCAGGAGGGTTGCAGTGCGGCGAATCAGGTTGAGGTTCCTGCTGGGCGCGTCCATTGCCTGCGCAGTGCTGCTAACCGGATGCGGCCTGGCAGTCAACGAACCTCGTGTATCCACGGGATCCGGCATCCATCCGGGGACTGGTATCCAGCCGGGGAATACGCAGCAGCCGGGCATTACTCAACCGCCGGATCCCACACGCAGCCCGGAGACCCCCTGTGAAGGCGGTCCGCTGGGCTGTTCCGAGTTCACGTCCGTGCGGGGAACCGACGCCACGGGAGATGTGGCATGGCTCCGAACGGACCCGCTGAGAGTGAGCTCGAGGCATGCTAACGGAGAGTGGACCCTCTTCGTCCACACACCGTGCAATTATCTACAGGTGGCTGTTTCAGTGCAGGATGATGGCTTTACGCAGCTTTGGATGATGGTCACCGACCACGGCTGCGAGGCGCCAACGGATAATTACCAGGCATGGACAGAGCAACTCTTTGAGCAGCCTGTTCAGTGGAAGCTCGACGGCGACTCCCTCACCTTGAAGAACTCACACGCGACCATCGAATTGAAGGAAAGCTGACACCATGGGTGCACCGGAATTCGTGATCAAACTGCGGGAAAAGATCGGCAACGACCCGCTCTGGCTGCCGGCCGTGCGGGGCGTGGTGTTTGACGACGAAGGCAGGGTGCTTTTAGGCCAGCGTGCCGACAACGGCCACTGGGCACTTATCACCGGAATGTTGGAACCGGGGGAGCATCCCGCGCCTGGTTTGATCCGTGAAATCTTGGAGGAAACAGCCGTTGTGGCCGAGACGGAGCGCATCATCGGCGTCGGAGTTGTGGGGCCTGTGACGTTCCCCAACGGCGACGTGTGCGATTTCCTGGACATCACGTTCCGCTGCCGATACGTCTCTGGAGAAGCCCGGGTCAATGACGACGAATCACTGGCCGTCGGGTGGTTTGCGCTGGACGAGCTTCCGGAGATGAGCGCCGGAAACCTTGAGGCCATCAGGCTTGCCACGGAGCCCGAAGGCCCCGTGGCGTACCAAGTGGAGGACTAGCGTTACCGTCTGCCCGCATCGGCCGTCGGGCGTTCCTTTTCGATGCCATCCGAGGCAGTCAACTCCGCTTCCAGTCGTGCAGTCTCCAGACGCTCGGCCTCAAGCCGGTCCGCCTCTTCGCCACCCACAGCCTCGCCGCGTGCCACCATGCCGGCGGTGTCTGAGAGCGGGATCTGCTTCAGGGTGATCGCGAGGATCAGTGCGATCGCAATGAACGGCACCAAGTACCAGAAGACGGGCGCCAGCGAGTTGGCGTAGGCGTTGACGATCGCATCACGCAACTGTTCAGGCATCTGCGCCAAGGCTTGGGGATCCAGGGTACTGGTGGACTGTGAAGCCTGCTCGGCGGAGGCACCGGCACCTGTGAAGGCGTCGGTGAGCGATTCGGCCAAACGGTTGGTGAAGATCGCTCCAAAGACGGCGACACCCAGCGATGCCCCTACCTCGCGGAAGTAGTTGTTGGTACTGGTCGCCGTACCAATCTGGTCAGCAGGAACGGAGTTCTGCACTACCAGGACAATGACCTGCATGATCAGGCCCAAGCCGGCGCCGAAGATGAAGAGCTGCACGCATATGACCCAGATGGGGGTTGCCGCTGTAAGCGTGGTCAGCCACAGCATTGCAGCGATGGTGAGCGCAGCACCCAGGATGGGGTACATCTTGTACTTGCCGGTCTTGGAAATGCGGATACCGGAGTAGATGGACGTGCCCATCAGGCCCACCATCATGGGCAGCATCAGCAGGCCGGACTCAGCGGCCGACGTTCCGGAGGACATCTGCAGGAACGTGGGAACGAAAGCAATGGCGGCGAACATACCAAGGCCCAACGTAAAGCCGATGGCCGTGGCGTTGATGAAGATGGGGTTCTTGAACAGGCTCAGCGGAATGATGGGGTCCTCGGCGCGGCGTTCAACCATCACGAAGGCAAAGGCGGCCAGGACCATGCCGGCCCCAAACGCCCACGTAAGGGGCGAATCCCAGCCCTCGTCCTTCTTGCCGCCAAAGTCCGTGAAGAAGATGAGGCAGGTGGTGGCAGCGGAGAGGAACAGGACACCCAGGATGTCGATCTTCTTCTCTGCCTTCTTATTCGGCAGGGTCAAAGTGAACCAGGCGGTGATGAACGCAGCGATGCCGATGGGGATGTTGATGTAGAAAGCCCATTCCCAGGTGAGGTGGTCAACGAAGAAGCCACCCAGCAGCGGTCCGGCTACAGCGGACAGGCCGAAGATTGCGCCCAGCGGGCCCATGTACTTGCCGCGCTCCTTGGCGGGAACGATGTCAGCAATGATCGCCTGCGAGAGGATCATGAGGCCGCCGCCGCCCAGGCCCTGAATGGCGCGGAAGATGACGAAGCCCCAGAAGTCGGTGGCAAAAGCGCAACCCACGGATGCGAGGGTAAACAGGGCGATTGCCACGAGGAACAGGTTGCGACGCCCAAGGATGTCACCGAACTTGCCGTAGATGGGCATCACGATGGTGGTGGCAAGGAGGTATGCGGTGGTGATCCAGGCCTGGTGCTCCACGCCGCCCAGCTTGCCCACGATGGTAGGCATTGCGGTGGAAACGATCGTCTGGTCGAGGCTGGACAGGAGCATGCCTGCGATCAGCGCCGAGAAGATGATCCAGATGCGTTTCTGGGTCAGCAGCAGCGGTTCGGCTGCTTTGGAGAGTGTACTCATGCGGGGTCCTTCGCGGTTTCAAGGGGATTGGCGCCCAACTCTTGGTTCGTGGCCAGTGGTTGCGCAAAAAGTTTCCGTGCGGCGTTGAGGTTCTGTTCAAGGATCCCGCGGTAGGGGCGCGCATTACCCTCCGAGAAGAACTGCTGTGCTGTCTTCTTGGAGACCGCCCCGAACACCACCGTTGCCGTCATGACTTCGGGGTGCTCGGGGTCCAGTCCTTCGCGGGAGGCCACCAGTGCGGCGAATTGTCGTTCGCGGGCTTCCCCTTCGAGGGTGAGCCGCGCCAGTAGCTGTGGTTCGGCTGTAATGGCAGCGATGAACTGCTGGACCTCGGTCCGGCTGATGGATGAACGCTCCATCAGGGTCACGGTCAGCACGTGCAGGGCTGCCAAGAGAGTCCCGGAGATGCTGTCCGGTGTGCGGGAAGGGTTCTGGTTGAACGCTTCCAAGGCATCCTCGGGCAACTCATCGGAAAACGAACCAATCACGGCGTCTTCCTTGGAGTGGAAGTAGTTGAAGAAGGTCCGGCGTGAAATCCCCGCCTCTTCGCAGACTTCTTCAACGGTGAAGCCATTCAAGCCATGCGCCGCGGTCATGGAACGCGCGACGGCGGTGATCGCCGTCCGCGTGGCAGCACGCTTGCGCTCGCGGAGGCCACCATCAGTATTTGCACTATTGCTCACAAAGTAAAGTTTTGCACTTGAGGACTAAGAGTGCAAAAAGTTCACTGTGTGGCTTTACTCATACTTTCGGGTACGACGACGGCCGGCACCTTTCGTGAGAAAGGTACCGGCCGTCGTCGTGCTTTGAGTATTAGTTCTTGTGAGCGGGGGACGTCATAGTGGTGACGTCGAGGGCCTTGTCGAGCTCTGCCTCGGTAACCTTGCCTTCGCCCTCGCCGACGAAGCCAAGCTTCTCGGTGGCCTGGCGGATGGTCAGGCCCTCCTTGACGGCAATCTTTGCGATCTTCGCGGCGTTCTCGTAACCAATGAACTTGTTCAACGGGGTCACGATGGACGGGGAAGCTTCTGCAAGGAAGCGTGCACGCTCGACGTTGGCGGTGATGCCGTCGATCATCTTGTCGGCCATGACGCGGCTGGTGTTGGCCAGCAGTCGGATGGACTCAAGCAGGTTGGCGGCCATAACGGGGATGCCGACGTTGAGTTCAAAGGCGCCGTTGGTGCCGGACCAGGCGATGGCGGTGTCGTTGCCGATGACCTGGGCGCACACCATGATGGACGCTTCGCAGATGACAGGGTTGACCTTGCCCGGCATGATCGAGGAGCCCGGCTGAAGGTCCGGAATGGCGATTTCGCCGAGGCCCGTGTTGGGGCCCGAGCCCATCCAGCGGAGGTCGTTGTTGATCTTCATGAAGGAGATCGCGATGTTGCGGAGCTGGCTGGAACCTTCGATCAGGCCGTCGCGGTTTGCCTGTGCTTCGAAGTGGTCGCGTGCCTCGGTCAGCGGCAGGCCGGTGTCGGCAGCGAGGAGTTCGATGACGCGCTCCGGGAAGCCGGCCGGGGTGTTGATGCCGGTACCAACAGCGGTGCCACCCAAGGGAACTTCGGCAACGCGGGGGAGTGCGGCGTTGATGCGCTCGATGCCGTACCGGACTTGGGCAGCGTAGCCGCCAAATTCCTGGCCGAGCATGACCGGCGTGGCGTCCATGAGGTGGGTACGGCCGGACTTGACGACGTCCTTGAACTCCGCGGCCTTGCGATCGAGGGAAGCTGCCAGGTACTCCAGTGCCGGGATCAGGTCGTTGATCAGGGCCGAGGTGGCGGCGACGTGTACGGACGTCGGGAAGACATCGTTGGAGGACTGCGACGCGTTCACGTGGTCGTTCGGGTGGACAACTTTGTCACTCCCTGCGGCCGCGAGGGCACGCGATGCCAGCTCGGCGATGACCTCGTTGGTGTTCATGTTGGAGGAAGTGCCCGAGCCGGTCTGGAAAACGTCAATCGGGAAGTCACCGTCGTACTTACCGGTGGCAACCTCATCGGCAGCGGCGGCGATAGCCTCGGCGAGCTCACCATCGAGCACTCCCAGTTCGGCATTCGCCAGTGCAGCTGCCTTCTTCACGCGGGCAAGAGCCTCGATGTGTGTGCGCTCAAGCGTCTTGCCGGAGATCGGGAAGTTCTCCACAGCACGCTGTGTCTGGGCGCGGTACAGGGCGTTCACGGGGACGCGAACTTCGCCCATCGTGTCATGTTCAATACGGAACTCAGTGGTGGAAGTCATGGGGCTAGCTTAGGGCGATCGGACGCTCCACAGAAAACCCGGAGAGGAGTGCTACGTGCTCCGGCGCTGCGGCCGGAGCACGTCTTCCTAGAGCTTGCCGATCCCGGAAACGAGGGCCGCACGGCCTTCGTCGAGCTTGTACGACAGGCCGATCACGGCAACCCGCCCGTCGTCGATGGCGTCGGAAATCACACGTGAGCTGTCAGCCAGGCGGGCAGCAGTCTGCTTGACGTGCTCCACCACCATGTCGTTGACGTCTTCCTGGCTATTGCGCTTGGCGGTCAGGACGGACGGTGTGATGCGCTCTACGAGGTCGCGGATGAAGCCCGGGGGCATCTCGCCTGTTTCAACGGCCGCCTTGGTGGCCTTCACGGCACCGCAGCTGTCATGGCCGAGGATGACGATCAGCGGAACCCGGAGTTCGCTGATGCTGTATTCGAGGGAACCCAGGACCGCATCATCAATGACCTGGCCGGCTGTGCGCACCACGAAGGCGTCACCGAGCCCCAGGTCAAAGATGATTTCTGCAGCGAGCCGCGAATCCGAGCAGCCGAAGATCACGGCGAAAGGGTTCTGGTTCTCAATGAGAGAAGATCGTCGCGAAGCATCCTGGTTGGGGTGCAGGGATTCGCCGGAAACAAAACGTTCGTTGCCCTCGCGGAGACGGCGCCACGCCAGGGCTGGAGTCAGGTAAGTAGGCACGAGCCTTACTTTACGACGCAGACGGGGCAGTCCGTGAAACTGTTGCGCCGGGTGAGGCAGATACGGGGTTAGGCGGAGGGCCCTGCGGAAGGAGTCGCGGTAGCCGGTGCGCTTGCAGGCGGTGCCTGCTCCGCGGACTTCACGACGGCGGCCGCCAACGTTGCGAACTCATCCAGGTTTGCGGTGCCGTTCAGGACGATAGTGGTGCCGCGGTACTCCAGGACCATGCTCCGCTTTTCCTTGCCGGAGTCCCGCAGCTCCCACTCCTGGCCGCCTGCACTACGCGTGCCGGTAACAGGAAGGTTCTCCGTTTGCTGCAGAACCCACGTGGGGTTCGCCTGGCTGGTCTGGGTGAGGCCGATGAAATTTTCCTTGGGAGTCAGGAAGCCGATCTCCCAGGTAGGAACGCCGCTTCCACTGCCCGACTCCCAGCGGGCGTAGTTGGGCTTGAATGTGTCGCCCGTATTCGGAGTGACAGGTGTGAATCCCGCCACACCCGTGGCGTTGCGAGCGATGGCCGCAACGTCGACATCCGGCCTGAAACCTTCGCCCTTGGGCGCCGGGTTCATCAAAACGATGGGGAGGAAAGCCAGTACACAAACAAGCAGCGCTATGACCATGCCGATGACCGAAGCGTTGGCCCGCTTGGCAGCTTTCGCCGCAATGACGGGTTTATAGGGGGCATCCGGGGCTGCCTGGGCGCTTGTTTGGTTAGCCTCCGCGGCATCCGGCTCATTGCCGGCAGCGGACTTGTCCTGCGTTTCACTCACCCCTCCATGATCGCTTATCGCAGCATGGAACACACATCCGGCAACCTCACCACCGGTATTGCGGGCCGTGGTCATCCAACGACTCCCGGACCACGTGGCGACTATGATCGTTGATAGAGGAACCCCGGGTTGCCCCGCGCAACCATGTCCGGTCCCGTGAATCGTCACTCGAAGAAGAGGTTCAAGTGTCTCCTGCACCAATGACCCAGCAGTATTCCACGATTTCGCCGTCGCTCGCCGTCGGCCTCGACGAACCCGACCGCAACCTTGCGCTTGAACTCGTCCGTGTCACCGAAGCCGCGGCAATTGCCGGTGGCCACTGGGTAGGTTTCGGCGACAAAAACAAGGCAGACGGTGCCGCCGTCGATGCCATGCGTTCGTTCCTTCACACCGTCCACTTCAACGGCGTCGTGGTCATCGGTGAAGGCGAAAAAGATGAAGCCCCCATGCTGTTCAACGGCGAGCAGGTTGGTGACGGCACCGGTCCCGAGTGCGACGTCGCCGTGGACCCCATCGACGGAACGCGCCTGACCGCCCTCGGCATCAACAACGCCCTCGCGGTGCTGGCAGTTGCTGAGCGCGGATCCATGTTCGACCCCTCCGCTGTGTTCTACATGGAGAAGCTCGTCACCGGCCCCGAAGCCGCCGACATGGTGGACCTGCGTCTGCCCGTCAAGCAGAACCTGCACCTCATCGCCAAAGCCAAGGGCGTCAAGGTCAACCAGCTCAACGTCATGATCCTGGACCGCGACCGCCACCGCCCCCTCGTGGAAGAAATCCGCGAAGCCGGTGCCCGCACCAAGTTCATCATGGACGGCGACGTCGCCGGCGCCATCGCAGCAGCACGCTCCGGCACCGGCGTCGACGCCCTCATGGGCATCGGCGGCACCCCGGAAGGCATCGTTGCCGCATGTGCCATCAAGTCGCTCGGCGGCGTCATCCAGGGCCGCCTGTGGCCGACGTCGGACGAAGAGAAGCAGAAGGCCATCGACGCCGGACACGACCTCGACCGCGTCCTGTCCACCAACGACCTCGTCACCTCGGACAACTGCTACTTCGCAGCTACCGGCATCACTGATGGCGACCTCCTCCACGGTGTGCGCTACCAGAAGGATCGCGTCATGACGCAGTCCATCGTGATGCGCTCCAAGTCCGGGACGGTTCGCTTCGTAGAGGCTGAGCACCACGCATCCAAGTGGGAGACGTACGCGCGCAAGCCGTAACCTCCGCACTTAACAGAAGGACGGCGAGCATCGCTCGGCGGCTATCTCCTCGTACCTCGTCGATTTGATGCCGCTTTCGCGATAATCGCCGTCCTTCTTTGTGCCCAGACGGTCTCGGTTGCGTGCGAATTTGGGGTGGGCAGTGCGCCGGGTGTGCTGTCATCACCTACTTTGACTTTGGACACCTGCGGACACGCCGAGTGTCTGGGCGTGTCACTGCGTCGGCGCCCTCAAAGTGAGTGGTGGGGGTACGCGTTCCTTGTGTTGACTTGGGGGAACTGGCCTAGCGCAGTTTGTCGCGGAGCTTCCTGGCCAACTGGTAGGCGCCGTAGCGGAGCTTGTTGACCGGGAGGTCCCAGGTGCCGGGGTAGGAGACTTCACGGCCTCCGAATGACTTTTTGAACGCTGTGAAGCCCGCCCATTTGTGGTCCGGTTGGTCCTCTGGTGCCACACCCCAAAGGTCGACGTGTTTGAGGCCCTTTTCCTTGGCATCGGCCATCAAATTCACCAGGAGGGGGATGCCCGCGCTGAGCTTGCGGTGGGTATCGTCCAAGGCAGCGTGGGCGTACACACGGGTATCAGCAGAGTCATAGGCGAAGGCAGCGGCTATAGGTTCGCCCTCAAGCTCCGCGATGAACAGCGTTCCCGCGCCATTCGGCAGCAGGGACGCAGCTACTTGTGTGAGGTACTCGTCGCTTTGGGGCTTGAAGCCATTCCGGGCGGCTGTCAGGTGCAGGAAGTGCAGGAGCACCGAAATGTCGGCGGGATCCTGCGAAGCGCGGAAGGTCACACCCTTCTTGTGGATGTTCCTGTAGAGGTTCCTGTTGGTTGGTTTCATACCAGCCAGGACATCTTTGAAGTCCCCCTCAAGATCCACGATCCAGCTGAGCTCAGGCTGCTGGTTGACCGGCGCCGGCGTCATTCCCCGGGCGCGAAGGAGAGCATCGGCGTCGGACGCTGTAAAGCCGGCGGTAGCGGGCTCCATCCGCACGAACACAGCACCCTCCGCCTTCGCCAGGGCCACCAAGGCAGCAGTGGCGGCGTCGAAGGCTTCCAGGGACTCCGCTACGGGGCCGTAAGGGGCGTAAAGGACCTTGCCGGCCGGGTTCTTCTCCTCGATGGCGAGGAAACTCCAGCCCGGTCCGGACTGTTCATGGACACGGCGTCCGAGGGAACGCTGGACAGCCGCCCAAGCGGGCGTTTGCAGGAAAAACTCCATGAATCAGTTCCCCAGCCCCGTGGTCACCGCAAAGGCAACACTGGTGTCCGTCGCTCCCTGCACGGGGTGGACGTTCACGGGGGCCTCGATGTCGGGGATAAACGCTGCAGCGCCGCGGTGCAGCCTGAGATCGCTCTTGGGGGAGTCGAGTAATACCGAACCGGACACCACCACGACGACGGCGGGCCCGCTTTGTGCCAGCGGCACCGGCTCGGCGCCCGGGCCGAGCTCAATGCGCTGCAGCTGGAATTCCTTGAAGGGCGGCCGGTACAGTTCCTGCCCGAACTCGGTTCCGCTGGCCTCGATGCGGGGAACGCCGAGTGCCTCGAACCGCACAGTCTTCAGCAACTCCGGGACGTCCACGTGCTTGGGGGTGAGTCCGCCACGGAGAACATTGTCCGAGGACGCCATGACCTCCACGCCCAACCCGTGGAGGTAAGCATGGACGTTGCCGGCAGGTAGGTACACCACGTCACCGGGCTGCAAGGAAAGATGGTTGAGAAGAAGGGAAATGAGGACGCCGGGATCTCCGGGGAAGGCTTCATTGATGTCCACCATGGCGGTCAACGCTTCGCGGTGCGGCTCCAGCGGTGCGCCGGCGGCCAGGACGGCCACTACCTCGTTGATAGCGTCGGAGACGCCGGTGCCACCCTGGATGAGTCGGCTGAAAGCTGCTTTCAGGGCGGCAGGCTCATCGGGCTGGCCGAGATCTGCGAGGACGCCGTGGATGACATCCGGAACGTCCACTGCTGCGGAATCTAGGACGTGGGCCAGGTGCCCAAAGATGTCCTTGGACTCCGCGGGTGAACGGAAACCACATAGTGCTTTGAACGGAGTGAGGGCGAAGATCATCTCCGGTTTGTGGTTGTCATCCCGGTAGTTGCGGTCTGCTGCATCGGCGGCAATGCCAGCCGAATTCTCCCGTGCGAATCCTTCCCGGGCCTGTTCAAGGCTGGGGTGCACCTGCAAGGACAGCGGTTGCTCTGCGGCCAGGAGCTTGGTGAGGAACGGCAGCCGTGGGCCGAATTCGGCGAGGCTTTCCGAGCCCAGGCATCGCAGGGGGTCCGAGGCGATCAACGCGTCCAAGGGCTGGGTGACACCGTTGGGGTGGACGGCTGTGGAGGGGGAGTCCGGGTGGGCTCCGATCCACATTTCGGCTTCGGGGCCGCCTGATGCCGGCCGACCAAGCAAGCCGGCGATCGCCGTCGTCGAACCCCACGCATAGGGTCGCAAAACATTCTCAATCTGGTACACGAAAGAAAGTCCTTATCGTTGCGCTGAACGTGAGGTGGGCGGAAGGCGGTTTACAGCGGTGCGCACTGTCCGTTGGTTGCCACAAGGTCGCGGATACCTTGCTCGTCGCCTTGGGCCTTGAGGCCGTTCAGCAACTCGATGGTGATCGGGGTGCCGTCCGGCGTGGTGGTCACCGGCGTGAAATCGGCCGACGGCGATGGCAGTTGGCTTGCGGAAACGGAACCGGCCATTGAACCTGCAGCCATAACGGCGCCGGCACCGGCTCCATCGTAGGAAACGACGGCGTCGTTCGCCTTGGGAGTGTTGGACGAAGCCAGCACTTCCTGGACCTTGGAATGGATTAGGTCAAAGTCCGGCACCGTGGAGAAGGACGCGTCAAAGTCCGGGGGGCCGATTGTGAGGCGCTTGACGGGCTGGTTCTTGGACTTCAAGGCGAGGTCCACAAAGCTGCCCAGCTGGTTCGAGGAAATGTTGGAGTCGACCACCTTGGTGCCGGCGTTGGCGATGTCCTCGAACTTGGTGAGGAGCGTGGCAGGGTCCAACTGCTTGAGCATGGCTTGCTGTACGCACTGCTGGCGCGCGATGCGGGCGTAGTCATCCACGAATTCGCGGGATCGTCCGTACCAGAGGGCTTGGAAGCCATTCAAGTGTTGGTCGCCGGCAGGAATCCAACCGTCAGGCATGCCGTGAATTCCGTTGGCCTCGTCAGTGACGGGACCACTGATGGGCACCCAGCCACCGGCTTTGATACGGATGCCGCCCATGGCATCGATGAGTTTGGCGAAACCGTCCATGTCCACCAGGACATACGCCTGGACGGTGATGCCCAAAGTGCCGGACACGGCTTCGAGCGTGGCTTGGGCTCCGGGATCTGCAACACCTGGATAAAGATCCTGGTGGTTGTTGGTGACCTCGGTGTTGACGGCGTTGATGAGGCATTCGTCACCGCAGTTGTAGCCATCGGGGTAGATCTGCCGCATCGGCGAGCCCTCGCTGAATTGGGCGTTCTGAAGGTTGCGGGGCACAGAGATGATGGCACTCTCGCCGGTTTTCGCGTCGACGCTGATGACGGAGAGGCTGTCCGGGCGACGGCCGGTCCTATCGTCCCCGGCGTCGCCACCCATCATGAGGAAGTTGTACCGCCCGTCCACCGGATCAATGGCGGGACCGGCATTGAAAATGCTGCCGATCGCATTGCGGCTCACGTTCAGGACGTAGGCGAGGTAGCCCAGCGATCCGCTGGCGAGGACCGTGGTTACCGCCAGGACGACGGCGATGATGGGGCGCATTCCCGGTGCCAGGAGTGCGGGCCTGATGATCCTCAGGGTATTGAGGAACAGGAAGGCCCAACCCAACGCCAATGCCACAAGGATCACGATGATGAACAACGAACCCACGGGGTGGGTGACGACGCTGAGCAGCATCGTCCGGTTCACCAAGGAAATGAACAAGGTGAGCAGGGCAAGCGCCCACACACTGAGGGTGACGCGCAAGGCGATGCGGCCAAGTTTGCGGTCCCCGGCAACAATTTGGGCGCTGCCGGGAACAAAGAGAGTGAGGAGGACCAGCACGAAGGCACGTTTGGTCCGCACCGGAGCGCTGGCGCCGGACGGATAGCGGACGGGATCAGTCAGGGCGGAACCGGGCTGACTCGGGGTCTTGTGCATGGTCATCAACCGCTGCCTTCCTAGCGGGAGCTCCGGGTGGAAGCGTTGGCAGGGGAGAAGACCTCTTCTACTTTATGGCGCAGGTTTTCGCCCTTCTTGGTGGCAACGTCGTTCAGCTCCTGGGCGAAGGTGAGGAGATCCGCGCGAAGCTTCGAGGCAAGTTCGTCAGTGCCTGATGCCAACATGCGAACTGCGAGGAGACCCGCATTCCGGGCACCGGCGATGGACACAGTGGCCACGGGAACGCCGGCAGGCATCTGGACGATGGACAGCAAGGAGTCCATGCCGTCCAACGTTTTGAGCGGGACCGGGACGCCGATGACGGGAAGGGGCGTGACCGAGGCCAGCATGCCGGGAAGGTGGGCTGCGCCGCCTGCGCCGGCAATGATGACCCGCAAGCCGCGTTCGTGGGCTGTTTGGCCGTAGCGGATCATCTCAGTAGGCATGCGGTGAGCTGACACGACGTCTGCCTCAAAGGGGATGCCGAACTCGGCCAAGGCGTCCGCGGCGGCCTCCATGACCGGCCAATCGGAGTCGGAGCCCATCACGAGCCCAACCAGCGGGGCCTTTGTTTCGGAAGTCATGCGGTCTCCTCAAGGGGGGTCTGCTCGGGCTTGCGGCCGTCGCGGATGATGTTGGCCACGGCGGTGGCGCGCTGGCGGACGGACTCGACGTCGGAAACCGAGCTGCCAACCAGGTTGACATGGCCGATCTTGCGGCCCGGCCGGACGGACTTGCCGTAGGCGTGCACCTTCGCCGCGGGCTCGAAGGCCAACGCCATGGGGAAGGCCTTAAAGAGGTCCTGGTTGTCGCCGCCCAGGAAGTTCTTCATGACCACCACGGGCGCCAAGGCATCGGTAGCGCCCAACGGAAGATCCAACACGGCGCGCAGATGCTGCTCAAACTGGCTGGTGATGGACCCGTCCTGCGTCCAGTGGCCGGTGTTGTGCGGACGCATGGCGAGCTCGTTAATGAGGAAGCCTGCTCCGACTCCCGGGGTTTCGAACAGCTCTGCGGCCATGACCCCGGTGACTCCGAGTTCGTTGGCAATGCGTAGGGCGGCCTCTTCGGCGGCCGCAGCCACTTCGACGGAAATGTTCTGGGCAGGAGCGATCACTTCGTCGCAAACACCATCCACCTGGATGGTGTGAACAACCGGCCACGCACGGGATTCGCCACTGGGGCTGCGTGCCACAAGGGCGGAGAGTTCGCGGCTGAAATCAACTTTGGCTTCTGCCAGCAGTGGGCTCATGGCCTGGAACCAGTCGGCAGTTCCCGCGGCATCGTCTGCGGAGTCAACAATTCTGACTCCCTTGCCGTCATAGCCACCGCGGGGGGTCTTCAGAACCACGGGCCAGCCGATCCTGTCGCCAAAGGCGGCGAGGTCTTCAACGCTGTGGACAGCCGACCACTCGGGGTTTGGCAGGCCCAAGCGGTCAATTGCAGCCCGCATCACCAGCTTGTCCTGGGCGTTAACCAGCGCATCAGGGCCGGGTTGGACGTTGACGCCTGCGTCCAGGAGGGCTTGCAGATGTTCGGTGGGGACGTGTTCGTGATCAAACGTGAGCACGTCCAAGCCCTTGGAGAACTCGAGAAGAGCGTCCAGGTCCTTGTAGTCGCCAATAGGTGCCGTGGCCACTGCGGCAACCGCAGAAACATCCTCACCCTCGGCCAAAACACGGAGTTCGAAGCCCAAGGCGGTAGCGGGCGGAGCCATCATTCGTGCGAGCTGGCCGCCGCCAACAACGCCAATTACTGGAAAAGTCACAAGGTTCAGCCTACCGAACCGCCGGCAGGAACACTGATTCTGCCGTCCTTTCGGATGGTTTTCCGCGGCGTGGGGCGCCAGTATCGGCGTTCTCACAGCCCCCTCAAAGGCAGCGCATGGAAATCGGCGCTAAAATGGGTGAGGCCCATCGGCCCACTTTTTCAACGGCCATGGAGGGTCATGATCACCACACTTGCAGATCGCATCCGCGGACTTGCCTCACTTTTTTGGCGTGAGGTAGCAAAGTTCGGCGCCGTCGGCGGTGTTGCTTTCGTCATCGACTCGGCGGTCTTCATCTGGCTCTTTTCGGGTCCGATGCACGGCAGCGAAGTGTGGGCCAAGGCCATTGCAACCATTGTTGCGAGTATTTTCTCGTGGGTCGCAAACCGCTTCTGGACGTTCAGGCACCGTAAACAGGCCAACGTGGTTCGTGAAGCCGTGCTGTTTGCCATCATGAATCTTGTAGGGCTCTTGATTGCGTCGGGCTGTGTGTGGTTCGCGAAGTACATCCTCGATCTCAACGACAAGCCCTCGCTGTTCATCGCCGGCAGCGTCGTGGGCCTCATCCTGGGCACCATCTTCCGTTTCTTCGCCTACCGCTTCTGGGTGTTTAACGAAGAACTGGATGCCGAACCTGAGTTCTCGCATGACCACGAGATCATCGAACTGCACCACAAGCCCAAGTCAGGCTCCGAATCCGGCGCCAACCCGGCAACCGGCGAATTCCCGTCGGTTAAGAACGGCTGACGCGCTCGTTCTCCAAAAGGTGCTCGGTTACTTCGAGGTCGGGGTGTACCAGTACAACGGAGCCGTCCTCTTTCCATGCCCCCAGGGAAGCTGCCAGGCATGACTCCAGGCCGTCCGCCGCGCGTACCAATAGTCGGACGCCTGGTTCCTGGGCGGCAGCAAAGCCTTCAATAAGGTCTTCGTGGGGAAGCCCTGACGTTCCGCGTACGGCGGGCAGGGTTGCCGCGGGTTCGTTGTGGGCCATGAACACATCGCCGTGGGAGCGGACTTCCGCCGCATAGTCGACGACGCCGGACGGCAGTTCACCCGGCCAACGCATGGCTAGTGCGGCGAGCGGCACGGCGATCACAGCTTCGAAGCCGGCCCCGGCGCCGTCGTCGGGCTTGTCGGTCGCCAGCAGATCCGCTGAGGTGTCATCGAAGACCACCTCCATGCCCAATTGCCAGGCCGCCAGCGCCCAGACGAAGGATTTCCAATGCGCCGGGAGGTCCAGCCTGATTGACATTCCGGGTTCGGCATCAAGCTCGTCCTGCAACAGATTGCTGGTTTTGGCTACCCAGTTATCCAGGACACGCCCCGAAAGTTCCACCCGTTCAGAGTCGGGGCCATACCAGGTGAGTCGTGGTGACGTTGAATGACCGGATCGCAGGGCGGTCATCAGGTTCGCTGCCGGGATGCTCATGCGTCAATCTTGCCACGAGGGTTCCGCGACGTCCTTGGGCATGCACCTGGAATGTGAATTGCGACACACTGCAGTTTCTCCAGACGATGTTCACTCTGAGGGCCGGCTACGGTTTTCCGCGGAAATTCAATGAAAGTTCACCTGAACCGATCAAACGCTTCCATTTAAGCCGCAACACACCGGCGGCACGGCCGAAATGTTGGGCGTGGCGCATCCCACGTTTCTACAGATTCTTGATTATTATCCCGGCGCGGCTTGACTGGTGGGTAGTTACACGCGTGTAATTAGTAATCAACGCCGCTGCACAGATTCCCGGAACGTCACCCGGGAATCGGAAACACATCCAAGCAGCAGCTGCAAAATCAGGAGGGACGCCATGGGGCAAGCGTTGCGTATCCAGGAAGATGCAGTCGTCGCAGAACATGCGTCGGTGAAATACCGTTCGAGGGAAGTGCCGGGGGATTGGTACGTAGACCCGGCGGACCCGGAAGCGGCAGACCGATACAACCAGAATGTGCAGCAGTCCTTGGAGGATCAGGCGACTGCGCTCCTGGCCGCACATGAGGCGTTGGTCGGTGACCTTCCCGCTGGACCGGATGAAGACCTGGACGACCCTCCCATGGAGCTGCGTCGTCCGCTTGAAACGCCGGGGCAGCCCGTGTGGATCGGCTTGCCCCAAGGGGACTTCGATGACGAGGGCGAACTTGGCTGGCAGACGGACGCGCTGTGTGCACAGACCGATCCTGAAGCTTTCTTCCCTGAAAAGGGTGGATCGACGAGGGACGCCAAGAAGGTCTGCGGTGCGTGCAACGTCCGTTCGCAGTGCTTGGAATACGCTCTCGCGAATGATGAGCGGTTCGGTATTTGGGGCGGACTCTCCGAGCGGGAGCGTCGTCGGCTTAGGAAGCGAGCGGTCTAATTCTCAAGGAAGTGCATGTTACCGCCGTCGTGGTTTCCCACGACGGCGGCAACTATTTGCCCAGGACATTGGCGGCATTGTCGGACCAGACGCGTTCGGCAGATGCCGCCATTGGCATTGATACAGGTTCCACCGATAACTCACTGGACTTACTCCGTGAGGCCCTCGGCCAGAACAGCGTCACCTCTTACCAGCAGGCAAGGTCCGGTTTTGGCGCGGCTGTGCGCGCTGGGCTGCAGGAGCTCACTCCGGCCGACGGTGCCACGGAGGGTGATTCCGTGCAGTGGATCTGGCTGTTGCACGACGACGCTGCGCCTGCGCCTGATGCGTTGGCTGAGCTGCTCCATGCGGTTGAACGCGCCCCCTCGGTAACCGTAGCGGGCTGTAAGCAGCTCGGCTGGGACAACAGGCGGCACTTGGTTGATGTGGGACTTTCGACCAGCCGCTGGGCGGAACGCCTCACGCTGATTGACGCCGACGAAGTGGACCAAGGGCAATACGATGCCCGCACTGATACTTTCGCGGTGAACTCCGCAGGTATGTTGATCCGCCGCGACGTCTGGGAACTGCTGGAGGGTTTTGACCCGGCACTGCCCGGCAGCGGCGATGACGTGGACTTCTGCTGGCGTAACTGGCTTGCGGGCAATCGCGTAGTCGTAGTCCCCAGTGCCCGCATGTTCCACGTGGAGCACCGTCCGCATGGCCTGGGCTCATCCTCCGCGGCACGTAAAGCCCAGATCCATATGCGGCTCAAGCATGCGTCCTGGTGGAAAGTGCCGTTCCACGCCGTGGGCGCCTTCTTCGGTGCCATCATCCGACTCATGCTGAGCATCCTGGTTAAAGAACCGGGATATGGCCTCTCCCAGTTCACCGCGACCATCGCTGCCCTTGTCCGTCCCAGGGCCATAGCCCGAGGCCGCCGCGTGGCGGCCAGGACCCGCAGGGTACACCGGTCCGTGGTCCGGGGACTCCAGACGCCCATGCGGGAGGTGCGGAATAACAGGCGCTCCTTACTGGAAGCAATCCGCCCCGCCGAAGAAACTCCCGCTGTCTCTGACCTTCTGGCCCCGGAACCCAGCGGAGATGCGGCGGATGACTTCGCCGCATTGGCCACCAATGAACGTGGCTGGGTGGGCACCGGTGCCGTCGCAGCTGCATTGATAGCCCTTTCCGCAGCACTCGTGGGACTGCTGGGGCTGCTCCGCTCAGGCACCGTTGCCGGTGGCGGGCTCCTCCCTCTTTCGGCGTCGCCAGGCGACATCTGGGCGAATGCTTCCACTTGGTGGATTTCATTGGGCGCGGGTCTGCCCGGGCGCGGCGATCCGTTCGGCTATGTGCTGTGGCTGCTCTCCCTTCTTGGAGGCGGGGACGGCAACGCGGCGATGGTGTGGCTGCTGATCCTTGCCATGCCGTTGTCCGCATTGGGAGCATGGTTCGTGGCGGGCGCCCTGACTACCAAGCGTCGCTTCCGGGTTGCGGCGGCCCTTGCGTGGTCCGGTGCTCCCGCACTTCTGATCGCGATCAACGAAGGCCGTGTCGGTGCCTTGGTGGCACACGTCATGATGCCGCTGCTGCTCCTCGCCTTGTTGCGTGCCTCGGGATCGGCAGTCGCCCAAGGGGCCGCTTTGACGGGGACCCAGCTCAGCCGCCGTCCGGCGCTGATAGTCGGTAAGCCCGGCATCAACGGAACGCCGTCATGGACTGCTGCAGCCGCCGCAGGTCTTGCCATGGCCGTTGTCACGGCCTCTGCCCCGTCACTGTTGGGGCCTATCGCCGTTGCAGTGATTCTGGCTGCGGTAGTACTCGGGCATCGGGGCAAAACGCTCTGGTGGTCGCTACTGCCAACTCTCGCCTTGTTCCTTCCTTACGCGGTATCCGTGTTGGACAGGCCGCGCTCGTTGCTCGCCGACCCTGGATTGCCGCTGACGTTTGAGGCTGCTCCGTTGTGGCAACAGTTACTTGGCCAGCCGCTGGCCTTCGACGTCGACGGCGGTTTGACCGGGTTGTCGGTCTTCGGTCCTGGCGCTGTGCCCTGGGCCCTGTTGCTGGCTCTGCTGGTCATCGCACCGGTCCTGATCCTGGCTGTTGCGGCCTTGTTCGTACCCGGTAAACGCGCTGCGCTGGCCAGGGTATTCTGGCTGGTTGCTTTGGCCACCCTTTCCAGCGGTTGGCTTGTGGGCCATGTGGCCACCGGGGTCAATAACAACGTGATTGTGGGGCCGTTCACCGGCCCGGCCGTATCGGCGGCGGGAATGTTGCTTCTTGGTGCTGCCGTTCTCGGTGCGGAGAAGCTTTTCACGGCACCGCGAAAGACAACCAAGGCGTCCCGGCGCCACCTCCCTTTGCGGCGCGTAGCCTCGGCCGCGACTTTGGCGCTTCTTGTTGCCGGCCCTCTTGCCGGCATGGCGGCCTGGACTGCTCAAAATGTGCTGCAGCCAACACCGACCGACCCGCCGGTTGCGGCACCTAACACTGCCGAACAGACGTCGTCCCTTGGCGCCGGCCGACAAATATGGCCAGTGGATACGGGCACTTTGCCCGCCACCGCCGTTGACCGTGGCCAAGGACCCGAGCGAACGCGAACGCTGGTCATCACCAGTGGTGAGCAGGGCGCCTTCTCCTCTTCCCTGATGCGGGGAGCAGGAACCACCTTGGATAGTTTGTCCACCATTGCCTCTGCACGCACCATCATTGGTGCACCAGGACGCGAGGAAATCGCGGCCGATGACGCTGCTACCTCGTCCCTCCGCAAGGCCGTGGCCACTATCGTGGCGGGAACGGGGGTGGATCCCCGTGCCGACCTTGAACAACTTGGGGCCGGATTCGTGGTCCTCAAGGCAGCAGACAATGCCGCCCAGTTGATAGCCAGCAGGATCGACGCCGTCCCTGGACTCGTCGCTGTTGGCCAGACCGACGCCGGGTGGCTGTGGCGGGTGACGCCCCGGAGCCAACCCGCAGATACCGCCGCGGACACGGCACACCGGGTACGCGTCGTGGACTCCCAAGGCACTCTGCTGAGTGGGCTGCCATCCGAAGAAGCGAACGTGGATGCCACTGTTGAATCGGGCAATGAGGGCCGAAAGGTAGTCCTTGCCGAACGGGCGGATCCAGGCTGGAGCGCGTGGTTGGATGGTCGCCAACTGCAGGCCACCACATCCGGTTGGTCCCAGGCGTTCGAGTTGCCTGCCAGCGGCGGCGACCTTGAAATCCGCTACACCAACCCTTGGGCCTTGTGGATCGGAATCCTGCAGGCTGTGGTGATTGGACTGACGGTCCTGTTGGCCATTCCGATGCCCGCACGCCGCAGCCGAACCGGCATGTCGAGGGATGAAGTCTCCCTCCGTAAGGAGTACAGCAGTGTCTGAGGACCAAAAGAACGCGTCAGGCGAAAGCACTGGAACCTCGGAAGCCCCGAAGTCCCGTGCGGGGAACAACGGAGAGACAAGCAGGTCGGACAAGGATTCCCGCAGTTCGAGTTCCCGCGGCTCCAGTTCCCGAAGCACCAAGTCCCGTAGCTCCAACAAGGGAGTGATCACTGGCGTCCTGTCAGCGGTGGTCATCCTTGCCGCTGGCGGAGGCGCCGTGGCCGCGACGTCGATGGTCCCGGAACCTTCCGGGGGGACCACCATGGATATTCGCCAGGCCGACGTTCCCGCCGGCCGTTCCATGGGTGTCTGTCCGGAACCCGCCAGGCTTGTGAGCGGAACCGTGGTGGGCACGGATGCTGACTTCAGCCCGGTCTCGACCACTGCCACCAGCGCCCTGGACGCCGTGGTGCTGAGCAACCCGGCCGGTACAGTGCCCGAGAGCAATGTGACATCGCTGGGTGGTGAGACTGTGGACGAGATCGCCAAGGCTCCTACCAGCACGCCCACGCCCACGGTTGGTCCGCCCGTACTCGCGGCCGGGGTAGCGAACATCAGCCCGGTGGCGTCTCCCGCGGTTGTGGGAGCCGAGGCCCTCGGAAACGAGCAAGCGTCCTTGGCTGCCAACCTTAGCTACTCAGCTACGGACGGCGATCTTCGCGGCCTTGCGTCAACACAATGCCAGCCGCCGGGCAACGATGTTTGGCTCTTGGGGGCCAACACTTCGGTGGGCAGGACAGCCGTCCTGAACGTGAGCAATGCCTCGCAGACCCCGGCAACAGTAAACCTTGACCTCTTTGGACGCGAGGGACAGATCCAGGCTCCCGGTGCCCGTGGGCTACTGGTGGCTCCCGGAACGACCCGCTCGGTGAACCTGGCTGGACTAGCGCCGGGCGAATCGCAGCTTGCCGTGCACGTGCGCAGTACTGGTGGCCCGGTAGCCCCCACTATCCAGCAGAGCGTCTTGCGGGGAATCGCCCCAGGTGGTGTGGAGTACCTCTCGCCAAGTGCGGCGCCGTCCAACGTACAGGTGATGTCCGGCGTCGACATCCAGGACCCGGCGGCTGTCAAGGCGCTGGCCGGTAAGTCAGGTTTCGCGGATGCCGTACCAGCACTCCAGATCGCAGTACCCGGATCCACGGACGCCGTTGTGCAGGTAAGCCTTTATGGTGCCAACGGTGAAAGAAAGATGCCCAACGGGGGAGTAGTGACGGTTAAGGGCGGGACAGTATCAACCCTCAACCTTGAAGGTGTCCCGGCCGGCAGCTACACCGTCAGAGCCAGCTCGGATGTCTCGTTCCTGGCATCGGCGAGGGTCACCCGCGGTTCCAAGGCCGAGGAGCCCACCGACTTTGCGTGGTCGCCGTCGTCGGCCCGACTTGGCAGCCAGCACTTGGTGGCCGTACCACGGGAAGGCCAGAGGTCTTTGAGCTTCGGTGTTCCCGAGGGGCGTGGCACGGTCAGTTACGCTCCGGTGACCGCAGACGGAAAAGTCGGCAAGGCCGTTGACGTGGACATGTCCGGCGGCACCACATCGGTGATCGGGCTTCCTGACACGTCAGATGGTTCGGCTGTAGTGGGCTATGTGGTTTCCGCCTCCGGTGACCCGGTGTACGGTGCGCTGGTACTCGGAAAGCAGGGAAGGACAGACGTTTCCGTCGTGGCAATTCAGGACGCAGCAGCGGGACTTGAGAAGGTCCCGGTCTCCGTGGGCTACTAGCGAAGCTACTGGTAGCGGCGGCGGTAGACCGGGTCCAAGGTCTCCGGCGGCACGCCGAGCATCTCGGCGGTGTACTCCACTACGACGTCGTGGACAAGGTCCTGCAATTCTTCGCGAGTGGCAGCGCCCTGCTCAACCACCCGGCGGTACACCGTGATCATCGGTGCCTCGCCGCGGCCACCAGGGGTGTAGGAGCCCAAGGGGGCCGTGTTTCCTGTAGCAACCAGTTGCTCAAGGTTGGGTGGAATTTCATCGACTGCAAAGAGAACGCCGTCGAGCTGTTTACCCCACATGTCCTGGAGTCGCTCGGCGGAGTCCAGCACCATGTCATCAAAGCGTTCCGAGCGCGTGCGGAAGCCAGGAAGATTGGGGAGCATCAACTCTCCACGCAGTCCCCGTCCATGCCGGTTTCGCCGGCGTCGCCGGAAGCCCCGCGCTTCCGAACCGGCGTGTTCCTGGGCCTGATCGCCATCGGCGTCAGTCCACCGGATGTTGAACCCGGGAACATGTGGCTGTGACTGCATATATCGACTTTAGTCCTGAGGAACCGCCAGCGCGACATCAAGGCCCGCAGCGCGCCGCATCCGGGGATACTCGCTTGGAGTTCGCGGGGCACGGGCGGGCAATGCGCAATGTATGCGGCCAATGGCGCTAATCTGGGATGTTGTGGGTGCCATTCGTCAGTGTTCCAGATCAGCCTGCCGCCAGTCCGCGGTGGCCACTTTGACGTACGTGTACGCAGAGTCAACCGCAGTCCTCGGTCCTCTGGCCACGTATGCAGAACCGCATGCCTACGATCTTTGTTCGCAGCACGCTGAGTCACTTACGGTTCCGCGTGGCTGGGAAGTCTTGCGCCTTGCCATGCCCACAACGCCGCAAGAGCCGGGCCCTGATGACCTGCTGGCACTCGCCAACGCGGTCCGGGAGGCGGCTTCGGCCACCACCGAAACTTCAGCCCGGCACAGCCACCCTCAGATGGAGCCGCCCGCAGGCACCGAAGGCACCCGTCGAGGGCACCTGCGCATCCTCCGCGAGCCGTCCTAACCGGTCGGGACCCGTTTTAGCTGCTGAGTTTCGGCTCCCGGACGCAATTCGTCGTCGGGATCAAAACAGGATCACCCTGCGCGGTAGTCTGGAATCTGCAGATATATCCGCCAGCGGCGCCGTGCCGGCGCCACCCAGGGAGCATCATTCATGCCAAAGGTCAGTCCTGAACTGTTGTCCATCCTGCGCTGCCCCGTGACGGGTTCACCGCTGGTCCAAGAGGGCGATGAGTTGGTTTCCATCGATGCCGCTGCGGGCGGCGAAAAGCTCCGCTACACCATTGAGGACGGCATCCCGCTGCTCCTGCCTCCCGAACTGCTGGCAGCAGCCAATGCGGCAACCTCAGGCCAGCACGATTCCAAGGCCTGACGCGCTTTCTTCCATCAAACCGCACGGTACCCCTAAGGACTTCCATGACTTTTGACTTCAAAGTGGCCGACATCACTCTTGCGGAGGCCGGCCGCCACCAAATCCGGCTCGCCGAGCATGAAATGCCGGGCCTCATGTCTCTTCGCGCGGAGTTCGGTGCGGAACAGCCCCTCAAGGGTGCGCGGATCGCCGGTTCCCTGCACATGACGGTACAAACCGCAGTACTCATCGAAACCCTCACTGCCTTGGGCGCAGAAGTTCGCTGGGCTTCCTGCAACATCTTCTCCACCCAGGACGAAGCCGCTGCCGCCGTCGTCGTCGGCAAGGGCACGCCGGAAAACCCGCAGGGTGTTCCGGTTTTCGCCTGGAAGGGCGAAACCCTTGAGGAGTACTGGTGGACCGCGGAGCAGATCCTCACCTGGCCTGGCGCTGACGCCAACCCGGAGTTGGGTCCCAACATGATTCTCGACGACGGCGGCGACGCCACACTGCTGCTGCACAAGGGCGTCGAGTTCGAAGCCGCAGGTGCCGTGCCCACCGCCACCGAGGATGATCCGGAGGAATACGTCCTCATTTTGGATCTTCTGCGCAGGACCCTTGCCGCTGATCCGCAGAAGTGGACCCGCCTTGCCGCCCGTATTGAAGGCGTCACCGAGGAAACCACCACCGGAGTGCACCGCCTCTACCAGCTCGCGGAACAGGGCAAGCTGCTGTTCCCGGCCATCAACGTCAACGACTCCGTGACCAAGAGCAAGTTCGACAACAAGTACGGCATCCGCCATTCCTTGCCGGACGGCATCAACAGGGCCACGGATGTCCTGATGGGCGGCAAGGTGGCGGTTGTGTGCGGCTATGGCGACGTTGGCAAGGGCGCCGCTGAGGCGCTGCGAGGCCAGGGCTCGCGTGTCATCGTCACCGAAATTGATCCCATCTGTGCCCTTCAGGCGGCTATGGACGGCTACCAGGTTGCCAGGCTGGAAACGGTGCTCGCCCAGGGCGACATCTTCATCACCACCACAGGCAACAAGGACGTCATCATGGCCGAGCACATGCTGGGCATGAAGAACAAGGCGATCGTTGGCAACATCGGCCACTTCGACAACGAAATCGACATCGCCGGGCTTGCCCGGATTCCAGGCGTCAAGAAGGTTGAGATCAAGCCGCAGGTCCACGAGTGGGTCTTCGAGGCCGGGACGGATTCCGAACGGTCCATCATCGTTCTGTCCGAGGGCAGGTTGCTTAACCTGGGCAACGCCACAGGACACCCGTCGTTCGTGATGAGCAACTCGTTCGCCAACCAGACCATTGCGCAGATCGAACTCTGGACCAAGAAGGACCAGCCGGCCGGTGAGCGCGAGTACCGGAACCAGGTCTACGTCCTTCCCAAGATCCTTGATGAGAAAGTTGCACGACTTCACTTGGATGCTTTGGGCGTGGAGCTGACGGAGCTGAGCAAGGACCAGGCGGATTACCTGGACCTCGATGTTGCTGGCCCCTACAAGCCGGAGCACTACCGCTACTAGCAGGCACAGTCCGCCCCCCGCGGAACCCAAATCGATGGCGAAAGGCCGGCCACGCAACCAGCGTGGCCGGCCTTTCCGGTAGAATTGGGTGTTCGGTAATGCTTGCGGGGGACAGGATGACGGGAACCATGACGGAAGTCGCCAAACGTAAAAAGGGCAAGATCCTTGCCATCATTGGAGTCTGCGCAGCTATTGTCGCGGGTGGAATCGGCGTGGTCACGGTGCCGGGCCTGCTGGCAGGGCCCACGCAGGATGCGGCCGTGGCGCCGTCACCGACTCCCACCGTTGAAGCCAAACCCGTAGAGCTGGGCATTACCCCGCTGGATGGCGCCGTGGAGTGGAACCCTGTTGTGGGTCCTCAGATCAAAGCAGTCAACGGCAAGCTGAAGGACGTAGTGCTGGCACCCGTGGGCGGCGGGACACCTGTGCAAGGCAAAACCAGCCCTGACGGCAGCACTTGGACGACTCTGGAAGTCCTGAAGTTCAAAACCCAATACAGCTATTCCTTCACCGTTGTGGATACGGCGGGGAAAGAGACTAAGAAGTCCCAAACTTTCACTACGGTTTCCGCCGCCTATGAGGCAGACGCTTCCATCTACCCCCGCCACGGCACCACGGCCGGCTCCGGGCAGCCCATTGAAATCAACTTCAGTGAGCCCGTTGTAGACAAGGTGGCAATGGAAAAGCGCGTGGCCATCACGGTGTCCTCCGGCCAGCCCGTCGCTTGGCATTGGTATTCGGACAAGAAGGTCAGGATCCGTCCGGAGGCCTTCTGGGCGTCCGGCACCACCGTCACCGTGGATATGAAGCTTTTGGGCGTGGACTTCGGAAACAACATGATCGGCAACGCTGACGTGGTCTCAACGTTCACCACCGGCCCGCAGCGTGTTGCCGTTGTGGACGACAAAACCAAGACCATGAACGTTTACTCCGACGGCCAGCTGGTTCACACGGCGCCCGTGTCCTTGGGTGGGGAAGACTGGCTTTCGCCTACCGGATACGCGGTGATTATGGAACAGGAACGCCACTCGAACTTCAACGCCGGAACAATCGGCTTGAAGCCCGGCGACAAAGGCTATTACCCGCCCCTCGTAGTGGAATATGCCAACCGGCTCACGTGGTCCGGTGTGTACGTTCACCAGGCCCTTGAAGCCGCATGGAGCTCCATTGGGGTGGCCAATGTCTCGCATGGTTGTGTGGGCCTGCTCCCGGCGGATGCTGAGTGGTTCTTCAACAACATGAAGACCGGCGACGTTGTCCAGATCCTGAACACCGGCGCACCGGCGGTGGAACCGCTGGAAGGCTTCGGCGACTGGAACATTCCGTGGGCGAGCTACGCCCAGCGGTAGTCCTGCTGTTAAGATCGTCGTAGTGATTATTTCCTGCGCACTTTGACCCGTTGCTCCAGCGCTGACACGTCGTCGGCCCTGCTATTTGTGCTGCCCTCCAAGATGATTCCGGGTGTCCCTCAGGGGAACCCGCTCTCGGGTTCCCCGGCTCCTTCCACCGAACCCTTTCTCATCACCTGGAGCACACATGACCATTTCACCTACGCTCAGCCCTGACTGCGGCAACTGCTTTGCCCTTTGCTGCACTGCGCTCGGATTCACCCGATCAGCTGACTTCGCCATCGACAAACCTGCCGCTTCGCCATGCCCGAACATGGCGGACGACTTTTCCTGCACCATCCACCAGCGCTTACGGCCGAGAGGCTTCCGCGGTTGCACAGTATTTGATTGTTTCGGCGCCGGCCAAGTAGTGTCCCAACACACCTTCGCCGGCACCAGTTGGACGCAAGACCCTTCGTCCAAGTCCTCGATGTTCGCCGTGTTCAAGGTGGTCAGGCAACTACACGAGATGCTCTGGTACCTGGACGAAGCCCGGCAACGGACGTTTGATCCAGACCTCGCGTTCACGGCGGAACGCCTTTCCGACTGCATAACAACCGCCGCGCAAGGCGATGCCTCCACGGTCCTGGCCACCGACGTCGAAGCTATGCATGGAGAAGTCCGCACGCTCCTGATGGAGGTTAGCGAAGAACTGCGCGCTTCCTACGGGGCCGAGGACAAGCCAACGTTTGACGCCGGCCGGCAACCGGGCGCCGACGCCATGCCGGGCAGCGCTGATCTGATGGGCGCCAACCTTGCGAATCAAAAACTCTGCGGATCGGACTTCCGCGGCGCCTACCTGATCGGAGCCAATTTGAGGAAGTCCGACCTCACAGCCGTAGACCTTCTGGGGGCAGATCTTCGTGGATCACAACTGCACGGAGCCGACCTCTCCAGGGCGCTCTACCTGACCCAACCGCAGATCAACGCCGCCGAAGGTGACCCCTCCACCCTCCTACCCCCACGACTCACAAGACCGGATCACTGGTGGTAGCCCAGATCTGACGAAGACGGTCGGCCGGCGTCCGGCAGCGTGCGTCTAAGCGAGGAACGAGCGAGCACGCCGAGGACGGCGGCCGACCGGCGTCAGCCAGTAGCGGGGCACTAACCGTGAGTGAATGGCAGCTTTCTGAGTCGTTCCCCTACGGTCGCGTTCCGCTGCTCCGCTTGGCGGAGTCGTATTAGTTCGCGGTTGCGTCGTTCCCCGAGGACTGCGCCTATGTAGTCTTCGGGGATGGTGCCGGCGGGCGGGGGTGGGGCGACATACCTGGCGAGTTCCGATGCGAGCGAGGCAGCCATGTTGGCGCGTGAGGCGGGTGCCATGAGGTAGGCCTGCTGCACGAAGGTTCCGGCCCGGCGTGCGGTGGCGTCCGGTACTCTGCCGATATCTGCCATGGACACCCATGCCTGGAGGTGATGCGGTGCTACGGGCATGATCCGGGGTGTTGAGGGTACTCGTTGCCGGAGGGAGTAGGTGCCTGCAACGATGTCGCCGAGGCGCTTGGATTTGTCGTTGAACAGTGCAACGCCGATTGCGAGGCCGCCGAAGGTCAGGTAGATCTCCAGGAATCCGAGGAGCCCGCGGATGAGGGCATGCCGGAAACGGATGGAGCCGCCGTCGTCGCGCACTATGCGGAGCCCTGTTGCGAGCTTTCCCAGGGAGCGCCCGCGTGTCAGGGTTTCCACAGTGACGGGGACGATGACCACCGAGAATACGACGCTGCTGAGGACCATTGCCTGTATGGCGGCGTCGTCGAGATCCCGGGAAGCGCTGGTGATCAGGATGATCAGCAGTATGGCGAGGACGACTTGGGAGATGACGTCAAGGATGAGCCCAAGGGCACGTGCGGCAAAGGAGGCCGGGCGAAGCTCGAGGACCACGGCCTCGCCTGTGATGATTGAACTCATGCCTGCCCCCATGTTTCGTCAACGCTTCGGGCCACACAACTGCCCTCTTCAACGAGTCTAGCGGGGGGCTGACCTGCCGGTGGATGCAGGCGCTAGGGTGGTGGCGTGGACATAGATGCCTTCTCGGCCGTACATGGGGACAAATGGTCGCGGCTTCATTTCCTGGCCCATAAGCGAAGGCTTACGGGTGCTGAGGCCGATGAACTTCTGCGCCTGTATCAAACGGTGTCCGGGCACCTGTCGCTGATCCGTTCAGTGGCGCCGGAGACGGGGTTGTCGGCATCTTTGTCTGCAGCGCTGGCTCAGGCGCGGACGAGGTTCACGGGCGCCCGCTCCAATTTCATGGAGGACTTGGCACGGTTCTTTGCTATTTCCCTCCCCGCGGCCTTCTACCGGATCCGGTGGTTGACCGTGTGGTGCGGGCTTGCCTTTGTCCTGGTGGCGGGCGCCTATGCTCTGTGGATTGGCACTTCGCCGGAGGCCTTGAGGGCCGTAGCATCCAGTGATGCCAAGGTGCAGCAGTATGTGGAGGAAGACTTCATTGACTACTATTCCGAGAATCCTGCGGCTTCGTTCGCCGGCTTGGTGTGGACGAACAACGCCTGGATTTCCGCTCAAGCTGTGGCCTTTGGCATTACCGGATTCTGGGTGCCCTTCATCTTGTTCATGAACGCGCAGGGGTTGGGAATCGCGGCGGGACTCTTTCTGGCCACGGGGAAGATGGACATCTTCTTTAGCTACATCCTTCCGCACGGCCTCATGGAACTCACGGCCGTTTTTATCGCATGCGCGGCGGGGCTCAAGATTTTCTGGGCCATGGTGCGGCCGGGCCCACGGACAAGGCTGCAGGCTGTGGCTGACGAAGGGCGTTCGTTGATCACCATTGCCTTGGGGTTGGTGCTCGTCCTGCTGGTTTCGGGCATTGTTGAGGGCTTTGTGACGCCGAGCCCGCTTCCCGTGTGGGCCAAGATCACCATTGGTGCTCTGGTTTTGGCCGGGTACTGGGTCTATACATTGGTGCTCGGTGGGAAGGCAGTCCGTGCAGGCGTTACAGGAGATATGGATGCCAACGACGCCGGTTATCGCAGCCTTGCTGCATAGACCTTACAGTTGCGTTTCAATCTGGTCGCAGCCGGGGTGGCACCGCGTGTCTCCGTAATGCCGGGCGGTAGGCTCGAATGCAGACAAGAGAGCCGGCAGCATGCAATCGCCGGTGGATGCCTACGGAAGTGAAACCCGCTGTGAGCGACAAGAGCCCAAAACCACAAGAACCGGACACGGACGTCCATGAGGACACCAACGAACCGGCCTTCGACTGGATGAAGCCGAAGACGTCCAGTGGTGCTTCTCCGGCAACTCCTGCAGCCAGCACCGTGGCCGCCCCAAAGACCGGAGCGACGCCGTCAGCCGCCACCGCGTCCACTCCGACTACCGTGACGCCTGTCAACGGCCAGCCCGGTAGCCGCGCGGACCGGAAAGCGGCAGAAGCGGCCGACGTCGAGGTTGAACCGCCGCTGTTCGCCGACACCCTCGCGGACACTTCCACCAAGCAGTCGTCGCACTATTCAGAACCCTTGCCGACGTCGGCTCTTCAGATCCGCCCGCCGGAAGACGAAGTGGCGCGACGAAATGCCGAACGCGAGCAGGCGGCAAAGGTTAAGCCGATAGGCCCGCGGATCTTCCAGGTACTTTTGGCTGTCTTCTACCCGGTGATCCTCCTGGTGCTTGCCGTTCGGGCCGTCACTAGCCCGCTGTTCCTGTGGGTTGAGTACAACCGCCCGGGTTTCCCCGGGGACGGCTACGGTTTCAGCACTGACGACCGTATGACGTACGGCTCATACGCCGTTGATTACCTCAGCAACTGGGCCGGCCCGCGCTTCCTGGGGGGCTTGGTCAACCAGGATGGCGACAAGCTTTTCACCGACAGCGAAGTTTCGCATATGGCCGATGTGAAGTTGGTCATTCTGTCCTCCTTCGGGGCGGGGCTTTTGCTCATCGTCCTCAGCATCATCGCCATCCTGTATCTGCGTAAGCGAAGCACGGGCGGGATCCGCCGCGGTCTCTTTGCCGGTTCAATCGTCACGCTGGTCATCATCATTGGGCTCGCCGTTCTGGCCGTCCTGAGCTGGCAGCAGTTCTTTACCGAGTTCCACCGCATTTTCTTTGCCAACGGAACCTGGACGTTCTCGTTGGAAGACACCCTTATCCGCCTCTTCCCGGGACAGTTCTGGATTGACGCGGGCATTGTCATCGGTGCCTTGGTGTTCCTGGTAGCGACGCTGACCTTCATCTTCACGTGGCCTACCAAGCGGCGTCGCGGCCTTGCGACGGCACAAGCGGAGGAAGACCGTGAGGAATCTGACGAGACAGCTCCTACCGCCGACGATGTCGAAAGCCTTCGCAAGGAACCGACAGGGGTTACGCGCTAGCAGGTTTGTCACCATCTGGGCTGGTCCTGCGGTGGCCCGGCCCAGGTGGTGAAAACTACTTCGCGTAGAGCTTTTCCACAGCCGCTGAGAAGTCGTTGAGCACCGCGGCCCGCTTCAACTTGAGCGACGGCGTCAGATGTCCTGACTCGACGCTGAGATCCGCTGTGATAAATGTGAACTTCTTAATCGACTCGGCAGCTGAGACGAGCTTGTTCGCCTCATCCACTGCCGACTGCACGGCCGCCTTTACCCGATCATCGCCGGCGGCTTCCTCGGGGGTCATCTCACCCGCCTTGTTCTCGGCACACCAGTCCGCAAGACCCTCGGGGTCCAAGCCGACCAGTGCTGCGACGAAGGGCCGCCCATCGCCAACAACTACTGCCTGACCCACCAAGGGGTGCTCGCGCAGCTTCTCCTCCAAAGGCGCCGGTGCCACGTTCTTTCCAGCAGCAGTGACCAGGAGGTCCTTCTTTCGGCCGATGATGGTCAGGAAGCCGTCGGCGTCGAGCTCTCCGAGGTCTCCGGTCCGGAAGAAGCCGTCAACGAAGGCAGCTTGCGTGGCGTCTTCGTTGTTGTGGTAGCCCTTGAAGACTCCAATGCCCTTGACCAGCACTTCGCCGTCCTGCGCCACTCTGATGGTGGTTCCAGGGAGCGGAATGCCCACCGTACCTATGCGGGACATGCTGGGAGTGTTGACCGTGCAGGGTGCCGTGGTCTCTGTCAGCCCGTAGCCCTCAAGAACGGGAACTCCCGCGCCGTGGAAGAAATGGTTGTCGCGGAGGCTAAGGGGACTGGCTCCGGAAACCGTGTAGCCGACGTCGCCGCCGAAAACGTCACGCACCTTGGGATAAAGGAGCTTGTTGAAAGTGGTGTGCTTCAGGCCCAGAAGCCACCCCGGTCCCGGTCCCTCGCCACGGCTGGCGAGGGACTCCGCCGTCGAATATTGCACCGCGGTGGCCGAAGCTGCAGAGAAGAGAGCGGACTTTCCGCTCATGGCCGCTTTGTGGCTGGCACCAGCGTAGACCTTCTCGAATATGCGGGGCACAGCGAGCAGGAAAGTGGGCTTGAAGGATCCAAGATCCGCCATGAGTCCGCTGGCGCCTGCACTGTGTCCCAGCGTGATGCCCGCCGTGAGGCAAACAACCTGGACAGCCCTGGCCAGAACGTGCGCCAGGGGCAGGAACATCAGTGTCCGTGCGCCTTGCTGCATGAGCAGCTCGGGGAGGAACGGGATGACGTTACGCGCCACGAGGACAAAGTTGCCATGGGTGATCTCGCAGCCCTTGGGCTTGCCCGTGGTTCCGGAGGTGTAAACGATGGAAGCCACGCTCGCCAGGTTCGCCGCGCTGCGCTGGCGCTCCAGCTCGGCGTCCATGATGCCGATTCCGACGGCGGAGACGCTGGTCAGGTTGGGTGCTTCGCCGTCGTGCTCCATCCGGATGATGGCCACGGGTTCCTCGGCCAGGGCGGGGGACTGTTCCACCACGGTATGGACCAGGCTCGCTTTGGCAGTGTCCTCCACAAAGATGCGACGGGCTCCGGAATCCGTAAGGATCCACTCGATCTGGCTTGCCGATGACGTCTCATAAATGGGAACGGTGACTCCGCCAGCCATCCAGATGGCGAAGTCCACCAGCGTCCATTCAAAGCTTGAGCGGGAAAGCACCGCAACCGGATCTCCGGGGTTGAGCCCACCCGCGATGAGGCCTTTGGCCAAGGCCGTGACATCGGCAAGGAACCTGGCTGCCGAAATGTTCAGCCAACCGTTCGCGGTTTTATGCGCGTAAAGGTTGCCGAACGGATCCTTGTGGCAGCGTTCAAGGAGGAGGTCCGTCACGTTGGTGTTCGGGTCCGCCTCGACCAGAAGCTCCGTGCTTGCTTCCCTCACTGCTTGCCTCCTGCTAGATCCACGATGGCATCCACATTCTCATCCGCCACTCCTGGTAAGTGATCACTTCCGCTGTGAGCACGGGATAGAAGAACGCTGTGGTCAGCACTGCCAACACCAGGACCAGTGCCACTATGTAGAATCCGGATCGTCGTCGCCAGACGGGGTCGCCGCTGCGTCCCAATACCAACCCCAGCACATACGTCAGACCCAAAACCAGGAACGGTTCAAAGGACACGGCGTAGAAGATGAACATGGTGCGCTCCGGGTACATGAACCACGGAAGGTAGCCGGCGGCTACTCCGGCGAGGATTGCGCCGGCACGCCAGTCGCGGCGGCCCGCCCACCAGAACAGCAGGATGACCAAGGCGATGGTTCCACCCCACCACACCACCGGATTACCCACCGGCAGGATGGCAGAGGAACACGTCTCAACAACACAACCCGGGGTGCCCGGTTTGGGGGTTTGGTAAAAGAACGAGGTGGGACGGCCCATGATGAGCCACGTCCACGGGCTCGACTCATAGGGATGGTCGGAGCTGAGGCCCTGATGGAATTTGTAGGCTTCAAGGTGGTAGTGAGCCAGGGACCGTATGGAGTTGGGCAGCCAGTCCCAGCCGGGGGCCGGGTTGGTGGCAGCCCATTGCCGGTAGTAGGCGTCCTTCGAGAGGAACCAGCCCGTCCAACTAACCACATAGGTGACGGCGGCAATCGGGATGATGGTCAGGAAGGCGGGGAGGCCGTCCTTGATGATGCCTGCGCTGAACCAGCTCCGGATTCCTGCGATACGCCGGGCGCTCAGGTCCCACAGTACTGTCATCAGCCCGAAGGCCGCCACGAAGAACAGCGCCGACCATTTGGTCCCCACTGCCAGGCCAAGGCAAAGGCCTGCAACCAGTCGCCACCACCGCATGCCAAGCCATGGGCCTGCAACCAGTTGGGTGGGTGTGGGGCGGCCTCCCGGCGAAGCAGCCGCTTGCGCGGCGAGCCGGGAAGCCAGACGACGGCGGCCGTCGTCGCGGTCCATCAACAAGGCGCCGAAAGCGGCCAGTATCCAGAGAGCCAGGAAGACGTCCAACAGAGACGTGCGGGAGAGCACCAGATGGTGGCCATCGATGGCCAGCAGGAGCCCGGCCACCGCACCGAGGGTGTGCGAGCGGAACAGCTTCAGTGCGATGAGGGAAACGAGGAAGACCGTCAGCGTGCCTGCCAAAGCGGCACTGAACCGCCAACCGAAGGGGTTATCCCCGCCGAACAGCCACATACCGAAGGCAATCATCCATTTGCCCACCGGCGGGTGGACCACGTACTCCGGAGTGTTGAGGAGGATGTCCGGGTTGCCGGCATTGAAGGAATCGTTGGCGTTGGCCGGCCAACTACGTTCATAACCGCTCACCACATAGGAGTAAGCGTCTTTGACGTAGTACGTTTCGTCGAAAACCAGGCTGTGCGGGGCATCAAGCCGGAAGAAGCGGAGGATGCCGCCCAGGACTGCCGTGATGGCGGGGACCAGCCAAAACCACAAGCGCAACGAGGCCGGGTAGTCTCGCCAGCTTTGGACACCACCGATCAGGCGTTCCTTCAACGCTTGGGCGGTGAAGGCCTCGGCCGGTCGGGCGATCCAACGGTGGCCTTCCAGCCCGCGGCCGGGCAAAGTTCCGCCGGAGCTGTCGTTCAACGCCGCCGCCTGTCGGAGCGCTGCCCCGACTGAACGTTTCGGTGCCTCCGGCTGACCGCTGCTGACGTCCACGGTTGTGTCTTCGGGTTCCGGGGTCGCCGGGGACGCCACCGGGGATCCGGAAGCGGTAGCAGGAACGGGCGACTGGTTCACCCGCCCATGCTACCTTTCCATCCTTGCTGTATCCCTGAACCCCGCGGCTGCACCCTTGAAGCCCGTGCGGCATTAGGCTTGGCAGGTGGACGAACAACGCAGCACCCCGGACGAGACACCTTTCAACGACGACCTGGATGAGTCAGCTTCTGCCGCTGATTCCGGCGCAACTCCCGGCGTCGGCAGGATCGTGCTTGCGGCGACACCCATCGGCAATGTGGGCGACGCATCCGCGCGCTTGGTTGAACTCCTTGGCTCCTCAGACATTGTGGCTGCAGAAGACACCCGGCGCTTGCACCGGCTGGTAACGGCGCTGGGCGTCGAGGTCACCGGACGCGTCATCAGCTACCACGAGCACAATGAAGTGGCCAAGACCGGTGAACTCCTGGACCACGTGCGCGCCGGCAAGACCATCCTGATGGTCAGCGACGCTGGAATGCCCGCGGTTTCCGACCCGGGCTTCCGTCTGGTGGAGGGCGCAGTTGCCGCCGGACTGACGGTCACAGCCGTTCCCGGCCCTTCTGCGGTACTGACAGCCCTGGCACTTTCCGGTTTGCCCACCGACCGCTTCTGCTTTGAAGGATTTCTTCCCCGGAAGTCGGGGGATCGGAACTCACGTCTCGCCGACCTCGCAAACGAACGCCGCACCATGGTCTTCTTTGAGGCCCCGCACAGGCTTGAGGTCATGCTGCGCGCACTGCACGAGCGCTTCGGGGCCGATCGCCGTGTTGCTGTGTGCCGCGAACTGACCAAGACCTATGAGGAAGTCATTCGGGGCACCTTGCGTGAGCTGCTGGAGTGGGCGGAGAACAACGAGGTCCGCGGCGAAATCGCAGTGGTGGTGGGCGGTGCCCCTGAGCAGGAACCGGGCAAGCCTGAGGACCACGTCGCCGCCGTGAACGAACTCATTTCCCAAGGCATTCGCTTGAAGGAAGCTGTGGCCGCAGTGGCCGACGATGCCCGGGTCAGCAAGCGGGAGCTCTATTCGGCGGTCCTCGCGGCACGCTGACGTAGGCTGTGCAGCTGCACAAAACGGCGACCATGTGGCAGTGCGTCAAGGCGTAGACACTGCTTCTCGCGGGGCAGTACCGTGGCAGTAATTCAAGCCACTTCCGGCAACGAACCCCAGTGGTGCAATTCTCCAAAGCACCCAAGACGAAGGAGTCGCCATGACTGTCACGGTTGAACGCGAAAGCGAACTGCTGGCTTCCGTCCCTACCGGCCTGCTGATCAACGGTCAGTGGCGCCCGGCCGGATCCGGAAAGACCTTTGATGTTGAGGACCCGGCCACGGGCAAGGTCCTGCTCAGCATCTCCGACGCCGGCGCTGAAGACGGCGCTGCCGCCCTCGACGCCGCTGCTGCCGCCCAGGCCGATTGGGCCCGCACCGCGCCGCGCGAACGCGGCGAAATCCTGCGTCGCGCCTTCGAACTCGTCACTGAGCGTGCCGAAGACTTCGCACTGCTGATGACCCTCGAAATGGGCAAGCCCCTTGCCGAAGCCCGCGGCGAAGTCACCTACGGTGCCGAATTCCTGCGTTGGTTCTCCGAAGAAGCCGTCCGTGTGTCCGGCCGATACTCCGCAGCACCGGATGGCAAGAACCGCCTCCTCGTGCAGAAGAAGCCGGTGGGCCCCTGCCTGCTGATCACTCCGTGGAACTTCCCGCTGGCCATGGCCACCCGCAAGGTAGCCCCCGCCGTCGCCGCCGGTTGCACCATGGTGCTCAAGCCAGCAAACCTGACCCCGCTGACCAGCCTGCTCTTCGCTCAGGTCATGCAGGAAGCCGGCCTCCCCGCCGGTGTCCTCAACGTCATCCAGACCTCCACCGCCGGCGCCGTCACGGGCCCGCTGATCAAGGATGACCGTCTCCGCAAGATCTCCTTCACCGGCTCCACTCCGGTGGGCCAGGCCCTGATCCGTGAAGCCGCGGACAAGGTCCTCCGCACCTCCATGGAACTCGGTGGCAACGCCCCGTTCGTGGTCTTCGAGGACGCTGACCTGGACAAGGCCGTTGAAGGTGCCATCGCTGCCAAGATGCGCAACATGGGCGAGGCCTGCACCGCAGCGAACCGCTTTATTGTGCACGAGTCAGTGGCTGATTCCTTCGCGGAGAAGTTCGCCGCCAAGATCGGTGCCCTGACCACCGCCCGCGGTACCGAGCCGGAGTCCAAGGTTGGCCCGCTCATCGACGGCAAGGCCCGCGACGGCGTACACGCCCTCGTTTCCGAAGCAGTAGCAGGAGGTGCCACTGCCGTCACCGGTGGTGCCGCCGTCGACGGTCCCGGTTACTTCTACCAGCCCACCGTGCTGAAGAACGTAGCAGCCGACGCCCGTATCCTGCAGGAAGAAATCTTCGGACCGGTAGCACCGATCATCACCTTCTCCACCGAAGACGACGCCGTCCGCCTTGCCAACAACACCGAATACGGCCTGGTTGCCTACGTCTTCACCAAGGACCTCAACCGCGGCCTGCGCATCAGCGAACGCATCGAGACCGGCATGCTCGGCCTCAACGCCGGCGTCATCTCCAACGCTGCTGCGCCGTTCGGCGGCGTCAAGCAGTCCGGCCTGGGCCGCGAAGGCGGCTCCGAAGGCATCGAAGAGTACCTCTACACCCAGTACGTAGGTATCGCGGACCCGTACGCCGACTAATGCTGCTCTTTCCACCAAGGAGCCCGGTCCACCGCTCTCGCAACAAGAACGGTTGACACACGCAGGGGCCCGGCCCCGGAACCACAAGTTCCGGCGTCGGGCCCCTTGCTCTTTGTACTGCCGGTGCTGTCTGTAGCGTGAGTGAACCTAGCGGCGTTGGGGGAGCAGGCCCCTCAGCCTGTACCACCACCGGGCAACCGCACGGCCCATGGCCTTGCAGAGCCTTCCAACAGTCCGGAATGGCGCGCCGAGCGCGTGGACCCAGCGCTGCATCATCGACGGCGGCAGCCAGTCGGCGCGGAAGCGCACCAACCAGCGGGCATTGTTTCGCAACGCCTCACGGACGACCGCGATGCGGCCCGCCGCTGCCGGTGCCGGCGTCGCCGTGCGACCGTAGCGTTGCCGTTCGAAGTCCGAAGTGAGGGAAGCGACTGCTGCGTGCGCGGCGTCGTCGAGTCCTCCTGTGTCACCAAGTGCGGTGCTGGACCTTAGCCGGGCGGAAAAATGCCTGGGCGTCTCGCTGGGTGTCGACGGCACGCCGTAATCCGTAGCGAGGTCCTGCAGTTCCGCCCAGGCAAGTTCCGGGGCAGGATCCTTGACGCCAGGGAGTCCGTCTTCATCCGGAGGTTTTTGATTCAGCCGGCGTCGCCTCAGGACCGTCCTGCTCAGCCTCGGCGACCAGAGGAAGCCAGCGAGCAACAACATCCCGGCTGCGGCGGCGCCGATCGCCGGGAGCGGGTTCGTGCTGGCCGAACCTTCAGCAGGGGTCTCCACCCCGGGGATCGGGACGGGCGCCGCTGCCGGCGGTGCGGGGGTTGTGAGGACTTCTTTCTCGTCGGCGTTGGTGCTGAGATTACTGGGAACTGAGGATTCCGCGGCGTAGTCGGGGACGAAGCCCCGCGACGGCGTGGGCTCAAAGGGAACCCAGCCGAGCCCCTCAAAATACAGTTCGGGCCATGCGTGAGCATCCCGGGCGTCTACCTCGTACTCGGGGAAGGAACCCTGACCGACCAAGGCCACGGACTCGCCCGTAAGGCGGCCCGGAGCATAGCCCACGGCGATGCGGCTCGGTATCCCTTCGGCCCGCGCCATGACGGCCATAGCCGAGGAGAAGTGAACACAATAGCCGCTCTTGACGGCAAGGAAATCCGACAGGACCGAGAGGCCGTTGCCGTCATAGCCGTTCTGCACAGGAGCTTGCAGGGAGTACGTGAACTCGCCGGAACGCAGGTACTTCTGGAGGGCCAGCGCCTTGGCGTAGTTGCTGCCCGCGGATGCCGTGACGGTATCGGCTGTTTGCCGCACGATGTCCGGAAGATTGCCCGGGATCCTCAGAAAGTCCTCTGATATGCCCTGCGGAACGGAAGTGGCTTGGGACAGTGACTCGGATGTGATTTTGGGGGCTGCGGAGAAGACGACGTACCGTTGCGCGCGGGTGGTGGTCTCCGTGCTCATGATGCTCAAAGTGGCCGGATCCCAGGTCCAGCGTCCGTTGAGGCCGTTCACCGAAGCCGGAGCAAACGGGGCAGGGAGGTAAGGGCTGGTGAACAGGCCTGCGTTAATGGAGGTCACGGCATTGACCACTTCGCCCTGGACTGCGTACCCCGTCTCGATCCTGTCAGCACCTACGCGGCGCTCGCCTGCACGATCATCCGGAGCCCAGGTTTCGCCGTCGAAGTGGTCAACAGTGACCGACCTCAAATACAAAGGTGCGCCGGCGCTCGTGGCATACGTGATGCGGCCCGAACCGGTAGGACTCCTGAGGCTGTTGCCCAGGGTGATCATGGGATTGAGCCCATTGGAGGTGCCCCACGGGCTGAGGCGCGAGCCCTGCGGGAATGTGCCGGTCTCGAAACCGGGTATGGCCAAGGGCACGGTCATGGTCAATGCCAGCGCCAAGCCACCAGTGACAACTGAGCGCTTGAACTGGCCGGCACCGCGCCCGGAACCGGACTGGAGCCTGGCATCAGGGGCGAACCAGTGGCTGCACCCGAGGATGAGCAGGTAACCCACGGTCGCCCCGATAAATCCGGCAACCCCCACGCTGTGCGGTTTGATGGTGGCCGGAACCACCATGACCGCCAGCAGGCCAATGCCGCTGGCCGCGGGCATGGAAAGCGGAACGGCCAGGGCATCGATGAGGATCACCAGGAGCCCAAGGCAGGCACACACGACGAAGACGATCCCGGCGTTGGGTGCCACCGGCGCGCTTTCGGACACCACTGTCTCGGCGGCCCGCTTAATGTGGCGTCCGACGGCGGTAAAGGTTTCGGTGGTGGGGATGAACCCCGCAAGGCTCTCCTGGCGGCAGAAAATGAAACTAAGCACAGCCGCCAACGCGGCAAAGGAGCCCAAAGTGGCAACCAGCGGCTGGGCCCGGAGTGACCGGAGGACAGCAAGGGTCAGCGCGACCACTACCACCGTGGTGATCAGCGGCATGAACCAGGCCCAGCCCCGGAGGACACCGTTCAAGGACAAGCCAGCACCAAGGACAGCCACCGCCACGGATCCCGCCATGGCCCATGGATAGGGCCCTGGACCCGGGACCTGAGGCCGGGGCCGCTTGCCGGACGCAGGTGTGCCGGCCGTTCCGCCCGGTTGGGTTGGAGCGCTGGCGGAGCCCTGGTGGGATGTAGCAGTCATCGTGGCACCGCCGCCCCACGCCGGACATCCATGGCGGCATCGGCGGCTGCTACGATGCCGCCGGCATCGAAGGCTGACCAGGCAGCCGTCAACTGCGTCTTCGATGTCACAGCTGCTGCCCTCCAACCAGCAAGCCGCAGGATCTCAAGTACTTCCTCGTTGTTCCGTGAGGCATCGGTCATCACCAAGGCAAAGGCGTTTGCACCATAGCCGGCCGCCGGGGCAAGTGTCCGTGCCTCGGCAAGCGTCAGGTTGCCCACCAAGGCAAGCAGCGGACCGCGCAACCGGTGCGCTGAGAGTTTGTCCATTAGGCGGTCGTTGAAAGGAGAATCGGCATTCTCCGTGCTTGCAAGGCCGGGGGAGCCTTCCTTATGTTCGGAGCTGTGCTTTTTTTCCGGGACTTGGTTGAGCTCCGAGCTGTGTTCCGTCCTATGGTGATCCAGCCTGGTGTGTCTCGGGCCGCTCAGCTCCACTGCCGCCAGACTCTCTGCGATGGCCTGAAGGCCGCCCACGCCCGCGAACTCCTCCGCCTCCGGGTCCGGCGCCGAACGCGAACGATTGAACGCCGGGCTGCCGAATGCATCCAGGAGCCGCAGAGAATAGTTCCGTTCTGCCAGATGCGCAGTAATGGACATCGCCGCGGTAACCATCCACTCGAAGTTCGTGCTGGTGACAAGGTCCGAGTCCTCGTCATGGCTCCCGAAGACAGAACCGGTTCCGGCAGCAAAGGCGGTGAATCTCTGGTCAAGGATGAGAGTGGCCTCCGGGGTGGTCACCGACTCTTCCTGACGCACCATCAGCTGGCCATGGCGGGCCGTCGCAGCCCAGTGAACGCGGCGCATGGGATCACCGTGCCTGTACTCACGGGTCATGATGTCGTCGTCGCTGGGGTTGGCCCGGATACGGGTCGCCGTCACGCCATCATTGCCGCGCGCACCGGCGAGGCCAGTGACGGGAAGTTCGACGGCGGCAGGAGTCACGGTGAGGATGTCGCCGTCGTCAATTGCATGCCGACGCAGCGATAAGCCGAACGGGTCACTGAACTCGGCAGTGACGGGACCAATCCGGAACTGGCCCCGCTTGCCCGAGCGCAGGTGATATTCGTAGCGGCTGGTGCCGCCGGAAGCAGATCGCGCAGGAAAGCGGAAAGCCGGAGGCTCTCCGAAACGGGGAGGCAGCTGCTCTTCCATGATCACGTGCCCCGTGGAGTATGACGTCCGGGCAACAGCGAGGCGAACGGTGGTGGTGCCGGACGTCTCCACCGTGGACGGATTGAACTCCCGGTACACCTGGAACTTGGGTTTGAGCACCCGGACGCCGGCAAGCGCCACCAATGGAAGGAGAATCAAAAGGACAGCAAGAGTCAGGAGATCACGCCTGCCCATGACATAGGCGCACCCCAGGGAAAGAGCCCCGGCGGCCAGAAGCCCCCAGCCGCGGGTGGTGAATAAGTGCTTGGGAAGCCGATCCATGAGCGCCATACCGGCATCTCTCCTAAACGCTGTGCCTGTCCCTGCGCCAAGCGCCGGGCGGTTCCTGGGCCACGGGCAAGGAGGCGAAGATGCCCCGGAGAATGCTCTGCGGGGTATCGCCCGAACTCGCAGCCTTACGGTCCAGGATGATCCGATGGGCGAGTACCGATTCGGCCACGTCCACTACGTCATCCGGAAGGACGAAATCGCGACCATCCAGCGCCGCTGTGGCCTTGGCCGCACGGAGCAGTTGCAGCAAGGACCGCGGGCTGGCGCCAAGACGGAGCCGGGCACTGTCGCGGGTCGCCCGTCCAATGGCCACGGTGTACTCCTTGATGGCACTGGAGACATAAACCTGCTGGACGGTGGCGATCATGGCAGCAACATCGGATGCCGTTACCACGGGAGTCACCTTGATCAGGGGCGAGGACGCCTGATGTGTCTCCAACATCTCGATCTCGGCTTCCTTGTCCGGGTAGCCCATGGAGATCCTGGCCATAAAGCGGTCACGCTGTGCCTCCGGCAGCGGGTAGGTGCCTTCCATTTCGATGGGGTTCTGTGTAGCTACCACCATGAAAGGCAATCCCAGCTGATACGAATGGCCGTCCACAGTCACCTGGTGCTCTTCCATGCATTCAAGCAAGGCGGACTGGGTTTTGGCCGAAGCGCGGTTGATTTCGTCGCCGATCACGATGTTCGCGAACACGGCACCCGGACGGAACTCAAACTGCCGGGACGACTGGTTGTAGATGGACACCCCGGTGACGTCGGAAGGGAGCAGGTCCGGGGTGAATTGAATGCGGGACACCGTACAGTCCACAGTGCGGGCCAGCGTCTTTGCCAGCAGGGTCTTGCCGACCCCCGGCACATCCTCCAGCAGAAGATGACCTTGGGCCAGCAGCACAGTGAGGGCGAGCTTGGCGGCGTCGGCTTTTCCATCGATGACCTTATTGATGGAACCAAGGATGCGCTCGCTGGCATCGTGGAACCGTTCCGCGTCCATGACCTGCGGCCTGTGCCCATTGAGCCCTGCGCCGTCACGCGGCAGGGGACTGTAAGCCTCGCCCGGAACAGGAGAAGGTTCAACGGTGACTTGTCGCTTGGACTCCATGGATTGCCCTTCAGCCGTGGCCTCCGCAGCAGCTGTCTTCGCTGAGTGCTGCTGGTATTGGCCGCTTGTCCGTTCCAGACTACCCAGACATTGGCCCGCGCTAACATAGTGCCCCGGAATTTATGTGTCAAAGGGAATTTATGGCTCGCTTCTCCTGGGGGGCCGGGGAGGACCGCGGTCCGATTAAGGTGGAAGTATGTGCAATTCCCTCGCTCCCGCGCCTTACCGGGCGCCTTCCGACGCAGCAGACGAAAAAGACTCACGCCGGGAGTATCCGCCGGCGCCCGAACCCCTGCCCGTGCCTGTGATGGACAATCACACGCATCTGGACTTCAGGCACGGCTTGATTGAGGTCTCGGTCCGGGATGCGATGGACTCAGCGGAAGCCGTTGGGGTGCAGGGCGCTGTTCAAGTAGGCTGCGACCTCGAATCGTCCCGGTTCACAGTGCAAGCGGTGGAAGCTGATCCCCGGCTTCTCGGTGCCGTGGCAATCCACCCCAACGATGCTCCCGAATACGCAGCACGTGGCGAGCTCGAATCGGCGCTCGCCGAGATTGAAGCGCTGGCCGGCCACCCACGGATCCGGGCCATCGGCGAGACCGGGCTGGACTTCTTCCGAACCCACGGTGAGGGACTGTCGCATCAGCGGTACTCCTTCCGGCGACACATCGACATCGCCAAGAGGCTCGGGTTAACTCTGCAGATTCACGACCGCGATGCCCACGACGACGTAGTGCAGGTCCTGCAGGAGGAAGGTGCCCCGGACCGCGTGGTCTTTCACTGCTTCTCCGGAGATGAGGAACTAGCCCGGATTTGTAACGAGAACGGCTGGTACATGTCCTTCGCCGGCACCATGACGTTCAAGAACGCCGGGAATCTCCGCGCCGCCCTGGCCATTGCCGAACCCAGCAGGATTTTGGTGGAAACCGACTCTCCGTTCCTCACGCCGCATCCCCACCGCGGGAGGCCGAATGCGAGCTACATGGTTCCATACACAGTCCGGTCCATGGCTGACGTGACAGGAGATGACTTGGCCGGGCTTTGTTCGCGATTGGCCGAAAACACCCTGAATGCCTACGGTTCATGGGCCTAAGCCGCCTTCTTTGACAACTAAGCGGGTCCCCGCCCTGGATACCCGGTATGCACGATTCTTGGTTCGTTTATAACGGATCGGTTACTGTGTTAAACAAGTAGCCGGGGTCGGGGAAGGCCTTCGGACAACTGCTCCGGTTGATTTCGGAGCAATAAGATGAATGTTTTTTGGCGGCGCAGATGCCGGCAGCAAGTGTAGGACCAGGCTCATTGCCTGGCCCTCCGTTTTTGCGGTCGGCATTACTTTTGCGCTTTTCCCCGTGCCCGGATGGTCTGAGAGTAATGGGCGATCGTGATCAAGTTCTTCACAACGGATGGCAAGTTCAGCTTCCTCAAAGTAGGTACCCAGTTGCTGGTGGTTGCAGCGCTGGTGGTTGGTGTCGTGGCCTTTGTCGGCAACAACAAGACCGTCACCCTCAACGTTGACGGCAAAGTGAGCTCCATTCAGACCTTCGGCGGCACTGTTGACCAAGTGGTCAAAGCAGCCAAGGTCGAGTTGAAGGACGCAGACCGCGTTTCCCCGGCTCTTGACGCGCGGGTTGAAAACGGATCCGTAGTGAACGTCAACTTGGCCAAGGCCGTGTCCATTGAACTGGACGGCGCACGGAAGACCGTGAACACCACTGCCCCGGACGTCGCAGGCCTGGTGAGCGAACTCGGTGTGGCAAGCTCCTCCGAAATCTCCCAGCCCAAAGAAGCGTCCTTGGAAGTCACCGGCTCGTTCGTTTCCATCTCCACGCCCAAGACCATCAGCGTAGTAGCTGACGGTAAGGACACCAGCACCACCACGACGGCGGACGACGTCGCCACAGTGCTCAAGGACACCGGAATCACCCTCGATGCCGACGACCGCATCTCGCAGCCGGGTAATGCCCCCATCGTTCAGGACATGGTGATCAAGGTCTCCCGCGTGGACACCACCAAGACCGCCGAAGCTACCGAAGAAGTACCCTTCGAAAGCGTGAAGAGTGATAGCGCTGAACTCTTCAAGGGCGAAGAGAAGGTGACGCAGAAAGGCGTGGCAGGATCCTTGGTCAAGACCTTCAAGCTTGTCCTCGTGGACGGCCGGGAAGCATCCCGCACGCTAGTATCCAGCAACGTTGCCACTGAGCCGGTTGCCGAGAAGATCAGCGTCGGCACCAAGGCCCGCCCCGTCGCGGCTCCTGCCCCGAAGGCAGCAGCCGCTGCCGCAGCACCCGCAGCCAGCGGGCCCACCGGCGCTCCGAACGAAGCCATGTGGGACCGGATTGCCCAGTGTGAATCGGGCGGAAACTGGTCAATCAACACCGGCAACGGTTACTACGGCGGCCTGCAGTTCTCCAGCCCCACCTGGCTTGCCAACGGCGGTGGAGCCTACGCTCCCAACGCCAGCCTTGCCACCAAAGCCCAGCAGATTGATATCGCCAACCGCCTCTACGCCAAGAACGGCCTCAGCGACTGGGGCTGCGCCCACGCGGCGTGACCCGGCGCAGGCGATACGATACCTAGGTGACTGAACCGAATTCCGAACCCGCCGCCGTCGCGCCCCTGATGGGCGCCACAGATATCCGGCGGCTCGCCGAGGAAATCGGTGTACGCCCCACGAAAACCCTGGGGCAGAACTTTGTGATCGACGGCAACACCATCCGCAGGATTGTGGCCGCAGCCAACATTGGCGACGACGAAACCGTGCTGGAGGTAGGCCCTGGCCTTGGCTCCCTGACACTCGGGTTGCTGGACGCGGCAAAGGCCGTGGTCGCCGTCGAAATCGACCCCGTCTTGGCGGAAAAGCTGCCAGCAACTGTGCGCGCTTGGCGGCCCGGTGCGGAGGACAACTTCCACCTGGTCTTGTCGGACGCCATGAAGGTCACCGAACTGCCTTTGCCACCCACCGCATTGGTGGCCAACCTGCCCTACAACGTGGCCGTTCCGGTGGTGCTTCACCTGCTGCAGCATTTCCCCAGCCTCCAGCACGGCCTGGTAATGGTTCAGGATGAGGTTGCGGATCGTCTGGCCGCCACGCCGGGTTCCAAGATCTACGGTGTCCCGTCGGTCAAGGCGGCCTGGTATGGGCATATGCGCAAGGCCGGGGTCATCGGGATGAACGTCTTCTGGCCTGCGCCGAAGATCCATTCAGGCCTGGTCGCCTTCACCCGGCATAACCCGCCGGAAACGCATGCCACGCGTGAACAGGTATTCGCCGTCATTGATGCTGCCTTCGCGCAACGGCGGAAAACGCTGCGCGCGGCACTCGCCGGTTGGGCCGGGAGCGCCTCCGAAGCGGAGCGGTGCCTCGTGGCCGCCGGAGTTGACCCCACAGCGCGCGGCGAGGTCCTGGACATCCATGCCTACGTCAAGATCGCCGAAGCCCGCCACCCCGTGGACGCATGAACCCGGGTAACCGCAAGCCAAGCAGCCTCCCGTTCGTCGGGGATCGCTTTCATGCCCGCACGGTTCGCGTCAAAGCCCCGGGCAAGATCAACGTCTCCCTGAGCGTAGGACCGTTGCGGCCCGACGGATACCATTCCGTGGCCAGCGTGTACCTCGCCGTCTCCCTCTACGAGGAAGTGGCGGCCACAAGTACTGAGGCTGAAGGAATCACTGTCAGCATCAGCCCGGACAGCACACTGGACCTGGACGGCGTGGACATCCCCTTGGACGAGCACAATCTCGCCTACAAGGCTGCGGCCATCATGGCTGAAATGTCCGAGAAACCAACTGGCGTGCACTTGGAAATCACCAAGCGTGTCCCCGTGGCTGGTGGAATGGGCGGTGGCTCTGCAGACGCCGCCGCCACGCTGCTGGCCTGCGATGCACTCTGGAACAGCGGCCTTTCGCGCGAGGAACTTGCGCACCTTGCAGCCGAGTTGGGCGCAGACGTGCCGTTCTCGCTCCTGGGAGGCACCGCCGTCGGGCTTGGCGTTGGAGATAAACTCTCGCCCGCGCTGGCCAAGGCGCAAATGGATTGGGTGCTGGTTTTTGCCGATTACGGGCTGTCCACCCCTGACGTGTTCCGAACCCTCGACGGGCTTCGGGACTCAGAAGGCGTGGAGATTCCCGAGCCCGTCGACGTGGACCCCACCATCCTCCAAGCCCTGCGGAACGGTGACCCCGAAACCCTCAGCCGCGTGCTGATCAACGACCTCCAGCGAGCCTCCATTACGCTCGCACCCCAGCTTCGCGACACCATCGGACTGGGTGAAGCGCGCGGTGCCCTTGCCGGCATGGTGTCCGGCTCGGGACCCACCATCGCCCTGCTTGCCCGGGATTCCGTCTCAGCCACAGTCCTTGCAGAAGAGCTGGGCCACCGGGGACACAATGCCCTGGCCGTACACGGTCCCGTGCCCGGCGCCCGGATCATCTCCGATACCCTCCTTTAGTACCCCGCATATCAAGTACCCGCATTCCAGCAGTAGAAAGTAGTACCCATTGGCCCACCTGCTTGGCGGCGAAAACCTCACCGTTTCGTTCGCGACCCGTACTGTCCTCGACGGCGTCACCCTCGGTTTGGAGGATGGCGACCGCATTGGCATGGTGGGCCGCAACGGCGACGGTAAGTCGACGCTCATGCGCCTGCTCGCCTTGCGCTCGACGCCCGACTCCGGCCGCGTCACCAAGCGCGGAGACGTGAACGTCGGCTACCTGGATCAGGGTGACGTTCTCGACGGCGACCTCACAGTCGGCGCTGCGATCGTCGGTGACCGCGCGGACCACGAATGGGCGGCCAACGCGAAGATCCGCGAAGTCATGGGCGGGCTGGTGGGCGACGTCGACTGGCACGCCAACGTGCACGCGCTGTCCGGCGGCCAGAAGCGTCGTGTTGCGCTGGCCAAGCTCCTCATCGAAGACCACGACGTCATCATGCTGGACGAACCCACTAACCACCTCGACGTCGAAGGCGTGGCGTGGCTCGCCCGGCACCTCAAGACACGGTGGCGCGCCAACCAGGGTGCTTTCCTGGTGGTCACCCACGACCGTTGGTTCCTCGACGAAGTCTGCAACTACACCTGGGAAGTCCACGATGCCATGGTGGACATGTTCGACGGCGGGTACGCAGCCTACGTTTTGGCGCGCGCCGAGCGCGACCGCATGGCCGCCGTCGTCGAAGGTAAACGCCAGCAGCTCGTCAAAAAGGAACTGGCGTGGCTTCGGCGTGGTGCGCCTGCCCGAACAGCCAAGCCGAAGTTCCGGATCGAAGCTGCCAACGACCTCATCGCCGACGTACCCGATCCCCGCGACTCCGTGGCCCTCAGCAAAATGGCCACCGCGCGCCTGGGCAAGGACGTGTTGGACCTCGAAAACGTGACCCTTGATTTTCTCGACGGAGAGGAAGGGCAGAAACTTTTCGACAACATCACCCTGCGCCTGGCGCCGGGCGAAAGGCTTGGTCTGGTTGGCGTCAACGGAGCCGGCAAGTCCACGCTCCTGAAGCTGCTGAACGGAGAAATCCAGCCGAGCTCCGGCAAGGTCAAGCGGGGCAAGACGGTGGTCACCGCAGTGCTCACCCAAGACGTCAAAGAGCTCGACGAAGTCTCGGACCTGCGCGTCATTGAGGTCATCGAACGCGAAAAGCGATCCTTCAGCGTGGGCGGCAAGGAATTCACCGCCGGCCAGCTCGTGGAACAACTGGGCTTCACCAAGGAAAAGCAGTGGACACCCGTCAGCGACCTCTCCGGCGGTGAGCGTCGCCGGCTTCAGCTCCTGCGGCTGCTGGTAGGGGAGCCCAACGTCCTGATGCTCGACGAACCCACCAACGACCTCGATACCGACACCCTTGCCGCCGTTGAAGACGTCCTGGACGGCTGGCCCGGGACCCTGGTTGTGGTGAGCCACGACCGCTACCTGCTGGAACGCGTCACCGATAACCAAATGGCCCTCCTGGGAGACGGCAAGCTCCGTGGCCTGCCCGGCGGTGTGGATCAGTACCTCGAATTGCGCGAAGCTGCACTTGCTTCGGGCGCTGTTGGCGGCGGCTCAGGTGCTCCCACTTCCGCAAGCGGCGGTACTTCATCGAGCGCCGCTCCGTCCGGTGCCAGCGAAGCCGAAAAGCGCGAAGCCCGCAAGGACCTCAACAGGATCGACCGCCAACTCGGCAAGATCTCCCAGCAGGAAGAAAAGCTCCACACCCAGATGGCAGCCAAGTCCGAATCCGGTGACTTCGATGCCTTGGGGGAGCTCAACGCAAAACTCCGGGAATTGCTCGAGGAGAAAGAGGGCCTGGAACTGGAGTGGCTCGAGGCCGCCGAAATCCTCGGCGAGTAGATTGAGCGGTGATCGCCGTCTCGCCGTCGCTTAGCTGCGTCCCAGCGGCACGTTCCGCCGCTTAGCAGCGTCACGCATCCTCCGCGTGCTGCGGGGCAACGGCACGCATCCTCCGCGTGCTGCTCCTTCGTCGCTTTGACGCACGCTTCCGGATGCCTGCCCCTGCCCTGCGATGGCTCCTTTTGAGACGTCCCTAGCCGCCGATTACCAACCCTCTCGCGGGTCCCTCGGGTTTGGGGCGGACCGTCTCTCCCATCCCTCGGGTTGGGGGGCGGGCCCTCTCGCGGATCCCTCGGGTTTGGGGCGGACCGTCTCGCGGATCCCTCGGGTTTGGGGCGGGCCGTCTCGCGGATCCCTCGGGTTTGGGGCGGGCCGTCTCTCCCATCCCTCGGGTTTGGGGCGGACCGTCTCTCCCATCCCTCGGGTTTGGGGCGGACCGTCTCGCGGATCCCTCGGGTTTGGGGCGGGCCGTCTCTCCCATCCCTCGGGTTTGGGGCGGAGCGTCTCTCCCATCCCTCGGGTTTGGGACGGACCCTCTCGCAGACCCCTCGGTTACCTTGATGGTTCGTAGCCCATGAGCCAGTGCAGGCCGTGGCGGTCCACTACCTGGACGTCTGATGCACCCCATGGTTTCGGGCGCAAGTGGATCCACGATTCGGCGTCCGTCGGCGAGCCTGCTGAACCATTTGTGAAGGACTGTTGGTTCGGCTGCTCGCAGCAGTGAGAGGATGACTCGTTTGGTGCGGATGCTTTCGCTTGTGCAACGTCAGATCCGCGTAATGAAACCACCCCGCTGAGCTCCCGTAGGCGATCGCACCCGAAGGTCCGTCGGTGCGATTGAAATCCTCGAAGGTGTACAAGGGAAAGCTCCCTACCGAACATCTCCGCGTAGAAACCGAGCGCCTCACGAGCCGTTCCGGGGAAACGCACATAGATCTCCGGTGCCGTCATGAGCGCATCCTTCAAACTAACAGCGCGTGGATGTGAGAGAGGGTGCGGTTCAAGCGGGTGGGATGTGAGAGAGGGTGCGGTTCAAGCGGGTGGGATGTGAGAGAGGGTGCGGTTCAAGCCCCTCTACGTCAGGCTGGTTGTGAGTCAGTCAGTGTTCGATGAGGGCAGGAGCAGCCATGACTGTTGGTCCGCGAGGGATCAGCCTCGATGAGATTCGGGAAATGGTCCATCAGTATTACGTGCAGCCGTATGGGACGAGGAAGGAATGGCTTGCTTCCCAGCCAGTAACTGAGTGGACGTTCCGGAAATGGCGGAAGTTGATTCAGGAGGGTGACCTCGACCGGAATCTCATTCCACGAGAGCATGGGAACATGGCCCGTACAAATGGTGAGTGGTCCGCGTTTGAAAGAGCGCGCGCCAAGGAGATCGCCAACCACCAGTCCGAAGTTGAAAAGCTCAAGGGCCGGATCCGTGAGCTCGAAGGCACGAATACAGCTCTGGGAAAAGCTATCGGGCTCTTGCACGAGTTGAACGTGCCAGGGCCCGATACGGCCCGGACGAAAGATCCGAAAGGTTCATCGAAGCCGAGAACGTCCTCGTCCGACAGCTGACAAAGACCACGGGTTCCCAGCGGCAAGCCCTGGAGTTCGCTGGCGTTTCACGCTCGACCTGGCATTACCGGCAGAATCCGCGCCAGGCAGTGCAGGACCCGCTCGGTCAGTCCGAGCGGGCGTACGAGTCACGGATCAGCTCCAATGATCGTGCCCGGATCGGCGAGTACGTTCTGGCTGGCTGGGCCGACCAAGTCTCCGTGGACCATTCCTACGCGGCGGCCTGGGATACGGGTGTGATGCTCGCTTCCCGCCGCACATGGTGGCGGATCGCGGCCCAAATCGAGGACCAGATGCTGCGCCCGACCATCCCCACCAGGAGTGGGAACAACGGGCCCCCGCGGGAGAAACCCGTCGTGATGGCCACCGGCCCGGGTCAGGTCTGGTCCTGGGACATTACCGACCTGTATTCACCCTGGCGGGGAAAGTCGTTCAAAGCCTATTCCGTCCTTGATATCTACTCCCGCCACATGGTGGCCTGGCGGGTCGAGGAACGCGAAGCGGACCACCTCGCAGCGGAGATGTTCGAAACCGCCATCGCCCTTCACGGTGCCCCGCGCATAGTCCACGCGGATTCGGGGCCAGCAATGCGATCAAACTTGCTCCGCGACACCTTGACCAGTCACGGCGTGGAACTCTCCCACAACCGCCCCTACGTCTCGAACGACAACCCCTTCTCAGAGTCCGGGTTCCGGACCATGAAGTACCGGCCAGGCTACCCTCGCGTATTCAAAGAACTCGACGCCGCCCGGGCCTATCTTGCCGACTACGTGCCCTGGTACAACACCCAACACAAACACTCGGGCATCGCACTCTTTTCACCTGCTGAAGTTCACGACGGCTCCTGGAAAGAAACCTGGAAAACACGCGACCAGACACTTCAGCGCAACTACGACGAAAACCCCAAGCGATTCCACCAACGCCCAGTCACGCCAGCCCCCGCCGGCCACACCGGAATCAACCTACCGGCAACAAAAACCCCCACAAACCAAACTCAATGACTCCACACAGCTTGACATCCTGCGAGCGGGTGGGATGTGAGAGAGGGTGCGGTTCAAGCGGGTGGGAGGTGAGAGAGGGGGCGGTTCAAGCGGGTGGGAGGTGAGAGAGGGTGCGGTTCAAGCGGGTGGGAGGTGAGAGAGGGTGCGGTTCAAGCGGGTGGGAGGTGAGAGAGGGTGCGTTAGCCCCCGGAACGGAGCCCGGGCTCTTTTTGCAGGCCGGTCAGGCCGTTCCACGCCAGGTTCACCAGGTGAGCGGCAACAGCCCGTTTGTCGGGAGTGCGGCTGTCGAGCCACCACTGGCCTGTCATGGCCACCATTCCCACGAGCATCTGTGCGTACATGGCTCCGTCCGCGGCGCTGAACCCACGCCGTGCGAATTCGTCGGAAAGCAGATGTTCCACCCGGGCCGTCACGTGGGTGAGCAGCGTGGAGAAGGCGCCCTCGGGCTGTGATGGCGGGGCGTCGCGCACGAGGATCCGGAAGCCGTCAGTGCGGTCTTCGATGTAGCCAAGGAGTGCCAACGCTGCACGTTCAACCAATACGCGGGGCTTGGCTTCGGTGCTGAGGGCCTCGGTGATGGAGTCCAGGAGGATCCGGAATTCGGTGTCCACAACCTGGCGGTACAGGCCTTCCTTGGAGCCGAAATGTTCATAGATCACGGGCTTGGAGACTCCGGCGGCGGCAGCGATTTCCTCGATGGTGGTGCCATCCAGGCCCCGGGCGGCGAAGAGGGCACGACCTATGCCGATGAGTTGTGTTTTCCGCTGCTGCCCCGTCATCCGAATGCGCACTGCCGGGACGCCGGTGGCGTGCTCTGCGGGCTCGGAGGCGGCCGCCGGCCGGGGGAGTTCAGTGCGGTTGCTCACGTGTCCATCATGCCCTAAGTGACTGCTGGAACGGGAGCAGGGCGGGTCCTCCGGGGGCGGAAGCGTGAATCCCGGAGCGGCCTCGGGGCGGTCAAGTCGCGAAGCATGCATTGGTCATGGCAAACTAGATTCTTGTGTGTGCATCCCGGTGATCCGGGAAACCCTCCGGGCCGCAAGATCCGGGGGATGAATCATGCACGGTCCGCTCTGGTGTAATGGCAGCACCCCGGCCTTTGGAGCCGTGGAGTATAGGTTCGAATCCTATGGGCGGAACGGTCGGAAAATGCGCTCCTTCTCTGTACCTGTAGCGGCTCTCACGGTGCCTGGGTCCATTGCTGGATGGCAGCATTCCGAAGCCGGGTTACCCGGGACATACCGAGCAAGGAGAGCCAGTACGTGAGCCCCGAATCCACCGGTCCCGCAGCGGTGATCGTTTTGGCCGCAGGCGCCGGAACGCGCATGAAGTCGCGGACTCCCAAGATCCTCCACGAAATCGGCGGCCGCTCCATGGTGGGCCACGCTCTCCTCGCCGCACGTGCCATCAACCCGTTGAAGCTGGCCTTGGTTGTCCGCCACGAGCGTGACCGCGTAGCAGAGCACGTCACAGGGCTGGATCCGAAAGCAGTCATTGTTGACCAGGACGACGTTCCCGGTACTGGCCGCGCAGTGGAAGTGGCTCTCAACGCGCTGGACGCCGACGCCGAACTTTCCGGCACCGTGGTGGTCACGTACGGCGATGTCCCGCTGCTGACCGGCCAACTGCTCGGTGAGCTGGTGGCAACGCACGAGGCTGAGGGCAACGCCGTCACAGTCCTCACCGCAGTGCTGGACGACGCAACCGGCTACGGCCGGATCCTGCGTGCCGAAGATGGCACGGTCACCGGTATTCGCGAGCACAAGGATGCCAGTGAAACCGAGCGCGCCGTCCGTGAGGTCAACTCCGGTATCTACGCTTTCGACGCCGCGGTTTTGCGCACGGCACTTGCGAAGGTCACCACGGACAATGCCCAGGGCGAGAAGTACCTGACCGATGTCCTCGGGTTGGCCCGTGACGCAGGCGGCCGGGTGGCCGCCGTCGTGACTGAGGACCGCTGGCAGGTTGAAGGTGCCAACGACCGCATCCAGCTGTCCGCGCTTGGTGCCGAGCACAACCGCCGCATCATTGAGTCCTGGATGCGTGCCGGCGTGACCGTGGTGGATCCTGCCACCACCTGGATCGATTCCACCGTCACGCTCGATGAAGACGTCCGGTTGCTGCCCAACACGCAACTGCACGGTTCCACCACAGTGGCACGCGACGCCGTCGTGGGTCCTGACACAACTTTGACCGACGTCAACGTTGGCGAGGGCGCAAAGGTGATCCGTACGCACGGTTCGGGTTCCACCATCGGAGCCAAGGCCAGCGTTGGGCCGTTCACGTACCTCCGCCCTGGTACGGTCCTGGGCGAAACCGGCAAGATCGGCGCGTTCTATGAAACCAAGAACGTCACAATCGGCCGCGGCTCCAAACTGTCCCACCTGGGCTACGCCGGTGATGCTGAGATCGGCGAAGACACCAACATCGGTTGTGGCAACATCACCGCCAACTACGACGGCGAGAAGAAGCACCGCACGGTGATCGGCTCGGGCGTCCGCACGGGTTCAAACACGGTCTTCGTGGCACCTGTGACAGTTGGCGACGGCGCTTACAGCGGCGCCGGGGCGGTCATTCGCAAGGATGTTCCCGCGGGCGCCCTCGCACTCAGCCTGGCCGCACAGCGGAATGCCGAAGGCTGGGTAGCGGCCAACCGGCCGGGCACCGCCTCCGCGAAGCTGGCCGAAGCCGCGCAGGAGCTGGCATCCGCATCCACATCTTCACAATCCCCGGCAACCATAGAAGAAGGCAAACAGGCATGAGCGAAATTACCGCACACGGCGAGAAGAAACTGATTCTCGCCGCCGGAAGGGCGCATCCGGAGCTGGCGCAGGAAATCGCGAAGGAGCTGGAGACCGAGCTCCTGCCCATCGACGCCTACGACTTCGCCAACGGGGAAATCTACGTCCGGTCGGCCGAGAGCGTGCGAGGCACCGATGCCTTCGTTATCCAGGCCCACCCGGCTCCGCTGAACAACTGGCTCATGGAGCAGTTGATCATGATTGACTCGCTGAAGCGTGCCTCGGCCAAGAGGATCACGGTTGTTTCCCCGTTCTACCCGTACTCCCGCCAGGACAAGAAGGGCCGCGGCCGCGAGCCTATCTCCGCCCGGCTGGTTGCCGACCTTTACAAGACTGCCGGCGCGGACCGCATCATGTCCGTTGACCTGCACACCTCGCAGATCCAGGGCTTCTTCGACGGCCCCGTTGACCACCTGATGGCCATTCCGCTGCTGGCCGACTACATTCGCACAAAGGTGGAAGCCGACAACATCACGGTTGTTTCGCCTGACACCGGCCGCGTCCGGGTTGCCGAGCAGTGGGCTGAGCGCCTGGGCGGTGCCCCGCTCGCGTTCGTTCACAAGAGCCGCGACCTCACCGTTCCCAACCAGGCAGTCTCCAAGACTGTTGTTGGCCAGGTTGAAGGCCGCACCTGCGTCCTCATCGACGACATGATTGACACCGGTGGAACCATCTCCGGTGCCGTCCAGGTGCTGAAGAACGCCGGCGCCAAGGACGTCATCATTGCCTGCACGCACGCGGTCTTCTCCGATCCCGCTGCCCAGCGCCTCGCCGATTCCGGTGCCCGTGAAGTTGTGGTCACCAACACCCTCCCCATCCCGGCAGAGAAGCGCTTCCCGTCACTGACGGTGTTGTCCATCGCGCCGTTGATTGCCCGCGCCATTCGTGAAGTGTTCGACGACGGTTCGGTCACCAGCCTGTTCGACGGCAAAGCCTAACGCCGGACTGCTGAATTTGATCGGGTCATCCGCCGCCTTCGGGCGTGCGGGTGGCCCGTTTTCATTGCCGTTTTCAGAAACGGCGCGAACCGCTGCTAAACTCTTGGGGATACCTTGGCGAGGGAGAGCACATCCGGTCCGCATTTGTGGACCAGGGTTGCGGGTCTCCGTTATCGACTGGGTCTGCATCTCCTTCAACACAGGCGGAACGGCTGCTCGGCGGCCGATCTCAGCCGGGCGTAGAAGGTCTCCAGACCTCCGCCCTTGCTGAAAGACCAGCCCGGACTTTCCGGGTGCCACAGTAATCAAGGAGTACACATGTCTGAGCAGAAGCTCACCGCAGAACTGCGCACCGAATTCGGCAAGGGTTTCGCCCGCCGTGCACGTATGGCCGGCCAGATCCCGGCTGTCATCTACGGCCACGGTGCAGAGCCCATCCACATCAACCTGCCGGGCCGTGCCACCACCCTGGCAGTACGCGTTTCCAACGCCCTGCTTGCGATCGACGTCGACGGCGAGCAGCACCTGACGCTCGTTAAGGACATCCAGCGCGATCCCGTAAAGCAGATCATCGAGCACGTTGACCTCCAGACCGTGAAGGCCGGCGAGAAGGTTACCGTCGACATCGCCATCCACGTTTCCGGTGAAGTTGCTCCGGGCGCTGTTGCCAGCCTCGAAGCCACCACGGTTTCCCTCGAAGCTGAGGCAACCCACGTTCCCACCGCCGTCGAGGTCAACATCGACGGCCTCAAGGCCGGCGAAAGCATCCACGCTTCCGACCTGGTCCTGCCGAAGGGTTCCATCCTGCTCACCGAAGGCGACACCTTGGTGGTCCGCATCGCTGAAGCCGCTGGTGCTGAAGAAGAAGAGAGCACGGAAGCTGCCGCTGAGTAGTCTTCTGACTGCTTGAGGCTTACGCCGTTTGAGTGGCCGGGCACCCTTGGGGTCCCGGCCACTTTCTTCTTTGTCACCCGCCCATCCCTGCTGATTAACCGAACCCTCCCTAGGATGAAACCATGACTGACACCTGGCTGATTGTCGGCCTCGGCAACCCCGGCAGCGAGTACAGCAACAACCGGCACAATGTTGGCCAGATGGTGCTGGACGAACTGGCTTCCCGCATGGGGGGGAAGTTCAAGGTTCACAAGGCCAGGGCCCAAATGGTGGAGGGCCGGTTGGGCATCGGAGGTCCTCGAGTGGTCCTCGCGAAGCCCATGACGTACATGAACGTCTCTGGCGGTCCCGTGGCGGGGCTGTGCAAGTTTTTCGATATCGCGCCGGACCATGTCATAGCCGTCCACGACGAGATCGACATCCCTTTTAACACAGTCAAGTTAAAACTAGGCGGCGGGGAGGGTGGCCACAACGGCCTGCGGGATATCTCCAAAGCACTTGCTACGAAGGACTACCTGCGCGTCCGTGTAGGGGTGGGCCGGCCCCCGGGGCGCATGGAGACGGCCGACTACGTCCTTCGCGATTTCGCCTCCGCGGAGAAGAAAGAACTGCCATTCCTTGTGGATGAAGCGGCTGACGCAGTGGAACTGCTCATGGACCAGGGCTTGCTCGCCGCGCAACAGAAGCATCACCCCGCTAAAACTTGAGCAAATCTTGAGGAAAGCCTGAGGAAAGCCTGACGGTCTTGAGGACCATAAGGCCTACAAACTGTGGGCGCCCGGCGGTAGTGTGCATCTTACGCAAGTAAGCGGTGGGGGACTGTCGCGGATGTGTAGCTAAGGATGCGGATGTCGGCGGAGTTGCTAAACAGGAGCGGGGGAGGCGCAGCGAGAGCTGCGGCTCCCGAACTTGTGGGCGGCCCAACAGACCGTCAAACATGGTCGTTGTTGGCCCGGAGCCACGATTTGTCGAGGGCGGGCAAACACCTCGAATCGCCCGACTCCTCCGGAGTGGTCCTAACCGGGGAACGGGGAATCGGTAAATCAGGCCTGGCAAGGGCTGTGGTGTCATCGCTGGGCCCCAAAGTCCACAGCCTCCAGCTGCGCAACACCGTAGCCAGCGGCCAAACCCCCTATGGATGTCTTGGTTTCCTGCTGGCCCGGTTGCCTTCGGGTGCCGTGGGCTCTCCTACGGGCATCCTGCACGCCGTCACGAACCTGATCAGGACAGAAGCCGCGGGCCGGGACACCGTTTTCATCGTGGACAACGCCGGCGGCATGGATCCCATGAGCACAGGCGTGTTGTTGAACCTCATGGCAACCGGCACCGCGAAAGTCATCGCCACCGTCCAACGCGCCAGTGACCTCCCCGCTGATTTCCATCGGCTGGTCCTTGAAGGAACGCTGGGTGAGGTACATCTGAATACGCTCAGCGAGGAACAGACCAAGCAGGTCCTGGGCTCGGTCCTGGGGCACTATGTCTCTTCAACACTGGTAGGTTCACTGCACTCCGCTGTGGGTGGCAACCCCATGCTCCTGCATGCGCTTCTCGAGGAGCAGCGGCACACGGGCAACCTGGTTCTCAATGACTCCGTCTGGACACTCCGTGACCGAATCAAACTTGAGGGCGCCACGGTTGTGGAGGACTTTGTCCGCTCCAGACTGGCGCGCGAACCGCAAGCCAGCAGGACCGTCGTCGAAATCCTGGCTTGTGCGCAGCGCGCAACGCTGTTGGACCTCGCAGAGATCTTTGGCACCGAAATTCTGGTGGAGATGGAAGAGTCAGCCCTGCTGACCATTGAAAAGGACGGCGACCACTGGGTTTCGCTCCGGGACACGTACGTGGGCGAAGTGGTGCGCGGCTGGTTGAGTACCCGCCGTATGCGTGAGCTGCGGTTGATGCTGCACGGCCCCAAAGAGCCTGAACTCCAAGCATTGGCACCACAGGACCTCCTCAGCTATGCGGCCTGGATGCATGCCTCCGAGGACGAACCCGCGCCATCGCCCGCGCATGCACTTGCGGCCGGGCGGGCCGCGTTGGATGACTATGACCCCAACTTCGCCATTCAATGCACGTTGTCATTGGACCCGAAGGACAGCGAATGGGTGCCCGGGCAACGGCTCAAAGCTGCGGCCTACCTCTTGCTGGACCTGCCGTTGCACGCCGCGCAGGCGTTGGATGAGGTGTCCGATTCCCATATCGCGGCTCTGGAGCCATTGGAGTTCGCTGAAGTCATCGCGGCAAAATGCCAGGCGATGACCTGGATCGATGGTCGGTCAGGAATGGTGCCGGGAGTTATCGCCGCCGGCCTGGAGACGCTCGAAGCCAAGGCCGGAAATTATCCGCCACAGGCCATGGTGGCGGCGCGCAACCGACTCCGGCTCTGCAGCTACGAGTACCAAACCTACATGGGTGAGTACGCCGCAATGATTGATGCCTTGGAGGAGGAACTGGCCAAGGACCCCGCAGAGGACCGCGAACACTGGCTCAAGTCTTCCTTCTTCCTGATCGAAGCCCGCTGCATGCTGGGCAGGGAGTTGGAGGCACAACAGCTCGCTCGAACCGTTTCACGGCACTTGGGGAACACGGACCGCCCCGCACACTTGGAGGAATCCTTCGCCAGGCACGCGTTCCTGGTTCTCCTGTTGTCCGGGCAATGGCGGAAGTGCATCGAACTCATGCGCCGCACACCCTCAGGGTCCTCACGCCTTCAATACCGGGGTGCGCTCACCGAACTGGGCGTCGGGCTCGCGTTCGCTTATGCCGGCAAGCCCGCCAGCGCAATTGAACCCCTGCGCTCGGCCGTTGCCCAACTGGAGCTCCGGCCCAGCATGAACATGAACAAGGTTGCCTACGCAGCCACCGCTTTTGCCTACGCTCAACTGGGCAATTCAGTGGAGGCCGGCCGGTACCTGGACCTCTACAGAACCTGCAGGGGAGTAGGGACGTATTTCTCCGAATCCGTCGCTGAGTTCTGTGCGGAGATGGCCGGGCGATGGATGGGTGACCCTGATGTTAAGCAGCGGCTCCTGGCCCGGGTACGCACAGACATCGAGCAGCAGCGCTTCACCACAGCCGGCATCTACCTTTTTGGCGCCACCGTGGAAGGCACGGACGAGGAATACCGGTTGCTGGAGGATATTGCCGGTCGCCGCCAAGGGCCCTTGGCCAAGATTTCCGGCGATCTTGCGCGCGGTGCCCTGACCAAGAGCTCCCGCTCCTTGCTGGCGGCCGCTGACGCTGCAGCATCCCTTGACCTGTTGGTGGTGGAAGCACGGTGTGTGGCCATGGCACTTGATTACGCCAGGGACGCCGGGGAAACCACAGCAGCCCGAACGGCGCAGCTGAGGCTTGAACGGCTGGAACATTCAGTCCCTGCATTGCCGATCCAGCCACGCAGCGACGCGCCGGTGTTGACCGAACGGGAACGCCAAATTGCTAAACTCGCGGGAAAGGGTGTCAGCAACCGTGAAATCGCGATGGATATTGGGGTGTCTGTGCGAACTGTAGAAGGTCATCTGTACCAAGTGTTCACTAAGCTCGGCGTATCGTCTCGGGGCGAGCTCAATGGACTGCTGTGAGGCAAGAGGCGAAACTTCCGTAGACATGGTGTGGGTTGCCCATGCAGGCTGAACACCTTGTAGGGCGGGACGCCGAATTGGAACTGGCCATGGAGATTCTGCGCCAGGAAGGCGCCGGGGCTGTGCTCCTGGTTGCGGATCCCGGCATCGGAAAGACCGCCTTGTCAGCCGAAATCGCAGCGCGCCTTGCCGGGGAAATGGTGGTGATGCGGGTTCATGGGAGTCCTGCATTGTCCGCCGTGCCCTACGGCGTCCTTGCCCCGTACTTGCTGGATCTTCCCGTTGAGCAAGCGACATCGCCTGTGGCGATCCTGCGTGAGTTCTGGTCCCAGTTCGAGAAACGGCGGGGCGGCGAAGGAGCGCGCCTGCTGTTGATCGTGGACGACGCACACGACCTCGATGAAGGCAGTACGCAGATTCTCGCCGAGTTGGTCACTGCGGGATGGGCGCGGCTCGTAGCCACCAGCAGGCCGAGGCCCGGCTTGCCCGCTGCGCTGCTCCAACTCTGGTATGACGGACTTGCAGAACGGCTGGAACTCCACCCGTTGGACAAGCAAACGGTCACCGAGCTGGCAGAAAAAACGTTAGGCGGGCCCGTCATGTCCAGTGCGGCTGAGGTCCTGCACTCTGCGTCCGAGGGCAACCCATTGCTGCTTCACTGCCTGCTTGAGGATTCAAAGTCTGAGGGAAACCTGGTACGGCGGAACGGGGTCTGGCTCCTGACCCGGGCACTCTCCGGCAGCGGGGAAAGCCTGGCCGAGGTGGTTCGTAACAGGATACTCCGCACCAGCGAAGCTGAACGGGAGGCGATGTACATCATTGCCCTGTCCGAGCCCGTCCCTGCCGCTGTGCTGGATACGCAGGTGGGCAGGGACACCGTACGGGCATTGATGGACAGCAGGCTTGTACTTTCCGCCAATGGAGCCGGCGGGCCCCTTAAGATGTGGCACCCCATGTACAGTGAGGCGCTCCGCAAGATCGTTTCGCCTGCCCGCAGCCTCCAGATCCACCAGCGCATGGAGCAGCACCTCCCAGCGGAACCGTCCACACCGGAAGGACTGCTCCGGATGGTGAGCTGGGCCCTGGACTGTGGCGCCGACGTCGATGATGAACGGCTGCTGCAGGCAGCTTTCCTGGCCGCCAAGCTGCTTCAGAATCCATTGGCGTTAGCGGCAGCTGCCAAAGTCCGCTCGGAGGCGCTGCGTCCCAGGGCGAGTGCAGTCATGGCCATGGTCCACTACAACGAAGGCGACTACCGCAGTGCCGTGCGGCTGCTGGAGGAAGGTTCCGGGTTCCTGGACGCTGATCCGTCGCGACCTTTGGGCGCAGGCCTTCTGTGGGCTGCCGCGCGAATTGCAGCGGGCGATCAGTCAGCGGACATCGTGGCTGATGCGCGGACCGCTGCCAAAGCCCTGATTGGTGAGCGGGAGATTTCGGACCCTGTTATCCAGCAGGTCGAAAGGCACCTGCTGGCGCTGGAATTGGCAGTACTCGCCAATGACGGCCGCTATGAGGAGCTCCGGTCGGGCTTGGACCGGTTCGCTGAAGCCCTAGGGCCGGAAGGGCCGGACCTTGTCATGAACCGGATTTTCCTGTTGGCGATGCAGTGTGAGCTTCTGACGGTGGAGGGACAACCCGTGCAGGCTTTGGAGGCTGGCCGCGAAGCTTTCCTGCTGTTGGAAAACGACAATGACCTCCTGTACTTCAGCGACTTTGTTCTGCTTCGTTACACCTTGGCCGCCTTGGAATCCGGCGACTGGGAAGCGGCCGCCGCGGCACTTGACCGTCACGCCGCAGGTTCAGCCATGGGACTTATTTATTTTGGTGGCGGCCTCGAAGCCCTCAAAGGCATGTCGCTGTTGCGCCAGGGCCGCTTGGAACAGGCCGCCGAGTTGCTGATGCCCGCCGTCGAAGCGCTGCGGGTCAGGGACCCGCTGCAGTTGCGGAGCCTTGGAAACGCCTTGGCGTTTTACGCCGCAGCGAAGTCCGGCAACACACTGCTCGCCTCGCGCCTGGAAAGCGGGCAGGGAGCGGCAACCGGCGCCTGCGCCTTCGTGGAGGCTCTCGCCGAGCTCTTCAGGCTCGCAGGCCAGGAACTTCTCAGCAAAGGCGCAGGCCTGCAGGGATTGAGCCGACTTCCGGAATCCGGATATCTGCACCGGTTGCCCGGCATTTTGCTGCAGAACCTGGTCCTCAGGGCCGAAGCCGGGGACGTGCAGGCCATGGAGTCCGTCCAGGAAACGGCGGCGTCGATGGCCGGAGGCTGGGCAGCCGGATGGCAGTCGCTGGCTGCGGCACAGTTGCGCGGCGAGGGCCAGGGATTCGTGAATGCGGGCAATCTCCTTGCCGCTTCCGGCATGCCAGGACCGGCCGCAGTCGCCTTCGACAAAGCAGCATTGACTTTCGACGCCGAAGGCAAGCGCCAGGAGGCGCGGCAAGCTGCGGTACTGCGCGATGTCAGCGAGGCCAGCCTGGGCGACGCCCTGGTTCATGACCCCCACACCGAGGCGGACCGGTCAGTGCCGTTGACCCGCCGCGAGCAGGACATCGTGGCATTGGCCGTTTCGGGCCTGTCGGACCGACAGATCGCGGAGAAGCTCATGGTGTCTGTGCGGACCGTGGAAGGTCACTTGTACCGGAGCTATGCCAAACTGGGCATCCGCCGGCGAGAAGACCTGGGCGCTGCCGTCCGTCACTGACGCACGCTCCTGAGTACCTGCATGGAAGCCTCCCGGAACACTTGTCCCGGCAACCAGCAGAGTTTGCCCAATCAATGGAGTAATGCGCGGGTATTCCGTGTCGAAACCAAGTAGTGCCCCTTCAGGGGACTGAGTACAACAGAGTACCGGACCATCAAAAGCCGCCCGGTATTCGAGTACCAACTACTGATGTACGCGATGTTGCGCCCCGGCAATATTGATCTTGGAAGAACGGTTCAGCCCCAAGCATCACCGGGATTCCGAAACTCGCATCACCCGCATCGGAGGTCTCTTGAGCCGATGCTCCGGCCACCGAAAGGTGGTCCGGCCCTGTACGAAGCCGGCGGCGACAGAGTCTTCTGAGACCGAGACTCTCCCCCCAGCCGCCGCCGGCTTCTAGGCCAGGGACCCCGCGAACCGCGGACCCCCAAACCCCTCCCGCATCATGGGACTGCTGCTATTGGAGTGCGCATGTTGCCGGACCCCTGGCTGGACGAAGACACCGTCACAGCAGGGCTGAGGCCATCAACACTCCCGGACAGGGCGCAGCTGCTCGACCTCATCCTTGCCGCCGTTCCCTCGGCCTCCACCAGCGGAATCGTGGTGGTGGGAGAGCGGGGCTCGGGAAAGAGCCACCTTTTGCTCTCCCTCAAAGAAGGTCTCCCCAAAACCGTGGATGTCCGCACCTTTACGGGAAAACCGGAACTGAAGGCCCTTCATTTTGCGGCGTTGGGAGCCATCTCAGGAACTGAGCCGGACGAGTCCGTAGCTCCGGGCCTCCACGTTCTGCGGGCCCTCACCAACACTCTGGGGCCAGCCGACTACTTGTACACACCCCCGCTTGGACGACGCCGGAACAAGCGGCATGCTCAATCGGCACGGCCGCAACTGGTCCTGTTGGTGGACGACATCCACTACATCGATCCCGCCTCACTAGCGGTCCTGCTGCAACTCATCCCGGGCTTCGGCGCAACGTTGGTGGCTACGGCGGAAAGCCACCATCCGCTCCCGCAGGATCTCTACCAGCTCTGGGAAGACGGCTTCCTGGAGCAGTACTTCCTGCCACCCTTCAGCTTCAAGGAAGCTCATGCTTTGTGCGAGTCCGTTTTGGGTGGGCAGGTCCAGCGACGCGCAAGCAGCCTCCTCGCTGCCATGAGTGGCTTCAACGTTGGATTGCTCTGCCTCGCGGTGAATGACGCCCGCCGCGCCGGGTTCCTGGTACAGATGGATGGTTTCTGGACCATCGATGTCCGGGCGCACTGCGACTGGCCCAGCGTGGTTGAGCACGTCAGCGCGGAGAACGTTTCCCGCCCGCCGGAAGAACGCCAGGCGTTGGAACTCATCGCTCTGGCCGAGCCCGTGGCGTTGGAGGTGGTGGAGCGCCACTTCGGGCAGAAAGCCATGGATCATCTCTTCACGAACCATGACATCAGGTTGCTGCCGGGCCGGCCCCTGCTGGTCCGCACGAGTTCCTGGCTGCGCGGGGAAGGAACCCGTTTGTCCGTGCCGCAGTCCCGGAGCATGGTGCTGCGATTGGGCTTGGAGGAGCCGGTGCTGACTAAGGAGACGGCTCCCGCCATGCTGCGATGGATGACGTGGACCCTCGACTGTGGCCTGACCCTCTCCGACGAGCTTCTCCTGGCCTCCGCTCCAGCCGCTGATCGGCCGTCCACTGCCGAACTCGCCCGGAAGGCCGTCTCAGCAGTGGGGCCGGGACACACGGACGAAGCCAGGCTGCTCAGGGCACGGGCACTGATCGCCGAAGGTCAACTCCGGGAGGCAGCTCCGGAACTTCGGGAATTGGCAGCCGCGGGCGGGCCCCTTGGTGTGAAGGTCGACGCCGCACACCGACTCATGGCCCTCGGACTGTTGGGCGCCGCTCCTTCTGAAACGGGGCCTGCTGAGCCGGAGGCTGCCGAGCCGAATTCCGGTGAGTTGGCGCCCGACCGCCAAGGCTCCGGGGAACCGACGGATTCCGCTGCGTTGATTACCTGGAACGTGCAGGAAGCCGAGCGCCTGCTGCTCTCCGGGGATGCGGCGGAAGCTTTGCAGAGATCATCGGCGGCGATGGCAGCCATCGGTGCTGACCCGGCATTGGAGATGTTCTTGCCCGGGGTGCTGCTTCGGCATGCGGTGAGCCTGCGCTACAACCTGGCTTGGGGGCAGCTGGACCCGTTGCTGGACAGTCCTGCGGACTACGCCATGCCCAGGCACCTTTCGGCCTGCTTGGACGTGGCCCGCGGCTACATCCAGCTCAGCCAAGGTCTCCCGCGCGCGGCCCGCGCCACTTTGGAACCCGTCCTCGCTGAACTGCACGACGCCGGCATACCCCCGGTGCTCGCCCTGGCTGCGGCCTTACTGGCCTACTGCGAGGCATTGTGCGGGAACCCACGGCAGGCCATGGCGCGGGTCCGGCAGGCCGTGGCGGCCCGGAAAGCCGGTCGGAATCCTGCAAGACCGGATCCAGCCGGCCTCTTGCCGCAGCTCAGTGCTGTGTATGTCGCGGCGGCGCAGGACCAGGCCTCCGGCACGTCAGGTCATCTGATGGCACTGGCAGAACAGACCCAGGCGCAGGGCAACATCACAATGGCGGCAGAGGCGTTATCACTCATGACGCTCAACGCGCGCAGTGCCGCCGTCGACGATCTTGCGATCCAGCGCCGACTGGGCGCACTGGCTGCTACTGTTCGCGGCCCGGGTGGTGCGGCGCTCGCCACGTTCGCAGCGGCCTTGACGGACAACGACCCCAGGGCCTTGGAGTCGGCTGGGCGGAGCCTGTCCGCGGACCGGCAGTTTGCCCATGCTGCCCTTTGCTATTCGCGGGCGGCCAGCGGTTACGACGCCAGGACGAGGGCTGCAGCGCGTCGTCGGGCCTCGATGCTGGTCGAACGGCTCCGGAGTGCCTTCGACAGCGGGTTGGTTCCGCCACTGGGATGGGTGCCGGGCCGGGCCGGCAGCTGACGTGCTGTACGGCACACCGCCGGGTGGAGGCCAGCGTGGGATAATGAGGAGTCCCTGAAGGATTTCCAAGGAGCGCCCCTTGACTGCCGTATCAACTCCCGCCTCACTGCAGCGGTCCATGCACGCCATGGATAACGCGGAGGTGTTGCGGATCCGGAATGATTTCCCGGTGCTGGACCAGCTGGTCAACGGCAAGCCTTTGATCTACCTCGATTCCGGTGCCACGTCGCAGAACCCGCTCAGCGTCATCGAGGCTGAGCAGGAATACTACGAGCAACGCAACGCCGCCGTTCATCGCGGCGCGCACCACCTCGCAGTGGAAGCTACGGAGGTATTTGAGGACGCACGCCAGACAGTAGCGGACTTCATTGGCGCGCAGTACGAGGAAACCGTCTGGACCTCCAATGCCACGGAGGGCCTCAACCTCATCAGCTACGCGCTCTCCAACGCCGCCCTGTGGGCTGCCCAGGGACGGGGTGGTTCCGGTCTGAAGGATCTGGCGATCGGTCCGGGCGATGAGATCGTCGTCACCGAAATGGAGCACCACGCCAACCTCATCCCCTGGCAGGAACTGGCCTTCCGAACCGGTGCCACGCTCAAGTACATCCCCGTGACGGACGACGGGCTCCTGCGGCTGGATGCAGCCGCTGAAATCGTGGGGAAGCGGACCAGACTCCTGGCCTTCACCCACGCATCGAACGTCCTGGGCACCATCAACCCGGTACCGGAACTCGTGGCCATGGCCCGCCGTGTGGGTGCTTTGGTGGTCTTGGACGCTTGCCAGTCCGTCCCTCACATGGCCGTGGACGTCAAGGAACTGGACGTCGATTTCGCAGTTTTCTCCGGCCACAAAATGTTAGCCCCCACGGGCGTGGGCGTGCTGTACGGGAAACAGGAGCTCTTGGATGTCCTGCCGCCTTTCCTGACGGGCGGGTCCATGATCACCACGGTCACCATGGAACGGGCCGAGTACTTGCCGGCGCCACAGCGGTTTGAGGCCGGAACCCAACGGATCTCCCAGGCTGTTGCGCTCGCAACTGCCGTGAACTACCTGACCGAGACTGGTATAGATCGCATCCACGCGTGGGAAACGGAGCTTGGCCAGCGTCTGGTTAAAGGGCTGGAAAGCATCGACGGCATTCGCGTGGTGGGTCCGGCATCCGGTTCTGAACGGATCGGGCTCGCAGCCTTCGACGTCGCCGGGGTCCACGCCCACGACGTCGGACAGTTCCTCGATGACCGCGGCATCGCCGTTCGCGTAGGCCACCACTGCGCCCAGCCGTTGCACCGCCGGCTCGGACTCACAGCAACAACCCGCGCGAGCACGTACCTCTACAACACCACGGACGACGTCGATGCTTTCCTCGACGCCGTTTCGGGTGTCCGGACCTACTTCCAGGCTTGACAAGCGGAGCCGGCCCCGGGCCGCGCAGCCGTTATCCGACGATTTCCCCAGAAGAGGCAAAAGCATCATGAGTCTTGACCAGCTGTACCAGCAGATCATCCTGGACCATTCCAAGCAGCGGCACGGCAGCGGCCTGGCGGAAACTGTTGCTCCGGATGGCACATCCACCGGTCAATCGCACCAGCTGAACCCCGTGTGCGGGGATGAAGTGACGCTGCGGCTTGCTGTGTCCGATGGAACCGTCCAACAGATCAGCTGGGACGGCGCGGGCTGTTCCATCTCCATGGCCTCTGCCTCGGTGCTCAGCGAACTGGGCGAGGGCATGTCCGTGGAGGAACTGCACTCCGTCATTGATAACTTCCGCGAGGTTCTGCGTTCCCGCGGAAAGGTCCAGGCTGATCCCGAAATTCTGGGCGATGCAGCCGCCTTCGAAGGGGTGGCCCGCTACGCCGCCCGCGTGAAATGCGCCATGATTTCCTGGGTTGCCGCCGAGGACGCGCTCAACCAAGCAACCGCGTAACAGCAGTACCTCCGCGCTAGGCGCGGGCAAAGAGGTCAGGGACGCCGTCGCCGTCGTCGTCCCGTTCTTCATCTGCCTGCACCTGGCGGTAGCGCCGGTTGCGGGCCTTGAGTACGACGGCGGCCAGCAGCGCCGAGATCAGGGAACCTGCCAGGATGGCCACTTTGGCATGATCGTTATGGGCAGAGCCGGCGCCGAAGCTCAACTCGCCGATCAGCAATGAGACAGTGAAGCCGATGCCGGCCAACAGAGCCAACCCGAAGAGGTCGATCCAGGCGATGCTGGAATCCAGGCTTGCGCGGGTGGTTTTGGTGACCAGGAACGTGGTGCCGAAGACACCCACGGCCTTGCCTACCACCAACGCTGCCACGATGCCCAAGGCCACCGGATCCCTGAGGGCGGCCCCCATGCCGTCAAACCCTCCCAAAGCCACACCCGCGGAGAAGAATGCGAAAACAGGCACGGCGAAGCCTGCTGAGAACGGCCGTAGCTTGTGTTCGAGGTGCTCGGCCAAGCCCTCGGCCGGTTCTCCCTTTTTGCCGCTGGCCAGGACCGGAACGGCGAAGCCCAACAGCACTCCCGCCACGGTGGCGTGAATGCCGGAGGCATGGACGAAGCCCCACGTGGCCAAGGCCAGCGGCAGTAGGAGATACCAGCTACGGATCCGCTTCTGGACAAGGAACGTGAAGAGCGCCAGTGGGACCAGGGCAGCCAAAAGCATGAGGGGCTGGAGCCCGGTGGAGTAGAAGAAGGCGATGATGCCGATGGCGATGAGGTCGTCCACCACTGCGAGCGTCAGCAGGAATGTCCGGAGCGCTGCGGGTAAATGCGTGTTGATAACGGCCAGCACTGCAAGGGCGAAAGCGATGTCCGTGGCGGTGGGAATGGCCCAGCCTTTGAGTGTTTCTCCGGCTGTTCCCAGGTTGAAGAGAACGTAGATCAAGGCCGGAACCACCACTCCGCCAACGGCAGCGGCCACCGGGACAACTGCCCGGGCAGGTTTGCGGAGTTCCCCGGCGACGAATTCCCGCTTGAGCTCAAGGCCCGCGAGGAAGAAGAACACCGCCAGCAAGCCATCCGACGCCCAATGGCCCAAGCTCAGGTCAAGATGCCAGGGTTCGTAGCCGATCTTAACGTCGCGGAGTGCGAAGTAGCCGTCGGCTGCAGGGGAGTTTGCCCAGATGAGCGCCACCACGGTGGCTGCCAGGAGGAGGGCGCCGCCCACTGTCTCGGTGCGGAGGATCGAGAGGATCCTGCGGTACTCGGGGTAGCTGGAGCGGGAGAAAACATTGCCGGTCTGGCTCGATGCGCCGGGCTCGGGTGCCGCGGGCTGGTTCGATGGCTGGGGCACAGGGGCTCCTCAAAAGTGGGCGGGCATTTGCGGGTACTGCAAAAGAACCGCCGACCAGACTTCCCGGCACACCAATATCCATCTTACCCAACTGGGTAGCAGATCAGGCCGTTCTGAACGTTCAAAACGGCCTGATCTGCTACCCAGTTGGGTGAAACCTAGGCGACCAGGCCCGCGATCCCGATGGCCGCCGTCGCGAGTCCGAGCACCATGGAGATGGTGACCAGCACAACGTGGACCGTGAGGAACTTGGTGGCCTTCCCGGCAGCATCGCGGGCGCGCGGGTCCTTCATGACGCGCTTCAGGAACTGCGGCCACACCACCAAGGACCAGACACCGGCAACGATCAGGACAACCGCCAGGATTGCGGGGATCTCCACGTTAGTGGCTTTCGAGCCAGGCCTGCGCCTGCTGCGACTGGATGCCCAAAGCCTTGCCCACCATGGGCTCAGCAGCGTCGGCGATCTTGCCACCGAGGAACGGAACCGAGGACGTCACGTTGCCTTCGAGTTCGATCCGGGTGCTGCCGCCCTCGGCCACCAGGCGCTGGACCGCCGTGACATCAAGCGGAGCGCCCGAGATCTTCAGGGCAATCGTGCTGGACCGTGAACCGTCGGCAGCCGGGGCTTCCCACTTCTCGGTCTGGGTCACCTTCAGGGTTTCGCCAACGAACTTGCGGGCGATATCCGGCAGGCGGGTGGTGGGCAGCGTGCGGACCGTGGTGGTGGTGAAAGCGCCGGCAGTATCGCCGTCAACGGTGAACGATTCCAAGGAGCCACCCACATATTCGCTGGTGTGACGCAGGAAATCTTCGTCAACGAAGACGGCAGCTACGCGGTCAACGCTGTGGGGCAGGGTGGTGGATGCACTCAGGGCCATGGGTCCTCCGTGGATGGTTGTGGTGAAGCTTTTTAGCTCCCAACATCCTACGGGGTCCGGGTGGACGCGCCTGAACCGGCCTCCTGGAGGGTGGTGGCCGCGGCCGAAATGTTGCGGGCCATAGAGGGAAAAATGAACCCGTGGAAGGGATAGACGCCAAGCCAGTAAAGCCTTCCAGCCAAGCCGCGCGGGAAGAAGATAGCACGTTGCTTATACAAGCTGCCGTCACCATCGGGCTCTACTGACAGCTCAAGCCAAGCACCGCCCGGGGCACGCATTTCGGCGCGCAACCGCAGCAGGCGTCCTCGGTCAATGGCCTCCACCCGCCACCAATCCACCACTTCACCTGCGTTCAGGGTCTTGGGATGCCTGCGACCCCGCAAGAGCCCTGCACCGCCCTGCAACTTGTCCAGCCAACCTCGGACCCGCCACGCCAAGGGAAGGGAGTACCAGCCGTTCTTGCCGCCGATGCCCTCAATGATGGTCCATACGTGCTCCGGCTTGGCCTCGCTGTGGAAGGACCGCTCGTCAAGGAAGACTTTGTAGCCGGCCCAGTCGGGATCGCTCGGCAGGGGATCGGCGTCAATGCCCGCATTCGCCCACGTCGTCTCAACCTGCCCGTCCCGTTCCTTGCCCAACGCCAAGGCGACAGCGCGCCGGTAAGGAGTCAGGCCGCCGTCGGGCTGGGGAAAGTAATCGTCGACGTCGTGCTCCCGCGACACCGCGTCGTGTTGCAGGGACTGCACCAAGGGGAGGGACATGGACAACGGAATGGGAGTCACCAAGGCCACCCACAAGCCCGCGAGCTTGGGAGCAGGAACCGGAAGAGCGACCACCAACCGCCGGGGGAGCCCACGTTCCACGGCGTACTCGTTCATCATGTCCTTGTACTTCAGGACATCCTTGGAACCGACATCAAAGGAACGGTTCAGCTTTTCCGGGAGTGCGGCCGCGGCCACGAGGTAATGGAGGACGTCACGTACGGCGATGGCCTCCACACGGTTATCAACCCAACTTGGCGCAGGCATGACCGGCAGGGTTTCAGCAAGGTGCCGGATCATCTCGAACGAGGCCGAACCCGAACCGATCACCACGCCGGCCTGGAACACGATGGAGTCAACCGCAGACTCGAGGAACACGCGGCCCACGGTCTCCCGGGATCGCATATGGATGGAAAGCTCCGCGTTTTCCGGGTGCAGGCCGCCGAGGTAGACGATCCTTTCCACGCCCGCATCCGTGGCTGCACGCGCCACGAGCCTGGCCATAGCTTCTTCCTTGGCTTCAAAACCGCTACCGGAAGCCATCGAGTGGACCAAGTAATAGAGGACATCCACGCCGGTCAGTGCGTTCGACAGGCTTTGGGCATCGGACAAGCTGTCCTGGATGATCTCAACCTGATTGTGCCAGGGAACATCGGCAATCTTCTGTGGCGTGCGTACCAAGACCTTGACCCTGTGACCGGCTTCAAGGAGCCGGGGGACCAACCGCCCGCCGATGTAGCCGGTGGCGCCGGTGACCAGCACCGTCCTGGTGTCCTGCGGGGTGTTGGAATGCGTAGCTTCCGAAGGCTGCAAAGGAACTCCTGTGGCTGGGGGTAGAGGTAGGCTGGAATGACCCGGCATTCATCTGAATTTCCGGGCATTTGTGTTGCCTGCCCTTGGACCCACCCTAGGAGTTTCTGCCATGAGCCTCAACGGTCTGCGCCGCGCACTGGCGGAGGACAAGACTTTTGCGCGCGTTCGTACGGAGGCACAGCGGTCCTTCAGTGACCGGAACGCCGACTACCAGATCAGCGCTCCCACTGGCATGCGCGCCGTGTTGCTCGCCGAAATGGCCGATGCGCTGGCTGACGCCGCTGCCGATGGCGCGGGCGCTCCCGTAGTCCTCGCCGTCACCGCCACCGGCCGTGAAGCCGAGGACCTCACCGCGGCGCTCGCTTCCTACCTCCCCGCGGAGTCCGTGGCCACTTTCCCCAGCTGGGAGACTCTCCCGCACGAGCGGCTTTCGCCCCGCTCCGACACTGTCGGGCGCCGGCTCTCCGTCCTTCGCCGCCTGACGCACCCTGAAAGCTCGACGGCGGCCCCCTTGCGGGTGGTGGTGGCCCCGGTTCGCGCCGTGGTCCAGCCCATTGTGGCCGGCCTGGGTGACTTGGTTCCCGTGACGCTGCAGGTAGGGCAGGAGCGCTCCTTCACGGAAGTTGTCCGGGCCCTGTCCGACGCCGCGTACGCCCGCGTGGACATGGTGACCCACCGTGGCGAGTTCGCGGTCCGCGGCGGCATCCTCGACGTCTTCCCACCCACCGAGGACCATCCCATCCGCGTGGAATTCTTCGGCGACGAAGTGGACCAGATGCGCTGGTTTGCCGTGGCCGACCAGCGCTCGCTGTCGGCACCCGGAATCCACCATCCCACTGAACTCCATGCCCCGCCGTGCCGGGAAATTCTGATCACAGCTTCCGTAATGTCCCGTGCAGCCAAGCTGAAGGCCGACATGCCTGCCGCGGCCGACATGCTGGAGAAGATCGCGGGTGGCATCGCTGTTGAAGGTATGGAATCACTGGCCCCCGTGCTGGTGGATGCCATGGTCCCGTTCGTGGACCAGCTCCCAGCCGGTTCCCTTTCCGTGGTCATTGAACCCGAGAAAGTGCGCACCCGGGCGCATGACCTCGCAGCGACCAATGAGGAGTTCCTGGAAGCTGCTTGGTCAACTGCGTCCGACGGCGGTGCGGCGCCACTTGATCTTTCGTCCCAGGCGTCCACGGACTTGCACGCCGCCAGTTTTCGTTCGCTCACCGACACCCGCTCGGCCGCCCTGGAGCATGGCGTGTCCTGGTGGTCCATCACCTCACTCGCCTCGGATGAAGACCTGGTCCTGGACATCGATGTCCTCAACATGCGCGCCCGCGAACCCCGCGGCTATCAGGGTGACGTGGCCGAAATGCTGGAATTCATCGGCTCCCGTGTCCGCGAGCAGTGGCGTGTGGTGGTGGTGACCGATGGTCCAGGACCCGCCCAGCGCCTGGCCGAACTGTTCCATGATGCAGACATTCCTTGTTCCCGCGTGGAGTCCCTGGATAAGGAACCCCAGCCGGGCATCATCGAGGTGACCACCGCCGCCGTCGGACGCGGTTTTGTCCTGGACGGCCTCAAACTTGGCTTGCTGACTGAAGCCGATTTGCTGGGCCGTGCAACGGCGAGCTCCACCAAAGACATGCGCCGCATGCCGTCCAAGCGCCGCAACGCCGTTGATCCGTTGCAGCTGCATGCCGGCGATTTCGTGGTGCACGAACAACACGGTATCGGCCGGTTCGTGGAGCTCATCCAGCGGAAGGTGGCCGGTACGTCGTCATCCGATGCCGGGCTGCGCGAGTATTTGGTGCTGGAGTACGCGCCGTCCAAGCGTGGCGCGCCGGGGGACCGGCTCTTCGTACCAACCGACCAGCTGGACCAGGTGACGCGCTACGTGGGCGGAGATGCCCCGGCGCTGAGCAAGATGGGCGGCGCGGACTGGGCCAGCACCAAGTCCAAGGCACGCAAGGCCGTCAAGGAAATCGCCGGTGAGTTGATCCGGTTGTATTCCGCCCGCATGGCCTCCCGAGGCCACGCTTTCGCGCCCGACACCCCGTGGCAGCGTGAGCTTGAGGAAGCGTTCCCGTATGTGGAAACGCCGGACCAGTTGACCACCATCAACGAGGTCAAAGCGGATATGGAGCGGGAGATCCCCATGGACCGGCTGGTCTCCGGGGACGTGGGCTACGGCAAGACTGAAATCGCCGTCCGCGCTGCCTTCAAAGCTGTCCAGGACGGTAAGCAGGTGGCGGTACTGGTTCCCACCACGCTGCTGGCGCAGCAGCACTACGAAACGTTCACCGAGCGCTTCTCCGGCTTTCCCCTGCGAGTGAAGCCGCTGTCCCGGTTCCAAAGCAGCAAGGAAGCCAAGGAGACAGCTGAAGGCGTTAAGAGCGGCGCCGTGGACGTGGTGATCGGTACCCACCGGCTTCTGTCCAAGGATTTCCAGTTCAAGGACCTGGGCCTGGTGATCGTTGACGAGGAGCAGCGCTTCGGTGTGGAGCACAAGGAAGCGCTCAAGAAGATGCGCACCAACGTGGATGTGCTGGCCATGAGTGCAACTCCGATTCCGCGAACCCTGGAAATGTCGCTGACAGGCATCCGTGAAACGTCCACCTTGGCAACGCCTCCGGAGGAACGCCACCCCGTGTTGACGTACGTGGGCCCTTACACGAACAAGCAGACGTCCGCCGCGATCCGCCGCGAACTCATGCGCGAGGGGCAAGTGTTCTTTGTTCATAACCGTGTCTCGTCCATCGAACGCATCGCCGCGCAGATCAGGGAGCTGGTCCCCGAAGCCCGGGTTGAAGTAGCACACGGGCAAATGTCCGAAAGCCGCCTTGAGAAGATCATTGTGGACTTCTGGGAGAAGCGTTTCGACGTCCTTGTCTGCACCACCATCATCGAGACGGGCCTGGACATCTCCAACGCCAACACCCTGATCGTGGACGGGGCTGACAAGTATGGCCTTTCGCAGCTCCATCAGCTCCGTGGCCGTGTTGGCCGTGGCAGGGAGCGCGCCTACGCCTACTTCCTCTACCCCTCGGAGAAGCCCCTTGGCGAGGTCGCGTTGGAGCGGCTCAAGGCCGTGGCAGCGCACAACGAGCTCGGCGCCGGTATGCAACTGGCCATGAAGGACCTGGAAATCCGTGGTGCCGGCAATTTGCTGGGCGGCGAGCAGTCCGGCCATATCCAGGGCGTCGGCTTCGACCTCTACATCCGGCTGGTGGGCGAGGCTGTTGCCGAATACCGTGGTGAGGCAGAGGAGAAAGCAGCCGAGATGAAGATCGAGCTGCCAGTCAACGCCCACCTTCCCCACGACTACGTGCCCGGCGAAAGGTTGCGCCTGGAAGCGTACCGGAAGCTGGCCTCTGCCATCACGTACGAGGCCATCGATGAAGTCCTGGCCGAACTCGTGGACCGTTACGGCGAGCCGCCGCTGCCTGCCCAAAACCTTATTGCGGTGGCCCGCTTCCGGGTAGGTGCCCGCGAAGCTGGCCTGTCCGACGTCGCACTCCAAGGCAACTTCATCCGCTTCTCGCCGGCCCAACTGCCCGAGTCCAAAACCATGCGCCTGAACCGCATGTATCCGGGTTCGCAGGTCAAACCTGCCTTGGATGCGGTGCTGATCCCCAAGCCCAAGACGGCAAGGATCGGTGGACGGGACCTCCAGGATGCCGAGATCCTTCAGTGGGCCAACAACGTCATTGAAGCGATCTTCGCTGAAGTACCTGTAAAGGCTGGCTAACTGCATGATGGGAGGACATCACGCCGCGTCGGGAGCCGCGGCGTGGATTGCTATTGCCTCGACAGGCCCGTACGCCTTGGGTTGGTACCCGTTGGATTCCACCGGAATCCTGATCGGAGCCATGGCGACGGCGGGAACTGCCTTGGTGGTCGACTGGGACCACCGCCACAGCACCATAGCCAATTCGCTGCCGCCGCTGTCCAATGTGATTGCGGTGGGGATCGAAAAAGCCAGCGGAGGGCACCGCCAAGGGACACACTCCTTGTTGGGTGCCTCCGCGTTTGTGGTGCTCGCGGCCATGGCAGCCCAATTCCAAATGGTGACCCCGGTGGGCAAGCTCTCCATCGGAGCCGGGCTGCTCTGCATGTTCATGATCAATCTGGCGGCCAAGGCGCTAAACCTGTTTCCAAAGTCGGGCTGGATTACCAACTGGCTGTTCGCCTTGGTGATGGCCGGCCTGGTGACGTGGTTTGCGCCGGATCAATGGGGTTGGCTGCCTTTGTCCATGCTCACCGGGGTGGTAGTGCACATTGTGGGGGACATGATTACTGTGGGCGGGGTGCCGCTTCTATGGCCCATCGTCATCAAACCGCCGAAATTCCTCCGGAAATCCATGATTCGGGGAATCTGGCGCCCGAATGGCGCTTTCTCCATCCCTTTGCTGGGGCGGGCAGGGTCCCGACGTGAGTGGCTGGTTCTGATACCTGTTAGCGGCTACGCCATGGTGGGCATGGGCGCGGCCGCATGGACGCTGGCACAACAACATTGGCCCGGGGTTCTGGCGGCCCTGGGCGGAGTAGTGCAACTGCCGTAACCCTGACGGAGGATGGAACGCTTGGTGTAAAGGACCTCCTTTTCATTGTTGTGGTGGCGGTACCGACCCGCCACAGCGAGTAGGACCCAAGTCCAAAACTGCGTACTTGCCGGGTAAATTCACAGGCTGCACGCAGACTTTTCGAGTAGTCACTACTCGTGCCTCCACTAGGTGCCCCCGCATAGCTTGGAACTCAGAGTTATCTGATTAACAATCAAGGGGTTCCCCAATGGATCTGCTCCGCCCGAATGGTGCCGATACCCAAACTGGTTCGGATATGCGGCAGAGGCTGCATGCGGACCCGCTTCTCCGGACAATGGTTGACGTTGAAGTCATCATTCCGGCCTACAACGAGGCATTGCGCATTAGCGATACCCTCATGCAAACCGTGGACTTCCTCGAGAACCAAGCGTGGTCTTCACGAATTGTTGTGGTTGATAACGGAAGCGTGGATGACACAGCCGCTGTGGTCCATAGGATGTCCCGGATAATAGGAAGCCCCGTGCCTATTTCCGTGGTCGGCTGCTCCCGAAAGGGTAAGGGGGCAGCGGTCCGCCGAGGCCTCTTGAGTGGCACATCCAAGTTCACAGGCTTTTTCGATGCCGACCTCGCCACGCCCTTAGAGACGTTAACCACGGCAGTCACACATCTGGAACATGGGGCCGCTGCAGTGATCGCATCGCGACACGCGCCGGGCTCCACCTTTATCCGCCCCCAGCACCTGGGCCGTCGGGTGGGGGGAGCGGCCTTCCGCGCCCTGACCAAATCCAAGGTCAGGGGAATCTGCGACACGCAATGCGGCTTTAAATTCTTCGAACGCGATGCCGTAACCGAAGCCATGGTGCAATGCCGGACAACCGGATTCGCCTTCGACGTGGAACTCCTTCAGTGGCTTCAGCTTGAGGGCGCAACCATTATTGAGGTCCCGGTGGCATGGACGGATGGATTGGCCTCCACGTTCCGTCCCATAAAGGACGGCGTGGCTAGTTTTGCCTCAGTCCTTCAGATCCAGAAAGCGATGCACTGATGGAATCCAACATGACAAACCTGTCGGCCCAGCTCGCAGGAAAACGAGTCCTGGTCCTGAATTGGCGTGACATTAGCCATTCACAGGCTGGCGGCGCCGAGCAGTACATGCATGAAATTTCCCGCAGGTGGGTCCGGAGTGGGGTTGCAGTGACCTGGTTTACGGGTCGTGATGCGGGGCAAGCAACCGGAGACAACATCGACGGGATTCGGATAATACGTTCCGGCGGTCCCCTTTCCCTTTATGGTCAGGCAGCCCTAAAACTCTTACGGTCCAGGGATCGGTTTGACGCAGTGGTGGATTGCCAAAACGGCATTCCCTTTTTCTCGCCGTTGTTCCTTCCTCGCGACATTCCCATCGTCCAACTGGTCCATCATGTCCACCAGCACCAATTCCGGACGAGGTTTTCGCCGCCAATGGCAGCCTTCGGCCGGTTCCTGGAGAAGAATGGTGCCAAAGCCATCTACGGAAAGCGGTCCATCGTCGCGGTCTCACCGTCCACGAGGTTGGAATTACGAAAGCTTGGCTTCCCCGGCCCCATCCATGTTGTTCCCAACGGAACCATAGATGTTCCGCAAGCTGTGGGACCCCGCGATCCCGAGCCGACCCTGACAGTCGTGAGCCGTCTTGTGCCCCATAAAAGACTGGACCTATTGCTCGGCGAGTTCGCGATAGCCGCCCGCAGCGTGCCAAGACTGCGGCTGGAAATTGTGGGCGATGGTCCGGAGAGGAGCAGGCTGCAGCAACTGGCCATGGACCTGGGTCTTGATGACGTTGTGACTTTCCATGGGTACCAACCCAATGCCGTCCGCGACAGCCTCTTGAACCGTGCATGGCTGACCGCCTCAACGTCCGCTTCCGAGGGCTGGGGTTGTTCTGTCATCGAGGCCGCTGCCTGGGGAGTGCCCTGCCTCGCGCTGAGAGTTCCGGGAATCAGGGATTCAGTAGTGGAGGAACGCACCGGATGGCTTGCTGACACACCGAAACAGTTCGGAGTGGCATTGGTGAAAGCTCTAAAGACTCTGGCCGATCCCGAGGTAGCGCGCGATATTGCTGCTGAATGCCAGAACTGGGCGCGTTGTTTCACCTGGGAACGCAGCGCCACGCTGTTGGCCGGCGTTCTCGTCGAGGAGAGCGCCTTTCGCCGCCAGCACCCAGGGGCGGCCATCAGCGGGCCATCCGACATGACCACGTTGGTACGCTTCCGGACCACTCAAGGGGCCGACATCCGGTCCATCCTGCGGCCAACGGATGAAATCGCTGAAAAGAGCGGGCTCATTTCAGTCCTTCTCAAGGGACGGGATGAGTTTGAGGCATTCTCCGTGCTGAAGAGCATCGGAGTAAGAGGAGCCGAATTGCGCGCCGCCGGCCGCAGCATGTTGCTTGCCGGTCCGGGCAGCACCTTCGCACCCGTCGACACAGCTGATGGCCTGTAGCAGACGGCATTTTAGGGGGAATAATGTCCGACGTTTTGAGAGACACCCAATCGACGGCTGCCGCCGGTCATATGAGGTTGCGTAAGAAATCAGCGGCTGAGGATGCCGGGACGAAGGTAGCCGAAAACAGCGGTTTCTTGTCTGTCTCGGCGGGAGTGGTTGGCATCGTTAGCTACGCCTGCACCCTGCTCATGGCAAACATGTTGGGTACCGCTGACTACACGCAGTTCGCCGCGGCCACGATGCTGCTGGGCATAGTGGGAATTGTTTCCTCGGCGTTGGTACCCCTGCCACTTTCCCACAACGTGGCCGTCTACTCTGAGGGCTCCGACGGCCGCCGCGATGGCATGGCGTTTTCACTCTTCCTGTCGTGTTTGGCAGGCGTGACAGCTGCGGCATTTACCGGGGCTGTGACGCTTGCGTTTGGTTCACCGGCGCTCGCGGTGGCGGTGGCGCTGGGGTCGTTGGTCATTTTCCTTATGGCGGCTCCTTCCGGTTGGCTGCAGGGCGAGCTGCGGTTCAAGTGGTACGCCTTGACAACCATCGGTGAGGTGGTGCTGCGGTTGGCATTTAGCCTCGTGGTGGTTGCGCTGGCGTGGGGCGCCGTGGGAGCTACGCTTGGATTCGCGCTGGGTGCCGCCGCGTTGCTGGTGGTTCCCTGGTCGTTTTACCGGGATATCGGTTGGCGTCCCCGGGTGTTGCGTCAGCGTTGGCGTTGGGCTGAAACCAGCGACATTGCCCCCGTTCTTGCCGTCGTTTCCGTTCTCGTAGGCATAGACGTGGTGGTCGTTGCATTTCTGGACGAAGGCTCAGCTGCCGCCGGATTCCAGGCTTTGGCTACCATCGCAAAGGGCCCGGTGTATGTGGCCGCGGGTACCGCTGTTGTGGCTTTCCCATTGCTCCGCAGGCCTGGCGCAAACGTGCCTCAAGTGCTTGGTGCTGCCTTCACTTCCTTTGGGCAGCTCGCGGTCGTTGCCTTCGCCATCATTGCTACCGTGCCTCACGATTTGGCTGCGTTGATCATCCCGGACAAGTACAGCGGCTCCCTGCATCTCATGCCGTGGCTCGCTGCGGCGGGGTTGGGTTACGCCGTCCTGACGGTACTTGCAACCATTCTTCTGGCTGTGCGGGCCTACCGCCGCTGCCAGATAGGACTGGCCCTTGCCTGCGTAATGGTTGTGTCCGGGTTGTCTGCGGGATGGCAGCTTGGCGGTGTTTCAGGTTTGGCCGTAGGTTCTGCCGTCGCCGCAGTGGTTGCTGCCGCGACGCTGGCACTGGTTTCCGGACCGGTTTTCAAGGCCGCCGGCTCCACCATAGCTGGCGGAGGATGGGTTGGAGGAGTAGCTGCACTGCTCGCAGCCCTCGTAGCAGCCGGCCAACTGCATCCCGTTGTGTGGCTGATCCTGGCTACCATCTGTGGCGTCACGGTTCTTGCCCACCAGCGGGGGATGCTGCCAAAGGCCATTGGTTCTGGATCAACCCGGCGAGCGGTTGACGCATCCGAGGAAACTTCTCGACGGCGGCACTCACGGCGGCGTGCACCCCTGAAGGGTCGGATCGCGGCAGTCACAAATCGGAGACCGTCCGGTTCGTCGACGGCGCACACAACGTCGCCGAGGTTGCTTCGGCGTCCTTTGTGGGCTGCAGTGCTTTTGGGGTTGTTGGCTTTGGGGTTCCGGATGTTCGGTGTTCAGCGGGCTAATGACGTGTTCATCGATGAGGTTACGTACGCGGACTTTGCCAGTCAATTTGCTGCTGGTCAGATGCCGTCGATTCTTGGTACCCCGTTTTTCCTGCATCCTCCAGGCACGTACGCCCTCAACGCGCTGTTTATCCGGGTGTTCGGTCTGGAAGGACACCCCATGGATCTGGCGTTGCAGCTGCGCTGGGTTAACGCCTTCCTCGGAGTACTGACGGTGGTTGTCTGTTTTCTGTTGGTGCGTCGTCTGGTGGGAGTGGGGCCCGCTGTGGTGGCGGGTGTCATTTTGGCCAGTGACCCGTTTGTCCTGCGCATGGACGGGCGGTTGATGATGGAAACTCCCGCCGGCCTCGCCGTCATGTCCGGATGGCTATTGGCCCTGGTGGCGCTGGACCGCGAGCGGGGACGGACGCGTATATGGCTTGAAATAGGCACTGGGCTGGTTTTCGGGATAGCTATCTTGATGAAGGATATGACTGCCGCGTTCACCGTGGTCCCGCTGCTGGCCGCTGTGCTTTGGCGCAGAACTGTTTCCCCGAAAACAGCCGCGCGTATCGTGGCGTTCTCCGTCGTCCCTTATGCGTTGTACCTGGGCTTGGTAGCCGCCACCGGGCTGTTTCCACAGTTCATGGAACAAAAATCGGTCGGCGTTCTCAGAATGGCTGGGGTCGTTCAGATGACCGGGTTCAATTCAGTACATAGTGTGAGCCTTACGGACCGACTCATTGACTTGGTTGGCCGGTTCGGTACCAGTTATTTGCTACTAGGGCTTTCCATACTTGCTGGCGCGGTGGCTGCCATGTCGCCGCTGGTGGAACGCCGGGTCATTGGTCTATTCTCGCTTTTTTGCGGTTTCGTGGGTGTCTACTCCGTGTTCTTCGGGGCGGCCGAGGAACAATTTGGCTACTGTGTGGTGCTCGCAGCGCTGGTTTCAGTACCTGTAGCCGCTGTGATGGTGGTCAAGTGGCGGCCACGGCTCCGTGGGGTCGTCGTGGCTTTTGCCGCGATCATGACCGTCCTGAGTTTGTTGCTGGGTATTCAGGCACGATCAGTGGTCGATGACGGGCTCGTCCGGGCACGGGATTGGATGAACGCTGAACTGCCTGCGTCCTCGAAGGTGGGGTTGACGTCCGTAACCGGTGAGTTCGCACTGCTGCCGCACGAGAATTGGGAGGTGTTGCCCTCGTTGCAGTCCCTTAGAGATGGTGGTGCCGATTATGCCCTAACGCAGGGACGGCAACTCAGCGAGGGCTACGGCTTCGCGTCACCTGCCTTCCTGGCCTGGCTGCAGGAGAATGCCCAACCGGTTTTCACGTTCACCGGGCCAACGTCAGGTGACACTGTTGTATGGAAACTGAACCAGAGCAAACTGGACGCCGCGGTCTCCGGAGGGTTGATACTGCCTCCTGTATCCGGTGGGTACCGGTGAGACGCATGATTCTGTCAACGCTGCTGCCGATCGTCATAACAGCTGCGGCCGCCGGATGCAGCGTCAGGAATGACCCCGTCATACCCGCCCCCATGACGTTCGGGGTTTTGGGATCCACGTGCGCCCCTGAACGCGTAGCAGCACTCCAGGACGCCGGAGTCTCAGCGCTGGAACTGCCGTTGGCTTGGGACCGCTACGAACCGGTAGCCGGGCGGGTGGACGCTGAATACGTTGCCGTGGTGCGGTCACAGGTAGACGGTTGCCGTGATGCCGGCATGGGAATGGTGCTGTCCCCAGGTCTGCAGTACCCGCCCGGTTGGGTCAGGGACCTGTCCGGTGGCCAACTAAGAGGAAGCCTCGGGGGCACACCACGACACTCCGGAGCCGAGCTGATATTCAGCGCGAAGGTCCGAAACGCCGCCCAAAAATACTTGGCCCACGTCGCAACCGACCTCGGGTTCGAGGGTATGACAGCGATACGCGCTGGAACCGACGCAGGCGGCGAGCTCGGGTACCCCGGGCCTGGCGACGGGGGAAACGAACGCGAATTCTGGGCGTTTGGGGATGCTCCTCAGCACGGCATCGGACTGGCAGAGGGCGTAGCGCCGGCCCCCATGCCCGGATGGGTTCCGGGCACTCGTTCGTGGAACGGCAAGCCCGTCACCGGCGAACAAGTCCAACGGTGGTGGGATTGGTACGCTGGATCTGCCGTGGACGCCGTGGTATGGCAGGTACGCGAGCTACGGAAACTCGGGTATCAAGGGCGAGTGCACGTTCCCGTAGCTGGCCGCGGAGTCCTGCCGACCGATAAAGCAGAAGCCATCAACGGGCATCTGGACGGTCGCGCTAACCCGGACGGCGCCCAAGAACGCGGTCTGGACTACCTTGAACAGTTCACAGTCCTGTCAACGTTGTCAGGCGTGGACGTGGACTTCACCGGTCTGGACGACGTATCGGACGTAAAAGCACGCGCTGCTGTTCCGCGTCAAGACCAATGCCTCCCCACCGATAACGAGAGTGTTATGCAGGAAGACGTCGCGTCATGGTCATCCCACCGATACACCAGCGCCTTGGCGCGACGCGCAGGCCTCGGGCTGGTCGGCGAAAACCCCGGCCCACCCGACGCACCCTTCACCGGCGGCTCACCCCTCTCGGACAGCCTCGCCGAACAATTACAAACAGCACCCAGGTATGCCAAAGAATGCGGCATGACAATGTTCCTCTTCGGCTTCGAAGAAAACCTCTTCGAACAAGACAGCAACGTCACACTCAAGGACTACAAAGAAGTAATCCAACAACTCCAAGCAGGAAAGTGACATGCCTATGGCGCCGGGGAAGCAGCACAATGAAAGGCCCGCCGTCCCAGACTTACGAGCCAGAAAGGAGAGTCCTGTGAGGATCCTGCATCTCGGCTTCGAAGACCCCCGGATGCCCGGTGCAGGTGGAGGATCAGTTCGGACTTTGGAGATCAATCGACGACTCGCTGCCGGGGACTTCTACATCACGGCGTTGACCACCAGATATCCAGGCTGGCAGGAACGGGTTCAGGACGGCGTGCACTACGTTCCGATTGGCGTCGGTCGCGGCAAGAGCCGACTGACGCGGCTGCTGGGTTACGTGTTTCGTTTGCCGTTCGAGGTGCACCGGCGCCGTCACACTACTGATCTGGTGGTGGAGGATTTCTTTGCGCCTTTCTCCACTATGGCGGCCCCGCTATGGACGAAGCGTCCCACCATCGGGGTAGTGCAGTGGCTGCATGCCCGCGACAAGGCACGGCAGTACAAGCTGCCACTACATTGGGTGGAGGGGTTCGGCGTCCAGCATTTCCGAAGGACCATCGCTGTTTCCGAGGGAATAGCGGATCGGTTGACTTCCATAAACCCTGACATCCACGTGGACGTGATCGGCAATGGAGTTGATCCTGCGGCGTGGAAACCAGAACCAAAACGTGGAAAGGACATACTTTGCATCGGGCGCTTGGAGTTCACGGGCAAGGGGTTGGATCTCCTGTTGGCCGCTTGGACGCAGTGCATCAGCGAAGTTGACGGAAACCTCCTCATCGCCGGTACCGGACCCGATGAAAGGAAGTTGCGTGCGGTGATCGAGGACAGAGGCCTCTCAGATCGGGTCAAGCTTCTAGGCTGGCTTTCGGGCGACGAGAAGTTCCAGGCAATGAGCGATGCGAGGCTGGTGGTTATACCGTCACGGCAGGAGACGTTTGGCATGGTAGCTATCGAGGCATTGGCCACAGGTACCCCGGTCATCGCCTTCGATATCCCTTGCCTCAGAGAGATCGTTCCCCCAGATGCCGGTTGGCTGGTGGAAGCTTTCGACGTTCAAAGCCTCGCTGACGAGATGACCCGCAGGTACACGGAGTCCGGGCTGGAAGATATCGGCGCCAGAGCGCGGGAGTTCGCCGCCGGGTACAACTGGGATCGCCTCGCCGGGCTGCAAGCTGACGCCTACCGCGCCGGCTATGCCCATCTGAATGATCCCCCTCCCGCCGGGCGACGCCAGGCATGCCTCTAGAAAGGTCTCCTTGATGCCTCTTCAGTCGAGAATGGAACGATCCCTGGCGGGCGATGCGCCCTGGCTGTTCCTGTCACCCCATCTGGATGATGCGGTGCTGTCCTGCGGTGCCCTGATTGAAGCGCAGGCTCGCGAACGCCAAGTCATCGTGGCCACACTGTTCACGGAGGCAGCTCCGTCACCTCATACACGCGCAGCGAGGTCCTTCGTGCGCCAATGCACCGTACCGGACGCCGGGGAACTGTTCAAGGCCAGGCAGTCGGAGGACCGCGCCGTCCTCCAAGACATGGGCGTTCAGTCCATCCATCTTGGTGAAGTGGACGCGCTGTTTCGACGCCGCCGCAAGCCACTAGTGCTAGGGAGCAGCGCTTGGGACAGGCTCCTCCCGGAGTTCACCCACCGTTACCCCACATACCGGTTCGACATCGCGTTGGGCAGGATCGCCAAGGGCGATCATCCACTCATCCGTCAACTTCGGGGAGACGTCGCCACGCTTATGGCACAGACTAAAGCCGAGCTTGTCTTCTGTCCCGTTGCAGTTGGCAGGCATGTGGACCATCTCATCACGCGTGAGGCCGCTAAAGGCCACATCGAGGACCTGATCCTCTACTCGGACTTCCCCTACGACCTTGTGTCCGAGCCAGACGCGACGCACTTGACACGGTTGGGTTGCGTTCCTTGGACGTGGGGCGAGGGCCTTGATGCCAAGTTGCCGCGTATCCGACAGTACGAGACGCAGGTGGATGCTCTGTTCCCTAGTGGCGAGATTCCCCTCAAGCCGGAGACCTATTTTCTGCCGCGCGGCCACTAGGACTCCGAACGGCAGCTAGCATGTTGTCCCATTGTTGGTGACGACGTTGCCGGGTGCGTCCTCGAGCATGATGGTGCCCACCCGGCAGGTGACATTATCCGTCACAACGATGTTGCCCAGATCGCCGTGGAAATCGAGCCACGGGCCTTGAAGATCGGAAAATTTGTTGTTTGTGACCGTTACATCGTGAACGGCCGCGGTGCCGCCGTCGTAGTATCCGATCTTGACGCCATCAGGAGAATCCCGGAAGCGGTTGCCATCCACGCTGATGTTGTAGATTTCATGCTCGCCTACGGCCAATTGCATTCCCGAACCGTGGGATCCGCCGCGCACGTCATTGTTTCTGTAGATCACGTCATGAACGGACCCGCCGAGGGCTTGGGCCACGAGGCCGTCGTCGCCATCGGCTCCCTGCCGCTGGTCAACGGTGTTGCCCTCCACCAACCCTCCATGGGAGTCGGTGATGTGAATGCCGTCCAACTGATCGTATCGGCCGCTGCTGGTCACAAGTGTGTGGTTGCCACGTAAGCAGAAATTGCTGCTGGCTACCACGGCGATGGAGTAAGTGTAGGGATTCCGCGTGGAGACACCCTCCACCAAGGCGTTGCTGGAGTGACGGACGTCCACTAGATACTCACGCAGGCGTCCTGGAAGGTTTCCATCCAGCTCTTCACCGTTTTGGTCCGCCGTGAGCTGTGAGATGGTGACGTTTTGTGCGCCGTTGGTGGTGATCAAGGGGTGGCCGCCGAAAGGGCCCTCGAATTCAAGGAAGTCCGGGCCTGCTTTCAGCACTGTTGTTGGCCCGGCTCCTCTGAGGAGCACATTGTTCTTCATAACCAAAGGACGTTCCAACGTGAAGACGCCCTCGGGCAACTGCACAATCGCTCCACCTCCCTTGGACGCGGTATCGATGGCCAGTTGCAGGGATTTGGAGGTGTCCTCGGGGTCGAGGTATCCCTCCACCACCCATTCTTTGACGCTGACGGCCTTGCTTCCCAACACATCGCAGGACGCTGGTTCCATGCGGTCCGGTGCATCCGGCTGGCTGAGGGCACTTGCTGGACCGCAGCCCGTGAGAAGGAGCGTGGTCACTAGGGAAACGCCCAACAAAAAGGAATGGCCCAGGCGGGGGCCCGGACCATTCCACGTCATTATGCGGGTTCTAGCTTTCGCCGGCGGAGTCCGAGCGGCCAAGAATGGTCTGCGGGATCCAGAACGCGAGGGCGAACAGGCCGAGGCAGACGGCCATCGGCCACGGGTTATCCAGGCTGAGGAAAGAAAGCGAGTAGATGGCGCCCAGGAAGAGCACGATCATGACAAGGAACAGCACAATGCTGGTGCCCAGGCTGTTCTCTTTTTCAATGGGGGCGCTTGTGGCGTTCTTGGACATTCATTCCTCCTCGCCCCGCAGGGCTCAAAAATCTCTGACGGCAGCGGAAGCCTTAGTAGGCGGATGAACCCTGTTCACCCTTGACAATGGCAATTCCGGAGCTCGCTCCGATACGTGTTGCACCAGCAGCAATCATAGCCTGTGCATCGGCGAGGGAGCGCACGCCGCCTGAGGCCTTCACCCCCAGCTCCGGTCCCACGGTCTTGCGCATCAAGGCAACGTCTTCAACGGTGGCACCGCCGCCATTGAATCCGGTGGACGTCTTGACGAAGTCCGCCCCGGCTTCTGCGGCCGCTTCGCAGGCAATGACCTTCTGCTCATCGGTCAGCATGGAGGTCTCGATGATGACCTTCAGGATGGCCTCCCCGGCGTGGACTACCTCGGACACAGCCCTGATGTCGTCCACCAGCGCGCCCTTGTCGTTGGCGCGGGCGGAGGCCATGTTGATCACCATGTCGATTTCATCCGCGCCGTCCAGCACGGCTCCGCGGGCCTCGAAAGCCTTGACGTCGCTGGGGGTGGCGCCCAAAGGGAATCCGATGACCGAGCACGTTAGCACACCCGAACCTTTGAGGGCCTTGGTGACGGTCTTGACCCAAACAGGGTTCACGCACACCGACTTGAACTTGTATTCGACTGCCTCGGCGCACACCTTGAGGACGTCAGCCTCGCTGGCCTCCGGCTTCAACAGTGTGTGGTCGATGTAGGAGGCAATATTTGTTGGCGCGACGGCTTCGTTGCTCATGGGATCCTTCCGTGCAGGGCGTGGCCGGCCCGGTGGCCGCAGGGTTGTCACTGCCCGTCAAAGGACCATCTTGCCACATGCGCAGAGGGCCCCACTGGGCCGCCGCCGGCGGGGCATCAGGCCGCGATCAACGCCTGCTGGTCGTCATTGCCCGCACTCAAGAGCAGGCCTGAGGCGCACAGCATCGCAGAGGACTCGGCGGAGAGAAGGAGGCCCAGTCGAAGTCCGTCGCAGGAGGCGGCATCGCCAATCGCCCAAATGCCCGGTACGGACGTGGCGAGGTCACGACCTACTGATATGCCGCCGTCGGCAGCAGTTGTGAGCCCGGCGCTTTCGGCGAGGTCGTTACGGGCCGTGCGCTCCTCGGCCAGCACAACGAGGTCGCCGTTCATGCTGCTGCCGTCTTCGAAGAGGACGCCGGTGGCCGGCAGCATGGAACCCTGCGCACCTGCGCCGGTGTTGGCGGCAGGCACGACGGCGGTGGGGCGGAGGGTTGTGCGGACGGGGCGGACCCCGCGTGCACGAAGCACAGCCTCGGCCTGACCCGCTGCCGGTCCGTTCCCAACGAGGATCCCAAGTGGACGGCGGCCCACCAGACGGCTGACATCCTTGACCGCTTCGCCGATGTTCGCGGCGTCATCGATGGTGGAGTAGCTCAAGCTGGACTCGGCGCCTGCCACCGGCGGGAGGGTCGGGGCAGAGCCCGTCGCAATGACCAACTGGTCGTAGGAAAACTCCATGCCATCCACGGTGGTGACAATCCTTGAATCGGCGTCAATGAAGCTGGCCGCCTGTCCGAAGCGGACCGAGACCTGGGGGAGTTCAGCGAGTTCCAACAGGGCGTCCGGGCACTCGTCGCGGTTGCTGAGCACAGTTATGGTTCCGTGGAAAGCGCGCTGCCGGGATTCGGACGCTCCGGCAAGTCGCCGCACCAGAGCCTGGGCCGCGGGACCGGCGCCTGCAATGACGATGTGGAGGGAAGGTGCGGACGGGATGGCGGACATGTTTGGCCCTTTCGCTCATGTGACCTGCTGTTGATCAACAGCGTAGGGGGCCGGTTTTTCGCGGGTGTTTCGCCGCTGTTGCCGTCTTTGGCGGATCCGTAGCTTGGTGTTTACCGGCCGGTAATAACGTGGATCACATCCGGCTCCGCGCGGGGCACATAGAGTCGGAGCATGACAGCAGATACAAAGGTAGCTTTGGTGACCGGCGTGGGACGGCGCCGTTCCATCGGGGCGGCCATGGCCTTGGGCTTGGCTCGTGACGGGTGGGACCTGATTCTCAACTATTGGACGCCCTACGATCAGCGACTGGGGCTTGAGGCGTCTCCCGACGATCCGGAGTCAATAGCCGCCGAGTGCCGCAAACTGGGGGCCGCCGTCGAGCTTGCAGCCGGCGACCTCAGTGATCCGGCGGTGCCGGCAGAACTGGTCACTGCCGCACTTTGCCTTGGCCCGGTGCGCGGTCTGGTGATGTCGCATTGCGAGTCGGTGGACAGCTCCATCCTCAGTACCTCGGTACAGAGCTGGGATCGGCATTTCGCTGTGAATTCGAGAGCCACTTGGCTGCTGATCAAAGCCTTCGCTGAGCAACTCCCCGTTGTTGAGCATGGGGAAGTTGGCGGGCGGATCGTCGCCTTGACCAGCGACCATACTGTTCATAACTTGCCCTATGGTGCCAGCAAGGGCGCCTTGGACCGGATTGTCACGGCCGCCGCGGTGGAACTGGCTGATCGTGGTGTTCGGGCCAATGTGGTGAATCCCGGGCCAATTGACACCGGATGGATGGACGAGTCAATCCGGCAGTGGGGGACCTCCGCCACCCCGGCCGGCCGCTTGGGAACCGCGGAAGACACGGCAAACCTGGTCCGTTTCCTATTCTCGGATGCAGGCTCATGGATCAACGGGCAGGTGCTGCACAGCAACGGTGGTTTCAAGGTGGGATAGTGCACCGGCTGACCCTTGCGGGCCGGTGGTGGCATGATGGGCGCATGAGCCAAGTCACATGCGATCTGACTGTTTCGCTGGATGGATTTGTTGCCGGGCCCAACCAGCGCGTGGAGGAGCCGTTGGGCGACGGCGGAGAGCTCCTGCACAGGTGGATGTTCGAAGAGCCGGAGGCGAATGCGCCTGAGATTGAAGGGATCCTCGCGGCCGGTGCCTTCATCATGGGACGCAACATGTTTGCGGGGCCCGGACCCGCGGCGTGGGACACGGAATGGCGGGGTTGGTGGGGCGAGGACCCGCCGTATCACGCACCGGTTTTCGTCCTTACCCACCATCGGCGTGAGCCGTTGGAGATGGAAGGCGGAACAACGTTCAACTTTGTTACCGACGGCATCGAATCGGCATTGATGCAGGCCCGCGAGGCTGCCGGGGACAAAGATGTAGCCATTGCCGGGGGTGCGCAGACTGCCCGCCAGTATCTTTCGGCCGGGCTCATGGACGAGCTGCGGCTCCACATTTCACCCATGGTTCTGGGTGGTGGCGAGCGATTGCTCGACGGCGTGGGGGACCTGCAGCTGGAGCAGACCCAGGTGCGCGCGACCAGCTTGGTAACGCACGTGCGGTACCGCGTGGTTCACTAGTCACCCAAGAGCGCTGGTCTCGCAGCAGTGAGATCCGAACGCGGGAACGACCACCACCCGGTGACGGGGGTGAAGGCTAGGGGCACAATGTCCGCCATCCGCTGTACACTGAACTATCGAACATATATTCGAATAAAGGTGTGTTGTGGGCGTGATAGTCGGCCCCCGCGTGATAGATGCGGGCTTTTCCCTTATGTCAGTACTGCTGGCGCCTATCCCGGTGGCGGCGGGGTATCCGTCGCCCGCGCAGGACTATTTTGATGGTCGGATCGACCTCAATGAGCACCTGATCAAGGACGTCACCAGCACATTCGTAGTGAGGGTGACCGGTGAGTCCATGGAGGGCGCCGGAATCAGTGACGGCGATGAGTTGATCGTCAACCGGGCGCTCGAGCCCAAGGACGGCTCCGTCGTCGTAGCGGTCCTTGACGGCGAGCTGACCATCAAAAGGCTACGGGTCACGCCTGCGGGCGTTGTCCTGCAGGCCGACAATCCCAAGTACCCGGACATTCGCGTCCCCGCAATGTCGGAGCTGACCATTTGGGGTGTCGCTACCACGTGCCTGCATCACATTTGACTGTATGCAACCGGCGGGGCGGTCGAGTTTCGCACCACGAGCTGCGGTGTGAGGCGCCTGTCTGCGGCGGGCCCATCGGGATTGCTGAGGCGTTCCAAGGCAACGGTTCCCGCAATCTGACCGAGTTCAACAGCGTGGAGGTCAACCGATGTGAGGTCGATGCCGTGGAGTCCGGAGGTCCTCGAGTTGTCGTATCCCACCAGGGAAAGCTCGGACGGCAATGAAAGACCCTTGGCGTACGCAGCCTCGCGGGCACCCAGGGCGAGCTGGTCATTGTGGGTGAATATCGCCGTTGGCCGGTCAGTCATAGCGAGCAATTTGGCGGCCGCCCGCTGTCCGGCGTCCTGCGTAAAGTCGTCGGCCTCGAGCAATAGCGGCTTCAGCCCGGCGTCGCGCATGGTTTGTGCGTAACTCCGCCTGCGGACCGTATGACCGTCGTAGACGGGCCCTGCCAGGTGGGCGATTCTTGTGTGACCCAGCCCGATGAGGTGAGCGGTGGCCGCGCGGGCGCCGGCGGCATCGTCTGAATAGACGCTGTCCACGCCCTCCACGGGACGCGTTACGCTGACCATGGGAACGATCCTGGCCAATTCATGGACCCGTTCGTCCGAATCCAGCAGGGTGGCGGCAATGATTATCCCCACTCGCGCCTCAATTAGTGATTCCAGAGCGCCGTGGTCCTCTCCGCCAACAGACCGGGAGACACTCAGGATGAGCCTGTTGCCATCCTGCGGCAGTGCCATGCGGACGCCGTTGAGGATGTCGGCGTAGACCTCATTGCGGATGTCCAGGAGATGGAGGCCGACGGCGGACCGATGCTTTCGTGCGAGATCGGCAGCTACTGCGTTGGGTCGGTAGCCCAGGCGCTTTGCGGCATCGAAGATCGCCTGTTTGGTTTCCTCGCTGACGCCCGGCGCGCCCCGGAAGGCAAAAGACACGAGGGTTCGGGAGACGCCGACTTCCCTGGCGACGTCGCTTTGGGTGGCCGAACGATGGCGGTTGTCGATAACCATGTCCTCATCCTCCCATGATGGAAAGGCGGGATCTTAGCGATTTGTTAGTTTGACCTTACATTTAAGCCTTTCGCGCGTTAGTCTGTATTCAGCGCGGGGTGAATATGACCCGCAACACACCGACAAAGGAGTCTTGATGTCTGCCACACAAACGCAGCGGGGAGCCGCCGATGGCACTTCCCTCCCTCCGCTGACAAATGGTCCGCACAGAAAGCGCCTCGGCCTCGTTGCCTTGATAGCCACCTTCGGTGGTCTTCTCTTCGGCTACGACACCGGCGTTATCAACGGCGCACTGAGGCCTATGACCGTGGACCTCGCATTGACGCCGCTGACGGAAGGAATCGTCACCAGCTCCCTTTTGTTCGGAGCAGCTGCCGGAGCGGTTGGCGGCGGGCGCTTGTCCGATAGTTGGGGTCGCCGCAAGACGATCATCCTGTTGGCCGTCCTGTTCTTTGCCGGGACCATTGCCTGCGTCTTCGCACCGAGCTTCGAAGTCATGGTCCTGGGGCGGGTCATCCTCGGTTTGGCTGTCGGTGGCGCCTCCACCGTGGTCCCGGTGTTCCTTGCCGAGCTGGCCCCGTATGAAATCCGTGGCTCCCTTGCGGGGCGGAATGAACTCATGATCGTCATTGGGCAGCTCGCGGCTTTCGTGGTCAACGCCATCATCGGCAATGTCTGGGGTGAGTTCGGGGGAGTCTGGCGCATCATGCTTGCGGTCGCGGCCCTGCCCGCCATAGCTCTGTTCTTCGGTATGCTGCGTATGCCTGAGTCGCCGCGTTGGCTCATTTCCAAGGGGCGCTCGCAAGAAGCGCTGGAAGTGCTGAAGACCATTCGATCCGTGGAGCGAGCCGAGGCTGAAATGGCCGACGTGAAGCACCTGGCTGATGAGGAACGGGCTTCAAAAGCAACCTCCTGGGCAGCGCTCAAGGACAAGTGGATCCTGCGCATTGTGCTGGTAGGTATCGGTTTGGGTGTGGCTCAGCAGCTAACCGGCATCAACTCGATCATGTACTACGGCCAGTCCGTGCTGGTCGAAGCCGGCTTCGACTCAAGTGCAGCCCTCATCGCCAACATTGCCCCCGGTGTCATTGCCGTTGTCGGCGGCGTCATTGCCCTGACGCTCATGCAGCGGATCAATCGACGCACCACCCTGCTCCTTGGATTCACGCTGACCACTGTTTGCCACTTCCTCATCGGAATCGCCTCGATCGTCCTGCCTGTCGGCAATGCAGCACGTCCTTTCGTCATCTTGTTCCTGGTGGTTGCGTTTGTAGGATCCATGCAGACATTCCTCAACATCGCCGTGTGGGTGATGCTGTCCGAGATCTTCCCGCTGCATGTTCGCGGCTTCGCGATCGGCCTGTCGGTATTCTGCCTCTGGATAGCCAATGCTCTCCTCGGTCTCTTCTTCCCCACGTTGGTGGCGGGCGTGGGTATTACGGGAACGTTCTTCCTCTTTGGGGTTGTTGGAATCCTGGCCCTCATCTTCATCTACACGCAGGTTCCCGAAACCCGCGGACGCACCTTGGAGGCTCTCGAAGAAGATGTGACCACCGGTGCCATCTACCTGGTGCACAAGAAGGAGCCGGCTGGTATGTCCTAGGTTTCAGTAGTAGTCGCATCCCGCCCGCCGGACTTCCGTAGTCTGGCGGGCGGGATGTCTTCTTGTCAGAGGCTAGCGGTACAGTGAAGGTATTCGAATGTATGTTCGAATGCATGGCGTGTCTCACACTCGAATGCGGGCACGCGTGCTAGTGCGAGCCAAGGAGTGGAATGTCCAAGCCAGCGCTCATGCATCGCATGCAGGAGATCGCCCACGTGGATATCAACTGCTTCTATGCGTCGGCAGAACGTGCCTTCAATCCTGCGTTGGAGGGCAAGCCGCTGATCGTCCTGTCCAACAACGACGGCTGCGCCGTGACCAGGTCGCCGGAGGCCAAAAGACTGGGAATCGGACTCGGCGAGCCTTGGTTCAAGCTTGCTCCACGCGCCAAGGAATGGGGACTCATTGCACTCTCAAGCAACTATGAACTTTATGGAGACATCAGCTCGCGGGTGATGGAGCTCCTGGCCCGGTACTCAGCATGGCAGGAGGTGTACTCCATTGATGAAGCGTTCCTCGGAGTCAAAGGGCAACCCGACGATCTGCTGGAGCTAGGGCGCACCATCAAAGCTGCCTGCCAACGACACGTGGGGGTTCCCGTTTGCGTAGGAATCGCGCGCACCAAGACGCTTGCCAAGCTGGCCAACAAGTGGGCAAAGCACAACCCGGCCTTCAACGGCGTGTGCCGGTGGGACTCCATCCCGGAGCCCCAACGCGAAGCACTCATGGCACGGCTCTCCGTGATCGAAATCTGGGGCGTCGCCACCAGGCTCACGAAACGCCTGAACGCGATGGGGATCTTCTCCATCCTGGACCTGGTCCGTGCCGACCCGGTGGCATTGCGGGACAAGTTCTCCATCGTCATGATGCGGACTGTGCTGGAACTGCAAGGCACCCCCTGCATCCCCATGGAGGAGGAACGGATCGGACGGGATCAACTGATCTTCTCCCGATCCTTCTCCACACCAATAACCTCAGCGGCTGAGCTGCGGCAGGTACTGAGTGTCTATGGCCAGATGGCCAGTGCCAGGCTGGCCAAACATGACCTGCAAGCCAAGCTACTGACTGCCTTTGCCGCAACATCGGTCTACAACCCCAACGACAAATCGTTCCCCACTGTCAACGTCAAGCTGCCAATGCCCACCTCGGATCCGGTGTTGCTGACCAAGGCCGCGCATGCGCTGGTTCCAAAAATCCAGGAAGGCGTGAGGTACGCCAAAGCTGGAATCATGGTCACGGACCTCCGACCCAGCGGCAACCAGAAACCGCTGGAAATCTTCGAGAACCGGCATGAAGAACGGGGCATAGGCCCCTTGCTCGAGCAGGTCAGTAAGCGCTATGGCCGTGGATCCATCGGTTTGGGCCATGCGGGCATCAAAGGCGGCCCGGACTGGTCCATGAAACGCGACATGCTCAGCCCCCGCTACACCACCAACTGGGACGAGCTTCCCCTGGTGAAGGCGGCCTAGCGTGGCAGCGAGCGGGATCGGCCGCCGGATCAGCTGATCACTTGTAGGACTCGAACACGATCGAGTCGAAGACAGTGCGCGCCTCTCTCATCAGCTCCGGATTGATCGATTCGTCGATATGGCCCACCGCGATGACAGCCCGCTTGCCGTTCACGTCGACCACCCGGTAGGTCTCGTGCTCATTCTGAGTCGAGTACCAGTGTGTGCAGTGGTACATCATTTCTGAGTGGATGCAGAACTTGCCGCTGTCGCAGGCCGGGATGTCCACGTCGCCCTCGACGGAGTGGTCGAACTCGAAGCCGGAGTAATCGCCCACCATGACCTTGACAGGAGGAGTGCTTGCCGTAAACGACTGCGCCGCCATAGCCCTAGTGAAGGCCCAGTCCGCAGGACCGAAATCGCCAAGGGCGCCCCTCCAGTTGCATGCGTCCTGCGACACATAGAACGCGGACCCAAGGGTCAGGCGGACGGCCCATTCAGCCGGGTGATCCGGGTCATCCTTGCCCAGGCTATTGCCGTCGAGAGCAGACCAGCCGCCTGGGACGGTGATCTGGAAAGGCTCCTTGTAGCCGTCGACGGGGACCAGGTATGTGCCGGCGTCGATATCGCCACTCTTCGGCAGCGGCGGGACCGTGCGAGGGTCGCGGCTCTCAGGCAGCGGTGGGACCGTGTGAGCCTCCGTCATCGGAGAACTGGCAGACGGCAGGGATGCGTCGTAAGGCTCATATTCGCACCCGCCGAGACATCCAATCAGTGCGATAGTCAGCACGGGCAAGAGATGGCGTGACCGCTGAGCGGCCTTTTCGAGGGGTGTCATGGAACTCATTAATCCACCAGGCCACTACAAGCTACTGTGAGGCCCCGCAGCCGGGTGGCCTCGCAGGCGGTCCGAGATGGGATGCCGTCGCCTCAAGTCTCCTCCGGTAGAGAACCCGTGACAATGAAGAGTTCGACGGAGAAAAGTTCGACCAGCAGGGCGACATTTAGCTCAGCAAAAGACCGCCATTTATCGCTAACATTCACACCTAAGCCCGCAGCCGGTAGCCGCGCTTCACTACGGTTTCCACAAGTTTGCCATCAGGAAGGGAAGACCTGAGCCTGCTGACCGTCATGTCCAATGCGTGTACGGAACCGCGGAGGTCCAAGAGGTCGGAGAGAGCTTCCCTGGACAGGACAGCCCCGCCCGCGCCGAGCAGCGCTCGCAGTAGCAGGAGGGGAGCGGGCGCAAGGTCCACCACCTCACCGTTGATCCGCAAGCAGCGTCCACGGAGCTCGATGGTGGCGCTCTTGGTTTCCAAACGTCGCACGTGGTTCAGCGAAAGGTGTTCGGTTACCAGCCTGATGAGCGCACCCATGCGGTAGCGATCCGGGATCAGCGGGGTGAGCCCGGCGTCGACCAGCGGTTGAGCGGTGACCGGACCGACGGCCGCAACAGTCACCGGACCTTTGAGAGCTTCGATGAGTTGGCGGTAGAGGCCCATTTCGTGGGCGGTGCTCCACATCGCGTCCACGGCCGGGGCACTGGTAAAGGTCAGGACGTCGAGGTTTCCGCTGACCACAGCTTCGATCAGACGCGGCAGTTTGTCTTCGCCGTCGGGCTTCACCCAGCGGTACGGAGTCACCGTCAAGACAGTAGCTCCGGACATGCGGAGCCGTTCAAGCTGGCGGACGTCCGTGTAACCGTGCAACTGCACGGCTACGGTCTTTCCGCGGACGCCCTCGGCCAGGAGCATGTCCACCAGCGTGGCGGTGGTTTCGTCACTGCTGATTCCGACGTCGGCAAGGCCGGCCGCCCGAACGGCGCCGCGGGCTTTGGGGCCACGGACGAACATGCGGCAGGCGGACAGCGTGTCCAGGAGTTGCTCGCCGATTCCAAAGGAATCAGCGGCCTCACACCACCGACGCATGCCGTAGGCGGTGGTGGCGATGCAGATGTCCGGCTTGGCCTCGATGATGGTGCGGGTGTCCTCGATGAGGACCATGTCCTCTTGCACAGGGGCGATCTTCAAGGCGGGGGCGTGCAACACGCTCGCACCGCGGCGCTCCAGTGCCTCAATGAGGTCGCGGGAGCGGCGGTGTGAGGTAACGCCGATTCGGAATCCATCCAACGGCGCTTCTACGGCTTCGGCAACTTCCGGCGCGGCAGTAGCGTCCTGGACTTCGATGGCACGTGCAACAGTCATGTGTTTTTACCTTCAGGCTTCAAGGAGCGAAGCCGCGAGTCGGCTCAGTTCAGCGGATGCTTCGGCATGATTACGGTTGGCTTCAGCAACCCGGACCACCTCGCCGATGACCAACACGGCCGGGTTGCTGCAGCCGGTGGCTGCCGTTTCGATGGTACCGAGGTCAGCGATGGTGGTGCGCTGTCCCGGGCGGTACCCACGTTCCACCACGGCCATTGGCATGTCCGAATTCATCCCCGCTCGGCGGAGACCGGCCGCCAGCTGGGGCAGGGTGCCGATGCCCATGAGGACCACGATAGTCCCGCCAAGTCCGGCAAGGTGGGTGTGTTCCTTCTCGGTCAACGGCGCATGGCCGGATACCACGGTGAACATGTGGCTGACCTCGCGGTGCGTCACCGGGATTCCGGCGGCAGCGGGAACGGAGATGGCACTGGTGACACCGGAGATGACCTTCACCGGGACGCCGGCAGCAACACATGCCGCCACTTCCTCACCGCCGCGGCCGAACACGTATGGATCGCCGCCCTTGAGTCGGACCACATTCTTGCCCAGCAGCGCAGCCTCCACCATCAACTTCTCGATGTCCCTCTGAGTCACCTTGTGAAGCCCGGGCTGCTTTCCCACGTCCACAAGCTCAGCCGAGGTCAGATCGGCCAGTTCCTGGTAGGGAGCAAGCCGATCGTAAAACACCACATCGGCATCGCGCAGGGCGTCCACGGCACCCACCGTGAGCAGATCCAGGGCTCCAGGGCCTCCACCCACCAGGGTTACATGGCCTTCGGCACCAGGTGCAGGCTCGAAAGCAACGGGAATCCCGGCGTCGCGGCAGCGTTCCACCAGCGGCAGCCAGCCGGATTCGCCGTCGTCCACTACCGCCACCAAGAAGGGGCGCTCGGGAAGCTGGCCATCGCCCGGAACACCTTCCGGCGCGCTGAGCCGATACACGTTGGCACCGGCGCTCTGGTAGCGGCGGACCGCTTGGCGGGCAGACTTTTCAGATCCCGTGACAAGGACGTCACGGCCAGTGAGATCAATGGTGAGCTGCATGGTGAACCCCTAGTTTTCTGCGCCGACGGTTTCGCTGCGGACCGGGATAGTGGAAGCGATGAGCACGCCGCCCTTTTCCTCGTTGGTGGCCGGACGGATCTGGCCGCGCTCCGGAACAAAGGAAATGGATTCGTCCTTCTGGTTGGGGGCGTTGACGAACGAACGGAAACGGCGGAGGCGCTCCGGGTCCTTCAGGGTCTCGGCCCACTCGTCCTCGTAGGTGTCGATGTGCTTGGCCATCGCGGCTTCAAGCTCTTCGGCAATGCCCAAGGAGTCGTTGACCACTACTTCCTCAACGTGCTTGATGCCGCCGTCGAGCTCTTCCTGCCAGCGCGCGGTGCGCTGGAGGCGGTCAGCTGTGCGGATGTAATACATGAGGTAACGGTCGATGTACTTCAGCAGGGTTTCATCGTCCAGGTCCTTGGCCAGCAGCTGGGCGTGCGCCGGGGTAGCGCCACCGTTACCACCTACGTACAGGTTCCAGCCGTCCGCCGTGGCAATCACTCCAACGTCCTTGCCGCGGGCCTCGGCGCACTCACGGGCGCAACCGGAGACACCCATTTTCAGTTTGTGCGGGCTTCGGAGGCCGCGGTACCGCAGCTCCAAGGCGATGGCCATGGCCACCGAATCCTGCACACCGAAGCGGCACCATGTAGAACCAACGCAGGACTTCACGGTGCGAAGGCTCTTGCCGTAGGCCTGTCCGGATTCGAAGCCGGCGTCCACCAGTTCCTTCCAGATGTCCGGCAGCTGCTCCAGGCGGGCACCGAACATATCGATGCGCTGGCCACCGGTGATCTTGGTGTACAGGTTGTACTTCTCTGCTACGGCCGCGATGACGCCGAGACCCTTCGGCGTGATCTCGCCACCAGCGATACGAGGGACCACCGAATAGGTGCCGTCCTTCTGCATGTTCGCCAAGGCGCGGTCGTTAGTGTCCTGCAGAGCACCACGTCCGGCATCCAGAACATAGGCGGAGTGCTGGCTGGCCAGGATGGAGGCGATGGTGGGCTTGCAGATATCGCAACCCGCGCCGGTGCCGTACTTGGCCATGATGTCTTCGAAGGACGTGAGTTCAAGGACGCGTATGGCATCGAAGAGTTCCTGCCGGGAAAGGCTGATGTGCTCGCAGAGGGCCTTGGAGACCTCAATGCCGGACTTCTTCAGTTCGCCTTCAAGGAGCTTCTTGAGCATGGGAACGCACGAACCGCACTGGGTGCCGGCCCTGGTGCAGCCCTTCAGCTCGCCGAGCTCCTGCACCGGGGAGTTGCCCTCGCAGGCACCGCAGCCGTTGATGGTGTCACGGATAGTTCCGGCCGCCACGTTGTTGCAGGAGCACAGGATGGCGTCGTCCGGAAGTTCGGTCTCCGGAGCCTCGCCACCACCGGCAGCGCTCAGGTAGGCACCCGGTTCGGCGGACAGTTCGCGCCCCAGAAGCGGGCGGAGGCTCATGTACGGGGAAGCGTCGCCAACGAAGATGCCACCCAAAAGCGTCTTGGCATCATCCGTGGTGACAATCTTCTGGTAAACGCCACGCGCGGGGTCGGCGTAGACGATCTCCAAGGAGTGCTCGGTGCGGGCAAACGCGTCGCCGAAGCTGGCAACGTCAACGCCGGACAACTTGAGCTTGGTGGCAGTGTCAAAGCCCGGGAAGGTTGCTTCTCCACCATGAAGGCGGTCAGCAACGATCTCGGCCATGGTGTTGGCGGGAGCCACGAGGCCAAGGCACATGCCTTCGAAGTTGGCCACCTCGCCGATGGCCCAGATACCCTCGACTTCCGTGGCGCAGAAATCATTGATGACAACGCCGCCGCGCTGGCCCAGGCTAAACAGTTGCTCTTCGCCTTCTGCCGCGCGGAAGAGGTCGTCGCGCGGCTTGACGCCAATAGCCACGATTACGAGGTCCGCGTCGATGGTCCGGCCGTCAGCCATCAGGACACCGGTGACGTTGCCGTCGTCGTCCGTGACTACCTCGGAGGGGAAGACGCCACCGTGGACTTCGAAGCCCTTGGCCTCAATCAGGCGGCCGAGGGCCTGACCGGCGCCCTCATCCAGCTGGGTGTTCATCAGCCACGGTGCGCCATTGATGACGATCGGTGTGGCGCCCAGCTGTTCGGTGCCGGCAGCGGACTCAAGTCCAAGCAAGCCACCACCAATGGTGACCGCGTTGACTTTGCGGCCGAGCTTTTCGCGCAGCTCGGCGATGGCTTTGTTAATGGCCCAGACGTCCTCGAGCGTGCGGTAAACGTGGGTGTGCTCGGAACCCGGGATGGGGAGTCGAGCCGCGTCGGAACCCGAAGCCACCACCAGGTGGTCGTATTCGTACTTGTTGCCGGCGGCGGTGAGGACGCTCTTGGCAACGGAGTCGATCTTGACGGCGCGCTCGCCGGTGACCAAAGTCAGGGCTTCGTGGTCCCACATGGACGCATCGCCCAAGGTGAGGTCCACGCCGGTTTCCGTGAGGGCCTTGCTCAGCGCAACGCGGTCGTAGGGGAGGTGTGCCTCTTCGGTCAGCACCGTAACCTGCCAACCTTCAAGTCCGCGATTGAACATGGCGTCGGCGAAACGGTGGGCAGCGGGGCCGCCGCCGACGACGACGATGCGGCGCGGGTTCTCTGTACTTGAAGTGTGTCCGGTCACTGGTGGGCCTTTCGCAGATGTTGCAGACGGATCTCCGCAACTTGTGGTTCCAGCCTAGGGACGGGCAGTTTCGCTTCAGTTTCCCTTATGTTTCGTGATCTTAACTTCTGCATCACGAACGCATTTCGTGAGGTGTGAGGTCTCTTTTACGCGTTTGACACAAACACGGACACCCGATGAAACACCCGGGTCCTAGCTTGGAGTAGTGGCCGCAAGTGTGGCCCGGTCCGGGGGAGTGACGGTGGAAAAGCCAACACCCGGACACAGTGAGAGGGGCTGAAATGACCGTAATTCTGGACCGTGCCGAGGACCTGACCACAACCGCCACATGGCACCGTGTTTGCCTGGTGGACGAACTCGAACTGGCTTGGGGCGAGGCTGCACTGATTGCCGGCCGTCAGGTTGCGCTGTTCCGCACAGCGCCCACCGAGGTCTTCGCTGTGGCACAGCAGGACCCGGCTACGCTCGCCAACGTTATGGCCCGCGGGATCATTGGATCCCGCGGAAGCCGGCCGACCATCGCGTCGCCGCTGCACAAAGAGGTCTACGACCTCGAAACCGGTGAATGCTTCACCAACCCGGAACTCAAGCTCGACGCGTTCGCCACCCGTTTGGTGGACGGCTTCATCGAGGTTGAACTCTAAAGAGTCCTATAAGCCCAAGGCTTCACGGACGTCCCTGAGAACATCATCCAGGGACGTCCGCGCTGCTTGGCGTGCCGCTGGAAGTTCGGCCGCGGATTCCACGGCCTGGATGACTTCCAGGTAGCACTTGAGTTTGGGCTCGGTGCCACTGGGACGGATGATGACGCGGCTTTGGTCCCGGGTCAGGTACGACAGGCCGTCCGTGGGAGGCAGGGCTTCGCTTCCTTCCGCGAGATCGGTTGAAACCTCGACGGCGGAGCCTCCGAACGCTTCAGGCGGGTTGACCCGCAGGCGGTTCATCATGGCATCGAGCAGTCCCAAATCAGCCACCCGGATACTGAGTTGGTCGCTTGCGTGCAGTCCGTGCACCAGATACAGGTCATCGAGGGTATCGAAGATCGTCCTGCCTTCGGCCTTGGCAGTTGCGGCGAGTTCCGCGATCAGCACAGCTGCTGAGATGCCGTCCTTGTCGCGCACCAGGTCAGGCGCCACACAATATCCCAGTGCTTCCTCGTAGCCATAAGTGAGGCCGGGAACCCTCGAAATCCATTTGAAGCCTGTGAGTGTCTCCTCGTGGGCATAACCCGCTGCGGAAGCGATGCGTGAGAGCAGTCGGGAGGACACGATCGAGTTGGCGAACACTCCGGTCTGCGGCTCATCCCCGGCACCGGCAGCCATTCGCGCTACTACGTGCGCACCAAGCAGCGCCCCCACTTCGTCACCGCGAAGCATCCGCCAGCTTCCAGTGGCGGGATCCAACGCAGCCACCGCGGCCCGATCGGCGTCGGGGTCGTTGGCCAAAACGATGTCCGCATCCGAGTCCGCCGCAGCGGCAAGCGCCAGGTCCAGCGCCCCGGGCTCCTCCGGGTTAGGGAAAGCGACGGTGGGGAAGTCCGGATCCGGCTCGGCCTGTTCGGCCACGAGCATGACATCGGCGAAACCGGCGGCGTTCAGGACGGAGACGGCCGTTTCACCGCCGACACCGTGCATGGGCGTTAGGACGATCTTGAGGTCCCGTGCCGGGAAGTGCTCCCTATCCACCAGACCCGCCATGGCAGCTTCATATTCTGCGGCAATGGACGTCGGCAGCACAGTCCAGCCGTTTTCTGCCAGTTCAATCGAATCCAGCGCCCCCACGGCTTCAATCTTCGCGGCGATCTCACCGTCGTACGGCGCCACGATCTGAGAACCGCGCCCGCTTTCAGATACTGCATGGCGTCCCAGGTAGACCTTGTAACCGTTGTCCTGCGGCGGGTTGTGGCTGGCAGTGACCATGACGCCGCCGTCGCAATCCAGTGACCTGACCGCGTAGGCAAGCAACGGCGTCGGAAGCGCTGCCGGCATTAGGAAGGTTTCAATGCCTGCTGCTGTGAAGATCGCAGCGGTTTCCTGCGCGAAGATGTCCGAGTTGTACCGGGCGTCAAAGCCAACGACCGCGCGCGGGCGGGTGCCCGGCGCAGCTGCGGCTACCACTTCGGTGAGGAAGGCCGCCAGGCCTGCAGCCGCCCGGCGGACAACAACGCGGTTCATTCGGTTGGGGCCCGGGCCAAGCGCTGCGCGGAGGCCGGCTGTGCCGAATTGCAGGGTGCCATTAAAGCTGTCGCCCAGTTCCTGGGCTGCTCCCGCATCACCGCCGCTGGCAAGCCCGGCCAACTCAACGAGGGCGGCCGACGTCGCCGGGTCCGGGTCTTGGGAAGCCCATTGGCGGGCGTCGGTGAGCAGCTGGTCAAATGCGGCATCGCTGGATGTCATAGGGACAAAACTATCCTCAATGCGTCCCTCCCGGGCAACGAGGAGTGCGATCTCGTCCCTAAGAGTGGTTGTAAAGGGTGAGATCCCGGCCTTGGGCGGCCCTTAAAGAACGCGGGACGTGAAGGTGAACTCCGTGTCGCCCTCCATACTGAAGGCCGACGCGCCGGTGTTGTCCCAGTCCGGGAAGAACGTGTCCGAAATGACCGCAGTTCCACCCGCAGCGAAGACTTCCACCGAGGACGAATCGAGGAGGATCGTGAGATGGACCTTGCTGCCGGAGGAAGGCAGGGCCACTTCATGAAATGGGCTGAACTTTTCGGAGAAGTTGCTTGTTCCGGCTTTTGACCGGTCCACCCGGACACTGCCTGTCTCCTTGTTATACGAGATCCGCAGTCCGGTCTCGGAAGCGGAGGATGAGTGGCGGAGGAGAACCCCGGCTTCACGCGCCGACTTCAGGTCCATGTCCAGTTCGATCAGTTGGCTGCGTCCCCTGAACTCCTGGCCAAGGTCCTGGGGCGAGGAGCCAACGGTGAGGTTTTTGCTCTTCACTTCACCGGAGCGGTCCAGCGTCTCCCGCGCGGCACCGGCTATGGCGGATCGGAGCTCAAGCCGCTTCCCACCCCGAACCAAGGTGAGTTCGCGGGGAATTGCCATGGAGCCGCGCCATGGCGTGGTGGGCACGTCCTGGGCGTAGTCCCAGTTGCCCATCCATCCCAGGAGAACGGGCTTGTCCCCGGGTGCGCCGGCGATGGAGTTCGCGGCGTAGTAGTCTGCGCCGTGGTCCAGCCACTGGGACTCGGTGAGCGGGGCGCCGGGAGCTGCCGCGTTTTCTGCGGTAAAGCGTGTCCCGTCGAATTCGCCCACGAAGTACTGCATTCCCGAGCCGCCGGCAATGCCGCCGGGGTTGATGCTCAGGAGCATGACCCACTTCTTTGCGGTGGAGTCTTCAACGTCCATGTGGAGGAGTTCCGGCACCTCCCAGAGGCCTCCTTGGGCGCCGACGCCGGAGAAATCGCTCAGGTATTCCCAGCGGAGCAGGTCCGTGGACTTAAACATCTTGACCACTTGGGCGTCGGCCACCACGGTGGTCATCACCCAGTAGCGGCCGGGTTCGTACCAAGTGATTTTGGGGTCGCGGAAGTTGTTGTTGGTGGGTGCAAGGTTCAGGACCGGGTTGCCTTGGTACTTCTGCCACGTGGTCCCGTTGTCCAGGCTGAACGCGACGGATTGTGCCTGGGAGCCTTGAGGCAGAGCGCCGTTCTTGCCATAGGCGCTGGTGTACAGGGCCACCATGGGCGGGTTCTCTGCAGAGCCAAGACCGGAGGCATTGTTCTTATCCATCACAATGCACCCGGAGAAGATTTCCTCTTCGGGGCCCGCCTCCATGGCCACGGGCTGCTGCTCCCAATGCACCAGGTCCTTGCTGGTGGAGTGGCCCCACGACATGTTGCCCCATGAGTTGCCCCGCGGGTTGTACTGGTAAAAGGCGTGGTAGGTGCCGTCTTGATAAACGAGACCGTTTGGATCGTTGAGCCAGTTCTTCTCAGCCGTCAAATGCGCCAGCGGCCGCCACGGATCTGAAGGGGTAGGTGCCGGACCCGCCGGGGTGGGAACCGGCGTCGGGCTTTCTTGCGTGCAGGACGAGGCGGACAAGGCGACCACGACGGCGGCACTTGCGGCCAGCATTTGGCGGCGGGACAGGTGGGGGCTGGGAAAAGTCATGGGGAAGATCCTGGGGTTGGGGGTAGCAGGGGTGCCGGTCCTCGTGGGTCCGGCACCCCTGCCGTGGCCTCTCGGCCGGGGTGTTACTGCTTACTTGTAGAGGCCCTCGCCGCCAACGCGAACGTTGGTGGGAAGGTAACCGAACGGGCCAAGCCCGTTCTGGCCGAAGCTGCGGTCAACCTGCGTCACGCCGCCCTTGAAGTTCATCTTCACGGTGGGGGAGAGGGAACCGCCGCGGACGCCGTCCACGTTGTCGATGAAGGACTGGACCAGTCCGCCAGGCTGCACGTAATGCGAGTAGGCCTGGAACTGACGGCCGTTCTGACGTGGGTCCGGACCCTCCGGCGCGTTGGCTGGCATGTTCAGGTCCGTGGGGGAGCCCAAAGCCAGGCCGCTGTTGTTGACCGGCTGGTAGTCGGAACGGACGCCGTTGCCGACGAATCCGTACACGCCGTCGGGACCGCGCATTCCATCTGCATACGTGAACTGGTGGCTGATGGTGAACAGGTAGTACTTGTTCTTGCCGTTCTCGTTCTGGATGTAGATCTGCGGACGTTCAGTCTGGTCGTTGACGCAGTTGGCTGAGAGGATCGGCGGCAGGAAGCTCCACTTGGTGAGGTCCTTGTTGTCCGCCACGGCGAGGCCCACGTTGGCAGTCTGGTACCAGGCGCCGGTGCTGTTGACCTGTGCCACAGTCTCGGCGTTGGGGTCACCCGGCTGGTAGCCGAGGTCTTCCTGCTTGCACTTGTAGGAGCCACGGGTGCCGCCGGTGTTGCCTTCGAAGACCATGAAGGTTTTGCCCGGGTGGGCGGGATCCGCGAAGGTGTACGGGTCACGGAACGCGAAGCCGGGGTTCTGGGCTTTGTTCTGGTACATCTTTCCGTCCGGCTCCAGCAGTTTGGTGTGCTGGAAGCCGTCGAACGTCACGCCGTCCTTGTTGGCGTGGATGTTACCCAATGCCTTGGCGATCGCAGCGTCCGGAGCGATTCCGCCGCCGCCTGCATTCCGCTCGGCGACGTCGTAGAACGTAGTGGCCGTGTAGAAGACGTTGATCTTATTGCCCTGCATGAGGCGCGTGGAGCCGGACCACTCCGTGTTGCCGATGGACGTGTTGTCCAGGAACAGGTGTCCGCCGTAGTTCCACTTGTCCTTGGCGGGATCAGCGTTGGTCTTGCGGAAGAAGTAGCCGATCCTTGCGTTCCAGTGGCGCTGGTCGAAGCCATAGCCCGCGTGCCTGTCCGCAACCAGGGAGAAGATGACATCCCAGCCCTTGTAGCTGATCTGGTTGGCGTTTTCGTCTGTCAGGGACCAGGTGTCCCAAACCCAGACGTCGTCGTTCATGGCCGGGAAGTCCTTGGGGATTTCCGGCATGGTGACGTTGGGGCTCATGGAGTTCTCGCCCGGGGCAACGTTGGGGTCGCTCTGGGCCATGATCTGCTTGGCGTCGGCTCGCGTCCACTTGGACGTGAAGTCTGCTGCCGGATCGTACGCCTGCTGGGTGTGCGTAGTCGGCAGCGGGAAGCCGGGCGTGGGTGCCGGCATGGTGCTCGACGGCGGGTCGGCCGGCAGGTTGGCTTGCGCAGCCGGCGTCACCAGCAGGATGCTGCCGGCCACACCTGCCGCAGCTGCGAGGGCTACTGCCTGTCGCAACCGGCGGCGCGGCCGTGGAGGGGTTGAGTGCGTGTTCATGCTTGCTCTTCTCGCGGAGTGTTGGACTTCGTGGAGTGGGGCGCATGCCCTGACCCCCTGTTGGGGGTTCTCTACTCAGGCGTCCGTCGATCCGCTGTAGGCGTCATCGAAGGACGCCATCGTTTCGAGGTGCGGGGGGAGCTTTGTAGCTATCCGCCGCGGTGGCTCCGGCACGTCGACTTACCGGAGCACTCCCCACGCTAGACACGTGTTAGGTCTCAGGGCAAAGGGCATTTCACGGGCTTTTTCGGTTACTCGTCAGTACTTGCGCAAGCGCTTACATTGGCAACGTGCGCGCGTGACACATCCGGGCGGCCTCAATCAAATGTTTCGCCACAAATCAGATTTATCCTGAGAATTTACTGTGCGTTTACTTCTCCTCCGGAATTGTTAGCGCAAACCCTTAAACAGCGATGCGGGGCCACCTTTGGTGGTGGCCCCGCATCTGCCGACGTTTCGCTCCTAGAGCTTGGCGATGATCTCCGCCAGGAGCTTCGAGATCCGCTTACCCGCTGCGTGACCGGCTTCAAGAACTTCAGCGTGGCTCAAGGGAACAGGGCTGATGCCGGCTGCAAGGTTGGTGACAAGGGAGATGCCAAAAACTTCCATCCCTGCGTGGCGGCCGGCGATTGCTTCCAGCGCGGTGGACATGCCCACCAAGTCGGCGCCGATTCGCTTGGCGTACTGAACCTCTGCCGGTGTCTCGTAGTGCGGGCCCGTGAACTGTGCGTACACCCCTTCCTGCAGGGAGGAATCAACTTCGCGGGCAAGGTCCCGGATCCGTGAGGAATAGAGGTCCGTGAGGTCGACGAACGTTGCGCCCTCAAGCGGTGAGGTTGCGGTGAGGTTGATGTGGTCGCTTATCAGCACCGGAGTTCCGGGGGTCCACTCTTCATTGAGCCCGCCACAACCGTTGGTGAGCACCAGCGTCTTGCACCCGGCTGCTGCGGCCGTGCGTACGCCGTGGACTACGGACCGCACGCCGCGGCCTTCGTAGTAGTGCGTCCGGGCACCCAGGACCAAGGCTCGTTTGCCCTCCTTGGTGAGCACGGAGCGGATGGTGCCAACATGGCCCACCACCGCTGGTTTGTGGAAGCCGGGAACCTCGGAAGCGTTCAGGGTGGCGGTGGTTTCGCCGATCAGGTCGGCGGCCTCCGCCCATCCGGATCCGAGCACCAGCGCTACGTCATGGGACTCGACGCCGGTCTCCGCGGCGATGAAGTCAGCGGCCGCCTTCGCGGCTTCAAAGGGGTCAGTGTTCATCAGCTCAGTGTTACTCACTGGTACAAGCTACCCTGCGGCGACAGGACTTTGGTAGGGATCGCTGGGGAGTGAGGTTGGGCTGGGTGGCGACCGGCGGGGCAATGAGCGAGAATTGAGGATTGTGACCACCCAAGTTGACTTCAGTGCCCCCCGTATCGCGATCCTTGGAGGTGGTCCCGGCGGATATGAAGCTGCCATGGTTGCCGCCTCGCTCGGCGCGCACGTCACCATCGTCGAACGGGCAGGCCTCGGCGGCTCCGCGGTGCTGACCGACGTCGTGCCTTCCAAAACCCTTATTGCCACCGCCGACCTCATGACGCGCGTCGGTGAGGCGGACGAACTCGGAGTGAAGTTCGACGGCGACGGCACGGCCTCCAAGCCGCGTGCCGACCTCAAACACATCAACGATCGCGTCCTGACCTTGGCCCACGGCCAGTCTGACGACATCCGTGCAGGCCTCGAGCGCCTGGGCGTGGAGATCGTCATCGGTTCCGGCAAGCTGCTGGATAACAACACCATCGAGGTTCTCACCCTCGAAGGCACACGCACCATTGATGCCGACGCGATCCTGCTGGCTGTTGGTGCTCACCCCCGGGAACTTCCCACGGCCAAGCCCGACGGCGAACGCATCCTCAATTGGGCCCAGATCTACAACCTGGACGAGCTCCCCGAAGAACTCATCGTTGTGGGTTCAGGCGTTACCGGGGCCGAGTTCGCATCCGCCTACAACGGCTTGGGCTCCAAGGTCACCCTGATCTCCAGCCGTGACCAGGTTCTTCCCGGCGAGGACACGGATGCCGCCAAGCTGCTGGAAGGCGTCTTCGAACGCCGTGGCGTACACGTCTTGTCGAAGTCCCGCGCCAATGCAGTGGAGCGAACCGACGACGGCGTGAAGGTCACCTTGGGTGACGGGTCGGTAGTGACAGGTTCGCACTGCCTGGTGTGTGTCGGTTCCATCCCCAACACCGCAGGGATCGGCCTTGAAGAAGCAGGCGTCACCCTGACCGAGTCCGGGCACATCAAGGTGGACGGCGTTTCCCGCACCACTGCCCCCAACATTTACGCCGCCGGCGACTGCACCGGCGTCTTCGCGCTCGCATCCGTTGCAGCCATGCAGGGCCGCATTGCGATTGCCCACTTCATGGGTGATGCCGTCAAGCCGCTGAAGCTCAACCAGGTGGCGTCCAACATCTTCACGTCCCCTGAAATCGCCTCCGTGGGCGTCTCAGAGGCGGACCTCGCGTCCGGCAAGTACCAGGGCGACGTTGTGATGTTGTCCCTGCTCAGCAACGCCCGCGCCAAGATGCGCAACACCAAAGACGGCTTCGTGAAAATCATCGCCCGCAAGGGTTCCGGCACCGTGATCGGTGGCGTGGTGGTTGGCCCGAACGCTTCGGAGCTCATTTTCCCGATCTCCGTCGCGGTGACCCAGAAACTCCACGTTGATGACGTAGCCAGCGCTTTCACGGTGTACCCGTCGCTGACCGGTTCCATCTCGGAGGCTGCGCGGCGCTTGCACGTGCACATGTAGCTCCACGCTGACCAACGTGGCGCCCGTTTCGACTGCCCGCTGCGGATCGTGCCGTGCGGACGGCGTGATCCGCAGGGAACCCCCGAATCGGAGTGAGGACTACGCGGCTTCAGGCGGCAGCCGCTTGGAAGTGTTTTTCGATGATCCCCTTGATGTCCTCATGGCATCCTCCGCAGCCTGTGCCGGCGCGGGTGGCCCTGGATACCTCGCCCACGGTGCTGCAGCCTTCCACCACGGAATCCTCGATGCTGGCCGCACTCACCCCGGCGCAGCGGCACACGGTCCTTTGGGGATCGTTGCTGGTGGCACCGGCATCCAACTGGTCAGGTCCGTCCAGGCGGAGCAGCAAGGAACGGTCCGAGGGCAGCTCCGAGGAACGCTCGAAGAGTACCACCAGCTCGGCAGCGGTCCGGGGCATGCCTACGGCCACCAAGCCCTCCAGCACTCCGCCGCGGGTTGTCATCTTCACGTAGCGGCCGTGTTCGGGATCGGCCCATTGTGAAACTTGCCTGCGCGCACGCCCGGACGCGGCACCGGCTTCCAGCAACTCCTCGTCCCAAGGATCGGCTTGGTTGTCGCCCGCCACGGCAAGGTTGATGCCCCGTGCCTTCAGGACAACCACCCCCGGCTTCTCTTTGGGCAGCGCTTCCAGGGCATCTGCGGCGGCCTGGCCATCCCGGGCCAGGACCACGAGGTACTCGGCCAACCACTCGGCCTGACGCCAGCCCGGACCTACCAAGCCGGAGGGCCCGGCGGCTGTTCGGCAATCAACGCAGGCAGCGTCGGGGCAGCGCACTTCAGCGCAGTCGCCGATCGCGAACATGTGGGGTTCGTGATAGGTCCGGAGGTGGTGGTCCACGAGGATCCCCGCCGAAACAGGGAGGCCACAGCCTTCCGCCAATTCGATGCGGGGGCGCACACCACAGGACAGAACCAGTAGGTCGCCGTCGATCGCAGAGCCATCATCCAGCAGCAAAGCCGAGAAGCTGCCGCCGGGGCCTGCCGTCTCCACACCGGTAGAACGTGCATTGCCTGCCATCCGGACACCGCCGGCTCGCAGGCTGTTGATGAGGACGGATCCACTGCCGCGGTCAATGCTCCTGCCGAGGGGGAAGGGTCCATTGTGAACCACAGTTGCTTGGGCGCCTTCTTCCGAGGCAGCCAAGGCGGTTTCCAGGCCAAGCACGCCGCCACCCAGCACCACTACACGCTTTCCGTCGGCCACCGCCGCCCGAAGTACCGCAGCATCCTGTAGATCACGCAGTGCCGTGACGCCGGCCGGAAGCACCGGCCTGGAAGGATCCGGGTTGAGCCCTGTGAGGTTGGGAATGACGGGACGGGACCCGGTGGCGAACACCAGTCGGTCATAGTGCTCAGTGCTGTCATCGGACAGGACTATGTTTTGACGGGCACGGTCGATCCTTTTGACCTTGACGCCCAACCGCACTTCCACGCCGTCGGCTTCCAGCTCGGCAGCGTCAGCCATGGCCAGTGCTTCAGGGGTGGTGCGGCCGACGCCCAGCTCGGCCACCATCACGCGGTTGTACGCTGCCTCGGTTTCCTGGCCCACCACCAGCAGCTGCACCAGTCCCGAGCGGACGGCGGGGAGCAGTTCGTCCACGAGACGGGCAGCTACGGGCCCGAATCCAACAACAACAATGCGCTCGCTCATGATGCCTCCTTGACGTGCAGTGGCAGCCGGGTTCCAGCTGGAACCCTTTCCTGGGTGGAGACTGCCTTCCGGACCCATACCCGGCTGGTCTTGAACTCCGGCATGCCGGAAATAGGATCTGTGGTCGCCTCGGTGAGGCGGTTGGCGTTTTCCTGGCCGGGGAAGTGGAACGGCAGGAAGACAGTGTCAGGGCGGACCGAGTTGCTGAGCTCGGCACGGCAGAGCACTTCACCGCGCTCATTTGTCACGGTGGCGTAGTCGCCGTCGGCAATGCCGCGTGAAGCCGCCGTTCCCGGGTGAATGAGGAGCCGGGCCTGGGGCTGCGACGCCAGGAGCTCGCTCACGCGTCGGGTCTGCGCGCCGGATTGGTAGTGCTCCAGAAGCCTGCCGGTTGCCAACGCCAGTGAATCATCCGCGAACGAACGAACTGCCCGTTTGGACGGCGTCACCGGAACCATGACGGCCCGGCCATCGGCATGGGCAAACCCGTCGGCGAAGAGTCGCGGCGTCCCGGTGCTGCCCACGGGGTAGGGCCAGTAGGCAGCTTCGCCCCGGTCCAGCATGGCGTAATCGATGCCCGAGTAGTCGGCCAAACCACCGGCCGAAGCCAGGCGAAGCTCTTCGAAAACGGTCTCGGGATCGTCACTGAAGGTTGAAGGGGCGTCAAGCAGTTCCGCCAGCCGCGCCATGAGCCACAACTCGCTGCGAACGCCCGGGGGAGGAGTCAGCGCTCGGCGGCGCCGGATCACGCGACCCTCTAGGTTGGTCAGCGTGCCTTCTTCCTCGGCCCACTGGGTCACAGGCAGAACCAGGTCCGCTTCAGCTGCGGTCTCGGACATGAAGAAGTCGCAAACCACCAGGAAGTCCAGGCTGCGGAGGCCTTGGATTACTGAGTTGGTATCGGGTGCCGAAACCACCACATTGGCGCCGTGCACGAAAAGGCACCGGACGCCGTCGGGCTTACCGAGGGATTGGAGAAGTTCGACGGCGGGGAGGCCGGGTCCGGGGATCAGCGACTCATCGATACCCCACACGCCGGCGACGTGCGCGCGGGCAGCAGGATCGGTGATCTTGCGATAGCCGGGAAGCTGGTCGGCCTTCTGTCCGTGTTCGCGGCCGCCCTGGCCATTGCCTTGGCCCGTGAGCGTGCCGTAGCCACTGCGGGCCGAGCCGGGCAGGCCCAGGAGGAGGCTTAGGTTGATCGCCGCGGTTGCGGTGTCGGTTCCGTCCACGTGCTGTTCCACACCGCGGCCGCTGAGGATGTAGCTGCCACCGTCGCGGGCTCCTTGCGCCAAGCGTCGGGCGGTCTCGCGGATCAGGGTGGCGGGGACGCCGGTGATGGACTGCACGCGCTCCGGCCAGAACGCGGACAAGCTACGAACTACGGCGGCGTGGCCGCTGGTGTTGGCTTCGATGTACTCAGCGTCGGCCAGTCCTTCATGGACCACCACATGGCTGATGCCCAAAAGGAGGGCTAAATCTGTACCGGGCGTCGGCTGCAAGTGGAGGCCACCGCCGTCGCCCGTGAACGCCGCAGTAGCCGAGCGGCGGGGGTCCACAACGATCAGTCCACCGGCGTCGCGCGCGCCCTGCAGATGCTGGACGAACGGAGGCATGGTCTCGGCAACGTTGGAACCGAGCATGAGGATGACGGACGCGGTGTCCAGGTCCGTAACAGGGAACGGGAGGCCGCGGTCCACACCGAACGCCCGGTTGCCCGCAGCTGCCGCCGAAGACATGCAGAAGCGGCCGTTGTAGTCGATCCGCGAAGTGCGCAAGGCCAGCCTGGCGAACTTTCCCAGTAGGTACGCCTTCTCATTGGTGAGGCCGCCGCCACCGAAGACACCTACGGCGTCATTCCCGTATTGCTGCTGAGTGTCTTTGACGGCAGCCGTGATGAGCATGAGTGCCTGGTCCCACGAGATGGGCTGGTGCACGCCGTCGGAACCTTTGAGCATCGGCTCGGTGACGCGGCCGTTGTGACGCAACAACGACGCCGATGTCCAGCCTTTGCGGCACAGCCCGCCCCGGTTGGTGGGGAAGTCACGCCCGGTTACTTCCAGGGGCGGGGCGGGTGCTGCCTCCGGCGCGGGCGCTGCCGCTGCTCCCGAAACTGCAGGTGCAGCCGGGGTCAGCGTCATGGCGCACTGGAGCGCGCAGTAAGGGCAGTGGGTATCGGCGCCGTTGGGCATCTAGATGTGTCCGATCGTGTTGCGCTTCCGGGCGGGGCGGATGTAGCAGACCCAGCAGACGGTGAGCATGAGGACATACGCACCAACGAATCCGTAGAACGCCGGGGTGTAAGAGCCGCTGGCCGTGTTGGAAGCGTTGAGCACCTGTGGAATCACGAACCCGCCATAGGCGCCGATCGCGGAGATCAGGCCCAGCGAGGAAGAAGCGAGTCGTGCGGTGGTGGCGCTCGGAGCGCCTGCACGGGCTGCCCGGCTGGATGTTGCGAAGATGACCGGGATCATGCGGTACGTTGCACCGTTTCCGAAGCCGCTGGCCAGGAAAAGCAGCAGGAACAAGGTGAGGAAGAGCCAGAAGTTCTTCAGGGGCAGCGTCCAGATCATGGTCAACGTGATGACGGCCATGGAAGCGAACGAGGCGATGGTCATCCGGGCGCCGCCCATGCGGTCTGCCATGCGTCCGCCATAGGGGCGGGCCAGGGAACCGACCAGCGGGCCGAGGAAGGCCAGCGAGAGTGCCACCGCGCCGACATGGATGGAGGAGAAGTCCGGGAAATAGTCCTTGATCAGCTTGGGGAAGACGCCCGCGAAGCCAATGAACGAGCCGAAAGTGCCTATGTAGAGGAACGCCATGATCCACAAGTGCGGTTCCTTGAGGGCAGCCAGGGAACCAGCCACATCACCCTTGGCGCTGGTGAGGTTGTTCATGTACTTGTAGGCGCCGAAGGCGGCAATGATGATCAACGGGATCCAGATGATGCCTGCCATCGGCAGGTTGACGGTCCCGGCAGCCAGCAGCGTAATGGCGATGGGGACAACAAGCTGTGCGACGGCGGCACCGAGGTTACCGCCGGCAGCGTTCAGGCCCAGCGCCCAACCCTTTTCACGGGCAGGGTAGAAGAACGTGATGTTGGCCATAGAGCTGGCGAAGTTGCCGCCACCAAAACCGGCGAGTGCGGCCATGAGGAGCATGATGCCGAAGGGCGTCTCCGGGTTGGAAACACAGATGGCAAGGCCTGTGGTGGGGATCAGCAGGAGCAAGGCCGAGACGATGGTCCAGTTCCGGCCACCGAACTTGGGAACCATGAAGGTGTAGGGGATACGGAGAGTAGCGCCCACGAGGCTGGGGATGGAGATGAGCCAGAAGATCTGGTTGGTATCGAACTGGAATCCGGCTGCGGGGAGCTGGACCACCACGATGGACCACAGCTGCCAGACGACGAATCCGAGGAATTCGGCGAAGATCGACCAGTAGAGATTGCGCTTGGCGATGGACCGGCCTTCGGCTTCCCACTGGCCCTTGTCCTCGGCATCCCAGTTGGCAATCCAGCGGCCGGGGCGGTGTTCAAGGGCGGGGGCGGCGGTGGCAGTGGACTGGACAGGGGCCAGTTCATCTGCGGAGCGGTCAACAGTCACGGAGTGCCTCCTTGGTGGGGGACGTTGTTATTCCAAGGTAGGTTTCGCGCATTTCGTGGACGGGCGCCGTTTGTAAACGTGCTGTGACATTTCCCTATCGGCGGGGTCACCGGCGCGTGAGGCGATGGTGAGGTAATGTGGCGCGGACCACAAGATGAGATTTTCCCGCACGTCCGCATGTTGGACTTTGTTGTCCATTCAATGGACGTCGGGAACTATCATTGAACTCTCGAATAATCCTTCGCCGGGTTGCCTCATGGAGAATCGGCCGGCGTGAAAGAAAGCTGCAAACACATGTCTTCCACTGCACCATCCAAGGAAGGCGAGTCCACTAAGCCAGTGAACTCGCGGGGCAAGGTGATCTTCGCGAGCCTGATCGGCACGACGATCGAGTTCTACGACTTCTACGCCTATGCCACCGCGTCGGTACTCGTCTTCCCGAAGCTCTTCTTCCCGGACGCCACTGACATCAACGCGCTGCTCAGTGCGTTCGCCATCTTCGGTGTTGCCTTCTTCGCGCGGCCCATCGGCGCGGTGGTCTTCGGCCACTTTGGTGACAAGATCGGCCGCAAGGGCACCCTGGTCGCATCGCTGCTGACCATGGGTATCGCCACCTTCCTCATCGGCCTGCTGCCCACGGCCTCCATGCCGGGTTGGGCCATCCTGGCTCCGATCATGCTGGTCATCCTGCGCTTCTTCCAGGGCCTGGCCCTGGGCGGAGAATGGTCCGGCGCAGCGTTGCTCGCCACTGAGAACGCGCCCAAGGGCAAGCGGGCCATCTACGGAACCTTCCCGCAGTTGGGCGCGCCCATCGGTTTCATCATCGCCAACGTCATCTTCATCTGGATGAACGTGTCCCTGAGCGCCGAAGAATTCCTGGCCTGGGGCTGGCGGGTTCCGTTCCTGCTCAGCGCGGTTCTGGTCATCGTGGGCCTGTATGTCCGTCTGAAGCTGGTGGAGAGCGTTTCCTTCACCAAGGTGATCGAGCAGGAAAAGGTGCAGAAGCTGCCCCTCGCGGCCACCCTGAAGAGCCACTGGCGCCCCGTGGTGGCCGGTACGTTCATCATGTTCGCCACCTACGTGCTCTTCTACATCATGACCACGTTCACGCTCTCCTACGGCACCAAGCCCACCCTGGCCGGCGCCCAGGCAGCGGCTGAGAAGGCCGGTAAGCCCATGACCCCCGAGCAGGTCGCGGCCTTCGTCCCTGGCCTGGGCATCACCCGGTCCGACTTCCTCTGGATGCTGATCATCGGCGTCGTGTTCTTCGGTATCTTCACGGTGGTCTCCGGGCCGCTCGCTGAGAAGTGGGGCCGACGCAAGTTCCTGCTGGGCGTCACCACCGGTATTTTCGTCTTCGGCGCCCTTTGGTTCACTATGTTCGGACCCGGCCAGGCAGCGGCCATGGTGGGCCTCATTGTGGGCTTCACCCTCATGGGCCTGACCTTCGGTCCCATGGCGGCCATCCTGCCGGAGTTGTTCCCGGCCAACGTCCGTTACACGGGTTCAGCTGTGGCGTACAACCTGTCCTCCATGATCGGAGCCGCTCCGGCCTCGTTCGTTGCTATTGCCCTCTGGTCTGCAGCCAACGGCAGCACCTGGCTGGTGGGCGCCTACATGGCAGCCGCCGCTGTAGTCACCTTCGTGGCGCTGTGGCTGACGCGCGAAACCAAGGACACCGACTACGAGAACAATGTTGCCTAAGTAGCCCAATAACGACGTGGGGGGCCCCCCCCCCCCGGGGGGGGGGGGGGGGGGGGTTTTTTTTTTTTTTTTTTTTGGGGGGGGGGGGGGGTTGGGGGGCCCGAAGGCACTGGCGCCCCAAAAAAAAATGGACATCAGTGTGCAGCATAGT
>NZ_JBIVXN010000003.1:433791-434759 GCF_044769165.1 Paenarthrobacter sp. NPDC090517 | reverse complement strand
TAAAGACTCGTGAAGCTGACCGGTACTAATAGGCCAACAACTTACACCACACACAACACTGCACGCGTCCACTATGTGGTTCCCGAACAACAACCGTTCCAGGAACCAACAACTGAATAACACAACACCACAGTTGTAACCACCACAGATTTCCCACCCCCAGCCACACAGGCCACAGGGGGGACGGGTAACAAGGTTACGGCGGTCATAGCGTGGGGGAAACGCCCGGTCCCATTCCGAACCCGGAAGCTAAGACCCACAGCGCCGATGGTACTGCACCCGGGAGGGTGTGGGAGAGTAGGACACCGCCGGACAACCATTAGGTAGAGACCCCCCAACCCACCACGGGTCGGGGGGTCTCCCGTTTAACAGCGGTATATACACTTATCCGCTTGGCAGTAGAGATCGTTCCTGCCTCTGGATGCGGCCCCTATTTCTCGGTAATAGGGTGGCTCCGCGCTTGTGAGACTTGCCACGGCACGCCCCAAAAGTGCTTCTGTCGTTCGGTCGCTGAGGCGGGGTCGAATAGAATTGAACCAGATATACGAGTCGGCAGACGAGTGCTGCCGGCGGCGTGACAACGAAATAAGGGTTATGAGCGACTACGCACGCGCCAGTGGTCGGCTCGCAACAGGAGGAATCCACCATGGCTGAGCACAACGGCGGCAATCGCGGCGGCAATCGCGGAAACTTCGGAGGGAACCGGGATGACCGCGGTTCGTACCGCGCCAACAATAATTCCGGCGGAGACCCCCGTGGTTTCCGGTCCAGGGAAAACCGGGACGGTAATGATCGTCCGGCAGGCGATGGTGAACGTCGCCCCTTCAACAACGACCGAGGCGACCGTTCGGCTCGCGACGGTGAGCGGCGTTCCTTCGGCGGCGACCGTGACCGCAAGCCCTTCGGCGACCGCGCTGACCGTGGCGATCGTCCGGCACGTGATGGTGAGCGTCGCCCCTTCAACAACG
>NZ_JBIVXN010000003.1:245709-433693 GCF_044769165.1 Paenarthrobacter sp. NPDC090517 | reverse complement strand
CGACCGTGGAGACAGGCCTGCTCGCGACGGTGAGCGGCGTTCCTTCGGCGGCGACCGTGACCGCAAGCCTTTCGGCGACCGCAACGATCGTCCGGCACGTGATGGTGAACGCCGCCCCTTCAACAACGACCGTGGAGACAGGCCTGCTCGCGACGGTGAGCGGCGTTCCTTCGGCGGCGACCGTGACCGCAAGCCTTTCGGCGACCGCAACGATCGTCCGGCTCGCGACGGTGAACGCCGTTCCTTCGGCGACCGCCCAGAGCGCGGACCGCGGAACTTCGATGGCCCCCGTCGTGACAGCGATGACCGCCGTTCCTTCGGCGGCGACCGTGACCGAAAGCCCTTCGGCGACCGCGCTGACCGTGGCGACCGTCCGGCACGCGATGGTGAGCGTCGCCCCTTCAACAACGACCGCGGAGACCGCAAGCCCTTCGGTGATCGTCCCGAGCGCGGACCGCGGAACTTCGATGGCCCCCGTCGTGACAGCGATGACCGCCGTTCCTTCGGCGGCGACCGCGACCGCAAGCCCTTCGGCGACCGCGACCGCAAGCCCTTCGGCGACCGTAGCGAACGCGGCGGTTCGTGGGAAGAGCGTCCTGCCCGGGTTCCCAACGCCAAGGACATCCGCAGCGCCAACCGCCCCGACCGCGAACGCTCTCCTGAGATTGACGAGGACGTCACGGGTAAGGAACTCGACCGTGCCACTGGCCACCAGATCAAGACCCTTGAGGAGCAGAGCGCAGGGTGGGTCGCAAAGCACCTGGTCATGGCTGGCCGTCTGATCGACATTGAGCCGGAGCTCGCATTCCAGCATGCCTTGGCCGCAAGCCGCCGCGGCGGTCGCCTCTCGGCCGTACGTGAAGCTGTCGGCCTGACTGCTTACGCTGCCGGCCACTATGGTGAGGCGCTGCGTGAATTCCGTACGTACCGCCGCATCAGCGGATCCAACGTGCACTTGCCGGTGATGGCTGACTGCGAGCGTGGCCTTGGCCGCCCCGATCGCGCCCTTGACATGGTGCGCTCTCCCGAAGCCCAGGATCTTGACGCTCCTGGCAAGGTTGAGCTCGCCATCGTGGCTTCCGGCGCGCGTGCGGACCTCAAGCAGTTTGATGCGGCTGTCAGCGAGCTCGAGATCCCGCAACTGGACATCAACCGGGCCTTCTCCTACAGCCCACGCCTCTTCCGTGCATACGCTGAAGCTCTTAGCGCGGTGGGTCGCACCGAGGAAGCGGATAAGTGGGCACGCCAGGCGCTGGTGGCTGAGAACGCATTGGGTGTGGGCGACTTCGCTGAGCCCGAAATTCTGGACCTTGGCTGGGACGAGCAGGAAGAAGCAGCTGCGCGTAAGCCGCGCTTCGAGAAGCCGGCCCCGGACGCCGACGTCGTGAAGCCTGAAACTGAGACGGTCATCGTCGAGGCCGCCGCCGCCGACGTCGAGCATGATGATGTTGAACTTGATGATGTGGAGTCGGATTACTTCGAATCTGATGACGCCGAATCGGATATCGATTCAGCGGAAGAAGACGCAGAAGCAAAAGACGAAGACACCGAGAACGAGGGCTCCGACTCCCAGCATGGCTGATTCACTGATCGCATCGTTTGATGCTGTCCTTTCAGATCTGGATGGAGTGGTCTATGCGGGACCGCACGCCATCCCCGGGGCCGTGGAGTCATTGCAGCGTCTCGAAAGCGTAGGCGTCGGCCTGGGCTACGTGACCAATAATGCTTCGCGGACCCCGGCCCAGGTCGCGGCGCATCTGCGTGAGCTCGGTGCGCCGGCTGAGGACCATCAAGTGGTCAGTTCCTCCCAGGCAGCAGGGGAGCTTCTGGCTTCCATGCTGCCTGCGGGGGCGCATGTCCTCATCACTGGCAGCGCGGCGTTGGCTCATGAGATCGAATTGGTGGGACTCAAGCCGGTGCACAGTGCCGCCGAATCACCGGTTGCGGTGGTCCAGGGTTTCAACCCGGAGATTGGTTGGAAGGACCTGGCGGAGGCGTCATATGTCGTAGCCGGGGGAGCCATGTGGTTTGCCACCAACACGGACATGTCCATCCCTCAGGCCCGCGGCATGGCACCGGGTAATGGGACGCTGGTCGCCGCGGTGGCGGCTGCCACGGGCAAGACGCCTTTGGTGGCCGGCAAGCCTGAAGCACCCCTTTTCCACGCTGCGGCAAAACGGCTAAACGCTGATCGTCCGCTGGTTGTAGGCGACCGTTTGGACACCGACATCCTGGGCGGCAACCGTGCAGGATTTGCGACGGCGGCCGTCCTCACCGGTGTGGACACCATCCACACCATCATTGCGGCGAGAACCGATGAACGTCCGGATTACCTGCTGGCCGACCTGGAAGGTCTCTACGCGCCGTATCCGGAGATTGCCAACGACGGCGGCACGTTCCATTGCGGTTCGGCCACTGCGGTTGCCGGGGATGGGACCGTCACTGTGACTGGCCTTGAGAGTGACCTCGATGCGTGGCGCGCCGCATGCGCTGCCTGGTGGGCGGCGGTTCCGGACACGGACGTGGCGTATGCTCCGCAGCTGGAATGGCGAAATCACTAGACTGGTGCGATGACCGAGCCCCAACACTCAGAGCTGCATGCTGAACCGGAGTCACCTTCGGTCCAATGGCCTGACGCTGCAAGCCCGACGGGTGATCCGCTGGTGGACAGGGCCCTCGGGCTGCTGGGCGGCGTCGCGGAATCGCCTGTGCCGGACCACGGGGAGCTTTACGCCGGCGTCCATGACGCTTTGTTGGAAGCCTTGGACGCCGAACCTGGACTTCCGGCAGTCCCTAAAAGCACCCCCAGCGATCCCCGCCCGGAAGGCGACAGCTAACGCATGCCAAGACTTGATCAGGAACTCGTCACCCGCGGGCTGGCGAGGTCCCGTACCCATGCTGCCAAGCTCATCAGCGACGGCAAGGTCAGCTCGGGCGGTAACGTCCTCATCAAAGCCGCCCACCAAGTGGATGCTACGACGGAGTTGGATGTCGAGTCCCACCTGGAGGACATCTACGTCAGCCGCGCCGGGCATAAGCTGGCCGGCGCGCTGAAGGCGTTTCCCGCCGTCGTGGTTTCCGGGAAGCGGTGCCTCGACGCCGGTGCCTCCACGGGTGGGTTCACTGACGTCCTGCTGCGGCGGGGTGCCGCCGAAGTAGTAGCGGTGGACGTGGGGCACGGCCAGCTGGTCAGGCACCTTCGGGAGGATCCCAAAGTGGAGGTCCACGAAGGCCTCAACGTCAGGTATATGACGCCGGAGCAGATTGGCGGCCCCGCGCAGCTGACGGTGGCTGACTTGTCGTTCATCTCGTTGACGCTGGTCCTGTGGCCGCTTGCGCAGTGCACCGAGCCGGGCGGCGATTTGGTCCTTATGGTCAAACCGCAGTTTGAGGTTGGCAGGGAGCGTCTGAGTCGGACCGGCGTGGTGTCGTCAGAGAATGAACGACGGCGGGCGGTCGCCCAAGTGGCCCGCGCAGCAGCGGATGCAGGCCTTGAACTCCGGGACCTGGCGGCCAGTCCGCTTCCCGGGCAGGACGGAAATGTTGAATACTTCCTGTGGATGACGCGCAGGATGTCCACAGAGTTGCCTAAGATCGAAGAGCGGGACGAGGACGTTGCTGCGTTGATCAAGAAACTCTGGCCGAACCACTAGAAAGCAGATCCGATGAGCAGGCGTGTACTTGTCCTTGCCCACACTGGGCGGGAGGAATCGCTCCGCGCAGCGTGGGATGCCTGTACGCAACTGCACGCCTCTGGTCTGGTTCCTGTGCTGCAGAAGTCCGAACTCGCAGATATCGAACGGTTCTTTGGTGCCCTCGATACGCCTATCGAAATCCTTAACGATCACGTCAACCTGGAAGACGTGGAGCTGGTGATGGTTCTGGGCGGTGATGGGACCATCCTCCGCGCAGCTGAGCTGGTCCGTGAAGTCGACGTCCCGCTGCTGGGCGTCAACCTGGGGCACGTGGGATTCCTCGCGGAGAGTGAACGGGCCGATCTGGCACAGACGGTGGAGTGGATAGCCAGCCGCCAGTACACGGTGGAAGAACGCATGACCATCGATGTGCAGGTGTGGGTCAAGGGCCAGAAGATTTGGCACACGTGGGCTTTGAACGAGGCTGCAATTGAGAAAGCCAACCGTGAACGCATGTTGGAAGTTGTCACCGAGGTTGACGAGCGTCCTTTGACGTCGTTCGGTTGTGATGGTGTTGTTCTCGCGACGCCCACTGGTTCCACGGCCTACGCTTTTTCTTCAGGTGGCCCCGTGGTGTGGCCTGAGGTTGAGGCTTTGGTCATCGTCCCGATCAGTGCACACGCACTTTTTGCCAAGCCGTTGGTAGTGTCACCCCGTTCCAAGTTGGCGGTCGAAATCATGAACCGGACAGACGCCTTGGGGGTCCTCTGGTGCGATGGTCGGCGGTCGGTGGATCTTCCCCCGGGAGCGCGCGTGGAAGTAACGCGCTCAGCAACCCCTGTGCGGCTGGCCCGGACGCACAAGACGCCGTTCTCGGCTCGGCTTGTGCGCAAGTTCCAGCTTCCCATCCACGGCTGGCGCGGCCCGGCCCCCCGGAGCGGCGAAGTGCACACCGGACCCATCCCTGTCATCCGCACACTGTCACCGGCGCCGTTGCCCAGCCCCCGGGACTCCGGAACGTCCCCGGACCTGGGGCACGGTGAGCCATCAGACCCCACGAATGCGAAGTGAAACATGCTTGAAGAACTCCGAATCCGTGACCTCGGCGTCATAACCGACGCCTCCCTGCCGCTGGGCCCAGGCCTCAGCGTTGTCACCGGCGAAACCGGTGCAGGCAAGACCATGGTGGTGACCGCCGTCGGACTTCTTCTTGGCGCCCGTTCGGACGCCGGTGCTGTTCGGAGTGGAGCCAAATCCGCCTCGGCGGAGGCGGTCCTGAAGCTGCATCCGACCCATAGTGCGGTGGAACGCGCCAAGGAGGCCGGTGGGGAGGCGGAAGAGTTCGACGGCGTTGCTGAGCTCCTGCTGGCCCGTACCGTGGGTGCGGATGGGCGTAGCCGGGCCTATGTTGGCGGACGTGCGGCACCGGTGGGCGTATTGGCTGAGTTGGGCGAGAGCCTGGTGGTGGTCCACGGTCAGTCAGACCAGATCCGGCTCAAGAGCGCCACCGCACAGCGGCACGCCTTGGACAGGTTTGCCGGAGCACCCCTGGCCAAGACGCTGGGGGAGTATCAGGAACTGTTCAACCACTGGAAGGCCATCCAGTCCGAACTCGAAACCCTGCGCAGCGAAGCCCGTGAGCGTTTGCGGGAGGCTGAATCCCTGGACGCGGCCCTCAAGGAAATTGATGAGGTGGATCCGCAGCCCGGCGAGGACGAGACACTCAAGGCCGAGGCCGTAAAACTGGCCAACGTGGAAGAACTGCGTTTGGCGGCCGCTGCGGCCCACGAGTCGCTCATTGCCGAAGAATTCGGAGACGCCGGAGACGCAACCACCATGGTGGATGCGGCCAAGCGGACACTGGAGCACGTGGCGGAGCACGACGAGGAACTTCGTTCCGCAGCAACCCGGCTGGCCGAGGTGGGCTTCCTCCTCAATGACATCGCCGCCGAATTGTCCAGCTACCAGGCGGCACTGGACACGGAGGGCCCCGAGCGGCTCTCCGAAATCGAGGAACGCCGCGCTGCCCTTGCCAAGCTGATCCGAAAGTACGCCCCGAGCATTGATGAAGTGCTTGACTGGGCAGCTACAGCGAGGACACGCCTGGACGAGTTGCAGGATGACTCCAGCCGTATCGAGTCCTTGGACGCTGAGGTGGGTTCTGCGGAAGCCACCCTGCGCAAGCTGGCTGCTGCCATGACCAAAGCCCGCCTCAAAGCTTCCAAGGACCTCTCAGCCAGGGTCAGCGCGGAGCTGAAGGCCCTGGCGATGGCGGATGCAACATTGGTCATCGAGGTGGATGGCACCGGCGCGTTGGGCCCGTGGGGCACTGACGAGATCGCCTTCCTCCTCCAACCTCACTCAGGCGCTCCGGCGAGGCCGCTGGGCAAGGGTGCCTCCGGCGGTGAACTGTCCAGGGTGATGCTGGCAATCGAGGTAGTGCTTGCCGCTGTGGATCCCGTCCCCACGTTCGTGTTCGATGAGGTGGACGCCGGCGTGGGTGGGCGTGCCGCCGTCGAAATCGGCCGGAGGCTTGCCATGCTCGCCCGGCACGTCCAGGTCCTGGTGGTGACACACCTGCCGCAGGTAGCGGCCTTCGCAGATCAACACATCCGCGTGACCAAAACTTCCGTGCGGGGCGCTGATGGGAAGACAACCACGGGCTTCACGTCCAGCGACGTGCAGCTTCTTAGCGACGACGAGCGGGTCAAGGAGCTCGCCCGCATGCTGGCCGGCCAAGAGGATTCCGAGAGTGCACAGGCGCATGCCCAGGAATTGCTGGACGACGCGAAACTTCTGCCGCAGCGAGCCTAGTGATGCGGGCGCGCCGGGTGCCGAACCCAAGTGCGAGCACAATCACACCGGTGCACTTAATCCCGCCCGGGTCTTGCTTGGAATGCGGTGGTGAGCAACCATTGACCATTTGGGGAATCCGAACGGACCCTTGGAAGGCGTAATTGATGATAAGCTCGAATTCCGTGGTGCAGCGATCAAATTCCCGTGTAAATTCCCGGTTCCCGGGCTCGTCCAAGACGACCAAACACATCTTCGTCACCGGTGGTGTGGCGTCCTCGCTCGGTAAGGGTCTGACGGCTTCCAGCCTCGGTCACCTGCTGCGGGCACGTGGTTTGTCTGTAACTATGCAGAAGCTCGATCCCTATCTGAACGTGGATCCGGGCACGATGAACCCCTTCCAGCACGGCGAAGTTTTCGTGACGGATGACGGCGCCGAAACAGACCTCGACATCGGACACTACGAGCGCTTCCTCGATGAAAACCTCGAAGGTTCGGCCAACGTCACAACGGGCCAGATCTACTCCACAGTCATCGCCAAGGAACGTCGCGGCGAATACCTCGGAGATACCGTCCAGGTCATTCCCCATATCACCGATGAAATCAAGCGCCGCATGCGCCTGCCCGCTGAAGGCAAGAACGCTCCGGACGTCATCATCACCGAAATCGGTGGGACCGTGGGCGACATCGAGTCGCAGCCGTTCCTTGAGTCCGCACGCCAGGTTCGCCAGGACGTGGGCCGCAACAACGTCTTCTTCCTGCACGTTTCACTCGTGCCGTACATTGGTCCTTCCCAGGAACTGAAGACCAAGCCCACGCAACATTCCGTGGCCGCCCTCCGCTCCATTGGTATCCAGCCTGAAGCAATCGTGATCCGCTCGGACCGCGAAGTGCCCGATGCCATGCGCGAGAAGATCGGCCGCATGTGCGACGTCGATATCGACGCCGTGGTTAACGCCGCTGACGCTCCCAGCATCTACGACATCCCGAAGACCCTGCACTCGCAGGGCCTGGACTCCTACATCGTCCGTGCATTGGATTTGCCGTTCAAGGACGTTGACTGGAGCAAATGGGACAAGCTGCTTGAAGCTGTTCACAACCCCAAGCACGAGGTCGAGGTTGCCCTGGTGGGCAAGTACATCGACCTCCCGGACGCCTACCTTTCGGTCACCGAGGCTCTCCGAGCCGGTGGGTTTGCCAACGAAGCCAAGGTCAAGATCCGTTGGGTCCCCTCGGACGAGTGTGAAACCCTGGCGGGTGCCACCAAGTCCCTGGCTGGTGTAGACGCCATTTGCGTTCCCGGCGGCTTCGGTATCCGCGGCCTCGAAGGCAAGCTTGGCGCATTGAAGTTCGCCCGCGAAACCAAGCTCCCGGTCCTGGGCTTGTGCCTGGGCCTGCAGTGCATGGTGATCGAGTACGCCCGCAACGTGGTTGGCCTTGAAGGTGCTTCCTCCAGCGAGTTCGAGCCCGACTCGAAGTACCCGGTTATTGCCACCATGGAAGAGCAGTTGGACATCGTGGAAGGCAAGGGCGACCTTGGCGGCACCATGCGCCTTGGCCTCTACGAAGCCAAGCTGGACGAAGGATCGGTCATTGCCGAGACCTACGGCACCACCACCGTCAGCGAACGTCACCGCCACCGCTACGAGGTCAACAACAAGTACCGCGACCAGATCGCTGCCGAGGGCCTTGTGTTCTCCGGTACTTCCCCTGACGGCAAGCTCGTGGAGTATGTGGAGCTTCCCCGCGAGGTCCACCCGTACTACGTGGCAACGCAGGCGCACCCGGAGCTCAGCTCCCGCCCCACGCGCCCCCACCCGCTGTTCGCAGGTTTGGTCAAGGCTGCTTTGGAGCGTCGCGAGGGTGCGCCCGTGGCCACCAAGACCGGTGCCCGCACGGTAGCTGCCAAGTAAACGCAAGTACTAACGAAGGACGGCGCGATGCCCGGTATTTCTGAAACCCCCCGCACATCAAGGCAGGTTTCGGACATGCCGAGCCCGCGCCGTCTTTTGTCTACCAGCAAGGTATACGAAGGCCGCATTTGGGACGTCGTCAGCGACTCGTTCCAGCTCAGCGACGGCACGGACACCCTGGTTCGTGACTACATTGACCACCCCGGCGCAGTAGCGGTGCTTCCCATGAACGTGGACGGCGAGATTCTGCTGCTGAAGCAGTACCGGCATCCGGTCGCCATGGATCTGTGGGAGATCCCCGCTGGACTGCTGGACGTCGAAGGCGAGGACTTCGTGGTGGGCGCGGCCCGGGAACTGGCGGAGGAAGCCGACCTGGTTGCCGCCACCTGGAACGTCCTTGTGGACTTTTTCAACTCGCCGGGTTCCTCCAGCGAGGCAGTCCGGATCTACTTGGCTCGAGGCCTCAGCGACGTTCCCTTGGCAGACCGGCATGTCCGCACCGATGAAGAAGCAGAAATTGAACTCCACTGGGTGCCGCTCGACGACGCCGTAAAAGCCGTGCTGGAAGGCCGACTGCATAATCCGTCGGCGGTGCTGGGGATCCTTGCGGCCGCTGCCGCGAAGGCTGATGGCTTCACTAGCCTTCGTCCAGCCAATGCGCCTTGGCCGGCTCACCCGAGCCAGCGCTGAGCATGGCCGAGGCCGCCACTCGTACCGTCAATGGCGTTGACCGTGCAATAACCGACTACCTGCAGCACGTCGGCGTGGAGCGTGGCTTGGCGGCTAACACGCTGTCCGCGTACCGCAGGGACCTCGCCCGGTATTCGAACTTCCTTGCCGCGCAAGGAGTGGATCAGCCGGGAAACATCACACGGCATCACGTAACGGGCTTCGTGCAGGCCTTGTCCGACGGTTCCGACGGCGCCGCCGCCCTGGGGGTCCGCTCCGCTGCACGCACCGTGGTAGCTGTGCGTGGCCTCCATAAGTTTTGGGCGCTGGAAGGAACCACGACGGCGGACCCAGCCAGCGATGTTCACCCACCAATGCCGGGCAAGCGGCTTCCAAAAGCCATTAGCGTCGGCGAAGTGACGCGCATCCTGGAAGCTGCCGGCTCAGACAGCGCTACCGGTCTGCGAGACCGCGCACTGCTGGAATTCCTGTACTCCACGGGTGCCCGCATCAGCGAGGCCGTGGGGTTGGACGTCGATGACGTCTCTCTGGAAGACACCGGCGGTGAACCTGCCATCGTGCGGTTGTTCGGCAAAGGTTCCAAGGAACGCTTGGTGCCCTTGGGCTCTTATGGTGCCCGCGCCGTCGGGGCCTATGTTGTCCGTGGCAGGCCGTTGCTGGCGTCCAAGGGCAAAGGTTCCCCGGCGCTGTTCCTTAATGCCCGGGGTGGCAGGATCAGCAGGCAGAGTGCGTGGACCATCCTCAAGACCGCCGCCGAGAAGGCCAATATCACCAAAGACGTCTCGCCACACACGCTGCGCCACTCCTTCGCCACGCACCTCCTGGAGGGCGGGGCGGACGTCAGGGTGGTACAGGAACTGCTGGGGCACGCGTCCGTGACCACCACCCAGGTGTATACCCTGGTCACCGCAGACACTTTGCGTGAGGTCTACGCAGCGGCGCATCCCCGGGCGCTCGGATAGCCGGTGCGCTGGCGCAACTCCCGGATTACTCGAGCACGTTCAGCGTCAGCTCCACGGCGTCGACGAACAGCGCCAGCAGCGAGGTCCCCAAGCCAGCTACCAGCAAGAGCCCTGGGTGGGCCAGGCCTACCACCACACGCTTGAGCCGGGGGCGTCCGCGGAGGAATTTCTTCGGTACCCGTGTCTTCAGCGGTATCTGACGCCAGCCTCGCAACCGCCGGAGGAACCACGCACAGCGGATTATGAACGCCATCCACAGGATGGAGAGCACCAGCGGAACTGCTGCCAGCATGAGGTTGAAACCCAGCGCTGTGACTTCCTTCTCGGAATCGCCGATCACGGACTGGACGGTGGTGGAGATGGAGGCACTCATCACCACTGAGGCCGCCCAAACCATGAATGCTGCCACCAATGCAAGGAAGCGGACAAAGAAGTGGCCCAGGACGGTTGCATCCACTGCCCTGAGGTGGCTTCGCGGCGTGGCATGCAGTACCACCAGCGTAGAGATCAAGGTGGGTAGTGCGGCCACGAGGACCAGCAGGTACCAGGTCCATCCGGCCAGGTCCACCACTTCGTCCAAAACGATCAGCCCTGCCCAAACCACCGTCCAGGCCCACCCTGCATAGAGCGGGTGTGCCACAAGCCAGCGGGGCAACCAGGCGTCCCGGTCAGGTTTAGCCTTGGGGACTGCTTCTCCTGTTTCCGAACCGTCGTTGGGCTGCGGTTCCCCCTCGCCTTCGACGGCTGCCACCTGGGCTCGCCCATTGCCCCCACCTTCAGTCATGGGCTCACTGTAGCAATGGCGGCAGCGGCAGGGGAGATCAGGTTAAGGTAGGCAGCATGACTGCAGCCCATGTGACTTTGTGCTTTCTCCTCCGCGACACCGCGGACGGCGAACATGTCCTGCTCGGAACCAAGAAGACAGGTTTCGGCCGGGGCAAGGTGGTGGGTGTCGGCGGGCATGTTGAGTTGGGGGAGACCGCCCCACAGGCTGCGTGCCGTGAGGTCATGGAAGAGATCAACGTGGTGGTTCACGCGAAAGACCTGATTCCGGCCGGAACAGTAGATTTCGTCTTCCCCGCGAGGCCGGAGTGGAACATGGCCACCACTGTGTTCCTGACCCGCGAGTGGGAGGGGGAGCCCTCGGAAAGCGACGAGATTGCCCCTGCATGGTTCCCTGTGGCGCAACTTCCAGTAGAGCGGATGTGGGCTGATGCGGAGCACTGGCTGCCGGCGATGATTTCCGGCCAGCGCATCGCCGTGAGGGTGGCCTTGGCGGCAGACAATGAAAATGTGGCCGACGTCCACACCATTGATTGGGCGGATCCACAGGGGTAGCAGGACCAGCCAAAGCAGTACCGGAGCAAGTACGACGCCGGGCCGCTCACCTTTCGGTGACCGGTCCGGCGTCGTATGTTTTATCGAATTTCGGGACGTGCTACGGGACGTGCCGTTCTTCGGGCCCGTTGTATTCGCTCAAGGGACGGATCAGGGAGTTGGAGGCCACCTGTTCCATGATGTGGGCGGTCCAGCCGGTGATGCGGCTGGCGACGAACAGCGGGGTGAACGTCTGGGTGTCGAATCCCATGAGGTGGTAGGTGGGGCCGGCTGGGTAGTCGAGGTTGGGTTTGATGGCTTTGGCCTCGTCCATGGCCTGCTCGAGTCCGTTGTAGAGGCCCAGGAGTTCGGGTCGTCCGTAGTGGGCGATCATCTTGTCCAGGGCGGCTTTCATGGTAGGCACGCGGGAATCGCCATGCTTGTAGACGCGGTGTCCGAAGCCCATGACTTTCTTCTTCTGGGCCAGGGCGTCTTCCATCCAGGCCCGGGCACGGGTGGCGGCTTCCTCGAGGGATTCCTCGCTGCGGATGCCGATCTCGTCGAAGGTGTGCATCACGGCTTCGTTGGCGCCGCCATGCAGCGGACCCTTCAACGCGCCGATCGCGGCGGTCACCGCTGAATGCAGGTCCGAGAGTGTGGAGGTGACCACTCGGGCCGTGAAGGTGGAGGCGTTGAAGGAGTGCTCCGCGTACAGGATCATGGAGACGTTGAACGCGTCCACCACTTCGGGGACCTGTTCTTCGCCGAAGGTCATCCAGAGGAAGTTCGCTGAGTAGTCCAGGTCCTCGCGGGCCTCAACGGGTTCCTGGCCGCGGCGGCGGCGCTGGTCGTAGGCCACCACGGAGGGCATCGCGGCCCAGAGGTCGATTGCCTTCTTCATGTTCGCTTCCGGCGTGGAGTCCTCGGCCAGTTCGTGCCGGGCGCCGAGCACCGATGCTGCCGTGCGGCAGACGTCCATGGGGTGGGCGGTGGTGGGCAAGGCGTCCACTACCGTCTTGACCACAGGGTCCAGGGCGCGGCCTGCGCGTTCCCTGGCGGTGAATTCGGCGAGCTGGGTTTCGTTGGGCAGTTCGCCGTTCCACAGCAGGTAGGCGACTTCTTCGAAGCTGCACTTGGCGGCCAGTTCCTGGACCGGGTAGCCGCGGTAGAGCAGCGAGTTGGTGTCCGGGTTGACCTTCGAGACGGCGGTGTAGTCCACCACGACGCCGGCAAGGCCCTTTTTGATATCTTCAGCAGCCATGCTGAACTCCTTCGTTCATAGTGCAAGCGGCCCGGAAGCCCCGGGCTGCCTGCTTTCCCCTGTATGAATCCCGGGACCTAGCGAATGCCAGGAACCTGGAAGTTGAATACGCCGGTATCGAATTGGTTGTATGCCTCGTAGTCGACGAGTTCGTAGAGGCGCGCACGCGTGAGCATGTTTTCCACTTGCGCTTCTTGGGTCCCCGCAGCCTTGATCGATTCCAGAGTACGCTCTGCAGCGCCCATGGCAATGCGGAGGAGGGTGACGGGGTAGATGACCATGTTCACGCCAACGCTTTGGAGTTGCTCGGTGGTGTAGAGGTCGCTTTTGCCGAACTCGGTCATGTTGGCCAGGATGGGCACGTCCACGGCGTCGCGGATGGCTTGGAATTCGTCCAGGTCCCGCATGGCTTCGGGGAAGATCGCGTCGGCGCCGGCGTCCACGAGGGCTTTGGCGCGGTCTTGCGCGGCTTGGATTCCGTCGACCGCCCGGATGTCGGTGCGGGCCATGATGAGGAAGTTCGGGTCGCGTCGGGCGTCTGCTGCGGCGCGGATGCGTTTGGTGGCGGTGTCGATGTCGACGACGTTTTTGCCGTCCAGGTGTCCGCAGCGTTTCGGGTTGAACTGGTCCTCAATGTGGCAGCCGGCCAGGCCCGCGTTCTCGAGTTCCTGGATGGTGCGGGCCACGTTCATGGGTTCGCCGAAGCCGGTGTCGGCGTCCACGAGGGAGGGCAGTTCCGTCATGCGGGCGATCTGCCCGGCGCGGGTAGCCACCTCAGTCAACGTGGTCAGTCCGATGTCGGGCAGGCCGAGGTCGTTGGCCAGGACGGCGCCGGAGATGTAGACCCCGGCGAAGCCCTTTTCTTCGATCAGGCGTGCTGAGAGCGGGTTGAAGGCGCCCGGGAACTGCTGCACGGTCCCTGAGGCCAGCAACTCCCGCAGGCGCACCCGTTTCTGTTCGGGGGTGGTTGTGGAGTACAGCATTTAGAACAGCCCCTTGGGCGCGTTGTTGAGGTCGATCACGCCGGGCGCGGCGGTGATGTTCAGTTGGTCCAGTTCGCCGGCGCCGAGTTCGGTGACGCGTTCGACGGCGGCGAGGAACCTTTCGATTTCGGCTTCCTCCACGAGTCCTGCTGCGAGGGTACGGAATTTGTTGATGTATTGCTCGCGGGCGAACGGCCGGGCACCGAGCGGGTGGGCGTCAGCCACAGCGATCTCGTCCGTGATAACCGATCCGTCGGTCAGGGTGATCTCCACGGAACCGCCGAAGGCCTTCTCTGCGATGTCCAGGGAGTGGTACCGGCGCGTCCATTCCGGGTCTTCCACCGTGGTGACCTTGTGCCACAGTTCCACGGTGTCCGGACGGGCCGCGCGTTCGGGGGCGTAGGAATCCACGTGGTGCCACGCCCCGTCCTGCAACGCGACAGTGAAGATGTACGGGATGGAGTGGTCCAGGGTTTCGCGGGACGCGCTGGGGGAGTATTTCTGGGGGTCGTTGGCGCCGGAGCCGATGACGTAGTGGGTGTGGTGGCTGGTCTTGATCAGCACGGACTTCACGTTGGCCGGGTCCGTGGTTTCCGGATGCTCGCGGTTGAGCTTGCGGGCGAGGTCGATCCAGGCCTGGGCCTGGTACTCGGCGGAGTGTTCCTTGGTGTAGGTGTCCAGGATGGCGCGCTTGGCTTCACCGGGCAGCGGCAAGGGGACTTCGTAGGAGGCGTCCGGGCCGTCCAGCATCCAGGCGATCACTCCGTCTTCGCCTTCGTAGATCGGCACGGGTGAGGTTTGGCCGCGCATGGAGCGGTCCACGGCTTCGACGGCCATTTTGCCTGCGAACGCCGGTGCGTGAGCCTTCCAGGTGGAGATTTCGCCCTTGCGGGACTGCCGGGTGGCGGTGGTGGTGTGCAGTGCCTGGCCCACGGACTGGAAGATCGTTTCCACATCCAGACCCAACAACGTGCCGATGCCCGCGGCGGCGGAGGGTCCGAGGTGTGCCACGTGGTCGATCTTGTGCTTGTGCAGGCAGATGGCCTTGACCAGGTTCACCTGGATCTCGTACCCGGTGGCGATGGCACGGACCAGATCCGCGCCGTTGGAACCCACATGCTGGGCAACAGCCAGGATCGGGGGAATGTTGTCCCCCGGGTGGGAGTAGTCCGCGGCCAGGAACGTGTCGTGGTAATCGAGTTCGCGTACCGCCACGCCGTTGGCCCAGGCAGCCCACTCGGGGGAGACCTGATCTTCGATGCCGAACACGCGGGCGCCCTTGCCGTTGGCTGACGGCGCGTGGGTCAGTGCCTGCGCACGGGCTGCGACAATGGGTGCCCGGTTCAGCGAGGCGATGGCCACCGAGGCGTTATCGATGATCCGGTTGATCACCATGTCGGTGACCTCAGGCGTCACTTCGACGGGGTCGGCGGCGACCACGGCGATCTTGTGCGCCAACTGCTCCTCGCGGGGCAGGTTCTCTTCGCTCTTGTAGACGCGGACGTGATGGTTCTTAACCATGGTGCTCCTTCTAGGCAGGGTGTTTCAGGGCAGTAGCGTGGGTGGCTTTGACGTGGGTGAGGCTGCGGTGCAGGTGGAGTGTGGTGGCCGCTTCGGCCAGCCGCGGGTTGCCCGCGGCGATGGCCTCTGCAATCGCGGCATGTTCTGCGGCTGCTGCGTGGAGCCGGGCGGAGTCGTCGGCTGCAAGGCGGCGGACGCGGACCAGATGGACGCGCAGGCTCCGCATGGCGTTGGCCAGGTAGGAGTTCGAGACCGCGGCATCAATGGCGTCATCCAACCGGCTCACCAAGGCGTAATACTCGTGCCGTGCCGGATCAGTCTCGCGAAGCAGTTCAGGGGCCAACAACAGTTGGGCATGCAACTCGGCGAAAACACCCGGGTCCCCGCGTTCGGCAGCCAAGGCGGCGGCCCTGATTTCAAGGGTTTCGCGCAGTTCGAACAGTTCGTCGATGCTGTCCAGCGAGATATCGGTGACGACGACGCCGCGGCCGCCTGCCGCCGTCGTCAATCCCTCAGCGGTGAGCCGGCTCAGAGCCTCCCGGACGGGCGTCCGGGACACTCCGAGGCGTTCGGACTGCTCCACTTCCGCGAGGACCGTTCCCGGTCGCAGGCGCCATTCAATGATGTCTTCCCGTAGGGCTGAGTAGGCCCGATCACTGGCACGCATGCCCCCAGTGTATACAGAAATCCCTGATTGCGGCACAAAACAGAGAGAATATTCCTTCAATGTATACATTCATGCGTGGGCGAGGAAGTACGCGTTGAACGGGTCCTCCTCTACTTCCTTCACCTCCACGCTCCGGAAACCCGCTTCGCGAAGCATCTCCGTTGCCCGCTCCTTCCCCCATACCGTGCCCAGGCCATCGCCGCCTTGCCCCAAGGAAACAGCCATGCAGTGGAATGTGGAAATGGTGTACAGGAAGGCGGCCCACGGGAGCTCCAAGTTCTCCTCCAGCCGGCTTGAAGCATTGATGTCCACCATCAGGAAGGTGCCGCCTGGCTTGAGGGCAGCACGGATGTTCTTCAGAACCTCCGCTGGGTGGGCTTGATCGTGGATGGCATCAAACGCTGACACCAAGTCGAACGCCTCGGCGATGTCCAGCCGGCTCACATCCTGAAGCTCGAAGCGGACATTCGAAAGTCCCAAGGCCGAGGCCTCGGCGGCGGCGGTTGCCAATGCCTCGGCGGAGAAGTCATAGCCGGTAAAAGTGCTGGCAGGGAAGGTGGAACCCAGCAGGTTCAAAGCATGACCTTCGCCGCATCCGATGTCGGCGACGGAGATGCCGCTGCGCAGTGCTTCCACGCAATCTGTCAGGGGAAGGATTGTCTCCACGAGTGCTGCATCGTTCACCGCAGCGCTTTCAGAAGCCATGATGTGATGAAACCGCGGGTAGTCCTCGTAGCTTGTTCCGCCTCCCGTCCGGAACGCATGGACGATCTTCGGGGCCACCTCTCCCATTAGCGGCACGTACTGCAGTGTTCGCGCGAAATTTTCGGTACCTGCACCTGTTACCACAGGAACGAATTCCGGGCGCAGGAGATAAGTTCCGCTGACCGGTTGGTAGTCCACGAAACCAGCCGAGGTCATGCCGCCCAGCCATTCCCTGACGTAGCGCTCATTGAGGCCTGATGCATCGGCAATAAGGCGGCCAGAGGCTGGAGGGAGGGCCGACAACGTCTCGAAAAGGCCAGTTTGGTGGCCCACAACCACCAAGAGGGCGATGGAAGAATCGTTGAGGATTCCGATCAATCGGCCAGTAGCCTGTTGGACGGCTTCCGCCGCCGTGGATGCTTCCCGTTGCTCAGCCTGGGTGCTGTTCATCGCTGGTCCTTACTGATGCGGTGGCCGGCCTATCCGGCCCGTTGCCCGTAGTTTCAAGGTATGGCCGCGGAGCCTTCCAGCGCGTCCGCGAAAACCTGCATCTTTTGGCGCACCATGGGTCAAAACATGCAGGCTCAAGTCCGGGGGTGTTCTGCTATTCCGTGATGACGAGCCCAAGCAGCCGCAGCGGTCCTGGAGTTAACGCCGATCTTGGTGAAGATGTTCGCCAGATGGCGGCTGGCTGTTTTCTCGGAGATAGTGAGGGTCTGAGCTATATGCCTGTTGCTTGAGCCGGCCAACACGCAGCCCAGTACTTCCATTTCCCTGGCTGTCAGCCCACCCAGGGCAGGACCAACATTTGGCAAGGAGAACGGTGCAGCTCCAAGCTGCTTACGGATGGCGGCAGCGGTGGCGCGCTCCGCATCGGCCGCACCGGTCTCGCCCAGCGCCGCCCGGACTGACGATATTCGCTCATGGATCCGTGCCAGCTCATAGCGTAAATGCTGGAAACGGTAGCCCTGCGCTGCCGTTTCGAACTCGGGCAGCGACTGGAGCCAGCGGCCTTGGGCCATCAACAAAGTGCCCCTGGCATGATGTGCCCAGGCAATCAATCCCGCTGTCCCGTAGTAAGCAGCAGTTCCTTCCAGTTCACTGCAATACACCTCAGCACTATCAGCGTCCCGTGGTGCAAGCAACTCCACGAGCGGCAGCAGCAACCAGGCCCGTCCAAGGCGCCCGCGGTCTGCCAACGCGGCGCAGAGATCCGTGAGCGCTTCCTCGTCCTTTCCGGCATCAGCAAGCAGCAAGGCCGAGCCGGGCTGCGCATCTACGCCGAGTCCACGCGCCATGGCATAAGCGGCCGCGGCGCCGGACCTGTTTCCCTGTCTCCGGCGAATGTCTCCCAGTTCGTAGAAACAGTCGGCCGCAATCCAAGCGTGGGCATTCCGAAGACGCTCGCCGAGGCGCGCCAATTCCTCCTCTGCCTGCTTCCAGCCACCTTCGGCACTGATCAGCTGCAGTTCGTGGACCCGGACGATCCCTGAGTACATGAAGGACGTAGACAAGTTGGCGCACCACGCGGCCAAGGCGTCAGTCCACCACCTCATGCGGGAGTAGTCGGCCAGCTCGTAGCAGAGGTGGATGACGGAGCAGTAGATGTCGCCACCCCACTCCGCCGATACCTGGCCGGCCATCACGGGAAGCAGTGCTTGGTCCAGGTCCTCAAAGCCGCGGGCTGCCTGGCCGCTCCGGACGGCGGCGAGACCCGACAGCATGAACGCGAAACTCTCCAGCTCGGGAGCTTTCTGCCTACGGTTCATGGCGGTCAGCTGGAGGGAAGCGGCAAGGGCAGAGTCCGCATCACCTTCGAGGTAGATTGCGTCGTTGCCCTCCAGATACAGCAAGTATCCGTGCTCCGGAGACTCGGGAAGCCTGTCCAATAATCGTCGCGCCCGGTTCAGCCATGCCGATGACACGGCGATGTTCCCGCGGACGCCCCACTGCAAGGACAAGGTCAGCGCAGCCTTGGCGGCGGCCTGGAACTGTCTACCGGCGACCAATCCGCGAAATACTTCCTCGGATAGTGCCATGGAACCCTGAACGTCGCCGAGCCACCATTTGGAGCGCGCCAGGATTTCCAGGTCCTCGAGGCTCAGCGGAGATTCTTCACCGGCACTTTCCATGGTCCGACGCGCAGCGTCCCAGTGTCCACGGGCAAATGCCTCGCGGGCTTCCATCAGCTGCGGTAGCGCTGGTGATTCTGGTTGTCTGAGCGGCGGTTGTGCGGACATGGGCTCTCCATGGGTCGCCACCAGCTTACTGCGGAGGCGCAGGGAACGGGAGGATCCCTAGGCCCGGTTCCAGCCGTACTCGTTCTCCGGGCGGCCAGGGGTGCCGTACCGCGGTGCCCTGGTGACCGTTCCGGCGTCGGCGAGGTATTCCAGATAGCGGCGGGCGGTGACGCGGGACATCCCCAGCGCGTCCATGACTTCACTTGCGGACACCGGCCGCTGCCCCGCCCTCACCAAGTCCTTCACTGACTCCAGCGTTGACCCGGAGAGTCCCTTTGGCAGCGGCAGTTCCGTGGGCGCACGAAGACTCGCGAACGCCTGGTCAACGTCACTCTGCGAGGCCCCTGCTTTGGAAATGCCGGACATCGAGCCCGCCAGCTGTTCGCGGAAGGTCCGGTAGCTGCTGAGCTTGTCGGCAAAAGTGGCGTACGTGAACGGCTTGATGAGGTACTGCACGACGCCGATGGACACGGCGCTGCGGACAATGTTCAGTTCACGGACCGCAGTGATGGCGATGATGTCGGCAAAGACCCCGGCGGAACGCATGCGCCGGGCGACGTCCAGGCCGTGAAGGTCAGGGAGGTTCATGTCCAGCAGGACGAGGTCCACGGGGGAACCGGACGCCGCAAATTCGCCCAGGATGCGCAACGCCGACTGGCCATCGGGTGCCGTCCCCACCAAGGTGAAGCCGTCCAACCGGCCAATGTAGACAGAGTGGGCGTCCGAGGCTATGGGCTCGTCCTCCACCACCAGGACACGGATCTCTGTCATGCCTTCTCTTCCTCGGTATCCGGCGCGGGGAGCAAGACATGGAACTGTGCTCCGCCGGGATTGCTGATGGTCATCGTACCGTTGAGCCGCTCCACAGCCTGACGCACCAAGGCCAGGCCAACGCCCCGGCCATGGGCACCTTGCGGGTTTCCTTCCGGGGACTTCGTGCTGAAGCCGTACTGCAGGACGTCATCGATGGAGCCCGGATTGATGCCGCTGCCGGAGTCCCGCACCGTAAATTCGACGGCGGCAGGCCCGGCTTCTACGTCCAGCTCCACCTTCCGGGGAAAGTCGCCGGCAGCGGCAGCGTCAATCGCGTTGTCCAGCAGGTTCCCGAGGATAGTTACCAGGTCCTGGATCTCAAGGCCGCGCACGCCGGAGCTGCCTGATGTCCGGACCACCAGTTCCACGCCGCGTTCGTGGGCTTCCGCGGCCTTTCCCATCACCAGGGCGCTCATGACGGGCTCATCCACGGAGGCCACCATGTCATCGGTGAGTTGCTGGCTGAGCTCAAGGTCCTTGGTGGCAAAGTCCAAGGCCTGGGGAGTACGGCCCAGCTCCAGAAGGGAAACGATCATATGGAGCCGGTTCGCATGCTCATGTGTCTGGGCGCGCAGGGCATCGGAGAGGGTCTTCATCGTCTGGAGCTCCGTGCCCAGGGACTCGATCTCGGTACGGTCGCGGATAGTGGCCACCGTGCCGTAGACGGCGGGTTTCTGCCGGCTCCGCTCAGGCACCGGCCCGACCGCCGGAGCTTGATTGACCACCAGGATCCGGGAACCGGTCAGGTGGATTTCGTCATGTGCGGGCCTTCCCGATTCAAACAGCGCCCGCAGGCTGCCATCGAACGGAAGATCGGCGAGTTTCGGGGCATCGTCAGGGGACCGGTCGGCGTCGGACGGCTGCAGGCCCAGAAGCTCTGCGGCTTGGTCGTTGTACATCACCGCCTTGCCGTGTGTGTCAATCAGGATCACGCCTTCGCGGACGGAGTGGAGGACGGACTCGTAGTACGCGAACAGTTGTGCAAGTTGCTCGGGCCCCCAGCCGCGGGTAACTGATCGAAGGTATCTTCCAAGCAGCCACGACGCGAAGGAACCGAAGACCAACACCACCAAGGCAATTCCGCCGATCACTCCCAGCCTCTCGGCAACGTCGGTGTCCACGGTGCGGACCGTGATGCCGGCAGCCACCAGGGCTTTGACGCTTCCGCCGGCGTCCTTGACGGGAGCGATGGTTCGGACCGAGGGACCCAAGGTTCCAGCAGTAACTTCGGTGAAGGTTTCACCGCCGAGGGCTGGCTCTATGGTCCCTATGTAGGGCTTACCCAGTTCCTCGGTCCGGGGGTGGGTCCAGCGTGTCCTGTCCGGAGCCATGATGGTGATGAAATCAGCATCGGCGTCGTCCATGACTTCCCGCGCATAGGGCTGGAGGATGGCTGAGGGATCAGTCATGGAAGAGGCTTCCAGGACAAGGGGATTGTTGGCCAGGGATGTGGCGATCGCCTGCATTCTTCCGCCGGCTTCGTCATAGGCCCTGTCCCTGGCTTCCACCACGGAGAACGCGCCGAAGACCGCCGTCAGCACCAGGACGAATAACAGATTCGCCACGAACAAGCGGCGGGCGATGCTCCAGCTGTGAAACACGTGGGCCTCCCATGACCAATATGACCGCAACGGTGATGTGTGTCACCTGCGGCTCAATGATGGATATCACACAAGGGCAGCGGATTGGACATCAGTGCAGGACCGCGGCGCCTTACACAGTATCCAGAAGGAGAATCCCATGACCTCTCAACGAGGAGAGTCGGCAGTAGCCGCCAAAGGTGGACGCAAGGGGCTCGACAAGTCGCATTACCTGTACATCGCGGTCATCCTGGCCGTAGTGCTCGGCGCCGTGGTCGGCCTGATGTTCCCCGAGGTCGGCAAGTCCCTCAAGCCGCTCGGCGACGGCTTCATCAAGCTCATCAAGATGATGATTGCCCCGGTCATCTTCTGCACCATCGTCCTGGGCATCGGCTCTATTGCCAAGGCCGCAACCGTTGGCAAGGTGGGGGGACTCGCCCTGGGCTACTTCGTGGCAATGTCCACGTTTGCCCTCGCCATCGGCTTGGTGGTGGGCAACCTGATCCACCCGGGCGAGGGGCTCAAGCTGACCCCGTACGACCCCACCAAGAAGGCCGATACCAACAGCACAGTGGACTTCCTCCTGGGAATCATCCCCGGCGACATCCCGGTCCTGCCCACCCTTCTAGCCGCCATCCTGGTCGGTTTTGCACTTCAGAAGATGGGGAAACAGGGTGCACCCATCCTCACCGCCATCGGTCACGGACAGCGCCTCGTGTTCCGCATCCTCATCATGATCATGTGGCTGGCCCCGGTTGGAGCGTTCGGCGCCATCGCCGCCGTCGTTGGTGCCACCGGCGCGCAGGCGATCCTCAGCATGTTCACCCTGATGCTTGCTTTCTACGTAACCTGCGCCCTGTTCATCGTGGTTATCCTCGGTACGCTGCTCCGCGCAGTGGCAGGCGTGAACATCTTCAAGCTCATGAAGTACTTGGCCCGCGAATACCTCCTGATCTTCTCCACCTCTTCCTCCGAGGCAGCCTTGCCCCGCCTGATCGCCAAGATGGAGCACCTGGGTGTCTCCAAGCCGGTTGTCGGCGTCACCGTCCCCACGGGCTACTCCTTCAACCTCGACGGCACGGCGATCTACCTGACCATGGCATCGCTCTTCGTGGCCAACGCCATGGGCACACCGTTGGATCTCGGTGCCCAGATCTCCCTGCTGGTCTTCATGATCATCGCTTCCAAGGGCGCTGCAGGCGTTACGGGTGCCGGACTTGCCACCCTTGCTGCCGGTCTCCAGGCACACAAGCCGGAGCTCTTGGGTGGCGTAGGCATGATCGTTGGAATCGACCGCTTCATGTCCGAGGCCCGCGCCTTGACCAACTTCACCGGCAACGCAGTTGCCACAGTCCTCATCGGCACCTGGGTGAAGGAAATCGACAACGGCCAGGTGGAGCGTGTCCTCTCCGGTAGTGAGCCCTTCGACGAGCAGACCATGATCGCCCACGGCGGCGAAGAAGAGGCCGCACCCGAGGTGGAAAACCGCGAAAAGGCCACCGTCTAACAGGATCAGCTCCAACGCAGTACGGTAGCGCGAAGGCCGGCACCCCACCAGGTGCCGGCCTTCGCTGTTCCCTTCAGCCGGATGCGATCATCCGGTCAACCTTCGACCTCAACCAGAGGGTCAAGGCTCAGGAATCGACCAATGTCAAGTTCCCCAAATAACCGTGTCGGGCGCTGTAGCCTAAAGGGGTAGCAGCGCTGTCGCCGGGGGCGCAGCGGCAGGGAAGATCGTCGTCGAAAGAGTGGTTAGATACGTGAGCATCGAACGGGGAACAGCTACGCTGGAAGGCACCGAGCTCGATCTGGAAGACGCCATCATGGGGCCCACGGGCCGTCCTCACCGCGAATTCCCGGAACCCGCTCCACTGGCCTCCCACGGACCGGCGAGAGTCATTGCCATGGTCAATCAAAAGGGTGGCGTGGGTAAAACCACCTCCACGATCAACCTGGCGGCTGCGCTCGCAGAGTATGGCCGGCGTGTGCTGTTGGTGGACTTTGACCCCCAAGGGGCGCTTTCCGCCGGCCTCGGGGCAAACCCGCACGAGCTCGACCTCACCGTCTACAACGTGCTGATGGACCGCAAAGTAAACATCCGTGATGCCATCCAGCAGACCGGTGTTGAGGGTGTTGACCTCTTGCCCGCCAACATTGATCTATCCGCTGCCGAAGTCCAGCTCGTCAACGAGGTAGCCCGCGAGCAGGTCCTGGACCGCGCGCTTAAGAGCGTTGAGGACGATTACGACGTCGTACTGATCGACTGCCAGCCGTCGTTGGGCCTGCTGACAGTAAACGCGTTGACTGCAGCCCACGGCGTCATCATCCCGCTGATCTGTGAATTCTTCGCCTTGCGCGCCGTCGCACTCCTGGTGGAAACCATCGAGAAAGTACAGGACCGCCTCAACCCGCGCCTGCAGGTGGACGGCGTCCTGGCCACCATGTACGACGCCCGCACCCTGCACAGCCGCGAGGTCATCTCGCGCTTGGTGGAGGCATTCGGGGACAAGGTCTTCGAGACGGTCATCAAGCGTTCCATCAAGTTTGCAGATGCCACCGTGGCCGCGGAACCCATCACCAGCTACGCCGGAAACCACATCGGCGCCGACGCTTACCGCCGTCTTGCCAAGGAACTGATTTCGCGCGGCGGCGCGCCCTAGCGGACGGTGGGACCGTCATTCGCCCCCACCGCTGAAGCGGACCTGGCGTCGCCTGCTCAAACGGAGGCGCCTGTTCAAACCGATACGCCTGCTCAAACCGATACGCCTGTTCAAACGGATAAGCCCGACGCCGGTACCTCCGAAGCCCGTAAGGCCGGCTTTGAGGTACGGCTCGCTAACTTCACGGGCCCCTTTGATCTTTTGCTCGGCCTCATTTCCAAGCACAAGCTGGATATCACCGAGGTGGCGTTGGCCACGGTCACCGATGAATTCATCAAGTACATCAGGCGCCTTCAGCAGTTGGGGGAGGACTGGGCGCTGGATGAAGCCAGCGAGTTCCTGGTGATAGCTGCAACGCTGCTGGATTTGAAGGCGGCGCGCCTCCTGCCTGCCGGGGAGGTGGAGGACGCTGAGGATATCGCTCTCCTGGAGGCGAGGGACCTGCTGTTCGCCCGTCTGCTCCAGTACAAGGCTTTCAAGGAGATCGCCGGGATCCTGGGCGGGACACTGGAACAGGAAGGCCGTAGGTACCCGCGGCAGGTTGCGCTGGAAGGGCATTTCGCCGCGCTGCTTCCAGAGCTCGTATGGCGGCACACGCCGGAGCAGTTCGCGGAACTTGCCGCCAAAGCACTGAAACCCAAGGATTCCGCTCCTGCCGAGGTGGGCTTGGACCATCTCCATGCTCCGCCGGTGAGCGTCAAGGAACAAGCCGAAATCATGGGCTACCGCTTGAAGCTGGGCGCGCCGCTGTCCTTCCAGGCGCTGATTGCCGACGCCGAAACTACTTTGGTGGTGGTGGCACGTTTCCTGGCGTTGCTGGAGATGTTCCGCGACCGCGTGGTCGCGTTCGAACAGCCTGGGCCGTTGGCTGAGCTGACCGTTCGGTGGACAGGTGATGACGCCGGCTGGGACAGTTCCAGCCTGAGCGAGGAGTACGAATCAGGAACAGAAACAGATTGAAGCGGGGATGGCGCCAGTGAGTGAGCAGGAAGCAGTCAAGGACGGCTTGGCTGAACTGGAAGCCCTGCCCGGCGGTGCACGGGCAGCGCTGGAGGCGGTCCTTATGGTCATTGATGAGCCGGCCACCTCGGAAGAGCTGGCCGCCGGACTCAACGTGACGGTCGCCGTCGTCGAGGATTTGCTGCAGGACCTGCAGCGGGAGTATAGCGGCTATACTGTTAAAGCCCCGGACGTGGATGCTGTCGGCTTTGCCGCTGCCAGTACTGCACCCCGGGGTTTTGAATTGCGGAACGTCGCCGGCGGGTGGCGGATCTACTCACGGTCGGAATTTGCTGACATCGTGGGCAGGTTCGTCCTCGAGGGCCAGACCACCAGGCTTACTCAGGCAGCGCTTGAGACCCTGGCGGTAATTGCTTACCGGCAACCGGTCTCCAGGGCTCGGGTGTCCGCCATTCGCGGCGTCAACGTCGATTCCGTAGTCCGGACGCTTACCCAGAGGGGTTTGATCGAGGACTCCGGAAACGATCCCGAATCGGGAGCAGTCCTTTACCGGACAACCTCGTACTTCCTGGAACGGATGGGCATCGGCTCGGTGGCTGAATTGCCACAGCTTTCGCCGCACCTTCCGGGTTTGGAAGGGATCGACGAGTACTACGACGCAAGCCGGATGTAGCTACGGCCCACATCGGCACTGCAGCAAAACTTCATACTGATTCACGGCACCTGACCAGGTGCACAGCGACAAGGGGCAGACGATGTCTGCCCGGCTGGCTAGTGTTGATTTCAACACCAAATTGCCGGCCATTACTACACAAGGACGGGTCATGACACAGGCGGGACGCCAGAGTTCACCACGTAACGGTTCGGGACGCAACAGCTCCGGACGCAATGAGGCCAAGGGCGGCACCGGCCGCTCCAACGCCGGCGGCTTCTCGGGCCGCGGCGGCAGCGCCGGCGCTGGAAAGCGCAACTTCACCCAGGGCGAAGGACGCCCCTTCAAGGCATCGAAGCCGCGCGAAGCGGCCCCTTTCGATCCTGACAACCCCACAACTGCGGGCGATTACGATCGCGGCCAGGCAGCCAGGCCCGCGAAGCCCTTCCGCAAGCCAGGCTCCAACAAGCCCGGCTTCGGCAAAGCCCCGGGCACTCCGGGGGCCCTGAAGCCCAAGGCGAAGCCTGCGCGGCAGTACGGCTCCAAAGCCTTCGGCAGCGAACGCTTCGGCCAGAACCTGGGCCCCATCCGGAAGCCGGGTCGCAACCGCGGTCCGCGCCAGGAAGTCCCGCAGTCCGATCTTCACGATGTTGACGGCGTTCGCCTGCAGAAGGTCATGGCACAGGCTGGCGTGGCCTCACGCCGTGTGTGCGAGGAAATGATCCTCGAAGGACGCGTCGAAGTTGATGGCGTGGTTACCACCGAACTTGGTATGCGAGTGGACCCAACGTCCGCCGTGATCCACGTCGATGGCATCCGGATCCAGCTGGACGAAACCCTTGTCTACATGGTGTTCAACAAGCCCAAGGGCGTCGTTTCCACCATGGAGGACCCCGAGGGCCGTCCCTGCATCAGCGACTTCCTCAAGAACAATAAGAACAAGGGCGAACGCCTGTTCCACGTCGGCCGCCTCGATGTCGCCACTGAGGGACTGCTGCTGCTGACAAACGACGGCGAACTCGCCAACCGCTTGACGCACCCTTCGTATGAGGTACCCAAGACGTACCTGGTCCAGGTGCGTGGCCCGTTCCCGCAAGGCGTGGGCGCAAAGCTGAAGAACGGCGTCGAGCTTGAAGACGGCGTAGCTGCGGTGGATTCCTTCCGCTTGGTGGACTCCACTCCGGGCCACGTCCTGATCGAGGTTGTCCTGCACTCGGGCAAGAACCGCATCGTGCGCCGCATGTTCGACGCCGTCGGGTTCCCGGTGGAGCGTCTTGTCCGCGTGAAGGTGGGTCCCATTGGCTTGGGCGACCAGCGCCAGGGCAGCATCCGTAACTTGGGCAGGCAGGAAGTCGGACACCTCCTGGCATCGGTGGGACTCTAGGGCATGTCGGCATTCGGTACGCACGGCCGGGGCCATCTTGATGGCCCGGTCGTCGTCCTCGGTACAGGCTTGCTTGGCGCCAGCATCGGCCTGGGCTTGCGTGGGCGCGGGGTCCCGGTTTTCCTTTTCGATCCGTCGCCCACCAACCAGGCGGTTGCGGTGGATATCGGTGCGGGACGTCCGTTGGGGGAGTTGGATGAAGATCCCCAATTGGTAGTTGTCGCGGCTCCGCCGGATGTTACTGCAGACGTCGTGCAGAAGGCACTGGCGGACTACCCGTCCGCTGTGGTGGTCGATATTGCCAGCGTTAAAGCCGCCATCCAGGCGCAACTGCGGGAACGCGGCGTGGACCTTGCCCGCTATGTGGGTACCCATCCCATGGCAGGCAGGGAGAAATCCGGCCCGGTTGCCGCCAGGGGAGAGCTTTTCACCTCCATGCCCTGGGTGATTTGCCCTTCCGAAGAAACGTCGGATGCTGCACTTCAGGCTGCACGTTCGCTTGCGGGGGATCTGGGAGCGATCGTTTCCCAGTTCACTGCGGACGAGCACGATGAAGCCGTGGCGTTGGTGTCGCATCTGCCGCAGATCATGTCTTCCCTTCTGGCGAGCCGTCTGCAAGGCACGCCGCTGCATGCCCTCTCCTTGGCAGGCAACGGACTCCGGGACACTACCCGCATTGCAGCCAGCGATCCTACCCTCTGGGTACAGATCCTGGGCGGCAACGCGGAGAAGGTGGTGTCCATCCTGCACGGTGTGCGCGAGGACCTGAACCGATTGATCGGTACCTTGGAAGAACCGCTCGCTCCCGGTGCGCGGCTTGACCTTGCCCAGCTGATCAGCGAGGGGAACGCAGGGCAGGCCCGGATTCCTGGCAAGCACGGCGGACCTCCTCAGGCGTACTCATGGCTCACCATCCTGGTGGATGACAAGCCTGGCCAGATCGCGCACCTCCTCACGGAGATCGGCGAGATCGGGGTGAACCTTGAAGACCTTCGGCTCGACCATTCGTCGGGACAGAACGTGGGCATGGTGGAGCTTTCCGTGCTTCCGAGCAAGCATGACCTCCTTGTTGAAGCTTTGACTGACCGTGGATGGCGGGTACTTCAGTAATGACGCGTGAATTTTTTGGCCCGGAAACAGTTGCCCGTCCCGGCAAGCCGCTCGTGATCGCAATCGACGGCCCTTCAGGGTCCGGCAAGTCCAGCGTCAGCAAGGAACTTGCCCGACGTTTGAAACTGGCGTACCTGGATACCGGTGCGATGTACCGGGCGCTGACGTGGTACTGCCTCAAGACCGGTGTTGACCTCCAGGATGGCGCTGCGGTGGAACAGGCTTCCAAAGTCATGCCGCTGGAGATCAGTACCACTACTGCCACGGAGTATGTGGCCGTTGACGGCACGGACATCACGGACGAAATCCGGGATCCTTTGATCTCCTCGTCGGTCAGTGCTGTCGCCACTACACTCGGTGCCCGCACCGAGCTGATCCGTCGCCAGCGTGAGCTGATCGATCAGCACCACCGCCGCATGGTGGTGGAGGGACGCGACATCACCACCGTCGTCGTCCCCAATGCTGAGGTCCGAATGCTGTTGACCGCCAGCGAGGAAGCCAGGATGCGACGCCGTGGGATCCAGTTGGGCGGCACGCAGACGAAAGAACAGCTCAAGGCCCAGGTAATCCAGCGTGACGCCAAGGACTCAACGGTAGTGAATTTCACCCAAGCGGCCGACGGCGTGGTGACACTCGACTCTTCGGAACTGAACTTTGAGGAAACCGTGCAGACCGCCTTGGCAATCGTGAGCAAGGTTATCTATGGTGACTGAGAATCAGCTCCCCCCTGTAGGGAGCAAGATGTGGAGCCGGCCGGTTGGTTGGTTCCTGGATCACGTCATCTACAGGACCAGCGTGGCGGGCAAAAGCAATGTTCCCGCTGCCGGACCCGTGATATTTGCTGCGAACCACATCAGCTTCCTTGATGGGCCTGTGATGTTCGGTGCATCGCCGCGCCCCATGCATATCCTCGTTAAGAAAGAGATGTTTAAGGGCTTTCCGGGTGCTGTCCTGAGGGGATCCGGACAGATACCTGTGGACCGCGCCGGTGACCGTACCGCCCTGCATGTCGGCAAGAAACTGCTCGACGCCGGTCGTTGCGTAGGGATTCTTCCCGAAGGAACGCGGGGGAGCGGCTCGGCCGAAAGCATCAGTAACGGAGTTGCCTGGCTCGCCCTCAACTCGGGAGCTACCGTCATCCCCGTGGCCATCCTGGGAACCCGCCAAGGTGATGAGCATCGAGACCATATCCCCAAACCCCGCCGTAAGCTCCATGTCAGCTTCGGCGAACCCATCACGGTGAAGCGCCGGAAGGGCGAACCCGGGCGTGTTTCAATGGACAGGGCGGCTGCGGAGATCCGTGAAGCCCTGGCCGAACACGTCCAGGACGCCATCCGGGCTACAGGCCAGGGCCTTCCCCTGGAACCTGCGCCCGGCGAAACCACTTCGCAGCACCGCCATACAGCAGTAGCCGGGACGCCGGCAGACCACCACTAAGGAAAGTGCAATGAGCGATACGACTCAAAAATCCGGCCTCCACGGAGCCGGCGACGACGAATACACGCCCACCGGCACCGACCAGGTGGCGGAAAACCTGGCGGCCCTGGACGACGACGAGGCCGAGCTCCGCGCGGCCACCCTCCGGGCCGGCCTGGACGATTACGAACTCGACGAAGAAGATGCTGCGCTGCTCAGCGGCGAATACGGCGATGAAGGCGAAGAAGGTCCCCTCAAGCTGGATCCGGTTTTGGCCATCATCGGTCGCCCGAACGTTGGCAAGTCCACACTGGTTAACCGCATCCTTGGCCGCCGCGAAGCCGTTGTTGAGGACACCCCGGGCGTTACCCGCGACCGTGTCATGTACTCGGCGCGCTGGAACGGCCGCAACTTCACGCTGGTGGACACCGGTGGTTGGGAGCACGACGCCAAGGGCATCCACGCCCGCGTAGCCGAGCAGGCCGAAATGGCCGTTGAGCTTGCTGACGCCGTGCTTTTCGTCGTTGACTCTGCCGTTGGCGCGACCGCCACTGATGAGGGCGTCATGAAGATGCTCCGCAAGAGCAAGAAGCCGGTCATTATGGTGGCCAACAAGGTGGACGACTTCGCACAGGAGGCCGATTCCGCTGCACTGTGGGGATTGGGCTTCGGCCAGCCGTATCCGGTTTCGGCCCTGCACGGCCGTGGTGTTGCCGACCTCCTGGACCACGTCATGGACACCCTGCCCGAGTACTCCTTGGTGGACGGTGTGGAGCGTTCCGGCGGTCCCCGCCGTATCGCCCTGATCGGCCGCCCGAACGTTGGTAAGTCTTCCCTGCTGAACAAGCTCGCAGGCTCCGAGCGCGTTGTGGTGGATCCGCTGGCCGGCACCACCCGCGACCCCGTTGACGAATTCATCGAGCTTGGCGACCGCACGTGGCGCTTCGTGGACACCGCAGGTATCCGCCGCCGCCAGCACATGGCACAGGGCGCCGACTTCTACGCTTCCCTGCGTACGCAGGCCGCCCTCGAAAAGGCGGAGGTCGCCGTCGTGCTTCTTGCCGTCGACGAGGTCCTCAGCGAGCAGGACGTCCGTATCCTGCAGTTGGCCATTGAGTCCGGCCGTGCGCTGGTGCTTGCGTTCAACAAGTGGGACCTGCTGGACGACGAACGCCGCCGTTACCTGGAGCGTGAAATCGAGCAGGACCTGGCCCACGTGGAGTGGGCTCCCCGCGTCAACATCTCGGCCAAGACCGGCTGGCACAAGGACCGTCTGGTCCCTGCGCTGGATATCGCGCTGGAGAGCTGGGACCGCCGTATCCCCACCGGACGCCTCAACGCGTTCCTTGGCGAGCTCGTCGCGGCGCACCCGCACCCGGTCCGTGGCGGAAAGCAGTCGCGCATCCTCTTCGGCACCCAGGCATCCAGCCGCCCGCCGAAGTTCGTGCTGTTCACCACCGGTTTCCTGGACCCCGGATACCGACGCTTCATCACACGTCGCCTCCGCGAAACGTTCGGCTTCGAGGGCACACCCATCGAGGTCAACATGCGCGTCCGCGAGAAGCGTGGCAAGAAGCGCTAAGTGAGACGGGCATCACAGCGCACTTTGGCTGTGATGGCGTCTCCGACCTCCAACTTCGTGTAAGCTTTTGGAGGTGGTTCGGCCGGACTGCTTAGGTGGGACTCTTCGGAGGAAAACTTAGGCGGAGAACGGTAGAACCAGCGGGCTGTAGCGCAGCTTGGTAGCGCACTTGACTGGGGGTCAAGGGGTCGCAGGTTCAAATCCTGTCAGCCCGACCATAAAGGCCGGAATCACGTGGAAACACGGTGATTCCGGCCTTTGGTCGTTAACGTATGGTTTGGTCCCGGTCTTATTCGGATCACCCTGCGCTGAACGCCGGGAAATTCAAACAAGACCGGGATCGGGCTAGACCTTCTGCAGCGCGCCGAGCGCCCTCACAAGCGGTTCCAGCTCCGGGACAGACTCTGCCGCCTCAAGAGCCGAGGCAAGGGTCTGGTCGTGCACAGGTTTGGCCGCCTCGAGGAGCTTCTGTCCGGGCACTGTCAGTTCGGTGTAAATGCCGCGGCGGTCGTCGGCGCAAAGGATGCGTGTGAGTAGCCCCCTGTCCTCAAGGCGATTGACCAGACGGGTGGTAGCACTGCTGGACAGGGCGGTGGCGCGTGCCAGCTGCTGCATCCGCATGTGCCAGCCGTCCTGGCGACTCAGGGCATCCAGCACCGTGTACTCCACCACCGAAAGCTCGCTGGAGGCCTGGAGAGCTTTCTCCAGCTCTGCCTCGATGCTTCCGTGCAGGGCGGCAAGGGTTCGCCAGCCCTGTGCCCTTACTTCTACGGCGTCATCCTTGATGCCCATGTCTGCTGTGCTCCTGCCTTGATGTCGTGTAACCCAGGACGCACTAAAAGTAGTTGCTTGCGCAAGTAACTAGCGTGTGCAACTATATATAGAGCGTCTGCAACTAATATTCTACGGTTCCCGATGACGCACTTCCACTTCTGGTCGGAACCAAACTTTAAAGGAGCTCCATATGCCCGCAGGGTTGATTGCCCTTGCCCTCGGAGGATTCGGTATTGGACTGACCGAATTCGTCATCATGGGCCTCTTGCCGGAAGTTGCCGCCGACTTCCAGGTCAGTGAGGCTTCGGCAGGCTGGTTCATCTCCGGCTATGCCCTCAGCGTTACCGTTGGTGCACTTCTGGTGACGGCGGCAGTCACCAGGCTGCCGCGAAAGCCGGTCCTCATCGGCTTGCTTGTATTGTTCATCGCCGGCAACTTCCTGTCCGCAATAGCAGACAGCTACGCGGCCATGATGATCGGCCGCGTCATCGCTGCACTCTGCCATGGCGGGTTCTTCGGCATCGGTTCCGTAGTTGCCGCGAGCCTGGTGCCGGCACACAAGAAGGCCGGGGCCATCGCCATCATGTTCACCGGCCTCACTGCGGCCAACGTGCTGGGTGTTCCCTTTGGAACGCTGCTGGGCCAGAACTTCGGTTGGCGCTCTACTTTCTGGGCGATCACCGCCATCGGCGTCGTGGCGCTGATCGGCATTGCCCTGATGGTCCCCAAAGCCAGCACGGAACCAACCAAGGGTCTCCGCAGCGAGTTGGGCGCGTTCAAGTCCGGTCAGGTGTGGCTCTCCGTCATTGTGACCATCCTCGGATTCGGCGGAATGTTCGGCGCCTTCACCTATATTGCCTTCACTCTCACCGAGGTGTCCGGATTCGAGTCCGGCGCCGTGCCGTGGCTCCTGGTGCTCTTCGGAGGCGGCCTGTTTGTTGGCAACTTCCTCGGCGGCAAGGCCGCCGACAAAGCTTTGGACAAGTCCCTCGTCGTCATCCTTGCCGGACTCGTGGCGGTGCTGGTCTTCTTCGCCCTCACCGCTTCCAGCAGCATCGCCACTTTGGTGTCGCTGGCGCTCATGGGTGGCTTCGGATTTGCCACCGTACCGGGCCTCCAGATGCGCGTGATGCACTTTGCCTCTACGGCACCAACGCTCGCATCCGGTGCGAACATCGGCGCGTTCAACCTTGGCAACGCGCTCGGGGCCTGGCTCGGCGGCGTTACCATCACCGCCGGCCTCGGCTACACCTCGCCCATCTGGGCTGGAGCCGGAATTACGGTTGCCGCACTGCTGGTCATGCTGGCGGCCGCGGCAGCAGCAAAGCGTAGGGGAGTGGCGGCGCCTGTTGTAACTCCCGACGTCGAACGCGAACCGCGTGAGGCCACCGTCGCCTGACGCCGGACTGTAAGCAGGGCCGCAAAACGACGAAAGCCCGCCATGGACATGCCATGGCGGGCTTTCGTCGTCCTAGGCGTTGGGAGTGATGTCCTGCGCTTGTGTTTCGGCATTCTTCGCAGACTTGACGCGTTGGTTCTCTGCTTGCCTGAGCACTTTCATTTGCTTGCCCCTACGGCGCCACAGTGCCCAGAGAATTGTGACTGCAATGAAGACCACCACGGCGGCAACAGCGGAAATGGCTGTCCAGGTTGTGAAGAATCCGGCATCCACGCTCAAGGTCCGTTGGCCGGCGTGGGCTGACTCCGTGCTGCCGAAGGCGATTCCGGCGGTGAGCAGGTTGGGCGTCGCGATGGCGACGGCCACCAGGACAATAGCGATTTTCCATGGCCAGGACACCGCTTTGCGGGTGGCTTGCCATGCTACGAGCAGCGGAACGAACGTGAAGACGAAGCCGTAGAACATTCCCACCAGCACGCTGGCTCCAAGGTCGCGCCGGATCTGTCCGGCGATGACATCGGACCACCAGCGGGGAAGGATGGCCCCGAGGATGAAGTAGGCGGCCACAGCGACAAGTACTGCCACCAGGATCAGGATTATTTTTACGCCCCAATTGCGCTTTTTCTGAGCTGGTACTTGTGCTTGTTCGGTCATGGGTCAATCATGGCAGAGACCCCATGAGGTGCAGGGGAAATGTGCCTATACTTTCAGCGGTGGCCATCAGCAAGGCCGCCGTCGAGGTTCGTAAATGTCCCGATGAAAGGCCACCAGTGAGCAATATTCCGGAAGAACTTTCCTACACCGCCGAACACGAATGGGTTACCGCTCCAGATGCCGATGGCGTAGTGCGCATTGGCATCACCGACTTTGCGCAGGACGCCTTGGGTGACGTTGTCTACGCCCAGATGCCTGAACCGGGGACGAAAGTCACCGGCAATGAAGTTGTCGGTGAAGTGGAGTCCACTAAAAGTGTCAGTGATATCTACGCTCCGGTGACCGGTGAAGTCACCAATCGAAATGATGCCCTGGACACTGATCCGGCCCTCATTAACTCGGACCCGTACGGCGAGGGATGGTTAATTGAAGTAAAGCTTGCAGAAGCTGATGCAGTGGATTCCCTGCTCAGTGCATCGGAGTACGAACAACAGGTAGGCTAAAGTTATCTGGCCCGTCAGGCCGCTTTCCCATAACGGGGAAAGCGGGACGGCGGGCCAGCAACCGATTTGCCCGGCGGTACCGGGAGGCGGAAGTGGCCGGCAGGGTTTGGAACTGCCGGCGGATGAGGAGGAAATTCCATGGTTGGCGGCGAACAGAATCAAGCCAATGTCGGGAACGGCGCGGAGGAACAGCCGACGTCGGAGACCACCTCGATCAGCATCACGCCAACGTGGGACGAGCCCAGCATTGCCCCCAAGTTGGCTCCTGAAGAGCGTGCATCCGTAGACGCACTTCCGCCGAACTCAGCATTGCTCATTGCGCACAGTGGGCCCAACGCCGGCGCTCGTTTCCTGCTGGATGCGGACACCACCACGGCTGGGCGGCACCCGGATGCCGACATCTTCCTGGATGATGTCACGGTTTCCCGCAAGCATGTTCAGTTCATCCGGACGGCGTCCGGTTTTGAGCTGGTGGACATGGGGAGCCTTAACGGAACGTACGTCAACCACGACCGTGTGGACCGCGTGCAGCTGAAGAGCGGCAACGAGGTACAGATCGGCAAGTTCCGGTTGACCTACTACCTGAGCCCTGTTCGCGCAGCAGGCCAAGTCTGACGGGGTATCTGCCTGTGGCTATGGCCCAGCAGGACCGCCGCGGACCGCAGGTCCTGAATATCGGGGAAGTCCTTGCCCAGCTGAGCGACGACTTTCCCGGTATGACGGCGTCCAAGATTCGTTTCCTGGAGGAAAAGGGCCTCATTAACCCCAAGAGGACTCCTGCGGGTTACCGGCAGTACTCGGACGGTGATGTTGAGCGGCTCCGTTTCGTCCTGGCCCTTCAGCGTGATCAGTACCTGCCGCTGAAGGTCATTAAGGATTATCTCGATGCCATCGACCGCGGTGAGAGGCCGGAAAATCTCCCTCCGGGTGTTACCGTTTCGCCCAGGGTGGTCTCGGCGGAAATGGCAGCGGAAGTGCAAGGGCGGGCCCGTGCCCTCACCGAGGAGCAGTTGCGCGCCGAGTCGGGTGCCAGTTTGCCCTTGCTTGAATCCCTCCTGAGCTTTGGACTGATCACCCACGTGGGCGGCAAGTTCGACGAACACGCACTTCAGGTAGCCCGGGCCTGTGTCCAACTGGAAGGACACGGCCTCGAGCCACGCCACCTTCGGCCCTTCCAGGCTGCGGCTGAGCGGGAGTTCGGCTTGGTGGAACGCGCTGTTGCGCCGCTGACGTCGCGGCGGGACGCTGCCTCGCAGGCTCGTGCCGCCGAGGCTGCCCGTGAGATCAGCGATCTCTGCCTCACCCTGCACAGGGCCTTGGTGCACGACCGTATCTCCCGGATGGACAGCTGATGATCGAAGTCGAAATCGTCGGTGTCCGGATTGAACTGCCGTCCAACCAGCCGCTGGTACTCCTGCGGGAGATCAATGGTGAACGGCATGTTCCGATCTGGATCGGCACGCCTGAAGCCAGTGCCATCGCGTTGGCGCAGCAGGGCGTTGTCCCACCGCGGCCTATGACGCATGATCTCTTGGTTGATGTTGTCGAATCCTTGGGCCATTCCATCATCAGCGTGAACATTGTGGCTGTGGAAGACAACATCTTCTACGGGCAGCTGCAGTTCGACGACGGCACGGTGGTTAGTTCAAGGGCTTCGGATGCCTTGGCCTTGGCGTTGAGAGCAAAATGCCGTATCTGGTGCGCCGATGCGGTCATGGAAGAAGCCGGTGTCCGCATCACCGAGCATGATGAAGGTGAAGACTCGGAGCCGGATCCCGCAGTGGACGAAGAGCGCGAGATGCGTCGCTTCCGCGAGTTCCTGGACGACGTGGAACCGGAAGATTTCGAAGGCTGAGTCACCCTAAGCCTAAAGTGGAGGGTGAAACTTTCGACACGACGGGATTTCGGAGCGAAGGTCTTTGACCTCGGCGCCTCACGGGCCTAACGTCGAAGTTATCAAGTTCCCGTTGCATACACTGCCCACGCAAGTCACACTGGAAGGTGCGGACTTGCGGGAATTACACTGCTGCATTTCGCCGTTGTATCAGAGTATGCACCGTCCCCAAGGGAACTGAGAACAAGGAGGTCACGTGAGTCCGAAAGGCGAAGCAGGCGAGCTGAAGCAGTCCTCTGCCGGCATTGCTGCGCCCGCATCCGGCGCCCAAGGTTTGCTCTTCACGGAGGACCTTCCCGTGCTGGACGAGGACGCGGGCTACCGCGGTCCCACCGCATGCAAAGCTGCAGGCATCACCTACCGCCAGCTCGACTACTGGGCACGTACCGGCCTGGTCGAGCCTGCTGTCCGTGGCGCTGCGGGCTCCGGTTCCCAGCGTCTTTACGGCTTCCGGGACATCCTCGTACTGAAAGTAGTCAAGCGTCTCCTTGATACCGGCGTCTCCCTCCAGCAGATCCGCAGTGCAGTGGAACACCTTCGCGAGCGGGGCGTCGAGGACCTGGCGCAGATCACGCTGATGAGCGACGGTGCGAGCGTCTACGAATGTACATCCGCGGACGAGGTCATCGACCTCGTACAGGGCGGGCAGGGCGTCTTCGGCATCGCCGTGGGGCGCGTATGGCGGGAAGTTGAGGGAAGCCTGGCCGCGCTTCCGAGCGAGCATGCCGCTGAGCAGTCCTTTCCCGACGACGAACTGAGCAAGCGGCGCGTCGCACGCCGAATCGGTTAAACACCGGACCACTGAATTCAGCCAAAAGAAGGCCTCGTCCCTGTGGGGACGAGGCCTTCTTCTTGTGTAGCGTGCGGAGGCGCTTAGCGCTGTCGGCGGTCGCGCGTCGAGGATTGTCCAGCCAAGAGGCTTCCGAGGAGGGCATCAAAGAGTTTGGCAGCGTTCTTGGCAGAGTCTCCGGGCCAGTGGTGCACCGAGTGTGCTGCACCTTGGATCTGCTGCCAATTGGCCTGCTCCGGAATGTGGGGCGTCAGGAGCAGTTCGCCGAACATTGATTCCATTTCCGCCAAGCGGAAGGTGTGTTCCGCCGAACCGGTGCGCACCCGGTTAGCCACGATTCCTGCCGGGGCCAGGTTGGGAGCGAACTCCTGCCGGAACAATTGAATGGCCCGCATGGTGCGTTCGGTACCGGCCACCGAGAAGAGCCCGGGCTCTGCAACGAGGACTACGCGATCGCTTGCGCTCCAAGCCATGCGCGTCAGACCGTTGAGGGACGGAGGGCAATCGACCAGGACGAGTTCGTAGTTAGTGGTGCCTGCCAGGACGGCTGACAGCCTGCGAAGGTCGCGTCGGCCCAGATCCGGCCGATCATAGATTCCGGTGAAGGCCGAACCCACTGCGACGTCCAAGGTGCCGTTGCTGGATCCGTTGGAAACCCAGGAGCTGCCGGCCACATTGCCGGCGAGGTTGGCTTTTCGGGGGCTTTTCAGCATTCGGCCGATGTCGAGTTGCCCGCCCGGCTGAACGCCAAGTGCCGTGGTGGCGTCGGCGTGTGGATCGAGGTCCACTACCAACGTGGGAATACCGGCTGCGAGGGCCGCGGACGCCAGACCGGTGGTCACGGACGTCTTTCCCACTCCACCCTTGAGGCTGCTGATGCTGACTACTTGCACTTGAAAACCCAAAACCTAACGCCGGTTGCCGTATCGCGCTGATTCGCTCCGGAAGCGCCGGAGCCGGGGCTTGCCGAAGCCCCCTGAACATCATATGGTGCATCGCGGTCGAATCCCGCTTTCTACGCGCCAGGCCGCTGGGGGATAACGGGGGGCAATAGCATGCGGCCGGATCGCGCGCACGCATATACAGCCCAGATGACGATTCCTTTGTGATGGTTGCCACAAAGATTTGTGTTTGATGCTGGCGGCACTACACACTGTGACCACCGACCGATCCACCCGCAATGATGCAGGAGAAGTATGTTTTCGAAAATTCTGGTGGCCAATCGCGGCGAAATCGCGATCAGGGCGTTTCGCGCTGGTTATGAACTGGGCGCCAAGACCGTAGCCGTCTTTCCGCATGAGGACCGTAACTCGATCCACCGGCAGAAGGCCGATGAAGCTTACCTGATCGGCGAGGTGGGCCATCCCGTCCGCGCCTACCTGGACGTAGAGGAGGTTGTCCGCGTTGCCAAAGAAGCCGGCGCTGACGCCATTTACCCCGGCTATGGCTTCCTCTCCGAGAACCCGGATCTCGCCCGCGCTGCCAAGGCAGCAGGCATTACCTTCGTCGGCCCGCCCGCTGAGGTCCTGGAGCTCGCAGGTAACAAGGTTGCCGCCCTGGAAGCTGCCCGTAAGGCCGGCGTCCCGGTTCTGAAGTCGAGCAAGCCTTCCAAGGACCTTGACGAGCTCATCGCTGCCGCCGACGAGATCGGCTTCCCCATCTTCGCCAAGGCCGTTGCCGGCGGTGGCGGCCGTGGCATGCGGCGCGTTGAGACGCGCGAAGCCCTGCCCGAAGCATTGCAGTCCGCCATGCGTGAAGCTGACGCAGCTTTCGGCGACCCCACCATGTTCCTTGAGCAGGCAGTTCTGCGTCCCCGCCACATCGAAGTGCAGATCCTGGCCGACGCCGAAGGCAACGTCATGCACCTCTTCGAGCGTGACTGTTCGCTTCAGCGCCGCCACCAGAAGGTGGTGGAGATTGCGCCCGCACCGAACCTGGATGAGAACATTCGCCAGGCTCTTTACCGCGACGCCGTAGCATTCGCCAAGGCCCTGAACTACGTCAACGCCGGAACCGTGGAGTTCCTGGTGGACACGGAAGGGGAGCGGGCCGGCCAGCACGTCTTCATTGAGATGAATCCCCGCATCCAGGTGGAGCACACCGTCACAGAGGAAATCACCGACGTTGACCTCGTGCAGGCTCAGATGCGTATCGCGTCCGGGGAAACCCTTGCGGACCTGGGGCTGAGCCAGGATTCGGTGTCCATCAAGGGCGCAGCGCTGCAGTGCCGTATCACCACTGAGGACCCGTCCAACGGATTCCGTCCTGACGTTGGAAAGATCACCGGCTACCGTTCCGCCGGTGGCGCCGGTGTCAGGCTCGACGGCGGTACGGTCTACTCGGGTGCCGAGATCAGCCCGCACTTCGACTCCATGCTGGTGAAACTGACCTGTCGTGGCCGTGACTACCCTGCGGCTGTAGCCCGCGCGCGTCGTGGTTTGGCTGAGTTCCGTATCCGTGGCGTGTCCACCAACATTCCATTCCTGCAGGCTGTCCTCGCGGATCCGGACTTCAACGCCGGGAACGTGGCCACGGACTTCATCGACAAGCGCCCTGAACTGCTGAAGTCGCACATTTCTGCAGACCGTGGCACCAAGTTGCTCACCTGGTTGGCTGAGGTCACCGTCAACAAGCCCAACGGCGAGCTTGCTGTCCATTCTGACCCTGCCAGAAAGCTGCCGGCGATCGATGGCCCGGTTCCCACGTCCGGTTCGCGCCAGAAGTTGATCGAACTTGGGCCGGAGGGCTTTGCCAAGGCCCTGCGTGAGCAGCAGGCGCTGGCTGTCACGGACACCACGTTCCGCGATGCCCACCAGTCCCTCCTGGCAACACGCGTGCGCACCCGTGACCTCGTGGCCGCCGGCCCGGCAGTGACGGCACTCATGCCTGAGCTGCTTTCCGTGGAGGCCTGGGGTGGCGCAACGTATGATGTCGCGCTCCGCTTCCTAGGTGAGGACCCGTGGGACCGCCTCGCCGCATTGCGCAAGGCGTTGCCTAACACTTGTATCCAGATGCTGCTCCGCGGTCGCAATACCGTGGGCTACACCCCGTACCCGGAAGAGGTGACGGAGGCCTTCATTAACGAGGCTGCCGCTACGGGCATTGACATCTTCCGTATCTTTGACGCCCTCAACGACGTCAACCAGATGGCCCCCGCAATTCGGGCCGTGCGTGCAACGGGGACTGCCGTCGCTGAGGTGGCTCTCTGCTACACAGGCAATCTCCTGGATCCGAACGAGGACCTCTACACCCTCGACTACTACCTGAATCTCGCCCAGAAGATTGTCGACGCCGGTGCCCACATTCTTGCCATCAAGGACATGGCGGGCCTCCTGCGTCCCGCTGCGGCCGCGAAGCTGGTTTCTGCCCTGCGTGAGCGCTTCGACCTGCCGGTGCACCTGCACACCCATGACACCGCGGGTGGCCAGCTTGCCACTTTGCTGGCTGCTGTTGACGCTGGCGTGGATGCCGTTGACGTGGCATCTGCGTCCCTGGCCGGCACCACAAGCCAGCCCGCGGCGTCGGCGCTGGTCGCTGCACTGGCCAACACCCCCCGCGATACCGGGCTCAGCCTGGCTAACGTCGGTGCCCTTGAGCCCTACTGGGAAGCCGTCCGTCGCGTCTATGCCCCCTTCGAATCCGGTCTTCCGGGACCCACTGGCCGCGTCTACCAGCACGAAATCCCCGGCGGCCAGCTGTCAAACCTTCGCCAGCAGGCTATCGCCTTGGGCCTTGGGGAGCAGTTCGAGGCCATCGAGGACATGTACACGGCAGCTGACCGGATCCTGGGCCGCTTGGTGAAGGTTACTCCATCCTCCAAGGTGGTTGGCGACCTCGCGTTGCACCTTGTAGGACTCAACGCCGATCCTGCGGACTTCAACGAGAACCCGCAGAACTACGACATCCCGGACTCCGTCATCGGCTTCCTCTCCGGGGAGCTCGGTGATCCTCCCGGAGGCTGGCCCGAGCCTTTCCGCACCAAGGCCCTTCAAGGCCGCAGCGTCAAGGTGCGGGACGTCGATATCAGCGCCGAAGACAGCGCCGCGCTCAAGGGTGATTCCAAGACGCGGCAGCACACGCTGAACCGTTTGCTCTTCGCGGGACCCACCAAGGACTACCTGAAGAGCGTTGACACTTACGGCAACATCTCCGTGCTGGACACCCGCGACTACCTGTACGGTCTCCAGCAGGGCGCAGAGCACGTCATCGAGCTGGAGAAGGGCGTTCGCCTCATTGCCCAGCTTGAGGCTGTCTCCGAGGCAGACGAGAAGGGCATGCGCACCGTGATGTGCACGCTCAATGGCCAGTCCAGGCCCGTCGTAGTTCGTGACCGTTCGGTGGTAAGCAACGTCAAGGCAGCTGAGAAGGCGGATCCTGCCCAGCCCGGCCAGGTTGCCGCCCCGTTTGCAGGCGCCGTTACGGTAACAGTGAAGGTAGGCGATGTTGTCAACGCCGGCGACACCGTTGCCACCATTGAGGCGATGAAGATGGAAGCTTCCATCACGACGCCGGTGGCCGGCACGGTTTCCCGCCTTGCGATTTCCTCGGTTGAGCAGGTCCAAGGCGGCGACTTGCTGCTGGTGATCGGCTAGCCATCCACCAAAAAAGTACCCCGTCCGGAAGAATCCGGACGGGGTACTTTTTTCTGCTCATCCTGGCTGAAATGCCTGGGCTAGGACGCGCGGGGTGCTGTGTACATTTCCTCAATGACGGTGTCGAAGTCCTTCATGACCTGGGCCCGCTTGACCTTGAGAGATGGCGTCAAGTGACCTGAGGCTTCGGTGAAGTCCGCCGGAACGATCCTGAAGGACTTGATGGCCTCAGCCTGGGACACGGACTGGTTGGCCTTGCTGATGAGTTCCTGGACGGCTGCCTTAACCACCGGGTGGTCGGTGGCCTCGGCGACTGTGGTGCTGGCGGCGAGCCCGTGGCGGTCCAGCCAGCCCGGGAGGGCTTCTTCGTCCAGGGTGACCAAGGCGCCAATGAACGGACGGTTGTCGCCCACCACAAGAACCTGGGAAACCAACGCATCCGCGCGGATCTGGTCCTCCAACAGGGCAGGAACCACGTTCTTTCCGCCGGCAGTAACGATTATTTCCTTCTTGCGGCCAGTGATCTTGAGGAAGCCGTTGTTGTCCAGTTCGCCGATGTCGCCGGTGCGGAACCAGCCGTCAGCAAACGTTTCGTCAGTGAGGTCTTCACGCTTGTAGTAGCCACGCATGACGCAGACGCCCTTGGCGAGGATTTCACCGTCGTCGGCGATCTTGACCGAGTTGCCCGGCAAAGGGGCACCTACCGTGCCGATCTTGATCATGGACGGCGTGTTCACGGAGATCGGTGCCGTGGTCTCGGTCAGGCCGTAGCCCTCCAGGATCTGCAGGCCGATGCCCTGGAAGAAGTGCCCGAGCCGTTCACCCAACGGTCCGCCTCCCGAGACTGCGTGGGCAACATGGCCGCCCATCGCCGCACGGAGCTTCCCGTAGACGAGTTTGTCGAACAAGGCGTGCTTGAGCTTCAAGCCAAGTCCCAGCGAACCGGACTCACGTGCTTTGGAGTAGGCGATTGCAGTATCCACTGCGCGGTGGAAGATGGCTCCCTTGCCGCCGTCCTCTGCCTTGGTCAGCGCCGAGTTGTAGACCTTCTCGAACACCCGGGGCACAGCCAGGATGAACGTCGGCTGGAAGCTCTGGAGATCAGCCAACAGGTTCTTGATGTCCGGGGTGTGCGCCACCTTCACCCCGCCGGCTACGGCAAGCACGGAAATGAAACGCGCGAAGACGTGGGCCAAGGGGAGGAACATGATGGTCTTGGCAGACTCGTTGATGATTTCGGGCAATGAAGCGCGGGCATTCTCTGAGAGTTCCACGAAGTTGCCGTGGGTCAGTTCGCAGCCCTTGGGCCTGCCGGTAGTGCCGGAGGTGTAGATAATTGTGGCCAGATCCTTGAGCCCGGCTGAGGAACGGCGGGACTCGAGTTCGTCGTCGGGGACGCCTGCGCCTGCAGTGCGCAGCGCATCGAGACCGGCGCCCTCAAGCTGCCAGACGTTTGCCACCGAGGTAATGTCCTCTGCGGCGACAGCCTGGCGGATGACGTCCTCATGGTGCGCTGCTTCGCCAAAGGCTGCCACGGCGCCTGAGTCGCCCAGATTCCATGCCACCTGTGATGGCGACGACGTTTCATAGATCGGGACAGAGACGGCTCCGGCAAACCAGATGGCGAAGTCCACGAGGGACCATTCGTACCGGGTGCGGGACATGATGCCCACACGATCGCCTACGCCGACTCCACTGGCGATGAGGCCTTTTGCCAAGGCCCTCACGTCTTGTAGGAAGTCCTTGGCGCGGATGTCCTGCCACTGACCATTGCCATCCAGCTTGGAAAACAACGCAGGGTTGGATGCTTTTTCTGCCTCTCGGATCACGAGGTCCGTGATGTTGGTTTCCGGGGCGATGTTCACGAGGGGAGGAACACTGATTTCACGCACGGTAGCTCCTTTGATATCCACGGGCCACGAGGGGCTGCTTCCACTCTAGTATGCCCGCTCGCGGAGGTGTGTTCTATTTCACCTACTGGCGAGTAACTTTACGGAGGAGCCGTCATTTCAAGCAACTCCAGGCCATCCGCGCCCCTACGATGCCGGTGCTGACCCGCCCTGCGGAATAGGATGAGGGGATGCCCGCACTACGGTCCAGTTCCCTGGTCAGACCCAAGCCGCCGGCCTCGGCATGGAGGGAGGTGCCTTGGGCTGCCCGACGAAGCCATTTGGGCCGCCGCGGACTGGCGATCGGAATCGACATCGGCGGCACCAAGGTAGCCGCTGGTGTAGTGGACGCCGAGGGGCGGGTCCTGGCCGAGGCACGCAGGTCCACGCCAGGCGCGGACCCCCGGGCCGTCGAGCAGACCATCGTGGAACTGGTGGAGGAACTCAGCGCAGGACACCGGATCGCTTCGGTGGGTATCGGTGCCGCAGGATGGATGGACCTCGACGGCGGCACTGTGCTGTTCAGCCCCCATCTGGCCTGGCGTAACGAGCCGCTCAGGGAGAGCCTCCAGAAGTTGCTGAGACGTCCCGTGCTACTCACGAACGACGCCGATGCTGCGGCGTGGGCGGAGTGGCGCTTTGGCTCAGGCCAAGGTGAAAGCCGCCTTGTTTGCATCACATTGGGCACAGGCATCGGTGGTGCAATGGTCATGGATGGCCGGGTGGAACGGGGCCGGTACGGCGTGGCCGGGGAGTTCGGGCATCAGATCATTTTCCCCGGGGGGCACCGCTGCGAATGCGGTAACCGCGGCTGCTGGGAGCAGTATGCCTCCGGCAACGCGCTGGGGCGTGAGGCCCGGCAGTTGGTGCGGACCAATTCCCCTGCAGGCCGTGTTCTGTTGGAGAAGGCAGGCGGGACCGCAGAAAACCTGTCGGGCGCAGCTGTGACCTCACTGGCACTTGCGGGCGATGCCACGTCCCGCGAACTCCTCGCGGACCAAGGTGAATGGTTGGGCCTGGGGCTGGCCAACCTCGCAGCAGCACTTGACCCCGGGATGTTCGTCATAGGCGGGGGACTGTGTGACGCGGGGGAGTTGCTTGCCGGACCGGCCAGGGAGTCATTCGCCAAGAACCTCACAGGGCGGGGTTTCCGTCCCATGGCAAGAATCGAGCTCGCGGCCCTCGGCCCGCGTGCGGGCATGATCGGCGCAGCAGACCTGTCACGCGTCAGCGGACGGGCACGCAGCTAAGCTTGCCACGTTGGGAACGGCTGTGTGCCGCTAGAGGCGGGCGCCGTCGTCGTCCTCATTCTTTTCCTGCGGAAGCCGCATGATGAGGTAGATCACTGACGCAACGAAAATGGCGACAATGCCAAGAACTGCCGTTAATGGCGCGGACCGCCAAAACATGGCTGTGAAAAGCAGGGCGATGGGTCCGCCCACAGCACCCACCCAGGCCAGCATGACCAGCGGCTCAGTTCCCGCCAGACTGGGCGGATCCTCCGGAACGAAGGTGTGGTCCTCGTCTTCGACTTCGAAGTCACGAGGCCCGGACGGACGGATTCCAGCTTCAGCATCGGCGTGGACTGCCGCCGGATCAGGTAATGGCTCCGGGGCAGGTGCGGACAACCCGAGTGGATCGAAGTCCTTGAAAGTCCTGCCGGACCTTGGCTGAGGCCCGGCCTCAAAGCCCGGGGCCTCGTTGATGTCCTGCGCTTTTGCGTGCTTCGGCGATTCCCCTTCGGGGCCTGACTGTGTGGCCTCCAGTCGTGCCACCAGATCCTGCCACACGGCGTCGTCGTCCTTGTTAGCGCTTTGATCAGCAGAATTGGGATCAGGCCTGTTCATGGGCTGTGTCCTTTTCGGGAGAAAGCCCGTGCCCGGCCAGGGCCGCTACGGTCTTCTGGATGAAGTCGACAGTCCCGGAAAAAATCTCCGGAGCGTCATTATCAAGGGTGGCAACATGATGGCTGTTGTGAAGGTAGCTGATATCCACCGGCGCCTGAACCCGGGAACGGAGGAACTCCAGGCTTGCGTTCGAGATGACGTTGTCCACCGTTGACTTGTAGACCCGAACGGGTGAGCTGATTCGCGGCAGGATGGCTGCAGTGTCCTTGTACATCTTCTTGAGTTGGTGAGCGGCTGCAACAGGTGTCCGGGCGTAGGCACCTTCGTCCTGGTCCGGTTTGAGGATGTCATTGGCGATGGCCGGAGTAGTCTTCACCACATACTTGAGGGCAGCGACGATGACAGCCCGCGGATCGTCCAGGACCAGTCCAGGATTCACCACCACTGTCCCTGCAATGGGACGCGTGGCTGCTATGCGCAAGGCCAGTGTTCCGCCCATGGACAAACCGGCAGAGAAAACATAATCACACTCGGAGGCCAGCTCAAGGTACGCATCATCCACGGCCCGGTGCCACTCCCGCCACGAGCGGGTGGCCATGTCCTGCCAAGTGGTGCCATGGCCAGGCAGCAACGGCAGCCTGACGGCGTAGCCGGACGCAGCGAGGTGTTCGGCCCACGGCCTGACGCTGTGCGGACTTCCCGTGAACCCGTGGGACATGACCACACCGACGCGCGGACCGGCACCATTCCAGCTGCTGTGGAACGGCGAAAAGTCGGGGAGCATTTTCATGATGACTCTGAGGCTACTCTGTCCCCGGCACACTGGCGGAAAAAGTCGGCTGATTCTTCAAAAATGGTGGGTGCATCAACATCCAGGGTGGCCACATGTCCGCTGTGTGGAAGCGTGACGACTTTGAGGCGCGAGGAGTCAAGGTACTTGCTGATGGTCGCCAACGAGCTCGGCGGGATGACGTCGTCAACCGTGGATTTGAACACCAGCGCGGGAGCCTCCACATGAGGTAGGCCCCGGGTAGCTGCGCGGAAGAGTTTCTTGAGCTCGTGGACGGCCTTCAACGGCGTTTTGGAGTAATCGCCTTCCTCGATCGTTATGGGCGCGGGCCTGTCCTCCACTATGGGGGTGGTAGTGGGCATGACGTACTTCAGTGCTCCGACGTACCGTACCCGGCGGTCGTAGAAGCTCAGCCCCGGGTTCACCAAGACCAGCCCGGGAACATCATGGCGGGAGGCCACCCGCAGGGCCATGGCTCCGCCCATGGAAAGCCCAGCCACGAAACACGTCTCAGTCTTCGCTGCAAGGTCCAGGTAACTCTGCTCGAACGTCCGGTACCAGTCCTGCCACCTTGTGGTGGCGAGGTCACGCCAACTGGTGCCATGCCCGGGAAGGAGGGGCACGGACACTGCGAAGCCCTGCTTGGCGAGGTATTCGGCCCAAGGGAGGACGCTGAGGGGACTTCCGGTGAAGCCGTGGCAGATAGCCACGCCGATGGAGGCGTTGGCTCCATGTCCGGCGTGGTGGAAAGCGAGTGGCGCGGCGGGTTTGTTGCGTTCCGTCATGCGTCCATCGTGTCACTGTTCCTGACATTTCTCACTGGAGTAGGGTTGCTGTTGAGTGCCGGCCGGGTTGCCCGGGTGCATGCCAACCAATCGGCCGTGAGAGGACAAACGTGTTCTATTGGGTCATGAAGAGGATCTTTCTCGGTCCCATCCTCAAACTCCTGTTCCGTCCCTGGGTGAAGGGACTGGACAACGTTCCTGAAAGCGGAGCTGCCATCCTGGCCTCCAACCACTTGTCCTTCTCGGACTCCATCTTCCTGCCCCTGATGGTTCATCGTCCGGTGATCTTCCTGGCCAAGTCCGAGTACTTCACAGGAAAAGGGCTTAAAGGCCGGCTGACTGCGCTGTTTTTCCGGCTGAGCAACCAACTGCCGATGGACCGTTCCGGCGGCGCGGCGTCGGAAATGTCGCTGCAGGCAGGCAAGGACGTCCTGAACTCCGGAGGCCTGCTGGGGATCTATCCGGAGGGCACCCGCAGCCCGGATGCCCGGCTCTACCGTGGCAAGGTTGGCGTGGCGAAGCTGGCACTCCAAACTCGCGTTCCCGTGGTGCCCGTGGCAATGATCGGGACGGAGAAGGTCCAGCCCATCGGCAAACGGCTGCCCAACATCCGCCGGATCGGCCTTATTTTCGGGCAGCCTTTGGACTTCAGCCGCTACTACGGCATGGAAGACGATCGGCTGATCCAGCGGGCTGTGACAGACGAAATCATGTACGAATTGATGCGGCTTTCCGGCCAGGAATACGTGGACGAGTACGCAGCGGTGGTCAAGGCCCAGTTGGCTGGCAAAGGCCCTGAACCGGTCCACAAGATTGAGGTTGCCGAAGACGCCACCTCGGACATAGCAGAGGACAGGGACGAACCCCGCGGTGACGCGAACGGATCAGCGGAGAAACTGTGACGTAGGCGGCGGCATCGGTTACGGCTGCAGTCCCGCAACCTTGCTGTGGGCTACTACTCTTGAAGGGTGACTGAGCTAACCGCGAACACCGCACCCTCCGCAGCAGATCCTCTCGCAAGCACCGCCCAGAGCGGAGCAGCGAACTATCCCGGCCTCGACGCTTGGCGGGACCTGCCGATCTCCCAGCAGCCCACATGGTCCAACACTGAGGTCTTCAAGGAATCCGTCAAGGAACTCTCGGTGGTGCCGCCCTTGGTGTTCGCTGGCGAAGTGGACGTCCTGAGGGAGCGCCTCGCCGCTGCCGCCCAAGGCAAAGCCTTCCTCCTGCAGGGCGGTGACTGCGCTGAGACCTTCGAGGCCGCTACCGCGGACAAGATCAGCGCCCGGGTCAAAACGATCCTCCAGATGGCCGTGGTCCTCACCTATGGTGCTGCCATGCCTGTCATCAAAATGGGACGGATGGCCGGCCAGTTCGCGAAGCCGCGCTCCTCCAATGACGAGACCCGCGACGGCGTGACGCTTCCGGCGTACCGCGGTGACATCGTCAACGGTTACGATTTCACGCCGGAATCCCGAGCGCACGACGCCGGCCGGATGCTTCAGGCGTACCACACGTCCGCATCCACACTGAACCTCATCCGCGCCTTCACCCAAGGCGGCTTCGCCGATCTCCGCCTGGTTCACCAGTGGAACAAGGGGTTCACCGAGAACCCGGCACACGCGCGTTACGAATCGCTGGCGCGCGACATCGACCGTGCCATCAGCTTCATGGACTCCTGCGGCGCTGACTTCGAGGCACTCAAGCGCGTGGAATTCTTTGCCAGCCACGAAGCGCTGCTGCTCGACTACGAGCGCGCACTGACACGCATCGATTCCCGTACCGGCTTGCCCTACGACACCTCTGCGCATTTCCTGTGGATCGGTGAGCGGACCCGTGAACTGGACCATGCACACGTTGACTTCCTGTCCCGCGTGCGGAACCCCATCGGCGTCAAGCTCGGCCCAACCACCAGCGGAGACGATGCCCTGCGCCTTATCGACAAACTGGACCCCAACCGCGAACCAGGCCGCCTCACGTTCATCACCCGCATGGGTGCCGGCAACATCCGGGAGAAACTGCCGGCCGTCGTCGAACGCGTCACTGCTTCCGGAGCGCAGGTGCTGTGGGTGACCGACCCGATGCACGGCAACACGGTCACGTCGCCCAACGGCTACAAGACGCGTAATTTCGACGACGTTATTGATGAAGTGCGTGGATTCTTTGAGGTGCACCACGCCCTGGGCACGGTCCCGGGCGGACTCCACGTTGAAATGACCGGCGATGACGTCGCTGAGTGCTTGGGCGGCGCCGACCCGATCGACCAGGACGCCTTCCTGGACCGTTATGAGTCGGTGTGTGATCCCCGCCTGAACCACATGCAGTCCCTCGAGATGGCCTTCCTGGTGGCAGGAGCCCTCTCCAAGAGGTAGAGACACAGAAAGGCGCGGCCCGGATTCCCGGGCCGCGCCTTCTTCTTGTATTCCTAGACGACAGTAAGGGTGACCACTGAGTCTTCCGGAATTTCGGTATTGACGGGGTTCTGGTCGCGGACAGTGCCGAAGAATCCGCCCAGGATTTTGTTGACCTCTACCTTGAAGCCAAGCCGTTTCAGTTCCTTTTCAGCTTCATCGGCCTGCTTGCCGATGAAGCTTGGCACCTTCACCAACCTTGGCCCCTTGGACACAGTTAGCGTCACCGCTTCGCCCCGGACAAGGGTTCCATTCGCCGGTATTTGGGAAACAACGGAACCCTTGGGAACCGTCTTGTCATTCACCGTCTCCGGAGCGATTACTGCTTTCAGCCCGGCATCCTGAATGGCCCTGACTGCTGCGTCCTGTGTCAATCCGCGCACATCGGGAACAGGAATGGGCTGGGGTCCCTTGGAGACCACCAGCGAGACGGGGGTGCCATGCCTGACTTCGGTACCTTTAGCGGGGTCCTGCGCAATCACGACGCCGACGGGAATCTTCTCGTCAAAAGCCTCAGTGACGTTGCCCAGGGCCATTTCGGCGGAATTCAAGGCAATCTTGGCCTCGTCCAAGGTGCCACCGGTCAGCCCGGGCAGGGCGAACAGCTGGGCCCCCTTGGAAACGAAGAGCGTGATGGGTTGGAACTTCCGGACCTCGGTGCCGGACTCCGGTTCGGTCCCGACGGTGAGCCCTGCAAGGATGTCGTCGTCGAAAACATCCTTCGGTTCCGATTGGAAACCGGCGGTGCGGAGGAGCTGTTGTGCCTCGGCCACCGTTTTGTTCTTGACGTCAGGAACCGTTCCCGGCGATCCGGGCCCCATCCCGAAGAACCAGCCAGCCGACGCGGCAAGCGTTGCAAGGATGACGATCACGATGGTCCAGATAATGCCACGGCGGCGGGGGTTGCCTTCGCGTAGCGGGCGGCTCGGAGTGGCAGCGGCTCGAGCGCGGTCTTTGTTCTCTTGCCGTTCAAGTCTCTTCAGCTCCCGCTTGCCGGGCTGGCGCACGTCCAAATCGCTGCCCGGACCAACGGGGCCGGTCTGCAGCCTGCCTGCAGCACCCGCAGCCATGATGGTGGTGGGATTACTTTGGTGCGGGATCAATTCCGTGGGCGAGGCACTGGTTGCGATGGCCTCTGTGTGGTTCCCGCCGGGAAACCCTGGTGCATCGGAACGGCCTAACGCTGCGGCAGCCGCGGGGGAGCCCGGCAATCGGGACGACGCTTGCCGGCGGTCCAGTTCTTCGTCTGTCAGCGTCGTGCGGATGTGGCGGAGCTCGGTCAGCAAAGCAGCACCGTCCACGGGCCTGTTCTCCGCATCTACCGCGGTGCACCACTGCACCAGCTCATCGAGGTCCTCGGCGAGGCCGGGAGCGGCTTCCGAAGGGCGTCCCACCACAGCATTGACGTGCTGGTAGGCGACCTGGATGGGAGAGTCTCCTGCGTAAGGTTGTTTGCCGGTCAACATCTCATAAAGCATGATGCCTGCCGAGTAGATGTCGCTGCGGGCATCAGCTGGTTGGCCGAGCACCAGCTCGGGAGCCAAGTACGCCACAGTGCCTATCAGGGCACCTGTACTGGTATTTGCGGAGATCGCCCGGGCCAGTCCGAAATCTCCTACTTTGATGCGTCCGTCGTCCGCAATGAGAACGTTTTCGGGCTTGACGTCACGGTGGATCAAGCCTGAGCGGTGGGCGGCGGCCAGACCCTCAATGACGGGATCGATCAGGGCCAAGGCAAGGCGCGGCGGCAAGGCACCCTGTTCGTTAAGGGTGTCGCGAAGGGTGTGTCCCTTGACGTACTCCATGACCAGATAGGCGATATGGCCGTCCTCGCCTTGGTCGAGGACACCGACGATATGCGGGTGCGAGAGGCTCGCGGCCGCTTTTGCTTCGCGGCTTAGCCGATCAAGGAATGTGGGATCGTTGGCGAGGTGCGGGTGCAGGACTTTGAGGGCCACGTCGCGCTCCAAGCGCTGGTCCGTGGCCAGGTAAACAGTGGACATTCCGCCCCTCGCCAGGCGGGAACGGACCGCGTATCGGCCGTCGACGGTTGTCCCGATGAGGTGGTCCTGCGTTGGTTCTTGCACCATACGATCCTAAACGAGGCAGTGAAGGGGCCCGAAACCACGCGGGTTTCGGGCCCCTTCAAAGGTGCAGCTGATGGCCTAGCCAAAGGTACGCTGGCGGGCCTTGATCGATTCGACGTATCGCTTGGTGTCGTCGTACATGCCGTACTTACTGACTGAGTACTGACCCTGGTAGTAGCCGGCAATCGCCGTGTCCAAGTCCTTGCTGGTAGCAATCAGGGTTCGGATGATGGCGACACCTGCCGTGGCGTTGTCGTACGGGTCCAAGAGATTCAGCTTGCGACCCACGAGGTCGGACGCCCACTGGCCGGAAGAGGGAATAACCTGCATGGTGCCGATTGCGTTGGCAGGTGAGACCGCCCTTTGGTCAAAGCCTGATTCCTGTTCGGCGAAGGCCAAAGCCAGGGAAGGGCTGACGCCCATGCGCCGGGCCGTGTCAGCTACGATGCTCTTCATTTCAGCCCGGCTGGGAACGGGAGAGGCGTTGAGCAAGGCCTTGTTCTCGTTGGCCGAACTGACAACTGCCGGCGGATAGGTGAAGCCCAGGAAGGTGCTGGGGACCAGCGGTTTGGTCTCACCTGCCGGCTGCAATCCGGCGCCTGGGATGGTCAGTTTCTGGCCCGGATAGATGACCGTGGTGGCAGTCACGTTGTTGTTGGCGGCCATCAACGCAGCCAGGGAAACCCCGTGGCGGGAAGCGATGGAACTGAGGGTGTCGCCCGCCTTGATGGTGTAGGAACCAGCGCCAGTCAGTGGTGCGGGCGCAGGTGCGGGAGCAGGGGCTGCAGGCGCTGAAGGGGCGGATCCGCCACTGACTTTGATTTTCTGCCCGGGATAAATAATGGAGCTTCCGTTGAGCCCGTTCCAGCTGAAGATGCTGGACAGCGGAACGCCGTGTTTGGCTGCTATGCCACCGAGGGTGTCTCCGGAGACCACGGTGTAGACGCTTGCACTGGCGGGGGCGCTGGGCGCACTGGGGGTGGTCGGGGCAGGCTGCGCGGGCACTGCTGTTGCTGTGCCCTTGAGCTTGATGGTCTGGCCCGGGTAGATCAGCGTGGTGGCTGAGAGCTTATTCATCTGGAGAACGGCCGTCGTGTCCAAATTGAAGCGGCGCGCGATAGCGCTGATCGTATCGCCGCGCAAGATCGTGTAAGTGTCCGGTACTACCGGAGCCATGGGACGCAGGGCTGCAGGGATGGTGGTGGCAACGGCCTGCGCGGGAATGACCGAGCCCACGTTGACTGCTTGCGCTTTCATGGCCGCAGCGAGGGTAGCCGGAATCTTTCGAGGCTGCGGCGCCGGTGTTGCCATGGACGGTTGGGCCAGGGCAAGCGAGGACAAAACCACGGCGGGAAGCGCAGCCGTGGTTGCCGCGATGACCGGCATGCTCATGGTTCGTTTCGGCGAGCGGGGCGTCGTCATGAAATGTGTCCTCATCTCGAACAGCGGGGGATTATCAGTGCTGTTGTCAGTGTTACCAATGTTGCTGATGTTATCAATGATGCAAATGTGATCAGTGTGAATCTCTCACACTTAGTCGATGAGCACAACAATTTCTGTCAAACCGGACAAACAGCCACAATTGATATCGCCGGAATTGCGGCTGTAAAGCGCTTTGGAGGCGTCGGCATCAAGGTCCGGCTATGCGCCGGGCGGGGCGGCGTGGCAACCTTGATCCGTGAGTAATGTAGAAAGCCTTGTTTCCGACTGGCTGCCGCTGCCGGATGTTGCCGAACTGTTGGAAGTTTCCATCACCAAAGTCCACGGACTTCTGGATGAGCGCGCGCTTGTCGCCATCCGGCGGGGAGAACGGAATATCCGTTCAATCCCTGCCCTTTTCATCCAGGACGGGCACGTTGTAGACAGCCTAAAGGGAACCATTGCGGTTCTCAGCGACGCCGGTTACAACGACGAAGAACTGATCATCTGGCTGTTCACCCCGGACGAATCATTGCGGGGGCGCCCCATTGACGCCCTGCGCGAGGGGCGAAAGACAGAGATCAGGCGCCGCGCCCAGTCCCTTGCCTGGTAACAGCTCCTCCTGAGACAGCGCCTCCTGAGCGGGAGGCCGGAAAACGCGGACGACGGCGGTGATTCACCGCCGTCGTCGCTGCATGTCTTGTTTGTGCCGGCTGCCTGCGGGTCAGGCCGCCCGACTAACAGCGGCTTCGGCAAGCTGGCGTAACGCCACCAAGGGAACGTCGTCAAGGGGCAGGCGTTCCAGGGCTTCAAAGGCCCTATTGCTTAGCTCGGCGATCAGCGACTCCGTGGCCTCCAAAGCGCCGCACTCAATCATGACGCGCCGTATCTCAGCTACCTCATCCTCCCCAAGGTCAGGTTTGCCGAGCATGCGATCGAGGAAGTCTGCCTCACCCGGCTGTGCCTGGTTAATGGCAAATCCGACCAGAACGGTGCGTTTGCCTTCCCTGAGGTCATCCCCAGCGGGCTTGCCGGTCGTTTCGGGATCGCCAAAGACGCCCAGGACGTCGTCCCGCATTTGGAAGGCCTCACCCAGTGGCAAGGAGAACTCCGAGTAACCGTTGAGCAAGCCGGAGGGAGCGCCAGCCAATGCCCCGCCCAACGCCAGAGGATGTTCTGTGGAGTATTTTGCGGACTTGTACCGGATGATGGATTTTGCCCGCTCAACGGATCCGGCTCTGTCACGGACGGGCCCGGCCACTTCTTCCAGGATGTCGAGGTACTGACCTGCCATCACTTCCGCCCGCATGATGTTGAAAATCCGGCGTGCAGGAGTTCCGGCTGCTGCCCTGGGGCCGATTTCCGTAAACGACTCCTCGCTGAAGGACAGGCAAAGGTCGCCGGTCAGGATAGCCGCTGCATCGCCGAAACGTCCGCTGTCCAGCGCCCAGCCATTCATTTCATGGAGCTGGCTGAACCGCTTGTGCACGCTTGGCCCGCCGCGGCGGGTGTCGGATCGATCAATGATGTCGTCGTGGATCAGGGCCGCCGCTTGGAATAGCTCCAGGGCGCACCCTGCCGTGACGATGCCCGGGTCGGCGGCGGCGCCGCCGGCGCCCCTCCAACCCCAGTAACACATCAAGGCCCGGAGACGTTTCCCGCCGGTGACCAGATTCGAAATCGATCCAATAAGCGGTTCCACATCGGGAGAAACCGAGGCCATAAGGTCCCGCTGCTCCGACATGAAGCCGCTCAGTTTGCCGGCAACACCACTAATGAACTGCGTCTGCTCCGAGGTGACGTGGGAAATTACCGTCACTTGACGGACCCGGCCGCCACGTTGGCACCGATAGTGAACGTTGAGACGCCTTCTTTTTGCCTGACCGAAACGTTCACCGTCTCGCCGTCACCACGGATGAAGTCCAAGGACGTGACATTGCCGACAGCGGACGGGCCGGGGACAAGTTTAAAGCCCTGCGCCTCCATGGATGTCTTGTAGTAGTCCACAACGCCCTCCGGCGGAGCCTTGATTGTTCCAACGAGAGCCACGGTTGCTACAGCAGCGCTCTTGTCCACGCTGCTTGAACGAACAGAAGTCTTGGGCATTACGGGGATGAGCTGCTCAGGGAAACCAGGAACAAGTGCGTTCACTGTTGCTGTGGCGTCGGGAGCCGCTGTGGGGGTTTCCGTAAAAGAGGTGGTTTCAGGCGAGGCCGCGGAACCGGAAGCAGATGATGAGGGAGTTGGCGTCGCCGACGAAGGCGAGGAAGCGCTTGTAGCGGACGGCGCTGCAGAACCGCCGGGTGATGGGGTGCATGCTGAGGCCGCCAAAGCGACACTGACTGCGAGCAGGGTAAACCCTCGCGATTGAGGAGTTCCAAAGAGCTTCACAGGGTATCCTTCCTGGGGCTGAGCCGGACTGTGCCTCCAGTTTAGTCAGTGGCCGGGCATAGTATTGCCGTTGTGAGGCAGGAAGCATTCGGTGGTACTCAAAGTGCCGGCAGCAAGCCCGCCCGCAGCGCAGAAGATGCCCTGCGGGAAATGCGGCGAACGAGCATACTCCACGTGGATATGGACGCTTTCTTCGTCTCCGTGGAACTGCGCAGCCGTCCCGATCTTCGGGGGAAACCGGTCATTGTTGGATTCCCTGCAGAACGCTCCGTGGTGCTTTCTGCTTCTTACGAGGCCCGGGCCACAGGTGTGAAGTCTGCCATGCCCATGTCCATTGCCATGAGGCGGTGTCCATCCGCTGTGATCATCAACCCCCGGCACACGGAGTACTACGAGGTTTCCGCCCAACTCATGGAGATTTTCGCCTCCATTACTGATTTGGTGGAGCCGCTGAGTGTAGACGAAGCCTTCCTGGACGTGGGAGGGGCCATTCGCCGCCTTGGGTCGCCGATGGATATCGGGCATCTCATCCGCCGGCGTGTCCAGTCTGAACTTGGCATCACGGCATCCGTCGGGATTGCCAGCACCAAGTTTGTGGCCAAGATCGCCTCCACACGGTGCAAGCCCGACGGTATCCTCCAGATCGATGCCGAGGACTCTGTCCCTTATCTCCATAGTCTTCCTGTTGGTGCCTTGTGGGGTGTCGGTGGCAAAACTGCCGAAGTGCTCTCCCGTCTGGGCATTCGCACGGTCGCGGATGTTTCGGCAACGCCCTTGGCGTCGCTCAAAAAGGTCCTGGGAGCCAGTGGTGAGCACGTTCATCGGTTGTCCATGGGTATCGACCCGCGGCCCGTAACTCCAGCCAGGCTTGAAAAAAGCATCGGGGCAGAGGAGACATTCTCCGTAGATACGGCGGACGATGCTCTGCTGCACCGGGAATTGCTGCGGCTTTCGCACCGTACCGCCATCCGGCTCAGGAGCTCAGGCATGCTGGCAAGGACCGTGGCTTTGAAGCTGCGGTACTCGGACTTCTCCATGGTCACAAGGAGCCGCACCGTGCACACCCCCGTGGACAGCGCGCAACTGATCTACCAGGTGGCCGTGCAGCTCCTTGAATCCTTGGGGACACGATCCATGAGTGTTCGGCTGGTAGGAGTCCGGGCTGAGCAATTGGAACCCGCAGGCCAGACGTCCCTGCAGTTGAGCCTTGATCGGCGGGACGATAACTGGCGGGCAGCCGAACAGGCGCTTGACCGGGTCTCCGAGCGTTTTGGGTCCAAAACGCTCCTTCCGGCACGGCTACTGGAACCTGGAAAGCCACCTGCGGACTCTTGAGGCAAGCACGGGTGCTTGGCAGGACTCCCGGCGTCTTTCAGAACGGCGTCGGACAAACTATCCTATTTATTACAGAGATTTAGATCGTCTGGACAAACTGTTTCCTGAACAGTCGGCCCCGGGATGCCCGCTGAACCAAGAGGGAATTTTGGGGAACGATTTTCTTGGTCCGATCGTTAGGGAAACAGACGCACAGGACGCGTTATGTCCAGACGCTGGCTGACTAAAGGAGGTCGCGATGCCCCTCTCGGAGCATGAACAGAAGCTGCTTGAGCAACTTGAGAAGCAACTTCATGAGGACGATCCGAAGTTCGCCAACACCATGGGTTCGGATCCCATCCGCAGCTGGTCTACCCGGCATGTCATCATCGGTGTGCTTGGTGCCATTGCCGGTATTCTCCTCCTGCTTGTTGGCGTATCAATGCAGGCGATACCTGTGGGTGTCCTTGGTTTCATCGTCATGGGTGCTGGCGTCTACTTTGCCACGTTGCGTGGCGCGGCCTTCGGCAAAGCCAATAAGGGAAAACCCGGCAAGACCAAGCCCAAGAGTTCGTTCATGAGCAGCTTGGAAGAACGTTGGGACGAACGGCGTCGCGACGACAATTGATTGTCCCGTTCGGGCTCCCAGCCGTCACACGCGCCCACTCCTGATTCACCCACGCCCCTAATTTTCATCAGGGGATAACGAAAGGCCCGCACTGCGGGTCTTTTCGCGTTTAAGGGCTGATCCTCCGGCGGAGGAATGGCGCTCCACTTCCCGCCCTTTTCTCCACCTTTCCACCCGTTTGCCCTGAACCTGGAGTGGGATTGGCCGATCCGGGGCAGGAAATCCGGGACCTTGAAGTGGCTGGCTCTGCGCCCTGCATTTGGCCCTCCACTTTCTGCCACCGCCCTAAAATCCGCGTAAGTTCGGGCCGGAGGATTCTCAAAGTGGTGGAGAAACACCATCCATTGCGTTGACTGTGGTGCGTTGTGGAGTAAAGTGGAGTACATAAGAGGGTAGTGGCAAGTGTTGGGTATGTGCGGGCACCTTGATTGAGGGGCGGTGGACCAGTGTTTCTGGGTACTCACTCGCCGCGTCTCGATGAAAAGGGCCGGATCATCCTTCCCGCCAAGTTTCGTGAGGAGCTTGCCGACGGATTGGTTCTCACCAGGGGCCAGGAACGCTGCATCTACGTCTTCAGCCAGAAAGAATTTGAACGCATTCACGAGTCAATGCGGGAGGCGCCACTGTCTTCCAAACAGGCACGTGACTACATTCGGGTTTTCCTGTCTGGAGCCTCTGATGAGGTACCTGACAAGCAGGGGCGCGTGACGATTCCGCCGGCGCTCCGGACGTACGCAGGGCTTGGTCGGGAACTGGCGGTCATCGGTGCCGGTACCCGGGCGGAGATCTGGGATGCCGAAGCTTGGAACGAGTACCTCAATGAGAAGGAAGCAGCCTTCTCGGAAACGGATGACGACAATCTGCCCGGGTTCATCTGACCCGGTTGGAGGAACCGCAGTCCAGCTTCTTGAATGGGATCTCCAGCCGCCCATCGAACTGTCTTCCTGGCTCACCTTCCCCTGAGCCAGGCCGGCCGAACGATAGGCGCGGATGGGGATCCGATTCAAGAATCAGCATGCAAGCGATTGAGGAAAGAGGAGGCAGCGTGGAAGAGCAGGACGCGGCAAAGCCCACATCGGAGCGCCACGTGCCCGTCCTGAAAGACCGCTGCATCAACTTGCTCGCTCCCGGGTTCGAGGCGGCCAGGAAACGCGGGGAAAGACCTGTCGCCATCGATGCAACCCTTGGCATGGGAGGCCACTCCGAGGCCATGTTGCAGCGCTTCCCTGACCTCCACCTCGTTGGCATCGACCGCGACGAGGAAGCCTTGGCCTTGGCGGGAGCCCGCTTGGAGCCTTTTTCTGACCGTACCGATCTTGTCCATGCTGTATACGACGAGATTGAGGAAGTCCTGCTGGACCTGGGCATACCGGAAGTTCATGGCATTCTCATGGACCTCGGGGTCTCGTCCCTGCAGTTGGATGAGCGGGAGCGTGGATTCGCTTACTCCTACGACGCTCCCTTGGACATGCGGATGGATACGAGCCGTGGCCAAACTGCAGCTGATGTAGTCAACAACTACAGCGAAGACGAACTGGTGCGCATCATCAGGAAATGGGGCGAGGAGAAGTTCGCCGGGCGGATAGCCAACCGGATCGTCAACGCTCGCGCGGAGAAGCCATTCGCCACCACTGGTGAACTTGTGGAGCAGATCCGCAGCGTTGTCCCCGCCGCTGCAGCGAAGAGTGGCGGTCATCCGGCCAAACGCACGTTCCAGGCTCTAAGGATCGAGGTCAACGAGGAACTCGACGTCTTGGAACGGGCAGTTCCGGCAGCCGTCGCCGCGACGGCCATGGGTGGGCGGATCGTGGTCATGTCCTATCACTCCCTTGAGGACAAGATCGTAAAGTCCGTTTTCCAATCCGGTTCCAAATCGTCGGCACCACTCGGTTTCCCGGTTGAGCTTGAAGAACACAAACCCGAATTGAAGACCATCACCAAGGGCACGGAAGTGCCTACAGCAGCAGAAATCGCTGAAAACCCCCGCGCGGCGTCTGCCCGGTTGAGGGCAGTGGAGCGTATCAAACAGAGGAGAGACGCATGAGCAACGCCGCAGCGAAGACTTTGCCCTCCACGGTGGGCAGCACTGCACGTGCGCTTCCGGTCCCAGCGGGAAAGCCTGACACTGCCCGCAAGGCGCGCACTCCTCTATCAGTGGTACGAAGTGCACCGGGAAAGCGAAGGACGCCCTTCGTGGTCCTGTGCTTCGTGGCGATGGCCGCCGCGCTGCTGACTGTCCTGGTGCTGAACATCTCCGTGTCCACAGCGCAATACCAGTTGGTGCAGTTGAAAGCCGAAGCTGCAACGCTGAACAAAGAGAATCAGGACCTGACGCAGAAGAAGCAGAACTTCGAAGCTCCGCAGAACCTCGCTGCCAAGGCTGCAGAATTGGGAATGGTTGCTTCCACGGTGAAGGGCCAGATCGATCTGAACACCATGGCTGTGACCGGTAAGGCATCACCGGCGGTTAAGGGAGACAATCCCGGTGCCCTGCTCGCTGCTCCGGCGGTTGAGGGCTTGATTGATGTGGTTCCATCGGTGACTACCAAGGACCCGTTGGAAAGCCGCAAGCCGGATGCAACCCAGTCGGCCCCGGCCGCAACGCCCCCCACCCCGGCGGCAACCCCGGTGTCTCCGGCAGCGAAACCACCCGTAGAGCTCCACGGGGGATCGGTACCGGCTCCCCAGCAAAAGGCACCAGGGCAGTAGACAGTCAGTCCACCGAAGCAAGGCCAGCAGCAAGGAATCAACGTGGCAAAGAACCCCGGCACATCGAAAAAAACGAAGACGCCGGCGGCAAGAAAGCGGTTGCGCGTTGGCCTCGGCATCATGCTGACCTTGCTCTTGGTGGTGGGCGGCAAGCTGTTCATGGTTCAGGGCCTGGATATGGGCGGGATGGCTGAAGCTGCCTTGGCGAGCCGCCTCACTCCTCAAGTGCTCCCTGCCGAACGGGGGCAGATTGTGGATGCGAACGGGACGGTGCTGGCCAGCAGCGTGATCCGGTACAACATCGTGGTGGACCAAACCGTGAATACGAGCACGGAAACGTTCCACCGCTTCAATGAGAAGACCGAGAAACTGGACGAGATCACCCGTGATCAGGGGATCTCTGACCTTGCCGGGCTTCTGGGAGCGGATGAGAGTACTATCCGTGAGTCCTTGACCGGAGATAAGCAGTACTTCGTGGTGGCAAAGGACGTCAAGCCGGAACTGGAAGACCGGATTTCCAAGCTTTATATCCCGGGCCTCAGTGCGGAAGGTGTCAGCAAGCGCGTTTATCCCAACGGCAGCGTTGCCGGCGGCGTGGTTGGCTTCCTCAAGGATGGCACCAACGGGCAGGCGGGCATCGAACAAACCCAGGACGAGATTCTTCGTGGTGTCGAAGGTAAACGCGTCTTTGAGATCGGTGCTGATGGACTCAGGATCCCGGTGGCAACAGACGAGCTCACCCCGGCTGTTGATGGTAGCGACGTCAAGCTGACCATCAACACGGACATCCAGTATTTTGCGCAGCAGGCAATCCAAAGCCAAGTCAACAAGATGAACGCCGAGTGGGGTTCCATCATTGTGATCGACACCAAGACGGGCAATCTCATTGCCCTGGCAGATACCAATTCGCCGGACCCCAATGACCCCGGGAAAGTTGATGCCAAGGACCGCGGTGTCAGGTCCGTGACTGCCGCCTATGAGCCCGGTTCCGTGCAGAAGATGATCACTGCCGCAGCCGTGATCGAGGAGGGGAAGTCATTTCCCTTGGACCACTTCACTACCCCCGCGGCCTACACCATCGACGGGCAGACGTTCACCGACGCATTCGAGCACGGCACCGAAGAGCGCACCCTCGCGGGAATCCTTGGCTGGTCCATGAACACCGGAACGGTGATGGCGGGCAGTCGGCTCACCAAGGAACAACGGTACGACTGGCTGAAGAAATTCGGCATCGGTGAACAGACGGACATCGGCCTGCCCGCGGAGGCCACAGGCATCCTGGCCAAGCCCGAGCAGTGGGACGACCGCCAGCAGTACACGGTGCTTTTCGGGCAAGGTGTCTCCCAATCGACACTCCAGACTGTGCGCGCCTTCCAAAGCATTGCCAACGATGGCGTGATGCTCCAGCCCAGGCTTATTGACAGCTACATCACTCCGGAGGGCGAGGAGCAAAAGGTTCCCGCAAAGGATTCCCGGCAAGTGGTGTCCAAGGAAACAGCCCAGCAGGTCCGGGACATCCTGGAAAGCGCCGTGACCGAGGGACAGATCAAGGATGCAGCCATTGACGGCTACCGCGTCGGCGCCAAGACGGGAACGTCCCAAGCTCCCCGCGAGGACGGGTTGCCGGGATTCGACGGTTTTACAGCCTCGATGGTGGGCATGGCACCGATGGACGACCCCAGGTTCATCGTGGAAGTGGTCCTTCAGCGCCCCAAGGGAAACATCTATGGAGTCACGAACGGACCCGTTTTCCGTTCAGTGATGTCGCAGGTCCTCCGGACCTACAACGTTGCTCCGTCCACCGGAACGCCCGCGCGGTTGCCCCAGTTCGTCAAGTAAGCTTTTTGGGCGTCTGTTCGGCCAAAAATCGATCCACCACTAACGGCCCGGGCGCCGCTGGCCCCAAGCCGGTCGTTCCACGAGCACCAACGGAGAACCACGTGTCAGAGCACAACGAGGCAGCTATCAGCGCCACTACGCCGGATGCCGGCCAGACCGGCTTTCGTCCCGCATCCGTGGCAGCAGTGCCGTTGGCAGTCATCGCGGACGCACTGGGTGTAGCCGCTCCGGATGCCAGCCAGGACAGGGGAGTGACAGGCATTACCCTCAACTCCAGGGCCGTCGAAGCAGGCGACCTCTATATGGCCTTGCCCGGAGCCTCGCGCCACGGTGCCGACTTCGTTTCGCAGGCAGTCGAGGGCGGCGCGGTTGCCGTGGTCACGGACGACGCCGGAGCACGCCAGCTTGCGCTTGCGGGTGAGCAGCCTGTGCCGGTCCTTATTGTCCAGAAGCCGCGAACCGCCGTCGGGCGTTTGGCAGCACTGATCTATCGCAGCCAGCCGGTGGATAGCGGCTTCCCGACGCTGTTTGGTGTCACCGGTACCAATGGCAAGACCACCACCACGTACTTCATCAACTCCTTGTTGCGCGCCCTGGGCAAGAAGCCCGGACTCATCGGAACCATCGAAATCGTTGCGGGCGGGGAGCCGATCCCCAGCCTCCTCACGACACCGGAATCCACCGATGTCCACGCACTGCTGGCCCTGATGCGCGAGCGGGCCCTGGACGCGGCATCCATGGAGGTCTCTTCCCACGCCATCTCATTCCACCGCGTGGACGGGGTGATGTTCGACGTCGCAGGTTTCACCAATCTCACCCAGGACCACTTGGACCTGCATGGCAGCATGGACGAGTATTTCCGAACCAAGGCTGAACTTTTCACTGCAGGTAGGGCCAGGCACGCTGTAGTCACAGTGGACGACGACTGGGGACGCAAGCTGGCGGATACGGCCGACATCCCGGTCACCACCCTCGCAACGAAGCCCCTCGAAGCCGGCAGCGTCAACGCCCACTGGAACGTTGCGTCCATCACGGCACGCGGCCTGGGCTCGGAATTTGAACTAAGGCACGTCGACGGACGAAGCCTGCGCGTCCACACAGGCCTGCCGGGAGACTTCAACGTGGCAAATGCCGCCCTTGCCACGCTCATGGTCCTTGCATCCGGCGAGGACGAAAGCACCCTCCAGGCTGCCTTGGATGCGCATGATCCGTTCACCGTCGCAGTGCCCGGACGGATGCAGCTTGTCTCTGCCGAGCCGGCCGCCGTTGTTGATTTTGCCCACAATCCGGACGCTTTGTCCCGCGCCTTGGAGGCCGTCCGTTCACCCCTTGAGGGATCCCGTGTGATCGTGGTCTTCGGGGCAACGGGTCAGCGCGACCAGAGTAAGCGGCCCACTATGGGAGCCATCGCCGCCCGCCTTGCCGACATCGTGATCATCAGCGATGACGATCCCCACGACGAGGACGCAGCAGCAATCCGGGCCGAGGTCCTGCAAGGTGCGTACGGGGCGCGGGACTCCGAAAACCTGAACAGCGAAATCATCGAGTCCTACCCGAGGGATGCAGCTATCAGACTGGCCGTGGACATGGCGTCCAGCAAGGACACTATTCTCATCGCCGGGCGCGGCCACGAAGTGTGGCAAGAGGTCAAGGGAGTGAATCTGGCCCTGGACGACAGGGTGGAGTTGCGGGCCGCCTTGACATCCAAGGGATTCAGCGTTTCAGCGGACCAGCGGATAGAGTCCTAAACCGAGATGATTGCACTTACTGCGGCGGAGATCGCCGACCTCACCCATGGCCGATTGACCGGAGCTCCGGACGTCGTGCCCACTTCCGTCGTCACTGATTCACGGGAAGCGACGCCCGGATCGCTGTACGTGGCCAAGCCCGGCGAGCACGCCGATGGCCACGACTTCGTCCAAGCCGCTTTTGAACGCGGTGCCGTTTTGGTTCTCTGCGAACGGGAAGTGACCGATGCCGACGGCCGTCCCTATCCCGCCGTCGTGGTTGAGGATGCCGTCTTGGCCATGGGCGCGTTGGCCGCGGAGGCCGTCCGCCGCATCCGTGCTGAGCGGAAGAGCCGCGGCGAGGACTTTACGGTCATTGGCATCACAGGGTCAGCGGGCAAAACCACCACCAAGGACCTCCTCGCCGGTGTGCTGTCCACCGCCGGAGCCACTGTGGCTCCCCAAGGTTCCTACAATGGCGAGGTGGGCGTCCCGTTGACGGTATTTGCCGCTGATGCCAGCACCCGCTTCCTGGTGATCGAGATGGGCGCCACCGGTCTGGGCCACATTAAATACCTGGCAGAGATGGTCAAGCCGGACATCGGCGTGGTCCTGGTGGTCGGCACCGCTCACGCAGGCGAGTTTGGTGGTGTGGAAAACATCGCCAAGACCAAAGGCGAACTCGTGGAAGCCCTTGGCGAGCACGGTACAGCCGTCATCAACCTCGATGATGGCCGGGTTGCTGCCATGCGCGCCCGGACCAAAGCCAAGGTTCTGGGCTTCACGGCTTCACCCGCTACCACCGAAGAGGTTGAAGCCCGCAACGTTGTAGTCAACGAGCAAGGCTTCCCTGAGTTTGATCTGGTGCTTCCCGACGGCGGCCCTTCCGTAGAGGTGCGAAGCCGCCTGATCGGTGGCCACCACGTCACCAATCTGTTGGCAGCAGCTGCAGCCGCGTTCGCGGCCGGCATCCCGGCCGCCGATATTGCCTCCTCGCTCAGCTCCCAGTCGGCGGCCAGCCGCTGGCGGATGGAGCGTACTGAACGTGAAGACGGCGTCACCATCATCAACGACGCTTACAACGCCAACCCGGAATCGATGCGGGCTGCCCTGCGCACGCTGGCTGACCTTGGACAAGGCAGAAGGACGTGGGCCGTCCTCGGTGCGATGCTCGAGCTGGGGGAGGACTCCATCCGCGAGCACACCGCCGTAGGTACCCAGGTGGTGCGGCTGAACATTTCCAGGCTGGTGGTAGTGGGACGGGAGGCCCGTGCCCTCTACATCTCCGCTATCCAGGAAGGTTCCTGGGGCGACGAGTGTTCGTTCACGGAGACTGTGGAAGAAGCCTATGAGCTGCTTCAAAACGAGCTGAAACCCGGAGACCTTGTGCTCTTCAAGTCCTCCAACGGTGTGGGACTACGGCATTTGGGCGATCGGATAGCATTACCTCCACGGGCCGAGCCCACCGGAGACAACGCGGCCGAAGCTGCCGCAAGCGAAGGGAACGAGCTGCTGTGATTGCACTTTTGATCGGCGCCGGCGTCGCCCTTCTGGTGGCCCTGATAGGGACGCCCCTTTTCATCAGGTTCCTGGTGGCCAAGAGCTACGGACAATTCATCCGTGACGACGGACCCACTTCCCACCACACTAAGCGCGGCACTCCCACCATGGGCGGAACCGTGGTGGTGGCCGCAGTACTCATCAGTTACTTCGTGACACACCTGATCATGTGGATGATGAACCCGGACTCCGCCGGGCCATCGGCATCCGGGTTGCTTCTGCTGTTCCTCATGGTGGGCATGGGCTTTGTAGGTTTCCTCGATGACTTCATCAAGATCTCCAACAAGCGCAGCCTCGGCCTTAATGCACGAGCCAAGCTGATCCTCCAGGCTGCCGTTGGCATCATCTTCGCGGTCCTGGTTCTTCAGTTCCCCAACGAGGACGGCCTGCGTCCTGCATCCACCCAGATATCCCTTGTGCGGGATATCCCTTGGTTGGACCTCGCCTTCGGAGGCACGGTGGTGGGCGCCATCCTGTTCGTGCTCTGGTCCAACTTGATCATCACCGCAGCTACCAACGGCGTGAACTTGACTGATGGCCTGGACGGATTGGCTGCCGGAGCATCCATCATGGTCTTCGGCGCCTACACCATCATGGGAATTTGGCAGAACAACCAGGCCTGCGGCTCTCCACGGGAAGCCGGCAGCGGTTGCTACCAAGTACGCGACCCCATGGACCTTGCCCTGCTGGCGGCTATCCTCAGTGCTGCCCTGGTGGGATTCCTGTGGTGGAATACATCACCCGCGAAGATCTTCATGGGTGACACAGGATCCCTGGCCATCGGTGGTGCCGTTGCAGCGTTTGCCATCCTGTCACGCACCGAACTACTGCTTGCCTTCATCGGCGGCCTCTTCGTCCTGATCACCCTCTCCGTCATCATCCAAGTGGGCTTCTTCAAGCTCAGTGGCGGAAAGCGCGTTTTCAAGATGGCACCGCTACAGCACCACTTTGAATTGAAGGGCTGGGATGAAGTTACCGTTGTGGTCCGGTTCTGGATCCTTGCGGGGCTCTTCGTGGCTGCCGGCCTTGGAATTTTCTATGCTGAATGGGTGGTGCTGCTGTGAACGAAAACCCGGATACGACGCCTTCGAACGCCGACAGGCTCAACGAGCTCACTAGCTGGGATGCTGACTGGTCCGGTCTGCGCGTCGTGGTGACGGGCATCGGCGTCTCCGGCTTCTCAGCTGCAGACACCCTGATCGAACTTGGCGCAAAGGTAGTGGTGGTTGACGCCGCCACCAGTGCAAAGGCCAAAGCCCAAGCCGACACCCTAAAAATTGTTGGAGCAGTGGATGTGCTGTTGGGCGAGGAAGCCGTTAAGGCACTCCCGTTGATCGACGGAACATTGCCCGAACTTGTGGTGACCTCTCCAGGTTGGCGCCCCGACCAAGCCCTGCTTGCCGCGGCGAAGCGGAAGCACATCGCTGTCTGGGGCGACGTGGAGCTCGCGTGGCGCCTTAGGGAGCGGGCAGGACGCAAGACGGCGGACTGGCTGACGATCACCGGCACCAACGGCAAGACCACCACGGTGGGCATGGCTGAATCCATGCTGCAGGCAGCCGGACTTAAGGCGATTGCAGTGGGAAACGTCGGTACTCCGATTCTTGACGCTCTTCGGGATCCCGTGGACTATGACGCTTTCGCTGTTGAGCTCTCCAGCTTCCAGCTGCACTGGAGCCACTCGTTGTCTCCCGTGGCAAGTGTCTGCCTGAATGTTGCCGAGGACCACGTCGATTGGCACGGTTCCTATGCCTCGTACCTCGCGGACAAAGCCAAGGTGTACGAGAACACTCAGAAGGCCGCCATCTACAACGCGGAACAAATCGAAACCGAGCGGATGGTAGAGAACGCCGACGTCGTGGAAGGGTGCCGTGCCATCGGCTTCACCACGAATACACCGGCTGTGAGCATGCTGGGTGTGGTGGATGGCCTGCTTGTTGACCGGGCCTTCATAGCTGAGCGTAAGGATTCCGCGGCGGAACTTGCTGCGATGTCCGATCTTGGTCCGGTGGCACCCCGGCATATGGTGGCCAACGCCCTCGCGGCGGCTGCCCTCGTCCGGGCCTACGGAATTGATCCGGCCGCGGTGAAACAGGGCCTGGTCAACTATCTTCCGGGCGCCCACCGCATCCAGTTGGTGGCCAGCCATAACGACGTCCTGTGGATCAACGACTCCAAGGCAACCAATCCGCACGCGGCATCCGCAGCACTCTCGGCTTTCCAGCAGGTTGTCTGGATCGCCGGAGGTCTCTCCAAGGGCGTCAACTACGACGACCTCGTCAAAGAGCACGCACCTCGTTTGAAGACCGTTGTGCTCATTGGCACCGACACCGAGGCCTTGGAGGCAGCCCTCCAACGACACGCGCCGGATGTCCCCGTGATCGCGCCCCCCAAGGGCGACACTGAAGGAGTGCAGACCGCAGCCGGAGACGCCGCATCGCCAATCTACGGTGAGGCCATCATGGCCCAGGCCGTAGCATCGGCCGCTGGAGTGGCAACGCCCGGCGATACCGTCCTGATGGCACCGGCGGCTGCATCCATGGATCAGTTCTCTTCCTACGCTCACCGTGGCGACGCTTTCGTCCTGGCAGTTCGCGAGCTTGTGGAAGGGCAGGCACCGACCACCGAGGAGTAACAATGGTCAGCACGCCCACCCGCACCCGCGGCAAAGAACCCCGGGACGGGACGTCCAAGGCCGCGTCTGTTGACGACAGCCGGCCCAAGGGGCTCCGCGGACACCTGCGCGGCTTCTGGGAGAGTCTTGAAGGCAAGGGCAAAGCCCCCAACAGCTCCACGTATTACCTGATCCTCGGCTGCGCTCTCGCGTTGACGGCCATCGGCATCATGATGGTGTTGTCTGCCTCCAGCGTTGAAGCCATCTCCGAAGGCAAGTCACCCTACGCCGATGCCCTCAAACAGGCGGTCTTCGGCGTGGTTGGACTTATTGCGATGTACGTCATCTCACGGACCAACGTGAACTGGATGAAAAAACTGTCCTGGTGGGCACTGGGGGCCGTGATTGTCCTCCTTGCCCTGGTGCAGGTCATGGGCAACACCGTCAACGGCAACAAGAACTGGATCGACCTCGGCGGTGTCACCCTCCAGCCCTCCGAGATGGCGAAGCTGATCCTCTGCGTCTGGATCGCTGCCGTCCTCGCCCGGAAGCAGAAGCTCCTTCACCGCTGGATGCACGTCATCATTCCCGTTGTTCCCGGCGCAGGCCTGGTGATTGCGTTGGTGATGTTGGGAAACGACCTCGGAACTGTCATTGTCATCGCGGCGATCACAGCTGCCGGGCTCTACTTCGCCGGCGTACCGGGCCGCATGCTGGCCATCGCCGGGGCAGTGGGTGCGGTCGGCGCCGTCCTGGGCACCATCAGCAGCTCCAACCGCATCTGCCGCATCACGTCGTGGCTGGGAACTGCCTCCCAGCAATGCACTGAGCAGTTCGATTTCGACTTCCAATCCACCAACGGCATGTACGGCCTCGCGCAGGGGAGCTGGACCGGGCTGGGCCTCGGACAAAGCCGGCAGAAATACAACTGGCTTCCGGAAGCCCACAACGACTTCATTTTCGCCATTATCGGCGAGGAACTCGGCCTCGTGGGGACCATCGTGGTCCTGGTCCTGTTCGCGATTCTGGGCATTGCCATCTTCCGTGTGGTGGTCAGGCAGACCGATCCTTTCCAGCGCACCCTTGCGGGTGGAATCATGGTGTGGCTGCTCGGCCAGGCAAGCATGAACATGGCTGTGGTGACCCAACTCCTTCCCGTGGTGGGTGTGCCCCTTCCTTTCATCTCCTACGGTGGTTCCGCGCTGATCATGTCCCTCTGCGGCGTGGGCGTAGTGTTGTCTTTGGCCCGCGGCCAACTGCCAGCGCAGCAGCGTTCAGGATTCCTGCCTCGCCTCATGTCCAAGACAGCACGAAAGCGTACCTAGCACTTCATGACTTTTGATTCCGCCAACGCATCCAAGCCTTTGTCCGTCGTCCTTGCCGGCGGCGGAACTGCCGGTCACGTCAGCCCTTTGCTGGCCATTGCCGACGCCATCAGGGACAAGCGACCGGAGGCCGCCATACTTGCTGTTGGTACGCCGTCGGGAATGGAAACCCGCCTCGTCCCCGCAGCCGGGTACGAACTTGCCAGCATTGACCGTGTTCCGTTTCCGCGCAGGCCCTCAGCCGACCTCGTTAAGTTGCCCGCTCGTTTGCAAGGGGCGGTTCGGCAGGCCCGGCGCATCCTGGAGGAATCCCGCGCGGATGTTTTGGTGGGTGTGGGAGGGTACGTCTGCACACCGATGTACCTTGCTGCCAGGAAACTCAGGATTCCCATCGTCGTCCATGAGGCGAACATGAAGGCCGGCTTGGCCAACCGGGTCGGCGCCCGGTTCAGCAACCACGTTGCCGTGGCATTTGCCGGTACCCGTTTGAGGGGTGCACGCCATGTAGGCATGCCAATGCGCCGGGCCATCTCGCAACTTCACAGGACTGTTGCTGCTCCTGCCGCAAAGGCTGCGCTTGGCTTGGATGCCAACCGCCCTGCGCTGATCGTCACTGGTGGCTCGTCAGGGGCGTTGAGCATCAACCGTGCCATCACTGCCGCCCTCCCGGCGCTGGCGGCTGCCGGTGTGCAAACCCTCCACATCACAGGCATCGGCAAAGCCGTCAAGAATGACGACGGCGGACTTCTCACTGCGGATGGCTATCGGCAGGTGGAGTACGTGGACGGCATGGAGAACGTTTACGCCGCTGCCGATGTCCTCCTTGCCCGTGCCGGGGCCGGAACCGTCAGCGAGGTAGCGGCGGTGGGAGTCCCCGCAGTGTTTGTGCCATTGCCCATCGGCAACGGCGAACAGGCACTGAACGCGGCCCCTTTGGTTGCCGCCGGCGGCGCCATGATGGTGGATGACAAGGACCTCAGCCCGGAATGGCTGCGAAGCGAATTGATTCCGCTTCTGACAGATAGCAGCAGGCTCAACGACATGGCCCGTAAATCCGAGGCCCTCGGTATCAGAAACGCCGATCAGCGCATGGCTGATCTTGTCTTGGAAGCGGTATTCGCATGACAACCAGCATCGCCCGCCTAGAGTCCCTCGGACGCGTTCACTTCATCGGCATCGGGGGAGTGGGGATGTCAGCCGTCGCACGCATCATGGTGTCACGGGGTGTCCCGGTCAGCGGTACGGACGCTAAGGATCTGCCGGTCCTGCGAGACCTCTCCTCGGCAGGAGCGCGTATCGCTGTGGGGTACGACGCCGGAAACCTGGGCGATGCCCAGACGGTTGTAGCCGGCTCAGCCATCCGTTCGGACAATCCGGAGCTGGTAGCGGCGCGTGATGCCGGGCTGCCCGTGCTGCACCGTTCCGAGGCGCTGGCCGCCACAATGGCCGGGCACCGGGTGGTAACCGTGGCGGGAACCCACGGCAAATCCACGACCACTTCCATGGTTGCCGTCCTGCTCAAGGAAGCCGGTTTGGATCCCTCCTTCGCCATCGGCGCGAATGTACCGGCACTTGGCGTTAATGCGGCACATGGGGGATCTGATATTTTCGTGGCAGAGGCCGACGAATCGGACGGTTCATTCCTCAACTACCGGCCTTTGATTGCCGTGGTTACCAACGTCGAGGCCGATCACTTGGATCACTACGGGACGCCGGAAGCCGTCTTCGCCTCCTTCGATGCCTTTGCTGCACTCCTTCCCGCCGATGGCGTCCTGCTGGCATGTGCCGACGACGCAGGCGCCCTGGCCCTGGCGGAGCGCACGGCGTCCCAGGGGAGCACGCGTGTGCTGACTTACGGCACATCCGACGACGCTGACCTCCGGCTTCACGACGGCGGCCCGGGCGACGTGTCGGTGGACTATAACGGTGAAGTCAACAAACTCGAACTTCAGGTACCGGGACGGCACAATGCCCTGAACGCGGCAGCTGCGTTCGCCGTCGCCGTCGAACTCGGTGTGGAGCCGAAGGCCGCAGCGGCGGCGCTGGGCCATTTTACGGGCGCTTCCCGGCGCTTTGAGCTAAAGGGACAAGGCAGGGGTGTGCGGGTCTATGACGACTATGCCCACCATCCTACGGAGGTCCGTGCGGCTCTATCGGCGGCCCGTTCCGTCGCCGCCGGCAACAAGGTGCACGTCCTTTTCCAACCGCATCTGTTTTCGCGCACCCGTGAGTTCTCAAGGGAATTCGCGGCCGCGTTGGACCTGGCGGACACCGCCTTGGTCCTGGACATCTATCCAGCCCGCGAGGACCCCATTCCTGGTGTGACAAGCACGCTGATCACCGAGCATCTGGTGAACGGACGGCTGGTTTCCGCCGATGAAGCCGTTGACGCCGTGGCAGCTGTCGCCAGCGACGGGGACGTGGTCCTGACGGTGGGCGCCGGAGACGTCACTGCCTACGGGCCGTCGATTGTGGAGGCGTTGGGTGGCTAGCACCCGCAAGCCCACCTTCAAACCGGCTACGGACCCGCGCCAAAGCAAGCCAGGCCCTCCCCGGGGCGACTCCGCGGAGGTCATTAGTGCACAGCGTTCCGTTGAACCGGAAGCAAATACCTCGGCGAAGCCGGCAACCACTGCCAAGTCCGCAGGCGGCGCCTCCAAGGCCGCTGGCGGGGCCCCCAAAGACGGCAGGACTTCGGCGGCGGGCAACGTCATTGCCTTTCCTGAACCGAAGAAGCGCCGCCAACGGCGACTCGTGCTCTGGACGCTTTCGGTTGTGGCCGTTGTGGTCGGTGCTTTGATTGCAGGGGCGATATTTTCGCCCGTGCTTGCAGTCCGGACAATCACTGTGGATGGCACGACGTTGCTGGCGCCGGACGCGGTGCAGAAAGCACTGTCAGGTCTCGAAGGAAAGCCGCTCCCACAGGTCAGCGAGCAGGAAATTAACGAGCTCCTGAAACCGTTGGTCCAGGTTCGGTCGGCCACCATGGAAGCCCGGCCGCCGTCGGAGTTGCTGATCCACGTGCATGAACGCGTCCCCGTGGCACTGCTTAAGCAGGGGGACTCGTACGTGATGGTGGATGTGGACGGCGTGCAGCTCGGAGCAACGAAGGACCTGACGGCAGTTGCGCTGCCACTGATCGACGCCGGAGTTGGCACAACCAACACGGAGTTGTTCAAGGCGATTGCTGCTGTGCTGGACACCTTGCCCGCCGATATCCTGGCCAGGATGTCCACCGCTTCTGCATTATCAGCGGATGCCGTTGAGCTGAAACTGGTGGACGGAAAAACGGTAGTGTGGGGCAATGCCGAAGACAGGGAACTAAAGTCGAAGGCGCTTGAAGCGCTCCTGAGGATGCCGGCGGACCCGAAGGTTCCGGTCAGTGTCTACGACGTCAGTGTTCCCCGGCATCCATTTACAAAATAAACAGCAATGAGAACGTAACCTGCAGCCGGCGGTGGCCTTATTTCGCGGCAATCACACGACACGCGCAAGCGGAGATTGCATGTGGGAACCAGAGGAAATACCGTCGCAGTAGAGTTACTTGACATAACTATAACCTTCAACTAGAGGGTTAAGGTCCAAGGATTCAAGTTGGACTCGATCAGTTTCGCTATAGGACACAAGCAAGGGGCACGAAACGTGGCAGCACCGCAGAATTACTTGGCCGTCATCAAGGTCGTCGGCATCGGCGGCGGTGGCGTGAACGCAGTCAACCGCATGATCGAGGTCGGCCTTCGGGGCGTGGAGTTCATCGCCATCAATACCGACGCGCAGGCGCTGCTCATGAGCGACGCCGACGTTAAGCTCGACGTCGGACGTGAACTCACCCGCGGTCTCGGCGCCGGGGCAAACCCGGAGGTCGGTAAGCAGGCAGCCGAAGACCACGCCGACGAGATCGAGGAAGTTCTCCGTGGTGCTGACATGGTCTTCGTTACTGCAGGCGAGGGTGGTGGCACCGGAACCGGTGGCGCACCCGTGGTCGCGCGCATCGCCCGCTCCCTCGGTGCGCTGACCATTGGCGTCGTGACCCGTCCGTTCACCTTCGAAGGCCGACGCCGCGCTGGCTCCGCTGAAGCCGGCATTGACGCCCTCCGCGACGAAGTCGACACTTTGATCGTCATCCCGAATGATCGCCTCCTGTCCATCAGTGATCGCAATGTCTCCGTCCTGGATGCCTTCCGCTCCGCGGACCAGGTGCTCCTTTCCGGTGTCCAGGGCATCACGGACCTCATTACAACTCCGGGCCTGATCAACCTCGACTTCGCTGACGTCAAGTCAGTTATGCAGGGCGCAGGATCGGCCCTCATGGGTATCGGTTCCGCCCGTGGTGAAGACCGGGCCGTCAAGGCTGCCGAACTGGCCATCGCCTCCCCGCTCCTGGAGGCATCCATCGACGGTGCCCACGGTGTCCTTCTTTCCATCCAGGGCGGCTCCGATCTCGGGCTGTTCGAGATCAACGAGGCTGCCCGCCTTGTGCAGGAAGTGGCCCACCCCGAGGCAAACATCATCTTCGGTGCCGTCATTGACGACGCCCTGGGTGACGAAGCACGAGTGACTGTCATTGCTGCAGGCTTCGACGACGTCAAGGCGACTTCGCCCTCCATGGACCAGTCGCGTCCGGCCCAGAACCCCGTGCCCTCGGACCGCCCGGCTGCTCCGAGCAGCGCGCCTTCCAGCGCTGCTGCCCCGCAGCACGCTACGGCGGGTATCGGCGCGGCAGGCTTGAGTAACTGGGGCCAGCAGCGTCCCTCCGCTCTGCCCGCGGACTCCGGCTTCGACGTCGACCTTCCCGCAGTAGTTGAACCCGACCTTTCGGGCAGCCGCTCGGACGACCTCGACGTTCCCGACTTCCTGAAGTAAGCCACGTTCGGAGAGTCAGTACCAGGTGTTTTGGTGGCGAAATGAAGTACGGCCCGGCGTTTCTGTAGCCTTCACGGATGCAGGCGCCGGGAACCTGGCTCTCCATGTGGGGGATCACCCCCCGGACGTGATGGCCCGTCGCGCCCGGTTGGCGCAGGCTACTGGACTGAGCGCCGGTGGTCCGGGTGCAGGGCAGTTCCAATATATGGATCAAGTCCACGGCAATCACGTTGAGTTCGTTGCAACTCACGGTCCGGGACCAACTGCTGATGCGATGGTCTCCGTCGGTGGATCGTCCGGCTCGCAGACGCCCACAACAATCCCGCGTCCACCACAGCCTCTGGCTGTCATGGTTGCTGACTGCGTCCCCGTTGTGCTCGTTGGGAGTGACGCCGGCGACAACCCTGTCATAGCAGCTGCCCACGCCGGGCGTCCCGGTGTGGCTTCGGCCGTTGTGCCTGCCACCGTCGAGGAAATGCGACGCCGGGGAGCTGTCAACATCAGCGCATGGCTCGGTCCGTCCATCTGCGGATCCTGTTATGAGGTCCCGGAGCAGCTGCGGGCCGACGTCGCAGCAAAAGTTCCCGAAACATGGTCCTCCACATCGTGGGGAACGCCGGCGCTGGACCTGCCGGCCGGTGTCCGGGCCCAATTGGCTGCACTCCACGTCACCGTGGAGTACTCCGGAGAGTGCACCCTCGAAAACGACTCCCTATTCTCCTACCGGCGGGATTCCCGAACCGGTCGATTCGCAGGTTTGGTGTGGACGCATGACTAGCCTTGGGTATGACAATGAACAGCGCCAGGATTCAGGTGGTGACGCCCGCACCACTGAGCTTGCTGATCGGCTCGGCCTGGTCCGGCAGCGGATAGTGTCGGCCGTCCACGCTGCTGGGCGAACCGATTTACCGAGGCTGATTGTGGTCACCAAATTCCATCCCGCGGCCGACGTCCGTCGCTTGGTGGCCCTCGGCGTAACGGACGTCGGCGAAAACCGCGACCAGGAAGCCGCCGCCAAGAGTGCTGAGCTCGCAAACGTTGACGTCAAGTGGCATTTCATCGGACAGCTTCAGAGCAATAAGGCGAAGTCCGTGGCCAAGTATGCCTCGTCGGTCCAGTCCATAGATCGCCCGGCGGTCGTTGACGCTTTGGCCAAGGCCATCGCCCGTGAAAAGGACGCCACGGGACGAAGCGACCTTGACTGCTTCATCCAGGTCAGCTTGGATGACGACGCCGGGGCGCACCGTGGCGGTGCCAACCCTTCCGACATTGAGGTCCTCGCAGGAAAAATACAATCAGCGGAAGGGCTGCGATTGGCCGGGCTGATGGCCGTGGCGCCGCTGGGGGTCGATCCGAACGCTGCGTTTGAGAAGCTCGCCGGGATTTCCCAAGCACTCTGCGCCATTCATCCCGACGCAACAGGTATTTCGGCGGGGATGAGCCAGGACCTGGAAGCAGCGGTGAAGTTCGGGGCGACACACCTGAGAATTGGCTCCGATATTCTCGGTTCCCGTCCGGCCGTGGGGTAGCGTCAAAGTATTGGAATGACGGGCCGGGGTTCCAATAATGTCAAGTCATGGCGGCCCGCCTACTGCAGAAATGATAGGAGTGCACCATGGCTGGCGCTCTGCGCAAGACAATGATCTATCTTGGGCTCGCCGACGGCGATGAACACTACGAATCTGAGCAGTCCGTCGCCACGCACCACGATGAAGAACGCCCCCAGGCACAGGAACGGGAAGAGCGCCGTGCGCCTGCTCCCGTCCGGGAAGTTGTCCGTGAAATGCCCACTGTTGATGCCGAAGAGGAATACCGCGCACCCGTGACACCCATCAAGCGTGCGGCGTCCAGCCGCGAAGATGCCTCGGGCCTGAGGCAGATCACCACAGTTCACCCGCGTTCATACAACGATGCCAAGGTCATCGGTGAGAGTTTCAGGGATGGCATCCCTGTGATCATGAATGTCACTGACATGGGTGAAGCCGACGCCAAGCGACTCGTGGACTTCTCAGCCGGCCTTGTTTTTGGCCTGCACGGCAGCATCGAGAGGGTGACCAACAAAGTCTTCCTGTTATCGCCGTCGTACGTTGAGGTCATCGGAGATGACAAGAAGGCCAGCGAAACGCAGGCCAGTTTCTTCAACCAGAGCTGACAACAGTCTTTTGCGGATGCCAGGCGGGTCAACCTGCCTGGCATCTGTGTTGCAATAGTAGGGACCGATCCGCATTCCGGAACAAGTGGGAGATCTGAGCTAACTCGTGGGCATTGTTTTCGGCCTTATCTATATTGTGTTGTTGCTGTTCTTCATTGCCCTGATCATCCGACTCATCTTCGAATGGGTCCAGATGTTCGCCCGCCAGTGGCGGCCAAGGGGTGTGGCGTTGGTAACAGCCCATGTGGTGTATTCCGTGACGGATCCTCCGCTTGGCAGGCTCCGGCGGCTGATACCACCCCTTCAACTGGGCGGAATTTCGCTGGATTTGGGCTTCCTTATCCTGATTATTGCCGTCAGCATTGCCATGGCAGTGACCAGCAGCCTGGCGTAGCTGCTCCGCGGAACCCGGGCCACCGATGGTCCATAGGCCGCAAATTCTCCAAATCAACACGATGGTGTTGAATTGGAGGAACAAGATGATATTTAGGTACCGTAGTTTTGAACGGCCGGAAGGCCTACTGACTAACTAGACCAACGAGGTGACCAGATGGCTTTGACGCCAGAAGACGTTGTCAACAAGCGCTTTCAGCCGACCAAGTTCCGCGAAGGCTACGACCAGGATGAGGTCGATGACTTCCTCGACGAGATCGTGGTGGAACTTCGCCGCTTGAACCAGGAGAACGACGAACTTCGCAAGAAGCTCGGCGAGGCTGGATCGGCTGTTCCCGCTGCAACTGCTGCAGCCCCGGTCGTGGAGAAGGTTCCGGCCCCGGTCAAGGTTGACAAGGAAGCCGAGGCTAAGGCGGAAGCCGAAGCCAAGGCTGCCGAAGCTGCCAAGAAGAAGGAAGCCGAGCAGGCTGCAGCCGCTGCCGCAGCTCCGAAGGCACCCGCTGCCAGCAACGGCGTCACCTCTTCAGCTGAGTCTGCTGCAGGCCTGCTTGCCATGGCACAGCAGATGCACGACAAGCACGTTTCAGACGGTGCGCAGCAGAAGGAAAAGATCATTGCCGAGGCTCAGATCGAGGCGTCCAGCCTCGTCAACGACGCCCAGGAGAAGTCCCGCAAGATCCTTGGTGCCCTTGAGCAGCAGCGCTCCGTTCTTGAGCGCAAGGTTGAGCAGCTCCGCGGCTTCGAGCGCGACTACCGTTCACGCCTGAAGGCTTACATCGAGGGTCAGCTCCGCGACCTCGACGCCCGTGGTTCTGTCGCTGCCCCTGAGGTTGGCGAAGCAACCGCTGACGTTTAGCAAGTATTCTGAAAGCCGGTGGCTGAGGACTCCTCGGCCGCCGGCTTTCGCTGTTAATGATTGATAGCTGCCAAAAGCTGACAGCAGCCCGCCACGCTTCCCGAATGAAAGCACTATGACCGACGACTTCACCGCTGATGCCGCACAATCGGCGCCTGCCGGGCGCCGTAAGTGGCGTCCTGCCACGCTTTGGCTCTTTGCCGGCTTCGCCGTGTTCGCCTACGTATTCGATCAGCTCACCAAGCTATGGGTGACCAGCACCATGACGGAGGGTGAGCGCATTCCTGTGCTGCCTCCGCTGTTGCACTGGTACTACATCCGTAATTCCGGGGCAGCGTTTTCCATCGGCGAGAACGTGACATGGATCTTCACAATCGTCATGGCAGCTGTTTCCGTGGCGATCCTCTTCCAAGTGCGAAAGTTGGGTTCTGCTTGGTGGGCGCTTTCCCTGGGGCTGTTGCTGGGAGGGGCTCTTGGCAATTTGACCGACCGTTTGTTCCGTGAGCCATCCTTCGCCATGGGGCACGTGGTGGACTTCATCCAATTGCCAAACTTCGCCATCTTCAACATCGCCGACTCGGCGGTGGTGTCCGGCGTCGTTATTATTTGCCTCCTGACGCTGCGAGGCGTCGGTATGGACGGAACGCGGCAGGTGGCAGCGCCCAAGCCCGCCAAAGATGCGAAGCCTACGGGCGGCACCACGGGGGAGCCTGCTGGTGAGTGAATCCGTAGTGGTCCCCGAAGAGCTGGCCGGCGTTCGCGTTGACGCAGGCCTGGCGCAGCTTCTGGACATTTCGCGATCCGCGGCGGCGCTGCTGATTTCCGAGGGAAACGTCACAAGCGGCGGAGTGGCACTTGGTAAATCGGCAAAGCTCGTTGCCGGCGCGTTGATTGATGTCACGGTTCCCGAGCGTCCGGATCCCTTGGAAGTCGTGGAGGAAGTTGTGGAAGGCCTGAAGATCCTGCTGGACGATGAAGAATTCGTCGTCATCGACAAGCCTGTGGGGGTCGCTGCCCATCCCTCGCCCGGCTGGGTGGGCCCCACTGTTGTGGGTGGTCTCGCCGGCGCCGGATACCGTATTTCAACCTCGGGGGCGCCTGAGCGGGCGGGAATCGTCCACAGGCTCGACGTCGGTACTTCCGGCGTGATGGTCGTGGCGAAGACCGAGCACGCCTACACCGTCCTGAAGCGGGCGTTCAAGGAACGTACCGTGGAGAAGGTTTATCACGCCGTCGTTCAGGGACTGCCTGATCCACTGGAGGGCACTATTGACGCGCCGATCGGGCGTCACCCCGGCCATGACTGGCGATTCGCCGTCATTGAGGACGGCCGCCCGTCAGTAACCCATTACGAGGTCCTGGAAGCTTTCGGCAAGGCGACCCTGGTGGAAGTCCACTTGGAGACCGGCCGGACGCATCAGATCCGCGTCCACTTCTCGGCACTTCGGCATCCGTGTGCCGGAGATCTCACCTATGGGGCAGACCCTCGCCTCGCTGCGAATCTCGGCCTCACGCGTCAATGGTTGCACGCCCGCCAGCTGGGCTTCACCCACCCCCGCACGGGCGATTGGGTTGAAGTCAGCAGCGACTACCCGGCGGATCTCCAGTACGCTTTGGACTTGCTCGCCACCGGCTCCGCATAGACGGAATTTACCGCGGGTCCAACTTCTGTCTGACCCGGGACGGTAGACTGTCGTGGTGACTTCCAGCAATGATTCGTTCGTCCATCTGCACACCCACACCGAATACTCCATGCTGGATGGAGCTGCACGGCTCGGTGAGTTGTTCGATGAAACCGAACGTCTGGGTATGCCCGCTCTGGCCACTACGGACCACGGATATCTGTTCGGTGCTTTCGACTTCTGGCGCAAGGCCACAGACAAGGGCATCAAGCCGATCATCGGCGTCGAAGCGTATGTAACCCCTGGAACCGCCCGAGGGGACAAGGAGCGCGTGCGCTGGGGCGATGAAAGCCAGCGCAAGGACGACGTCTCAGGTGGTGGCTCGTATACCCACATGACGCTGTTGAGTTACAACAACGTGGGCATGAGGAACCTGTTCAGGGCTTCATCCATCGCGTCGCTGGATTCTGTCTTTGGCAAGTGGCCTCGGCTGGACCGCGAACTACTCAACACCTACTCCGAAGGCTTGATCGCCACCACGGGTTGCCCTTCCGGGGAAGTCCAGACCAAGTTGCGGCTCGGCCTATACCGGGAGGCTGTGGAAGCCGCAGCGGAGTTCCGCGATATTTTTGGTGCGGAGAACTACTTCTGTGAACTGATGGATCACGGGCTGGACATTGAACGGCGCGTCACGGGCGACCTCCTTCGCCTTGCCAAGGAGCTCAACCTCCCGCTGGTAGCCACCAACGACCTCCACTACACGCATGAACATGACGCCAAGGCCCACGAGGCCTTGTTGGCGATCCAGTCCGGGTCCACGCTCCTTGAGCCGACGTACGACAATGGCGGCTCACGCTTCGCTTTTTCGGGCAGCGGCTACTACCTGAAATCTCCGCAGGAGATGCGGGAACTTTTCCGCGACCATCCTGAGGCCTGCGACAACACGCTGCTCATAGCCGAGCGCTGCGAAGTTTCCTTCAACACCGGTGCCAACTACATGCCGCGCTTCCCTTGTCCTCCGGGGGAGGACGAGACCTCCTGGCTCGTCAAGGAAGTGGATGCAGGCCTGAAGTACCGCTATCCCCAAGGCATTCCCGATAAGGTCCGCAAACAGGCGGACTACGAGCTTGGCGTCATTACGTCCATGGGATTCCCCGGGTACTTCCTGGTGGTTGCCGACTTCATCAACTGGGCCAAGAACAACGGGATCCGAGTGGGTCCCGGCCGTGGATCCGGTGCAGGCTCCATGGTGGCCTACGCCATGCGCATCACGGACCTCGACCCCCTGCAGCACGGCCTGATCTTTGAACGCTTCCTCAACCCGGATCGCGTTTCCATGCCCGACTTCGACGTCGACTTCGATGATCGCCGCCGCTCCGAGGTGATTGACTACGTCACCAAGAAGTACGGCGACGAGCGTGTGGCCATGATCGTCACGTACGGCACCATCAAGACCAAGCAAGCGCTCAAGGACTCCTCGCGCGTGCTTGGTTACCCGTTCAGCATGGGCGAGACGCTGACCAAGGCACTTCCTCCTGCCGTCATGGCCAAGGACATTCCCTTGGCGGACATCCAGAACCCGGAATCCAAGCGTTACAGCGAAGCAGGAGATTTCCGCCAGCTGATCGCCACAGATCCGGAGGCCGCCAAGGTCTTCGAGACGGCGCTGGGCATCGAGGGACTGAAGCGTCAATGGGGTGTTCACGCGGCTGGTGTGATCATGTCCTCGGACCCCATCATCGATGTCATTCCCATCATGCGCCGTTTCCAGGACGGCCAGGTCATCACCCAGTTCGACTATCCGACGTCCGAAGGCCTGGGCCTGATCAAGATGGACTTCCTGGGCCTCCGAAACCTGACGATCATTTCGGATGCCCTGGAAAACATCAAGATGAACCGCGGCGTTGACCTGGATCTGGAAAACCTGGAACTCGATGACGCTGCGTCCTATGAGCTCCTGGCGCGCGGTGATACCTTGGGCGTGTTCCAGCTGGACGGCGGGCCCATGCGGTCCCTGCTCAAGCTCATGAAGCCTGACAACTTCGAAGACATCTCCGCTGTTCTTGCGCTGTACCGGCCGGGACCCATGGGCGCCAACGCCCACACCGACTACGCCCTTCGCAAAAACGGGATCCAGGAAGTAATTCCCATCCACCCCGAGCTGGAAGAACCGCTCAAGGAAATCCTGGGCGGCACCTTTGGCCTGATCGTGTATCAGGAGCAGGTTATGGCCGTGGCGCAGAAGCTGGCCGGCTACTCGCTCGGCCAAGCCGATATCCTCCGCCGCGCCATGGGTAAAAAGAAGAAGTCCGAGCTGGACAAGCAGTTCGCCGGCTTCTCGCAAGGCATGCAGGACAACGGCTACTCCATGGCCGCCGTGAAGACGCTCTGGGACATTCTGCTCCCGTTCTCCGACTACGCCTTCAACAAGGCCCACTCGGCAGCCTACGGCGTTATCTCCTATTGGACGGCGTACTTGAAGGCGCACTACGCGCCGGAGTACATGGCCGCCCTGCTGACGTCCGTGGGCGATGACAAGGACAAGTCCGCCATCTACCTCAACGAGTGCCGTCGAATGGGCATCACGGTCCTCCCGCCGGACGTCAACGAATCCTCGCTGAACTTCACCCCTGTGGGAACCGATATCCGCTTCGGCATGGGCGCCATCCGCAATGTCGGCGTCAACGTGGTGGATGCCATGGTGGCCGCCCGCACTTCCGAGGGAAAATACACCTCGTTCAAGGACTTCCTCTTGAAGGTTCCGGCCGTGGTTTGTAACAAGCGCACCATCGAATCGTTGATCAAGGCCGGAGCGTTCGACTCACTAGGCCACCATCGGCGTGCTTTGGCGATGATCCATGAAGAAGCCATCGACTCCGTTATCACGCTCAAGCGCAACGAGGCCATAGGTCAGTTCGATCTTTTCGCGGGCTTTGAAGACCAGGAGCCTGAAGCGTCGCTGACCACCGAAATTCCGGACCTGCCTGAGTGGGAGAAGAAGGACAAACTGTCCTTCGAACGGGACATGTTGGGCCTTTACGTTTCAGACCATCCCTTGCAGGGGTTGGAAGGCGTCCTCAGCCAACACGCGGAACAGTCCATTACGTCGATCATCGCCGAGGATGGACCGCACGACGGCGCAATAGTCACCATTGCGGGCATGATCACCTCACTGAGCCGCAGGATCGCGAAAGCCAGCGGAAACGCCTATGCCCGGGCAGAAATCGAAGACCTGGGCGCTTCCATGGAGGTCATGTTCTTCGGCCAGGTGTACGGGCCCATCGCCTCGGTCCTGGCTGAGGACTTGATTGTGGTGGTCAAGGGTCGCCTGCAGCGCCGCGACGACGGGGCGGTCACTTTGAACTGCATGGAGCTCTCCGTCCCGGACCTCAGTGAAAGCGTGAACGGTCCCGTGGTGATCACCATTCCTACGTTCAAGGCCACCGAGGCAGTAGTGACTGACCTGCGTGATGTGCTGCGCACCCACCGTGGAAATTCGGAAGTCCGGCTCAAGCTGATGGGCGACACGAAGGTGGAGGTCATGGGCCTGCCCGTTCATATGCGGGTCAACCCCAGTCCATCGCTTTTTGGTGACTTGAAAGTCCTGTTGGGTCCTGCCTGCCTGGATAATTAGCATGCTCGCGGCAGCTCGATCAGATTTCGTAGTCGAGCGGCGCGGGCTTGCTGTATCCGCCGCTGTGGTACAGCAGGGGAGTGCCGTCCTCGCCCACTTGGCCATCTATGACCTCCACCACCACCACAGCGTTGTTCTCGAATGACAAGCGCATCTGGATCCTACCCACGAGCCAGCCGCTCACATCCTTGAGAATGGGCACGTCGTGGGGCCCCGGCTCCCAATGGTCGCCTTCGAATCGATCGCGTGTCCGCGCGAAGCGATTGGCGAGGGCTTGGTTTTCCAGCCCCAGCATATGGACTCCGATGTACTCCGCATTAGCCACAGCGGGCCAGGAACTGGAGCTCCTGGCCATGTTGAACGTGAAGCGGGGCGGCTCTGCAGAAAGCGAGGCCACAGATGTGGCGGTGAAGCCGAAGGGGCTTCCGTTGAGGTTCGCAGTGATGATGGCGACTCCAGCGGCGTGCCGACGGAACATCTCCCTGAATGTCTGCTCGAAGCCGAATGGTTCGCTGGGCACGTCGGTTTTTCTCCTGAATCGGGGCTTTGGATCTCTCCTTCAGAGTATTCCTCCCGGACTGCGAGCCCCACATTTTTGTCGGGTCGGCGTGAACCTTTGTTAATGTGAGTTGCATGACCGATTCCACCGTGCACGTTCCCGCCGTCGCAGAACAGTTGCCTGCCTCCAAACCGCGGCGATCCAAGGACGTCCTTTGGCTGGTCCTTCCGGCGGCTTCGGGTGTGGTTGCCGGACTTATCTGGTGGCTCCTGGCTCCGGGGGGCCTGAACCTGGTCTCGGGCAATCCTGACTTGGCGAATGCGGCGAATCCTGATTCCTGGCTGCCCCGGGACTTGGTCCTCGCGGCCCTGATGCTGTTGGCAGGGTGCCTCACCGGCGTCATGCTGGACGGAAAGCTGAACGGCGATGGTGCCGCGCGACGCTTTGCCTTTGCTCTACTCGGGGGTGCTTTGGGTGCGGTCTTCGCATGGTTGGTGGGGCTGCTTGCCGCCCAGTTGCTTGGGCCTGCCCCGGACCCGGCCCTTGGCCCTGGGTTTGGCTTCACGTTGCGCTCCTACGCGGTGCTGGTCCTGTGGCCCGCTGCCATCGCGTTTATCACTTTCGTCCTGGCGCTGTTCGGGGTTCTGTCCAAGAAGCCCGTAAAATAGCGGAGTGACCACTTCCTCGGATACCTCCGCCCTCTCCACTGACGCCCTCAACTTCCGGAGCATCGATTTCCGGGGCCGCCACCTTTCCTTGGCGGAGCTGCGCGCAGCTGTGCCAAGGGCGCAGCATCAGACGATGGCGGACGCCGAACAGAAGGTCCTGAACATCATTTCCGATGTCCGTAGCCGTGGCTTTGCCGCCTTGGGCGAACTGGCCAGGAAGTTCGACGGCGTGGAGCAGTCCCACCCCAGGGTCCCGGCTGAGGCGCTCACCCAGGCGTTGACCGAACTGGACCCTAAGGTCCGTGCAGCCTTGGAGGAGTCCATCAACCGGGCCCGGCAGTTTGCTGATCAGCAGCGCCCCACCAACGTTGAGGTGCAACTTGGCGACGGCGCAGTTGTCAGCCAAAACTGGATTCCAGTGGGGCGCGTTGGGCTTTACGTTCCCGGTGGACTCGCCCCCTTGGCGTCATCTGTCATCATGAACGTGGTCCCCGCGGTTGCCGCGGGCGTCGAGTCCATCGCACTGGCCTCCCCGCCTCAGAAAGACTTTGGCGGCCTCCCGCACCCCACCATCCTGGCGGCGGCTAAACTCCTGGGCATTGACGAGGTGTACGCCATCGGCGGTGCTCAGGCGATTGTTTCGTTTGCCTATGGCATTCCGGGAACCGGAGATGAGCTGCCCATCGAGCCTGTTGACGTGGTCACGGGCCCGGGCAATATTTTTGTGGCTACAGCCAAACGCCTCGTCAAGGGTGTGGTGGGCATCGATTCCGAGGCCGGAACCACGGAGATCGCCATCCTTGCCGACTCCACTGCACAGGCCCCGCTGGTAGCCGCCGACCTCATAAGCCAAGCGGAGCACGATCCCAAAGCAGCTTCCGTCCTGGTGACGGACTCAGCGGAGCTGGCTGACGCCGTCGTGCTTGAACTCGCTCAGCAGGCCGCCGCCACAAAGCACAGTGCCCGCGTCCTTGAGGCGCTGTCCGGACCACAGTCCGGTGTGGTGCTGGTAGATGATCTTGAGCAGGGAATCGCCGTCTGCAACGCCTACGCCGCTGAACACCTGGAAATCATGACGGCGAACGCTGCCACGGTGGCCTCGCGGATTCGTAACGCGGGCGCGATCTTCGTGGGCGACTTCAGCCCGGTAAGCCTGGGGGACTACTGCGCTGGTTCCAATCACGTGCTGCCCACCAGTGGGACGGCCGCTTTTTCGTCCGGTCTCAACGTCACCACGTTCCTCCGCGCGGTTCAAGTCATCAACTATGACCGCTCTGCCTTGGAGCAAGTCAGCGGACACATCGTGAGCCTGGCGGGTGCAGAGGACCTTCCGGGTCACGGAGACGCTGTCCGAATTCGCTTTGCATAAGGCATTAACCACTACATATAAGGGTGCCCACCACTACATGTAGTAATTACACGCTTGTCATTACGGTGTGGCGGAACGTAAACTGGTGCCGGAAGTGAATCTTCCGGCACCTTTGCGTATCCGGCGTCCTGCCGATTACGAACTCCGTGCCGGAGCTGTCAGGGGAGGCCCAGCGTGTATTGTCCGTTCTGCCGGAATCCCGACTCCCGCGTCGTCGACAGCCGAATGGCCGACGACGGCTCCTCCATCCGACGCCGCCGCCAGTGCCCGGAATGCGGACGTCGCTTCACCACGGTGGAAACCACCAGCTTGTCCGTAATTAAGAGGTCCGGCGTCGGCGAACCATTCAGCCGGATCAAGGTCATCAGTGGAGTCCGCAAGGCATGCCAGGGACGTCCGGTCACTGAGGACGATCTTGCAATGCTCGCCCAGGAAGTCGAGGAGAATATCCGTTCCTCGGGCGCAGCGGAGATCGATGCGCATGAGGTGGGCCTCGCCATTCTGGGCCCGCTCCGGAAGCTTGATGAAGTGGCATACCTTCGTTTCGCCAGCGTGTACCAGGCGTTTGAGTCCTTGGAGGACTTCGAGTCAGCCATCTCGCTGCTACGCCATGAGGCAGAAGCGGCCAAAGCAGGGGCCAAGGAAGTCAAGGGTTCGGAAAAGAGCCAACTGTAGCTTCGGTGGCGGCCGCGGAGGGGAAGCCGCGGCCGCCACCGGTATCAATCCTGACCGGGATCAGCGCCCCCCGGACACAGGGAGCACGGCTCCGGTAATGTAACCGGCCTCGTCCGACATCAGCCACATCACCGCCGCAGCCACCTCCTCCGGCTCTGCGCCGCGGCCCATGGGAATGGTCGGATTCAGCCTCTCCACGCGGTCCGGCATTCCAGCTGCTGCGTGGAGGCCGGTATTGGTGCTACCCGGGGCTACGGCGTTGACCCGGATGCCCTGTTTGGCGACTTCTGCGGCAAGGCCCACAGTCAACACATCCACCGCCCCCTTGGTGGCCGCGTAGTGGACCCAGGTTCCGGGAGAGCCCGCCTTGGTGGCAGTGGAGGAGATGTTAACGATAGAGCCGCCGCTGCCGTCGTTGTCAGTCGAAAGTCTTCGGACTGCTTCCTGGCACATGAAGATCATTCCGGACACGTTGACATCAACAACCCGTTGGACAGTTTCCGCTGGTACTTCCACGAGGGCACCGATCAGGTTCCCAGTGATCGCAGCATTGTTGATGACGGCGGTCAGAGGACCCCAAGCAGCGGCCTCGTCGAACAGGCGTGCGACGTCGGCGGGTTGGCTGACATCGGCCTGAACGGCACGTGCCTTGCCGCCTTGGGCCAGGATGTCGTTGACAACCTCCCGTGCCCCTCCAGCGTCCCCGGAGTAATTGACCATTACGTGATACCCGGCAGCCGCCGAGGCAAGTGCCACGGCGGCTCCGATCCCTCGACTGGCGCCGGTGACGATCGCGACTCCGCGTTCACCGAGCTCGTCGGCCGCTTTTGCCTCTGTCATGCCGCGGCTACTTCGCGAGTTTGTGGTGCAAGGCAACCTCGAGTGCCGCGCCCACGATGCCGGCGTCGTTCTTCAACTTTGCCGTGACGATTTTGGTCCGCAGTTCAAGGTGCGGGAAGTACTCGTCGGAGCGCTTGGAAATACCGCCACCCACAATGAACAATTCGGGGGAGAACAGGAACTCCACGTGCTGGAGGTAGCGGTTGAGCAGGACCCCGTACTCATCCCAGCTCAGGCCGTCGCGTTCGCGTGCCACCGCGGAGGCCTTGGTCTCGGCGTCGTGTCCGTCCACCTCAAGATGACCGAGCTCGGCATTAGGGACCAGCTGTCCATTGAAGATGAACGCCGATCCTATGCCGGTACCCAGGGTGATCACCAGGACGGTGCCGTCCACCCCTTCGCCTGCGCCGTAACGGGCTTCGGCGAGGCCGGCCGCGTCGGCATCGTTAATGACCTCTACGGGACGGCCGAGGCGTTTGGTGAAGGTGGCGTCGATGTTGGTGCCCAGCCAGGTCTTGTCCACGTTGGCCGCCGAGTTGACCACGCCGTGCTGAATGATGCCGGGGAATGTAACACCCACGGGGGAGTCCGCCGCCGGCGCGTCGGCGCGGCTGCAGAGTTCCTCAACGATTTGGGCGACAACCTCAGCTACAGCCTCGGGCGTGGCGGGCTGCGGAGTGGGAACGCGGAAGCGGTCGCCAATCAGCTTGCCCTTCTTCAGGTCGACGATGCCGCCCTTGATGCCGGTACCACCGATGTCGATACCGATCAACGGGGCGTTCTTGTGGGTCTTCTCATCCTTCTTGGACAATGCATTTCCGATCATGGCAGGAGGGGATGGGCATGGCGCAGCCGCCCGGGCTGCGTGGACCTTCCGAAGAGCTCAGGGAAGGGTCAGGATTTCCGCGCCGGTCTCGGTGACCAGCAGGGTGTGTTCGAATTGGGCCGTGCGTTTGTGGTCCTTGGTGACAACCGTCCAGTCGTCGGCCCACATTTCCCATTCGATGGTGCCGAGGGTCAGCATGGGTTCGATGGTGAAGACCATGCCTGCCTCGATCACGGTGTTGTACGCCGGGGCTGCGTCGTAATGCGGAATGATGAGGCCGGTGTGAAAGGCCTCGCCAACGCCGTGGCCGGTAAAATCCCGGACTACGCCATAGCCGAAGCGTTTTGCGTAGGACTGGATGGCACGGCCGATTACGTTGATTTCGCGGCCAGGGGCCACGGCCTTGATGGCCCGGTTGAGCGACTCCTGCGTACGCTCAACCAGCAGACGGGATTCTTCGTCCACGTCGCCAACCAGGAAAGTGTAGTTGGTATCCCCATGCACGCCGTTGATGAAGGCAGTGATGTCAATGTTCAGGATGTCGCCATCCTGCACCACGGTCGAGTCCGGGATTCCGTGGCAAATAACCTCGTTGAGGGAGGAACACAGGGACTTGGGAAAGCCCCGGTAGCCGAGGGTGGACGGGTACGCGCTGTGGTCCAGGAGGAACTCGTGCCCCACCTTGTCCAGATGGTCCGTGGTGACGCCCGGCTGGATATGTTTGCCGACCTCGACGATCGCTTGCGCAGCGATCTTTCCGGCAATCCGGATCTTCTCGATGGTTTCCGCCGACTTCACCTCGGAGCCCGTGAACTTGGCGGGTGCCTTCTTGCCGACATACTCCGGCCTGGATATCGATGCCGGGACGGGTCGTTCAGGGCTGATGGTTCCCGGGGTGAGGGCGCCAATGGGTGCAGTCGAAGCAAGAGAAGGCATAGATTGATCATATAAGGCACACAAGAGACGTAAGTAACAAAGTGTGGCCGGGTTCCTGTGACCCCGCCAACGTTACGCGTCGAAGGGCCCGAAGACTGAGGAGGAGACGTGACGGAGTACTGGTACAACGTCAAGACGCACGAGATCGAAGAGGACGCCTTGTCCGATTGGACCCAGCTCATTGGCCCCTATAAAACCAGGGAAGAAGCCGAGCACGCCTTGGAAAAGGTCAAAGCACGCAATGACGCCTGGGATGCCCAGGACGACGACTAGCCAGGACGCTGCTTAGAAGGAGTGCTCCGGTCCGGGGAACTGACCGGACCGGACATCCTCCCCGAAAGCGGCGGCGGCATCACTCAGAGTGGTTCGAAGATCTGCGTATTGCTTGACGAACTTGGCCATCTTGCCGCCACGTAACCCTGCCATGTCCTGCCACACGAGGACCTGCCCCGTGGTGCTTTTGCCAGCGCCGATACCGACGGTCGGGACCCGCAATGCGGCGTCGACGACGGCCGCGGTCTCTGCAGGCACCATTTCCATGAGGACACTGAAGGCGCCGGCATCCTGCAGGGCTACGGCGTCATCCACGAGTCTCTGAGCGTCGTCGCCGCGGCCTTGAACGCGGTATCCGCCGAGGGAATGTTCGCTTTGCGGGGTAAATCCGATGTGGGCCATGACGGGGATGCCTGCCTGGACCATGGCCTTGACGGTGTCCGCGTAATATGCGGACCCTTCGATCTTCACGGCGTGCGCCAGCCCCTCCTTGAGGAATCGGACGCCTGTGGCCACTGCCTGGCCGGGAGAAACTTCATAGCTCCCGAAAGGCAGGTCCGCTACGATCAGCGCCCGCTTGGCTGCCCTGCTGACTGCCCGCGTCAGGGGAAGGAGCTCATCCACGGTGACAGGGAGGCTCGTCTCGTTGCCGAACACGTTGTTGGAAGCGGAGTCTCCCACCAGGAGGACTTCGATTCCCGCCTGGTCAAAAATCTCGGCGCTGTACTGCTCATATGCCGTCAGCATCGCGAAATGTTCGCCGTTGTCCTTGGCCTGCTGCAGGTGGTGTATCCGGACCCGGCTGATGGGCTTCCTGCCTGCCGCCGGTTGCGCTTGGGCCGCGGCTGTGGGGCCGTTGCCGTAAGGAGCGGGAACTTCGGCGGGCGTGGTGGACTCAGGGAGGTTGCTCGGGGCCATGGATAGAGCCTAAGCGGTGCCGGCGGTGGCTGCCACCAGTGTGCTCGGCGTCACCTTATGTAAACGCTGTGTTACGCGCAGCTACTGCTGCGGCATTAGTACGGAACTCTTAGTAGAGTGAAGGCTGAGCTGCCGTGGCTTCTATCCATTGGAACCAGCGGCATGGACACTGAATCGGAAATGAGGCCCTATGGACCGCCAGCAAGAGTTCGTTTTGCGGACGATCGAAGAGCGTGACGTGCGCTTCGTACGCTTGTGGTTCACCGACGTCGTGGGTTCCCTGAAATCGGTAGCGCTGGCGCCTGCCGAAGTTGAGGGCGCTTTTGAAGAGGGCCTTGGTTTTGATGGTTCAGCCATCGAGGGCCTTGCCCGTGTTTTCGAGTCGGACATGCTCGCGCAGCCGGACCCTTCCACCTTCCAGATCCTCCCGTGGCGGGGAGAGACGGAGCAGACGTCGCGCATGTTCTGTGACGTCCTCACCCCGGATGGTGAACCGTCGGCCGCGGACCCCCGCAACGTCCTCAAGAGGACCCTTGCGAAGGCCGCTGACATGGGCTTCACCTGCTACACCCACCCCGAGATCGAGTTCTACCTATTGAAGTCCAAGGACCTGGGCCCCGACGGCGCTCCGGTTCCTGTGGACGAAGGCGGCTACTTTGACCATGTACCGGGCGGCGTAGCCCAGGACTTCCGCCGCACCGCCGTGACCATGCTCGAATCCGTGGGCATCTCGGTGGAGTTCAGCCATCACGAGGGCGGTCCGGGCCAAAACGAGATTGACCTCCGTTATGCGGATGCCCTTCAGACCGCGGATAACATCATGACCTTCCGCACAGTCATCAAGGAAGTCGCCCTCCAACAGGGCACGTACGCCACGTTCATGCCCAAACCCTTCACGGACCACCCCGGTTCAGGCATGCATACCCACTTCTCGCTCTTCGAAGGTGATACCAACGCGTTCTTCGAAGCCGGGGCCGAGTTCCAGCTGTCCAAGACGGCGCGGCAGTTCATTGCCGGAATCCTCAAGCACGCTCCTGAGTTCACGGCCGTCACCAACCAGTTTGTTAACTCCTACAAGCGTCTCTGGGGCGGCGGCGAGGCCCCGAGCTACTTGAGTTGGGGCCACAACAACCGCTCCGCATTGGTGCGTGTCCCGCTGTACAAGCCCGGCAAAGGCCAGTCGGCTCGCATCGAGTACCGCGGCATCGACAGCGCAACCAACCCCTACCTGGCCTACGCCGTTCTGCTCGGTGCCGGCCTGAAGGGCATCGAGGAAGGCTACGAACTTCCCGCTGCCGCTGAAGACGACGTCTGGTCGTTGACCACCGCGGAGCGCAGGGCCATGGGACATGCGCCGTTGCCTGCAAGCCTCCACGATGCCATCCGCGCCATGGAGGAATCCGAGCTGGTTGCCCAGATCCTGGGGGAGCAGGTGTTCGAGCACTTCCTGCGCAACAAGCGTGCAGAGTGGCAGGACTACCGCCTCCAGGTCACCCCGTATGAGTTGCAGCGCAACCTCGGCATTCTCTAGGCCGGGCCAATGAGCCTTGCGCGTCGGCTCATCTCAGCCGGATTCAGTGACCTCGAGAAGGGCGAACGGTTCCTTGCGGCTCCGGAACTTGACGGGATCGACGAGGATGCCCTGTTCGCCGGGCTGTCCCTGTCCGCGAGCCCGGACACGGCTCTCCAGTCATTGGTCCGGCTTGTTGAAAAAAACCCGGAGCTGAAGAAGCTTGCCGCAGCTGACCCGGACACCAGTGAGCCCATGTACCGGCTCCTGGGTGCCTCGGAGGCTTTGGGGGAGTTCCTCATGCGGCGGCCGGAACATCTGGATGTCTTCAATGTCCGGGTCAGTCCGGAGCCGCTCCAAGCTTCCAATGAAGAGCTGCGGGCATTGCTGCTTCGCTCTGTGAAAGCCGAACCGGGCGCTCAGCGCCCGGTGGCCGGAATCACCGGCCTACCGGCCTACGCGGCCTTGAGGAGCGCCTACCGCCGAGGTTTGACTGAGCTCGCCATCAAGGACATTTGCGCGGCATCACCAACAGACTTCATGCCTGCAGTCGGTGCCGAGTTGGCCGACCTCGCCGGTGCTGCCATTGAGGCCGCCCTGGCGGTCTCCCGGGCGGAAGCGGCAGCCCAGTTCGACGCCGCGGAGATCGCCGATGTTGGGCTTGCCGTCATTGGCATGGGTAAATGTGGCGCCCGGGAGCTGAACTACATTTCCGACGTCGATGTCATTTATGTCATCGAAGCAGGGGAGTTGGACGACGCCCGCGCCTCCACCATCGGTACTGCCCTCGCCTCCGGCATTTCCAGGGCGATCTCCTCCTCCGCGCCCGAACCCGGGTTGTGGGAGGTTGATGCCAACCTCCGACCCGAGGGTAAATCCGGCCCCCTGGTTCGTACCCTTCCCTCACATTTGAGCTACTACGCCCGTTGGGCCGAAAGCTGGGAATTCCAGGCACTGCTGAAGGCAAGGACCATTGCCGGCGACCGGGAGCTGGGCCAACGCTACGAGAAGGCTGTGGAACCACTTGTCTGGGCATCTGCGGGACGTGAGGGTTTTGTGGAGTCGGTCCAGGCCATGCGCCGCAGGGTGACCGACTACATCCCGGCCGCCGAGGAACAGCGCCAAATTAAGCTAGGGCGCGGCGGGCTCCGGGACGTTGAATTCACGGTCCAGTTGCTGCAATTGGTGCACGGAAAGTCTGACGAGTCACTCAGGTGCCGGGACACCACTTCTGCCATTGCAGCATTGTCAGCCGGCGGTTACATCGGGCGAACAGATGCAGCGGGCTTCGACAACGCCTACCGCTACCTGCGCCTGTTGGAACACAGAATTCAGCTTTTCCAGTTGCGCCGAACCCACCTCATGCCGGTGACTGAGGACGCCCAGCGCTTCCTCGCCAAGGCCGTCCTCGGTCCGTTCGCACTGGAGCGGCCACACCCTGACCAACTGATGGCCACCTGGCAAAAGACCAAGAAATCCGTCCGTGAGCTCCACGAGCGGATCTTCTACCGGCCGCTGCTCAATACCGCAGCGAAGTTGAGCAGCGAAGACGCCAAGCTCAGCCCGGAGGCCGCGCAGGGTCGCCTCGCCGCACTTGGTTATCTGGATCCTCAAGGCGCCATGCGGCATATCGAAGCACTCACCGCGGGTGTCAGCCGGCGAGCCGCGCTGCAGAGGCAGCTCCTGCCGATCCTCTTGGGATGGCTCGCCGAGGGCGTGGATCCCGACGCCGGACTTTTGGCCTTCCGCAGGGTCAGCGAAGCCCTCGGAACTACCCACTGGTATTTGGGGCTGCTCCGGGACTCCCAAGCGGCAGCGGAGCGCCTCTGCCAGGTGTTGGCTAATTCCCGGCTGATCTCGGACTTATTGGAAGTGTCCCCGGAGTCCGTGGCCTGGTTGGGCAGCGACAAGGACCTGGCGCCGGTTCCATTCGAAGCCCAGTGGCAGGAAATCCGGTCCAAGCTTTCCCGCCACGCGGATCCCGAAAGTGCCATGAGGCTGATCCGGCTGATTCGGCGTCGTGAGATTCTCCGCACCGCGATCGCGGACAGCGCTGGATTGCTGGACCAGGATGCCGTCGGACTGGCTCTGGCCGAGACGGACCGGGCAGCGGTTCTCGGGGCGCTGCACGTAGCGGAGTCCGTGGTTGCAGCGGCGGGTCCGTTGAAAACCGATGTCCTGGTGGTGGCGATGGGACGGCAGGGCGGCCGCGAGATCGGCTACGGCTCGGACGCGGACGTCATCTACGTTCACCGTGCCCGTCCCGGTTTCACCGATGCTGAGGCCCAAGAGCAGGCGACGGCGATAGTTGCCAAGGTTTCCAGCTTCCTCACCCAGCCTCTGAAGCCGGCGATCATGGCCGAACGAGTGCTCATGGTGGACGCGGACCTCCGGCCGGAGGGCAAGAATGGTGCCATGGTGCGGTCGCTGGAGTCTTATGCGGAGTACTACCGGCGGTGGTCGCTGATATGGGAGGCGCAGGCGCTTCTTCGAGCCCGTCCGATGGCCGGCTCGGACGAGCTTGCTGCCGACTTTGTACGTCTCATTGACCCCATCCGGTACCCGGAGCAACTTGCGGAGCAGGATGTTCGGGAGATCCGCCGGGTCAAGGCCCGCGTGGAATCGGAGCGCCTGCCTCGTGGTGCCGACCCTGCCCGGCACGTCAAGCTTGGCCGGGGCGGCTTGAGCGATGTTGAATGGTTGGTTCAGCTAATACAACTCCAGCACGCCGGAGAGCATCCCGAGCTGCGGACAACGTCAACTCTGGACGCCTTAGCCGCTGCGGAGAAGTTGCATTTCATTGCCGAAGACGACGCTGCCCTGCTGGGGGAGGCGTGGCGACTCGCCAGCCGCATCCGCTCCGCAAACGTCATTGTCACGGGACGTGCCTCGGATCTCCTTCCATCATCGAGGAAAGACCTTGAGGCTGTGGCACGCTGGTGTGGATATGAGCCCGGAAACGCAGGGCACTTCGAAGAGGACTATTTGCGGCTTAGTCGTCGTGCCAGGAGCGTTTTTGAGAAAGTGTTCTACGGCAACTGAGGTGTGGGAAGTTCCGCGGATGCTTGAAGATGAGTCAGAAGAATTGTTGATCGACGAGGATCGTCATGAGCAGGGTGATATCTGGCTCATCCCCCTCAAAGTGCTCGACGACGATGCCCGCGCCATTCAGCTTGGCGCAGTAGCGGAGTTGACCGTTGAAGCCAGGCAGCGGGAATTCGTTGGTGATCCCTTACGCATGATGCTGATCTCCTTGGAAGAGGAATCGCGCCTCCCGTACGTTATCGAGTCAGGAGGAGCTGCTGTTGGTGTCTTTACTCTGCAGTCCGGCGCTGCCAAGCTCGCGGGCTGGCCTGATGACGATTCAGTATGGTTGTTGAGGGGATTCCTCATTGACTCAGGAAGCCAAGGGCGCGGCCTCGGTACCTTGGCTGCACGGGCGGCTGTGGAGGAAGCGCGCAAACTGACTGCCAGGCTGGGTGGCGGGCAGGCCGGCGTCGTGCTTTCTGTCAACGAACGTAATCCGGCAGGGATCGCCGCCTACTCGAAAGCAGGATTCGTGGACTCGGGGCGCTATCTAGGCGGGAACGCGGGTCCTCAGAGGACCATGTACAAGGCTTTCCCGGCTGACCGCGTCATCAGCATCCAGCAGGATCCTGACGTCAATTAAGGTTGACAGTTCTCCATGGCGTCAACTATGGTTGACGCCATGGAGGTGGATCGGATGAAAACACTTGTGGGATCGATGGACGGCATGGGGCCGTCGGAGGCGCTTTACGCTGTCGCGGAGCTGCAGAAGGAAGTAGGCCGAACGGAGGCCTCGCTGGTGCGGGCCGCCCGGCAGTCAGGCTTGTCATGGGAAGCCATTGCCCTTTGCCTGGGCGTGAGCAAACAGGCAGTGCACAAAAAATACGGGAAGCAGTAGCGAAACCAAGTAGTCGCTGCGCTTGGTCAGCCAAAAAACGAGTACACACTACTCGTGCTCCGGGGTAGCATCAGCCTGCAATATATCGGGTATGACAACGTATATGATTGAATCAGCGGCCCTGCTCCACCGCTGCCAGTGCTGCGGGGAAGAAACCGATCGTGTGTTCTGCGCCGACTGCGCAGCGCCGGAGAGGCCGGGGCAAACGCCCACGACCAAGCATTGACTTCCGGAGCGGTGGATGAATCGCAGGCATTGCCTGCGATTCATGAAGTGCCGGGATGACCCGTAGCTAAGTATCCTTATAGACTTCTTGTGTCACTGTTCTCAAGGCATAGGGGAAGTACATGGAATACAGCGGAAGTTCGACTGAGAAGGCGATTCCTGCCGGCGAACTGGACCGGCGTCACGTGGGGCATTCTGTGAGCTTTCAGCCCAATGATTTCACTGTCGTATTCGGCACAATTGCGGGCATCGCAAGGACCGAGGCGCTTGTCTACCTGTCCCTCGACGGAGTTGCCGGTGGTACTCATCTGAAGGACGAATACGACCTGCCCATCGACAAGAACGTGTACCTTCAGCTGGACCCGTTGGGCAGCGCGGAAAAGGGTCTTTCGGAGGCAGCCACGTTCTTTAAGGACAAACTCGATGAGGTCACCAAAAACCTCAGGGACCGTGACCAGGGCAAATCCGAGTAGTTCGCACCAAACAAAAGGGGCCAGCCTCAGTCTTTGGAGACTGGGGCTGGCCCGTTTTTATGTGTCGGTATTAGACGCCGTAGTAGAGCTCGAACTCGCCATTGGGTATTGGTGAAGTACGAGGCGCGTTGATCTCCCCTAGAATCCGGGGATTTTAGGCTGGTGCGAGATGAGTGAATATTAGGCTTTGCGGACCTCTTGCGGACTTTCTGCGGACTGAGCTGCTCCTCTCTCGGCCCCTTCCCGGCTGTTGCGTGACCGTGCGAGGGCTTTGCTCCGCTTCGTTCCTACCAATGGGCGTTTGGGTGGTGGGGTGGGGGATGGCTCCTGCTTTCGGTACAGGCGCTGAATGGCTTCGAGGTCTTCGGCGGTGAAACGGAATTCTGACCCGATTTGAAGGTGCGGCCAATGGTCCTGTTTGCGTCTGCGGTAGATGGTCGACCGCGACAGCTTTAATAGTTCCCCGATTTCCTCCAGGGTGTATAACTCACCTGGTTGTTTGTCTTCTATCGTCATCCGCAGAGGGTAGACACGCGGTGTTACGGCAGCAACCTGTGGCGTAAGATGCCCCGAATTCAGGGACATATATACCTGAGCATGCCCCAACATACTTGAATAAGCAGCAGAAAGGGTCCGCAGCCACCACAGCTACGGACCCTATAAAAGCTTCACCAACCACCAAGTTGATCTGCAATTAGATTAACAGAAATGCACACTAGCGCAAGTCAGTCTGCAAAAATGTGCAGCCCTAGTTAGCGTGACGAGCTGTCCGCCGGCGCCAATCCACGGATAGCGTGGTGCGATGGAAACTTCGGCGCGCACTGCTCAACTCAATGACCAGCTCAAAGCTCATAGCCTCTCGTGGGCCGAGGGCATGGACTCACTAGGTTTAAGGCCGCAATTAGATCCTGTATTGGACGAGCTAACTGCCATTATTGGCGATGAAGTGCCGGCGTTGGCTAGCGGCCTGCTGGTCCGCAATGTTGATCATGGGCAGCGATAATTTGACGATTCCGGCAATTTGATCTTCCCCGAGTTGCCCAACGTCTATGACGTCATTGTGGTGACAGATCGCCTCATCATCCTCACTTGGGGCTATCTACGGAAAGGTTCAGCTTCCGCTGAGCGGGAACTGACAACCGTTAGAGCACGCAAGAATATCTCTCAAGTCACGGTCCGAGTCGTTCCCGGGCAAGAACGCTACCCAGGCTGCATAGCCACTCATCATGATGTAGCCCTGAACTTCGTGGATGGGGCCGAATTGAACATCCCGAATGCGGAGGAGGATCTGACACCGGCAGGCGTAGCCGCACTGTCCGCGCTGATTCCCGAGTTCTTTGCGGACATGTCTGCCTGAGCGGTCAAGAACTCCGGGTCTGGCTCCATGTCTTATACGGGCTGCGCACAACCACGCCGGAACGGCCCGTAGCGTTCAGCTCGGCCATCATCTTGTGGAAACCATCACGGTCAAACTTCGCCATGACGCAGACAGTACGCGCAGGGGCGGACATCGTCCGATGGCGTAAGTAGAGAGCAGCGAAAGCGCCCAAATTGTTATGGCAAGGTCACCCAAGAGGTGTAGCCGAGAAATAATCCGGCATGGTTCTTGCCAATTTTTTCTGAGGATGTAGTATCCCCGTAACCGGTGCAGCAGCCCGGTAATGGGGGCAATCATCTGGGGGTAAAAGTCGGCTAAGGTAGCCGCTATTTTTTATTTTCTCTCGGCCCGAACTTAGGGCAATTCACTCGCATCAGACCCGCCCGCCTAACTTTTGCGCGCCCAATTTGGGTCGCTGAAAGGATCTACAATGAGCAACGAACAGCCCCAGTACACTCCACCGCCAGCACCGCAGGGATACCAGCCGGGGCAGCCGTACCAGCAGCCCTACGCCGGTCAACCCTACCCACAGCCGTTCCAGCCGACACAAGCCCCGCAGAAGTCCTTCCTGGTGACATGGATTCTGGCGCTTCTGGTGGGAGTTCTCGGTATTGACCGTTTCTACCTTGGCAAGGTCGGAACCGGTATTGCCAAACTTTTGACCTTCGGCGGCCTCGGCGTTTGGGCGCTCGTGGATCTAATCCTCGTTCTTGCCAACAAGCAGACGGACAGATACCGCCGCCCCTTGGAGGGTTACGACAGGCATAAGGTCGTGGCCTTGATCGTGACAGGCGTATTCATATTGGGCAGCTTCGCCTTGAATGCGACCCGCGCTGCAACAACTCCCGTGGCGCTTCCACCAGCGCCAATTGCCACGAGCGCTGCCTCTGTTGAGCCGGCCCCCTCTGCGCCTTCTGCTGCACCGTCAACGCCGGCTGCGGCTAAACCCACCGAACCACCAGCACCCGCAGCACCGAAGGTAGCGACCCAAACGTTTACCGGTGTCGGCGATGACATCAAGACCGCGGACCTCGCTGGTGAGCCTGCCATCGTCACGTTCACCTGTGAAGCATGCGGCGGAAACACGGTCCTCAAGACCAACGGGCGGGACAGCCTGCTTGTAAACACCATCGGCGCCTACTCCGGCAAGCACGTCGTGGATACGACTTCGACATCGGTCACGTCGGAATTTGAGATCAACGCCAACGGCGCATGGACCTTGACGATTGAAGATGTATCAACGATTCCGGCGTCGAAAGGTCCCGTGAGTGGACAAGGCGACCAAGTCATACGTCTGTCGGAAAAGTCCACGAAAGCAGCCATCGTGTACCAAGGTGAGGGAAACTTCGTTGTTCAGGGTTTTGGCGGCAACTACGGAGAACTGGCGGTTAACGAAATCGGCTCATACAGCGGCACAGTGAAATTAACTGGCCCCGGCTTTGTTCAGGTGACCGCGAAGGGCGACTGGACGATCACCCCCGGTTAGCCCCTCATCAAAGGAGCCAATGATAATGAAACACGTTCTGGCCACAATGGGGGCTGGGCTGCTTGTGACGTCGCTCGCAGCATGCGGGTCGGCGAATACGACTGCTGAATCGAGTCCGTCTCCCACCCCGACGCCAACGCCTACTGCCACTGCAACCACTGCTCAGTTCGCCAGCGTCATTACCGAACGGGAACAAGGTTGGCGGGACTACGAAGAAGACATTGTTGACTGCGCCTTGGCGTCAATCGGCAAGTCGACAATCGATGACATAAAGCGGACTTCCTGCGCCTACACCGTGATGACCGTGACACTGACGGCTAGGCAAGCCGTAACTGAGTTGCGGTTACTGCCCGATCCGCCGGATGAAGTGGCAACGCTTGTTGAACGCACGGTAAAGGCTCTGGATGTTTTGGCCAAGAACCCTGCTCCGACGGTTTGCGAGGTTAAGGAAAGCGAGGTATGTGATGCGGCGATCACGCGTGCGAATGGGGAAATTCGTCCGTTGATCCCCATCTTGGACGCTTGGAAGCCTTATACCCGCTAGTCCGCTGGCGTTTCAGTTGTAGTGCCCTGTCGCCGAAGAATGACAGGGCACTACGGCTTGATAGCGTTCTCCTTTTGCCTGAAGACGATAAGCCGAGCCCGCGTTTCCTGACCATTGAGCAGGTAGCCGAAGAGTTGGCAACCAGTGAGGTCCAGATCCGCTCCATGCCCAAAACGGGGCAGCTCATCCAAGACGCCTACCGGCAAGTCAGCGAACGAATCGCAGCGGGGAACTTAGAAGAGGATGCAGCTAGCTGATAGCTGGCGAGTTGAGAAACGCCTCGTATGCCGAGAAGTCTTTCCAGTAATCTTCACGGTCGATATTTGCGAGTGCATACATGAACTTGTCCGAGTCTTGGAGCGCTGACCGTATCAGGGCATCGTCCACTAATTCCAGAAGCAGGAGGATTCTAAGGGCCCATCGGATTGACACGGACAGTACGTAGTACCGGGAGATCTCTTCTTCGCCAAATTCGTCATCCTCCGGGAGCCCGTGGCTTTGTACGTTCCGAACATCCTTCGTAGCATTGATCCAGCTTTCCAGCGATGGGCCTAGCAACCCTGTCGCTATTCTGTTCACCCGCGGCAGCATTTCAGTCAGCCGCTCAGCGTACGAGAGCTGATCCACGTGGCTCATAGCTTCGTTGTAAGCCCTTTTCGCCACTGAAGCATCGGCGACACCCTCCAACGCAACTACGGCCGCATTAGTTGCCTGGCTTTTGACCTTTTCTAGTTTGTTTCTCGATAGAGGAGGGTTAAATCGATTGGCGTCAGGCACCAGCCTTCGGTGCAAGCCTTCCAGCGCTGTTGCAAGCATCTGTGCGTCTACTTGGAGCACACCTCTGTCTTCGGTAGCCACGAAAGGGATCGGGCCGAGCTTTTTAGCTTTCGATAGCCACACGGCTACAACCTTCAAGTCCAACTTGTTGAGGGGTAGTAATGAACGTGAGGCAACCGGGGGTGCGTCTTGAACGAATTCCCAATCGCACCACCCTTTAGCCTGCATGTGCACTTGAGTCACGCAGACACCCGTTGGTGATCCTGTCCAGAGGTGGAAGAGGGCAGTCAAAAGCGTGGGGAACCGCTGAGTGAGACTGTGCACCGTGTGACGAGACGAGGGCTCCCAAGTCAGTCCGGGCCTGTTGCCTTGTGACCAGGGACTGAGCCGCCCTCCAGCCAGTGTGATCGGTTCGTCGTTTACCCAGTCTCCGCGTGACAGGGAAAACGAGAGTCGGACTGCCTCTCCATGGCTGTTCGGTCCATCGACGTGTACGCCCCAAAGAATGGACTCTGTTTCGTACACCTGGAGCGGCGCAAACCTAGTACCCAGTTCCACGCTCATGCGTGCATCGAGGACAGTGAATGGATTTCCGTCCTCAAGCCCCCACAGCGGGCGGGGCTCGAAGTCTTCTACAACCCCCCGGCGATTGCCGAGGTCAAAGGTCACGTGATCGCTTGTGCGGCGGAGGCTCACCTGTTGCGGTTCCTCGACCCACTTTTCGGGACGCAACCGAAAACACTGGTCCTCTAGGCTCAGAGTTGCCGGGGTAGTCGGCTCTTGACCCGGTGTCCCCAGTAGAACCTGTCGTTGCTGAATCAGCTTGGGCCGTGTCTCTGCATTCATGGTCACGTGTGGATCATACGTGCCGGATGCCTTCCCTCGGTCAGTCGATGGGGCGAGGGATTCGTTGTCTTTTCCGCGCTGCAACTCCAACACATTGTGTCACCGAAGCTTCACAGGCTATTTCCGAAGCCCGGATGTGGATGGGGCAGGGCCGGACATCGCTTGTTAGTGGCGTTGTCCGGCCCTTGCCGCGGAACCGAGGGCAGCCCCGACCAAAGTGGGGGAAACGATGGCCGTTGCGAGGATCCGGTGAACTCAGTAAAGACCAGCCCCATAGGGCCCGCACGCGTAGTCCGTACTCAACTTTCGAGGCAAAAGCTGAGCTGCTACCTGCTCAAGTACCTAGCGAACCTATACAAGTACTTAGATCGACTGGGTTGGCATGTTGCCATGACAAGTGACCCCGTGCATGATCGCTTGTTTGCTGCTGAGAAGAAAGACTCCAAAGACTATCTCGATTCTCTGTTGAAAGAGAATGGTGACAGTCTCGGGATCGACGCAGCGACAGAGCCAGTACCAGTAGATCCCGGGGACGCGGAATTCATCGAAACAACCGATGAACACCACGACGCCCAACTGCAAACGCAGGTGCATGACGCTATCGAATGGGGAGTCAGCCCTGTAGATGAAGTCAACGCGGACGGAAAATAAGTATGGATTCTAACGGGCTTACTAGGATCGTGGTTATGGTGGCTGGTATATGAGCAATGTCGGGGGCCGTTCTTGCGTTTTTTGTGGGTCTGCAGGGCCGTTGAATAAAGCACACGTCGTGGCTAAGTCCTTCCTCCGGGTGCTTCCTGAGTCACCGGGTGGACTGCGGCAAACAAACACCTTTCGGAATCCTGAACGGGGAGACCTCAGGAGTGAAAGCAGAGAGTCCAACAGGGATCCCCGGGAACGCGTCGCCCGGGTGACTTGTCACGAGTGCAATGGACAATGGATGGCTGGCATCGAACAAGGTGCATGCGACCTCGTAGTCAACCTCGCGAATAACGTCAGGGTTGAGCTGAGCGCTTCGGACAAACAAGCAATCACAGCATGGGTTGCCGCCGCCGGCGTCGTTGCAGGCAAGCTCGGTGTTGGGCCTGACTTTGTCTCCGAGGACGCGGCTCACATGCGTACCCAGAATGCCTTACCAGAGGGGTTCAAAGCATGGATAATCTATGGTGACGAGCGTCGGGATGACATCTTCAGCCAACACCGCAGTGGTCTTACGCGTCATGGGGCAAGTTGGCTGGCGTGGTTCTGGATCGGACGCACAATCTTCCTTGTAGCTTCTGAGGGAGCGGCACGCCTCCTCGATGCTCGTTTGGAGGGCATCAGCCTAGTCGTCCAGCAGTTGCATCCTTCAATCGCCGGTCCTTCCAAGTGGCCTCCGCCGGAGGCTTCGTTCACCGGCGGAATCACACCTGCCCACATGCACGCAATAGGATCGCTGTAGTCATGTGGACGTTTCGGCTGCCAACCAAGCACACAAACGAGCGGCGCATTCACGCCATCCGGCGCTTGGGCGCGGCCCTGTTCCCCCAAGCTAGCCGTGCACTTATACCGTCCCGCTTGGGTTGGCTTGCATTCCATCTCTGGCTGCCTCCAGGTGCGCACGAAATGCCAAACTTGCACCGTGCACGTCCGTGTAAAGGGCCTTCAGCTGGTCAAGTACGTATACCCTGGTATCTGCATCGGATAGCGGCCAAGCAGTCGCATATGTTGTAAACCCAGCAACTGCTTTTTTCATGCGATCGAAGGCTTGTTGAGCGGACTCCCCGCGCTGATGGGCGATGTTCGCCTCGCTGAAGAGGCAGAATAGAAGGCTGGGCCAAGGGCTTAACGCAAGCTTTAAGTCCTGGTCTTGAGTTTCCATCATCCATCTGGCTAGGGCGGCTTCCATGTCCACGAGGACCGTCTCACGATTGATGCTCTGCCGATAAGTATGGAGCCCGTGGTGCACAGCCGCGACCATGAGACCTATCGCTGTATTCGTGCGTTCCCGAGATGCTTCAGAACGTTGTTCCGTAAGTTGTGTTTCCGTTGCGCTCTCTTGGGCTTTGAGTGCGCGTGCCGCAATAGCTTGCTGATGCTTGTTGGTAACCTTCACCACCATGATCGCGACCAAGGCGGCCAGGACAGCACTGGTGAGAGCACCGATCATGCCATTCCAGAAGCCAAGCCAAGTGCCGCATGAAATCCAGAGCGCTTCACCACAAGTAAATACATCCACGCACGGATCATATCCGGGCCCGAGGGCAATCGAGACCGAGATCCACCCAGGGCAGTTGGTGAGCCAGAATAATTTTGGTGCGCACGTTGACAGTCTTTGACTGCCAGTAAACTTCAGCGGTGAGAACAATTTGGACGATCGTCATAAGTACCGCTGTTGCCATTGGGTATGTGCTCTGCTACTGGCTACAGGCAATCATTGGTGCGTCTGCCCGACCGGATTCTGCTTTCCTCGCCAAGGACTGGGCGACACTTGCACTCGCCTGTGCTGCCTTTCTCGTGTCTTCGGGAGCTCTTTACTTCAACTGGATCAGGGCTAAGCAGGAGGCGTTCCTCGATATACACGACAAGTTGATTGAGCTCGGAGTACAGGAAGGCCGGCGCCTTCTGTACACCAAAATTAAGGGACCTAACGACCCTGCTCGACTGTCTGAGGAGAGTCCCGAAGAGTTCGACAAGATCAACCGTGCTTTAGCAATGTTTGACGTTCTCGGGCTCTACGTCCGAAGAAGGTACGTCTTCCGGAGTTGGGTGATGAATGAGTGGGGCGCTAACCTGGCTGGGGCGTGGCCCCAAGCCCAGCACTTCATCGCGCACAGGGAGAAGCAGGTAGGCCGCGAGGCTTGGCCGAATTACAAAAGGCTGAGCCTCGAAGCTGTGATCAAGAACCAAAAGCCATTCACCTCAGACAGGGCGAAAGCCCTCTCAACGTGTGATAGGTGTGGGGCCGTCCATTTCTGAGGATGAGGGCTGGCGTTCCCTGGTTCCCTCTGCCCCCTGCGCCCCCAAAGGGGGCATGGCTCAGCGCCCGTTGGTTGCTCGGTTGCAACGTCGATGCTCGGCACCTCGGTATTGGTTGCGGTCGTTGTCGTCGTGGCCGAGGTCGAATGGTTCGGTTGGCTGGATGAGGTCACGGCAGCGCCAGCAGATGAGTGTGCCGGCTTGGTGTTCGGGTATGAATGCTTTGCGGAAGGCTCGGCGTGCGTGGTTGTATCCGCGGGCTTCACGTGAGCCTCGTGCTTTGTCTGCTGCCCGTCGGTGCTTCATGCATTTGCCGTCGCTGGTTATCTCAGGGCATCCACGCACAGAACAGATACGCATGGCGCCTGGCATGGTTCGCTCCTATGCTGCTGATAGCTCCATGCCTCCGATGAGGGCTACTCTGTTGCGGATGCGGTAGACGAAGGGCCAGGATTCGGTGTCGTTGTAGTAGGCGAGGCCGAATCCTTGGTGCCAGTTCTCTACGATGCGGGCGGGTGTTCCGTCTGCACTGATGGCACCTTTCACGCTGGGCACTGCTCCATCTACGCGGCACAAGCATCCAGGGTTAGCTGAGTACGATTCGATGCGTTCACCGCGTGGCCCGATCACGCTGTGGTAGGTGATCTCAGTGCGGTGTGTGTGCCCGGCCCATGTGTTGAGGTGCGGCACTTCGTGAACGTACTGGGCCATGGTTGAGCCTTTGCTGTTGGCTTTCGTTCCATGAATGTTCCTGGTCATGTCGTTATCCCAGTTCGTGGCTGCGGGGTAGGCGTCAACGTATTGGATGTTTAGCTCATCCAGGCGCAGCAGGTAGGGGAGTGACATGACAGGCCATGATTCGGGTAGGCCGGCGCGTTTGAGTCCGAAGGCAGCGAGTGCGTTGGCTTCGATGAAGTTCTGCATGCGCTTGTCGTGGTTGCCTTCGATGATGATTATCTCAGCGGTGGGGCAGGCTTCTCGGAGTTCGGCTAGGAACTCATGACCTGTGTTGAGCGCGGCTTGTGTGGTGTTCGCGAATGCTGCTTCTTGAGCGAACCGGCCTTGTGAGGCTAGGTCAAGGAAGTCCCCAAGGATCTGGATCTTGTCAGGCTGTAGCTCCAACGCCGCTTGGCTGAAGCACTTCATGGCTGCGTCGTCGTGGAACGGGTCTAGAGTTCCGTTGGCGAGCTGCCGGTAACCGATCTGCGTGTCAGCACCTTTGAGGGCTAGCTTCATGGCTCGGATGGGTTTGAGCGGCCGGTTCATGCCAACGACGTGGACGGGCTCGGCACGTTGGATGACGGGCCACGCTGGGTCCATCGTTGCGGTGTCAGTGATGGGGCGGACGTTGTTGAGTTTGTTCCAGGCGCCACCGTTGGGGTTACTTGTCCATCCCCATTGTGAAGGTCACTTTGTCTGGATCTTGCCCGACGCTGCGGATGAAGCTGCGGAAGTCCTCGAACCCCCAGGGACGTTCGCTGAACCGAACGTAGTCCGCGGAACCATCTGGGCGGTGGGCCTCTGACTCACGTGAGGCGCTCGCCGTGAGAGTCTTCTCGGTGGCGCATGGGCAAGTACCCGCCCGATGATTGTTGATGGCTGACTTTGATATGCCGGTGGGTTGCCGGTACGTACGTTGACCCTAAGACGGCGCTCACAACGGTTGAAGAATGGTCTGTTGTATGGCTGAGGGGATATGAGAACAACCGCCCATCAACTGTCCGCCAAGCCAAGACGCATTTGAAGCGGATTAACAATGACTTTGGCAGTCGGGCGTTGAAGAGCGTCCGACCGTCCGAAGTGAAGGTGCGGACAGCGAGGCTAAGCGATGAGGGGCTAGCTGACTCGACCGTCTACGCGCTGCATTCACGATTGGGGCAGCTATTCGCGGACGCGGTGCATGATGGGCTTCTTCCGAAGTCCCCGGTTAGCAGACGTACCGCTCCGAAGGCTGGTAAGCAGCGAGCGTATGTTGCCACCACAGAACAGGTGTGGGCGCTCCATGACGCCATGCCAGCAGGTCTACAGCCCGCCATCCTCTTAGCAGCCTTCGCTGGCTTGCGCATAGGCGAAGCGGTCGCGCTGCGGGTCTCGGATGTGGATTTCATGCGAGGCATCATCACCCCAGCCATCCAGTATCCAGGCGTCGAACTTAAGACTGAGGAATCGAAGAACCCGATCCCCATCCCGCAAAACATGTGCCTTGAGCTGTCAGCGAATCATGCGCGGTGGGGGAGCGAAACGTTGGTGACGAACGGATGGGGCCGCGCCATGTCGCCGCATCGCTTAGAGCACTAGTTCCGCGAGGCTCGAAATGCGGTCAAGGGGCTTCCGGAAGGGTTCCGCTTCCATGACCTCAGGCACTACTTTGCATCGCTTCTTATCGCTCAAGGGCTTAATGTGAAGGTTGTTCAGAAAAGCCTTAGGCATTCGTCAGCGAAAACAACGTTGGACACCTACGGGCAGATGTGGCCTGACAAGGAAGACACGGCACGGGCTGCTGTTGCTGACGTCCTTGCGGAACGGCTCAGTTCGCGGGCGGAGAAGCACGCGTAAGCGCCTAGTTATTAACGACGAAAAGGCCGGCCCCAGGTTTCACCACCTGAGGGCCGGCCTTTCTGTGTCTTGATTCTTGTGGACTGTCTGCGGACTATGCCCGCTTCTGCCGCGTGATCTAGCTAGACGCCGTAGTAGAGCTCGAACTCGTAGGGGTTCGGGCGCAGCGACAGCGGACGGATCTCATTCTCGTACTTGTAGTCGATCCAAGTGTCGATGAGGTCCTGGGTGAAGACGCCGCCGGCCTGCAGGAACTCGTTGTCCTCGCGCAGGGCCTCAAGAGCCTCTTCCAGGGAGCCCGGAGCCTTGGGGATGTCCTTGGCTTCCTCGGCCGGGAGCTCGTAGAGGTCCTTGTCGATGGGAGCCGGGGGCTCAATGCGGTTGCGGATGCCGTCGATGCCGGCCATCAGCTGGGCAGCGAACGCCAGGTACGGGTTGGACGAGGGGTCCGGAGCGCGGAACTCGATGCGCTTGGCCTTCGGGTTGGTGCCCGTGATCGGGATACGGATACCGGCGGAGCGGTTGCCCTGCGAGTAAACCATGTTCACCGGAGCTTCGAAGCCCTTGACCAGACGGCGGTAGGAGTTGACCGTCGGGTTGGTGAAGGCCAGGACTGCAGAAGAGTGCTTCAGCAGGCCGCCGATGTACCAGCGAGCGGTGTCGGAGAGGCCAGCGTAGCCCTTCTCGTCATAGAACAGGGGGTCGCCGTTGCTCCACAGCGACTGGTGGCAGTGCATGCCCGAGCCGTTGTCACCGAAGACAGGCTTCGGCATGAACGTGACGGACTTGCCCCAGGCATCTGCGGTGTTCTTGATGATGTACTTGAACTTCTGCAGGTCATCAGCAGCCGCGGTCAACGTGGTGAACTTGTAGTTGATCTCAGCCTGGCCGGCGGATCCAACTTCGTGGTGGGAACGCTCGACCTCAAGGCCGGCCTTGTCCAGTTCGATGCACATGGCATCGCGCAGGTCGGCCTGCTTGTCGGTGGGGGAGACCGGGAAGTAACCGCCCTTGACGGGGGTCTTGTAACCGAGGTTTCCGCCCTCTTCCTTGCGGCCGGTGTTCCAGTGTGCTTCCTCAGAGTCGATCTTATAGAAGCTGCCCTGCGGGGAGGACTCGTACTGGACGTTGTCGAAGACGAAGAACTCGGCTTCGGGAGCGAAGAATGCGGTATCTGCAATACCGGTGGATGCCAGGTACGCTTCAGCCTTCTCTGCCACGCCGCGGGGGTCGCGGTGGTAGGGGTCACCCGTGCGGGGGTTCACGATGGAGAAGTTCAGCGCGAGCGTCTTCTCGATTCGGAACGTGTCGATGAAGGCCGAGGTCACATCCGGGATGAGCTGCATGTCGGACTCGGCGATGCCCTGGAAGCCGCGGATGGAAGATCCGTCGAAGAGCTGGCCGTGGACGAAGAAATCGAGGTCGACACTCTTGGCCGGCACGTTGAAGTGCTGCTGGACACCAGGGAGGTCGGTGAAGCGGATATCGACGAATTTGACGTCTTCGTCTTTGATGAACTTGAGGACTTCGTCCGCAGTCTTGAACATCTATGCTCCTTATGCATATCAAGTAACAGGCCCGGAAGGCCGCGTGGTGCAGCCCATTCCAAGGGTCCGGAGACACAAAAAGTTCCCCGTGCCATGGTGGCTGGCAACTCATACCACCATAGGGAGATGGGATTTCCCGGGGGTGTCAGTATTGTTTCCGGCAGGTTACAGAATCATCTGTCGTGTAAACGGTAGTCGGCTTCCCGGTGTCCGGTCCATGTCGGTCCGCTGGGCGAACACCTGGGCGAAGATCCGGGCGCCAAGCGGCCAGAATCGATCCACCAGCGGTCGGTCACCGGTCACGCCAGCCGTTAGGCTTGGAGGGTGGTAGATCGTAAAGACATTGGCTCTTGGCTGAGCGGCCCGGACACTTCCGGAATCTCCAAATATCCTGGCGAACGGCTCGGGTTGCCCGAGTCCGGTCCCGGCTCCATGGCACGCGCCGGAAGGCGCATCCTGGGCATCATGGTGGACTGGACGATCGCCTTGGTGATCAGCAACTTTGCCTTCGGTGGCAATGCATGGGCAACGTTGGCCATTTTTGCCGCGGAACAGATCCTGCTGATCGGAACGTTGGGTTACAGCATCGGTCACAGGATCGCCGGAATCCACGTGGTTCGACTGGGCGGCGGCCCCGCGGGTCCCTTGGCTGCCGTGGTGCGGACCCTCCTTCTGTGCCTGGTCATCCCTGCCGTCGTCTTCGATCCCGACCAGCGCGGCCTGCACGACAAGGCGATGAACACCATCCTCATCAGGATGTAGTAACCCTTCACACTGGGAACTTTCCTCCCTTCGCGCAATAAACGAAAAACCGCCCCTGTCTCCAACAAACGACAGGGGCGGTTTTCTGTTTCGGGATCAGCGTCCGCGTGCGGCCTTGCGGTCCGGGCGGGCCTTGTAAGGATCGATGCCCTTGGGGATCGGCAGACGGTTTCCAAGGGAGTTGATGCGCTTTGAGACTGCATTGACCTCCACCTTGGTAAGTTCGTTCTTCAGCTTGCCCATGGTCTTTGCCAACTTGTTCAGGGGCACCTGGCCCTCGCCGCGACCGGATTCCAGAACATGGATGGTTACGTTGGGCAGGATGCGCGCAAGGCGCTTGCGCTCAGCGTCCACCAAAGGCTTGACCCGGTGCGTAGGACCTTCACTGACCAAGACGACGCCCGGGCGGCCAATGGCCATGAACACAGCATCCTGGGTGCGGGGGTTGACGGCGACAGGCTGGTCCTGGGTTACCCAACCGCGGCGCAGCGTACCAAGAGCTGCGCCGGAAGCGCCGGGCTGGTTCTCAATTTGCGCGAAGGCGGCCTTCTCAGCTCTACGGGAAAGAATAAAGACGGCGGCGAGCAGGCCCAGCGGGATACCAATGATCAGGCCCGTAACCCAGTTCTCCAGCAAATAGCCGACAAGGAAGGCCACGGCAACCACTGCAAGGAATGCCAGCACCATGATCCAGACAACCTGCGGATCATTCCGCCGGGTCATCTTGAAGACTTCAGCGATCTGCTTCAGCTGGCTCGGCTTCTTGGCCTTGGCTTCCTTGGGCTTGCGCTGGAACAGCCCACGCTTGGGTGCGTCGGCCGAGGGTGTCGAATTGCTGGAATCAGAGGAGTTCGCCATAGTGCCTTAATTCTACGTGATGTACGCAGAAGGACCGGACGCCGTTACGCAGATGGCATCCGGTCCTTCAGTACTAATTGGTTGTGCTTCTTGGTGATGCTGTGCGGGGTGTTTAGCCGTGGGCGGCGAGGATGGTGGAGGCTTCCTGGCGGGTGGTGCCGGAGTCCTGGATACCCTCGGCGATGTGGGCGAGTTCGGCGGGGATGTCCCGGCCCTTCTTCCGCATCGCGGTGGCCCACAAACGCCCGGCCCGGTACGAGGAGCGCACCAACGGCCCGGACATCACACCCAGGAACCCGATCTCCTGGGCTTCTTCCTGGAGGTCCACGAACTCCTGGGGCTTGACCCACCGGTCCACGGGCAAGTGCCGCTCGGACGGGCGCAGGTACTGGGTGATCGTGATCAGGTCGCACCCGGCAGCGTGCAGGTCCCGCAGCGCTTCGGAGATTTCCTCGCGGGTCTCTCCCATGCCCAGGATCAGGTTGGACTTGGTCACCATGCCCAGGTCCCGGCCCTGCGTGATCACATCCAAGGATCGCTCGTACCGGAACGCCGGACGGATCCGCTTGAAAATCCTCGGCACGGTCTCGACGTTGTGCGCGAACACCTCGGGCCTGGAATCGCAGATCGCCGCGATGTGCTCGGGCTTGCCGGAGAAGTCCGGGATCAGCAGCTCCACCCCGGTGCCCGGGTTCAGTTCGTGGATCTTCCGGACCGTTTCGGCGTACAACCAGACACCCTCATCGGCCAGGTCATCGCGGGCCACCCCGGTCACCGTCGCGTAGCGCAACTGCATGGCCTGCACGGAGCGGGCCACCTTGGTGGGTTCGAACATGTCCACCGGGGAGGGCTTGCCGGTATCGATCTGGCAGAAATCACAGCGCCGGGTGCACTCGGACCCGCCGATCAGGAACGTCGCTTCCTTGTCTTCCCAGCACTCAAAAATGTTCGGGCAACCGGCCTCTTCACACACAGTGTGCAGGCCTTCCTTCTTCACCAGGTTCTTGAGCTGGACGAACTCCGGCCCCATCTGGACCTTGGCCTTGATCCACTCAGGCTTACGTTCAACCGGGACCGCCGAGTTACGCTGCTCAACGCGCAGCAACTTACGGCCTTCAGGTGCCAAGGTCACTGGAGTGCTCCTTCGGGTGTGGAAACGAGTGCTTCTTCGTGCTTGCTGAATTCTTCAACGAAGCGGTCGACGATGTCGGCGGGGTTGATGGTCCGGCCGGTTTCCAGCGACATGGTGGTGACGCTGGCGTCGGTGATGCCACAGGCGATGATCTGCGCATAGGGTGCGAGGTCATTGCTGCAGTTGATGGCCACGCCGTGCATGGTGACGCCGTCCAGGACACGAATGCCGATGGCGGCAATCTTGCGGTCGGGTCCTTTGTCATCGGCAAGGATCCAGACTCCGGCCCGGCCCTTCACGGTGACGGCCTTGATGCCGTAGTCCTGCATGACGGCGATCATGATCGCCTCAAGCCGTTCCACGTAGTCGCGGATACCGGCACGGTTCTTGAGTTTGAGGATCGGATAGGCGATGAGCTGGCCTGGGCCATGCCACGTCAGTTTCCCGCCGCGGTCCACGGGAACAACGGGAGTGCCGTCAAAGGGTCGCTCGTGGTCCTCGGTGAGTTTGCCGGCCGTGTAGACGGCGGCGTGCTCAAGGATCAAGACGGTGCTGTTTTTCTCGCCCGCAACAACTTTGTTGTGGATTTCGCGCTGCAGGTCCCAGCCCTGCATGTAATCTACGAAATCCGGGGCAAGACCCAGTTGTGAAAACTCAAGAGTCATGGGTTCAAGCTTAGACCCAGCAGGAGACTGGCCATGGTTTTGTGGTGAAGCTCTCAGTCGCATCCCGGCCCGTCGAAGCAGGGAGCGGTCACGACACCGCCTGTGGATAACTTCTGCGGAAAATCCGGTAGTCGGGTACACCTTGTTTATGGAAACTCTGGACACTCCCGCAGCCGTGGCTCCCCACATTCCGGGCTACGTGATATCCCGCCCACTGGGTCACGGCAGTAGTTCTACCGTTTGGCTTGCCACGAGGGGTAAGGACGGCGCCCGGTTCGCGGTCAAATGTGCCAAAGCCGGTGCCGCTGGTGGACCGGCAAAGTCACAGGCCGATGTTCTTGAGGGCGCCACCCGTGAGATGAGGCTCCTCCATGGGCTCAAGCACAAGCACCTCATACATGTTCACGAAATCCTCCACTTGGGCGGCGCGGCCGACGGAACACTGGGGATCGTCATGGACTACGCGGCGGGAGGCTCACTCACCAACCTGATGACCGCGAGGGGGAAGCTCACTATCGGAGAAGCCGTCACTGTCTTGACTCCCATTGCCCAAGCCTTGGATTATCTGCACGTCAACGGCACGGAACACGGAGATGTGTCACCCGGAAACGTCTTGTTTACAGCCGTTGGGATGCCATTGCTGGCGGACTTTGGCGTCGCCGCCAAAGTAGGCGACAAACCACACCTGGGCGTCGGAACGCCGGGATTCATGGAACCAGTTTTTGAATCGTCGGTGAACGGCGACATTTCCCGGGACACCCTCCAACCTGAGCGGGACGTCTATGCGCTCGGAGCGGTCGGCTGGTACTGCCTGACCGGGACCACTCCGGAGCAGGAACAGGATCGTCCGCCCTTGTCACTGCTGGTTCCGGAGGTGCCCAAAGCCCTGGCCGCAGCCTTGGAAGCCGCTCTAAGCGCGGATCCCCGGAAGCGTCCGTCGGCCAGGGAGCTGGGTACAGCGATTTTCAGGAGTGCTGCTCCCGAGGCCATGGATTTATCCGGTGCCGTGCATTCCTCCGTTATTCCTGAATTGCTGACGCGGCGCGAAATATTGGGACGTCCTCCCCGCCGCGCAACCCGTTCCTTAGGCCGGACAATCCGTTGGTTGAAGATCAGGTCGAGATCGCTGCCGTTCCTGCGCGGGCGGGCGCTGCCAACAACAGAACCTGGCCATCGGAAGAACCGCAGGCAAGGCAATCGGCTTGGCCGCCGCTTAGTTCTTTCTGCAGTGATGGGCGCGCTGATTGGCGGTGCATCATGGGTTCTCTGGCAGCAGAACAGCACGACGACGGCGATGGTGCAGCAAGCGGCAATGGAAAGCGGCGTTGCCGACCCCGATGAGGTGACGGAACTCCCGCGCGGCATGGATCAAGCTGACGTGCGGGATCTGCCTGCCGCACTTGCCGCAGGGCTGAGATCAGAGGATCCCTTAGTAGCCGTGTCCGCACTGTCAGCCGTGCGTGACATCGCCTTGGGAGAACGGCGCCTCGGCCTTTTGGATGTGGTTAACGTCCCTGGTTCGCAGGCCGAAGCTACCGACAAACAGGTGAAAGATTACCTGCGGGACTCTGCATCAGCGTTTGTTGGATTCCATACCGCGTTGACAGACCTGACCCTGGTAGGACCCCCTCAGCCAGATCATGTGGTGGTGGAGGTTACGGCCACCACGTCCGGCTATGAGGAACGGCTTGTATCGGGGGCAGTTGTCAGGTCCGGGGGTGCCGGGACACCGCAGAAGCTTCGACTGGACCTGGTTCGTTCGGATGGGCTCTGGCGGATTTCCGGAATTTTCGACGCCGGTCCGGCCCGGTGACGGCCACTGAAGGCCGAGCACAAGTTCAGCGGGCCTTTTCCTGGCGCAGCCATGACATGGCATCAGGAAGGGATGGGTGCAGCCATTTGAAGCCGGCCTCCTGCAACCGCTCGGGCACCATCCGCTGGTTGGCCATCACGAGTTCATCTGCCAGACCACCCAGGACCAGCCGCAGGGCGGGCCGGGGTACACGGAAGAAGGCCGGTCTGTTGAATGCCTTGGCGAGGCCCGCAACGATCGTGTTCACATCCGCGCTCTCCGGGGCGCAGACATTCACGGGACCGTCAATTTGTGCTGTAGCGAGGTACGCGAGGGCCCTGGCTTCGTCGGCCAACGTGATCCATGGCCAATACTGACGACCGTTCCCAAAAGGGCCACCCAGACCGAGCTTCAACAAGGGGAGCAGTGGACCGAGCGCGCCACCGGAGGTGCTGAGCACCACACCTGTCCGGGGCGTCACCACCCGAACCCCGGCCGGAGCAGTCTGTGCCATGCGCTCCCACTCAACGGACAGTCGGCCTAACACGCCGTCGCCGGGACCTGAATCCTCCCTCAGCGCCCCATCGCGTGAAGCGCCGTAGTAGCCGGAAGCGGATTGGCTGATGAATGTGGCGGGCGGTTTGCCGAGTCGTCGCATGGCAGCCGTCAGGGTTTGAGTGGTCCCGAGACGGGATTCCGTGAGGACCTGGATCCGGCGTTTTGTCCATGGACGGTCGCCTATGCCTGCGCCTGAGAGGTTGACCACGGCGTCGGCACCGTCCAGGACAGCCTCGTCCAGCTCGCCCTTGGCTGGGTCCCACGTCCATTCAAGCGCCGACCTGGCTGGGCGCCGCACCAGCCGGATGACCTCATTACCGTCGGTAACCAGCTGCTCGGACAAGGCCGTCCCGATCATTCCCGAAGCTCCGGACATCACGATTCTCATGACCCATCTCACCATGGCGAACGCTTGTGGTGGAAACGACAGAGGATGCCGCAATTGAAGGGTACCTCTTGACTATGATCGAACAATGACCTCCTCCAGCTACCTCCGTTTCCCGCATGTGCACGGCGATCTGGTCACCTTTGTGGCCGAAGACGACATCTGGATCGCACCCCTTTCAGGAGGCCGCGCCTGGCGGGTGTCCTCCCAGCAACTCCCGGCAAGGAACCCGCGGTTCACCCCGGACGGCAAGGGGCTGGTGTGGACCACTGTGGTGGGCACCTCACCGGAGGTGGTCACGGCCAACGTCGACGGCGGCGGGTACAGGCAGCTGAGTTACTTCGGGCACAGCACCACGAAGGTCAAAGGCTTCACGCCGTCAGGGAACGTGGTGGTAACCAGCGCCTTCCAACAAGCCGAAAGCCGTCACACGCACGCTTACAGCCTCCCGCTGGACGGCGGCGCCGCCGTCGAACTTCCGTTCGGCCCGGTTGAGGCTGTTGCCTTTGGTCCAGAAATCGGTGACGAGAAGCCGGTAGTCCTGGCAAGCGTCCTCTCACGTGAGCCCGCCTGGTGGAAGCGCTACCGCGGAGGCACCGCCGGGAAGCTCTGGATCGATGCCGACGGCAACGGAGAATTCGAGCGGCTGGCGGCGGAGATCGACGGAAATCTGACCGACCCTCTGTGGATTCAAGGACGGATTGCCTTCCTGTCGGACCACGAGGGCTACGGAAACCTTTATTCCGTGCTTCCTGATGGTTCCGGACTGCGCCGACACACGGACCACGAGGACTTCTACGTCCGTCATGCCAGCACGGATGGCACGCGGGTGGTCTTTGAGTCGGCAGGCGAGATCTGGATGCTTCCGTCACTGGACGCAGATGCTGAGCCGGTCAAATTGAACATCTCACTCGGGTCGGCATCACCGGGACGTCGTCCCGCGCCGCTTAAGGCTTCTGCCCATTTGGGGGACGTTTTCCCCAACGTTCCCGGAAGTGCCAGCGCTGTTGAATCTCACGGCACTATTCACTGGCTCCGGCATAAGGACGGACCTTCCCGTGTGGTTGAAGCGACACCTGGCGTCCGCGCCCGCCTGCCCCGGCCACTTACTGACGGTCGGATAGCGTACGTCGCCGACCATGGGGGAGTGGAAGCGCTGTATATCAAGCGCATCGCCGCCCGCCTTTCGGCAGTGGTGGAGATTCCCAAAATTGCTGCGGAACAACCCGCTCCTGCCACCGAAGAATCAGCTCCGCTTCCCAAGCCGGTCTCGGCGTCGAACGTGCTGGGACAGGGGGGCGTTACGGCGCAAGCGAGTACCAGTGTCAGGTGGACCTCCGAAGACGAAGCCCGGACAACGCCGGTTGAGACGGTCAACGGTGAGCCGTCCGCAGATACCGCGGGTGGCGCGACGGCAACTACAGTTCCTGCGCAGGCGGAAGAGTCCGCTGATCTCCGCATTGAATTTCCTGCCCCTACCCGGACGAGTGCTCTGGAAGCCAGTCCGGACGGGCGCTGGCTTGCTGTCGGCACGTCCTTCGGCGACGTCTTCGTTGCAGACACCACTGCCGGAACGCTGACGCGGCTTGTGAGCGTCGGTGAAGGCAGCATCGACGAACTGTCGTGGTCCAGCGACTCCCGGTGGCTCGTCTGGTCGGAGCCGGTGACGTCCTTCGGTTCGCGGAGCAAGCTCAGGATCGCCCGTCCGGCAGAGCCTGAGTCAGGAATCATCGATGTCACTGACGGCCGCTTCTGCGACGAGTCCCCGAGATTCACCCCTGACGGAAAATTCCTGGCGTTCCTGTCCAACAGGAGCTTCGATCCCGTGTACGACGGTCACTCGTTCGACCTGTCCTTCCCGAGCCCCATCAAGCCGTACCTGGTTGCCTTGGCAGCAGACACGCCCTCGCCGTTTGGTCCTTCCGTGGACACGCTGGAGGACGCATCACACGCCGCTACAACGTCCTACGACGGCGTAGCGCCAGTCGTGCGTGTTGACCCGGAGGGGCTTGCCCATAGGGTCATCGCTGTCCCCGTACCTCAGGGAAACTACTCAGACCTGGCCGTTGGCGACGGTGCACTGTTGTGGCTCGATACTGAACTTTCAGGTGTCATGGGCGATGGGCGAGGCACCCTTCAGGACAAGAAAACGGCGCCTTCCTTGGTCCGGTATGACCTTGCCAAGCGCAAGCAGGCCACGCTCGTCAAGGCAGTGGACAGCTACCGCTTGTCGGGTGACCTTAGCCGCATCATCTACGTGCACGACAAGCAAATCACGTCCGTTCCCGCTGACAACAAGGTGGAGGAGGACTCAGCGGACCTCGTGAAGGTGGAGCTCAACAGGGTCCGGGTCATCTTGGACCCCGTGGCCGCTTGGGGCCAGGCATTCGACGAGGCCTGGAGGCTGCAGCGGGACTTCTTCTGGACCGCCGACATGGCAGGCCAGGATTGGGACTCCGTCTACAAGCGCTACCGTCCCATCGTGGACCGGCTTGGTTCCCACGATGACCTGGTTGACCTGCTGTGGGAAATCCACGGCGAGCTGGGAACGTCGCATGCCTACGTCAAGCCGGCCGCTGTTGCGGAGCCCGGACGAAACGGCCAGGGCAGGCTTGGAGCTGAGTTCCAGCTCGGCACCAACGGTTGGCAAATTACCCGTATCCTCGCAGGTGAGTCCTCCGACCCGCTGGCTACTTCACCCTTGACCCGTCCTGGCGCCGACGCCAAGGTGGGCGACGTGCTCCTGGCGATCGACGGCGTCGAGCTTTCCGCGGTCTTGACGCCGGCAATGCAACTGGTAGGGTCCGCAGGCAGGACGGTGGAGCTGACCCTCTTGAACGGTGAAGGCCATGGTGAGGCTGCCGGTGTCCAGCGTCGCGTTGCCGTGGTTCCAGTCCGCGATGAGGAGCGGCTGCGGTACCAGGACTGGGTCCGGGCCAACCGGCGTACAGTCCGTGAGGCCTCGGACGGCAAATTCGGTTACCTGCATGTCCCGGACATGATGGCCAACGGCTGGGCGCAACTTCACCGCGACTTGGATACAGAGACTGCACTGGACGGCCTGATTGTGGATGTGCGTCGCAACCGCGGCGGGCACACATCCCAGTTGGTTGCCGAACTGATCGGGCGTAAGGTCACAGGCTGGAGTATGCCGCGCGGCGAAAAGCCGAGGACATACCCACACCACGCACCACGTGGACCCGTGATCATCCTCGCGGATGAATTCGCGGGATCCGACGGCGACATCATCACCCAAGTGTCCAAGCTGAGGGGTATTGGCCCCGTCATCGGTACGCGCACCTGGGGCGGCGTGGTGGGCATTGACAACCGCTTCTCACTAGCCGATGGCACCGGGGTCACCCAGCCGCGATACGCCACATGGTTCAGTGGCGGGATCGGTTGGGACGTGGAAAACCGCGGGGTGGAGCCGGACATCGAGGTCCTGTTCCCGCCGCACGCCTACGCAGCCGGGACGGACCCGCAACTGGAATACGGAATTGGTGCGCTCAAGGAAATGATCCAGGAGCTGCCCACCGATCGCCCTCCGGTGCGTGAGGGCTACCGCAAGGTTCGGCCGGCGCCACTACCCTCGCGCCCCCAAAAGGGCTAACAGCAGGGTCCCCAAAAGGGCTAACAGCAGGGTCCCCAAAAGGGCTAACAGCAGGTAAGTACAGAAGAGCCCCGCCACTTCCTTAGGGGAGTGGCGGGGCTCTTCTACGCTTCGAAGGTGTTATTACTGCGCGAGGGTGGCATCCAAGGTGATCTCGATGCTGGCCAGAGCGCCGGAAACGGGGCAGCCCGTTTTTGCATCTTCCGAAATACGGCGGAAGTCCTCTTCGGACAGGCCCGGAACCTTGGCCGTCATGGTCAGGTGGCTGCCAGTGATGCCGGTACCGGGAACAAACGTAACGTCGGCTTTGGTCTGAACTTCTTCAGCAGTGAATCCTTCGCCGGCAAGAGCGTGGCTGAAAGCCATGGAGAAGCAAGCGGAGTGGGCAGCGGCAATCAGTTCCTCCGGGCTGGTTTTGCCGCCTGACTGCTCCGTGCGTGCCTTCCAGGTGACATCGAACGTGCCCAGTCCTGAACTGTCCAGCGTTGTGTTGCCGGCGCCTTCAATCAGGTTGCCGTTCCAAACCGTGTGTGCGGTGCGTGTTGCTGCCATGTCCACTCCTTGGGGTCGTTGTGAGTCGGCAACCAGCCGTCGGCAGGTGCCATCGGATCAATCCTATGGATTTGCCTGCCGGACCGCACGGCCATTCCGCTGACAGTGGATTGTGACCCCGGACTGATGACGTGGATACCGAAGAAGTCGGCCCCGGATTAGTTCCAGAGGGTTGCGATGGCTATGTTGATCAAAGCCAGGCCGCCAACGCCGTGGGCCAGGCCGGTAGAGACCGGCTCGCCTTTCTTCACCCTGCGTGTGCCGATAACTGCCAGAACAGCTACTGCCACGCCGATGGCAAACTTCACGCCAAGCTTGAAATAGTTGGGATCAGCGTCGGGCAGCAGGGGGAACACACCCATCATGGCGACGCCGGTGAGGAGCTGGAGGAAGGCGCCGTCACGCTGGCGCGGGTGGACGGTTGGCTCCTTGAGGGTGGCGATCCAGTAGCCCACAATCATGGCTGCGCCGACGATGTGCAAGAACACCAGAATGTTGAAGAGAATACTCATGGCCCAAGCTTATCCAGTTGGTTCTACGTCCCGTAGCAAAGCCACGCTGACACCATGAGGTGCATGAATAGCAGGGGGCTTGCAAAGCAAAAGGGCAGGTTACCGGTTTCCCGGTAACCTGCCCTTCTGCTTTTGAAAGCGTGGTTAGAGACGCAGGCTCTTAGAGACCGAGGTCTGCTTCGAAAGCGCCTTCTTCAAGGCGAGCCTTGAGGGTCTGCAGGAAGCGGCCGGCATCCGCGCCGTCCACCAAGCGGTGGTCGTACGTGAGGGACAGGTACATCATGGAGCGGATAGCGATCGAGTCGTCGCCGTTTTCGTCGGCAACCACGACGGCGCGCTTGACGATGGCGCCGGTTCCGAGGATGCCTACCTGAGGCTGGTTGATGATCGGAGTATCAAACAGTGCACCAACGGAACCGATGTTGGTGATGCTGAATGTGCCACCGGACAGTTCATCCGGGCCGATCTTGCCGTCGCGGGTGCGGCCTGCGACATCGGCGATCTTGCCGGCCAAGCCGGCGAGGTTCAGGTTGCCGGCGTCGGAAATGACAGGTACCAGGAGACCCTTGTCAGTATCCACGGCAATCGCCAGGTGCTCGGCGTTGTGGTATGTGATTTCCTGCTTGGATTCGTCGTAAGCGGCATTCAGCTTGGGGTGCTGCTTCAAGGCTTCGGCTACTGCCTTGGCGATGAACGGGAGGAAGGTCAGCTTGACGCCGTTCTGGGCCTGGAACGAGTTCTTGGCCTTGAGACGGAGCTTGGCGATCTTGGTCATGTCGACCTCGTGCACCTGGGTCAGCTGAGTGGAGACCTCAAGGGACTCGCGCATACGGCGGGCAATGACCTGTCGGATGCGAGGGGCTTTCTCAGTGGTTCCACGCAGGGAAGATGCGACCACGGGGGCAGCGGCCTTAGCTGCGGGAGCTGCTGCCGGAGCAGCTGCAGCGGGGGCTGCGGCCGCCTGCTTTGCTTCTGCGGCGGCGAGAACATCCTGCTTGCGGATGCGGCCACCGACACCGGTGCCGGAGACCGATGAAATGTCTACACCGTGCTGGTTGGCAAGCTTGCGGACCAAGGGAGTGACGTATCCGGATTCCGAGGAGCCTTCAGCCGCAGGCGCAGCCTCGGGAGCAGCAGGTGCCGGAGCAGCAGGCGCGGCAGCAGGTGCCGGAGCGGCAGGTGCGGCGGCGGGTGCCGGAGCAGCAGGTGCCGGAGCAGCAGGCGCGGCAGCAGGTGCCGGAGCGGCAGGTGCGGCGGCGGGTGCCGGAGCAGCAGGTGCGGCGGCGGGTGCCGGTGCAGCAGCGGGAGCAGCCGGAGCCTCGGCGGCAGGCGCTGCAGCAGGAGCGGGAGCCGATGCAGGAGCAGCTGCGCCGGAACCGATGATGGCAAGCACGGAGCCAACCTCTGCTGTTTCGTCCTCGCTGACGCGGATTTCCTGCAGGGTGCCGGCAACCGGGGAAGGAATTTCGGTGTCTACCTTGTCGGTGGAAACCTCCAAGAGGGGTTCGTCCACCTCAACGGTATCGCCAACAGCCTTGAGCCAGCGGGTGACAGTACCCTCGGTGACGCTCTCGCCCAATGCGGGGAGGGTTACTTCATGGCCCTCGCCTGAAGCAGCGGGTGCGTCAGCCGCCGGTGCTTCTTCAGCGGCGGGTGCGGCAGGAGCTTCTTCGGCCGCTGCTGCCTGCTCTGCGGGCGCGGCAGGAGCTTCCTCAGCCGGTGCGGACTCAGCCGCCGGAGCGGCGGAGCCGGAACCGTCGCCGATTCGGACCAAGGGGGCGCCTACTTCGGCCGTCTCGTCTTCAGCGACGAGGATTTCTTCGATGACGCCTGAGATCGGAGAAGGGATTTCGGTGTCTACTTTGTCGGTTGAAACCTCGAGCAACGGCTCGTCGATCTCCACCCGGTCACCAACCTGCTTGAGCCAGCGGGTGACGGTTCCTTCGGTGACACTCTCACCGAGGGCGGGCAAGTTAACGGATTCAGACATGTCGTCCCCGTTCTCCTTATTGATCTTTGTGCGGATGAATTCTGCTGGTTCGGATCGGGTGCATGCGGCATATTCCGCTGCATGCACCCGATCCGTGGGTCTTGGTAAGACTTAGCCGTGGAGGGCCTTGCCCGCGAGGGCAAGGTGGGCTTCGCCCAGGCTTTCGTTCTGGGTGGGGTGGGCGTGGACCAGCTGGGCCACGTCCTCCGGGTATGCTTCCCAGTTCACGATCAGCTGGGCCTCACCGATCTGCTCGCCCATGCGGGAGCCGATCATGTGGATGCCCACCACGGGGCCATCCTTCTGGCGAACAAGTTTGACGATGCCACCGGTGCCGAGGATTGAACTCTTGCCGTTGCCGGCAAGGTTGTATTCCTGGGTCTGCACCTGGTCGTCGCCGAACTTTTCCTTGGCGGCCTTTTCGGTGTAGCCCACCGTTGCGATTTCAGGTTCGCAGTAGGTGACCTTGGGGATGTTGATGTCCTCGACGATTGCCGGGTTCAGGCCGGCGATCTCCTCGGCGACGAAGATGCCCTGCTGGTAGCCGCGGTGTGCGAGCTGGACGCCGGGGACGATGTCGCCGACGGCGTAGATGTTGCCAACGCCGGTGTGGAGGCGTTCGTTGGTGATGACGAAGCCACGGTCGATGGTGATGCCGGCTTCTTCGTAGCCAAGGTTGGCGGTGACCGGACCGCGGCCGACGGCTACGAGCAGGAGGTCGGCTTCGAACGTTTGGCCGTCAACCAAGGTGACCTTGACGCCGTCGTCGTTCTGCTCAACGCCCTGGAAGAAGATGCCGGTGGTGAACTTGATGCCGCGCTTCTTGAAGGCACGCTCAAGGTTCTTGACGATCGAGGCGTCCTCGTTCGGAACCAGGGAGGGAAGGCCTTCAATGATGGTGACATCCACGCCGAAGGACTTCCAGACGGAAGCAAACTCGACACCGATGACGCCGCCGCCCAAGACGATGGCGCTCTTGGGGATGTAGTCCATGGTGAGGGCCTGATCCGAGGTGATGACCTTGCCGCCGATTTCCAGGCCGGGGAGTGAACGCGAGTAGGAACCCGTGGCAAGGACAATGTTCTTGCCCGTGTAAGAGGTGCCGTTCACGACGACCGTGTTGTTGCCCTGGAGCTTGCCTTCACCCTCGATGACGGTGATGCCCTTGGACTTGATAAGTCCCTGGAGGCCCTTGAACTTACCGGCGATGATGCCGTCCTTGTACGCGTTCACGGCAGACATGTCGATGCTGTCGAGCGTGACGTTCACGCCATACTTGGCGGAATCGCGTGCATGGTCGGCCAGTTCGGCCGAGTGCAGGAGTGCCTTGGTGGGGATACAGCCGTTGTGCAGGCAGGTTCCGCCGAGCTTTGCCTTTTCCACAAGGCCAACGGTGAACCCAAGCTGTACGGCCCGCAGGGCAGTGGCGTAGCCGCCGCTGCCGCCACCGAGTACCAGGATGTCGAATTCTTGCGCAGTTGCCTGATCGGCCACTAAAACGCTCCCTCGCGTGAATGATGACACGGGACTGCGTGCCATCTGGTCTTTGGAACTTGTTCTGCCGTGATTATGCCAGCACCTAAGTTCTCTTGCATTTGTGACTATCGAGTTCACCTTAGCGAACCACCTACCCATGCTCCACCCTCTGCGGGCGTTTGTGGAGCGCTTGTGTCGAGACTCACGTTCACTTGTGACACAGCGCTACACCCCGCATAATTCCGGGGTTGCGCAGGCCCTGGACGACGATCGTCAGGAACCTGCGCAACCCGGAAGGGCGCGGGGGAGTGGAGCTAGGCGGAGACCGCCAGGAGATCCTCGGCGTAGGCAACCAAGGTACGGACGGTGCATCCGGTTCCCTGCTTGGGCGTGTAACCATACGGGGCGCCGTTGTTGAACGAGGGACCGGCGATGTCCACGTGGGCCCACGGGATCTGCTGGCCGTCACCGTTCTTACCCACGAATTCGCGAAGGAAGACTGCTGCGGTCATCATTCCACCGTTACGCTCACCGATGTTGGCAAGGTCTGCCACCTGCGAGTCAAGGCTTGGGCGGAGTTCTTCGGGCAGCGGCATGGGCCAAACCAATTCGCCCGCCCTGTCGGCCGCCGACTTCAGCGCTGCCGTGACGGAATCCGATCCCATGACGCCGGCAGTACGCAGGCCCAGTGCAATCAGCTGTGCGCCGGTCAGTGTTGCGACGTCAATGATGGCGTCCGGCTTCTCCATGCTGGCAGCGACGATGCCGTCGGCCATCACCAAACGCCCCTCAGCGTCCGTGTTCAGAACCTCAACGGTCTTGCCACCGTAGATGGTGAACACGTCAGCAGGCCGCGCTGCGGCGCCTGAGGGCATGTTCTCGGCGATGCAGAGCCAGGCAGTTGCCTTGAGTGGCAGGCCGAGCGAGGCGATGGCCAGGACCGTATTAAGTACGACGGCGGCGCCCGCCATGTCGCTCTTCATGTCACCCATGCCGAGGGCGGGCTTAATGGAGATGCCTCCGGTGTCGAACGTGATGCCTTTGCCTACGAGGGCGATCTTCTTGGTGGCCTTCGCGGGAGCGTATTCCACCTTGACGAGGCGGGGTTGGCGGGTAGAGCCCTTGCCGACGCCGAGGATGCCTCCGAAGCCTTCCTTTTCCAGACGCTTTTCGTCCCACACCGTGATCTTGACCGGGAGGCCCTTGGCGAGTTCCTTGGCGGACTCGGCGAACGACTCGGGGTAGAGGTGGCTTGGGGGCTGGTTGACCAAGGTGCGGGTCGCGTTGACCGCACGGGCGAGCACAATTGCCCGGTCCAGGGCGGGTTGGGCGGACTTGGCATCGACATCCGAGAAGATAAAGGCTTTGGCTACTGGGGCTTTGAGCCCATCCTTGCTGGAACGGTGCTCCGTGTAGGAGTAAGCGCCCAAAGCGGCACCTTCGGCGACCGCCGCGACGTCGGCGAGGGTAGCCGTCGGGAAGGCCAAAGTGACTGAAGAGGCTCCGGCGAGCTGGCGAACGGCGGATCCTGCGGCGCGCCGTAACGCTTCTTCGCTGAGGCTGCCGACATCGGACAGCTTTCCCACGCCTGTAAGGACAAGAATCCCTGAGCCTGTTTCGGGCAGTCCCGGAAGCCGGTGAACCTGGTCCGCGGCGCCGGTGATCCCCAAAAGCTGCAGGGAGCCCGCAACGGATTCGGCGGCTTTCGCGCTCAACGGGTTGGACAGCAGTACCGGCCCGTCCGCGCCTTGGGCAACGCCGATCACAAGGGCGTCGCTGGGGGACTTTTTCAGGTCCTTGGCGATGATGCCCAGGATGATGTCAGTAGTCTTGACCACGAGGATGTGTCCTCACTTCTCTCTGCATTGCATGGCGGGACCGCATGTTTGGCGGCCTGCCCCGGTACGCGCCCGACGTCTTCCTGCGACGGCGGCCTTGGACTTCAGGTCCAGCATCGCAAAGGACCTCGACCCGCTTCGATCGTAGTCTCTTGAACGCTGCGGACGGCAATTAAATGAGAGCTGCGGCACATCGGGGGCAGGAATGCGTGCATGGCGTGGAGCGTTGTATGGATTAATAGAGTCCCGCAGCCAATCAATGGTGCCCGGTGTTGTCATGCCGCTGGGTGTCATGAGCTTGGCGCCGTGTAGTTGGCACCGGGGACTTCCCTAAACTTTGTCATTGCGAAAGGAACACGCCGTGTTTGAACGGATATCCGGCTCTCTCCTGGACCCCGAATCGCTGTACGCGCGAAACATCGAGACCTTCCACAGCCCCGAGCTCCGCGGGCTGAACATGGTCATGGGATTCACGGGCTTTGCCGATGCCGGTCACGTGGTCCGGCAGATCAACGCGGAACTGTTGGACGAACTGGGCGCCGAAGTGGTGGCCATGTTCGATGCCGACCAACTCATCGACTACCGTTCGAGGCGGCCCCACATCAGCTTTGTGGAAGACCATCTGCAGGACTACCAAGCACCAAAGCTGGGCCTGTACAAGCTGAATGACGGTCTCGGCCAGCCGTTCCTGCTGCTTGCCGGCTTCGAACCCGACCTGCAGTGGGAGCGCTTCTCGAGGGCCGTCGTCGGAATTGTTGAAGAGCTCGACGTCAACCTGGTGACCTGGATCCATTCCATCCCCATGCCCGTCCCGCACACGCGGCCTGTTGGAGTGACGGTCCATGGCAACATGCCTGAGCTCATTGAGGGAATTTCAAGCTGGAAACCCACTGTGGATGTTCCTGCCGCCATTGGACACATTCTGGAACTCCGGCTCACCGAAGCGGAACGTAATGTGGCCGGCTACGTCATCCATGTCCCGCATTACCTGTCTGAAGCGGAGTACCCACCGGCCGCCGTCGCCGGTTTGGAATACCTGGGGGCGGCAACGTCCCTCATGCTGCCAACGGACAGGCTACGGGAAGCCGGGCGTGAAGTCGGCCGCCAAATTGCGGAGCAGATCGAGGCTTCTGAAGAAGTTCAGGCAGTAGTGACAAATCTCGAGACACGCTACGACGAAAAATCCGAGGGCATCGTCCGCCGTTCGTTGCTGGCGGACGAGAATGATGAGCTGCCCAATGCCGAGGATATTGGAGCTGCCGTGGAGGCCTATTTGGCGCGTAAAGACTCGCCTCAATAAATCAGCTTTGAGTTCCCGGCAGGCATAATTGTTGGGTGAATGCTCCCCGCGCCTGGCTCATCTGGACGATCGGCGTGTTCGCCTACCTTGTGGCGGTGGCGCAGCGAACCTCGTTCGGCGTAGCAGGGCTTGAAGCCACTGAGAGATTCCACGCCAGCGCCGCTGCCATCTCATTTTTCACGGTGCTTCAACTCCTGGTTTATGCGGGGCTGCAGATCCCCGTCGGCGTGCTGGTAGACAGGTTCGGTTCACGGGCCATGGTGGCCGGTGGCGCCGTGCTCATGGGACTGGGTCAGTTGCAGTTGGCCTTTGCGGACAGTGTTCCCGGGGGAGTCCTGGGCCGCGTCCTGGTGGGAGCCGGCGATGCGATGACCTTCATCTCGGTAATCCGTCTGGTCCCGTTGTGGTTCGCTCCTTCCAAGGTTCCGCTGGTTACTCAGCTGACTGGCATGTGCGGCCAGCTCGGCCAACTCTTCAGTGTTGTTCCGTTCGCATTGCTTCTTCACGCGGCCGGATGGACACCCGCGTTCCTCACCCTGGCGGCCATGTCCGTGCTGGCAGTAGTCCTCGTGCTCGCGGCGCTTCGGGATGCACCACCAGGGCACCCGCCCAGGGACACCGGCCAGGGTCTCCGCGCCACCGGTATCTCGCTGTCCCGCGCGTGGAAACAGCCCGGGACCCGGTTGGGCCTTTGGAGTCACTTCACTGTGCAGTTCAGCGGGAACCTTTTTGCCATGACCTGGGGCTATCCATTCCTGTTGTCTGCCCAGGGGCTCGATGCAGGGACGGTCTCAGGCCTCATGGCACTGTTTGTGGCCACGGCGATTGTTGCCGGCCCCGGTTTTGGCCGCTTCGTCTCCAAACATCCCATGCGAAGATCGGCCATGGTCCTGCTGATTGCGCTGGCTACAGCCTTGGCCTGGGCTGCTGTGCTTATTCTTCCCGCACGCGCCCCGCTGTGGCTCCTGGCCGTTCTGGTGGTAGTGCTCGCTGTCGGCGGGCCCGGGTCCATGATTGGATTCGATTTCGCCAGGACCTTCAATCCCTCGCACCGGATCGGCACGGCAACGGGGATAGTCAACGTTGGCGGCTTTATTGCGGCCCTCGTTGCCATCTACCTCATCGGTCTGGTGCTCGACCTCCTGTACGCCAGTGGGTTCTCCGGCGGGGATCTTTACGGGCTTGCGCCGTTCCGGATTGCCCTCAGCGTTCAGTTCGTTCTGCTGGGCCTAGGTACTGTGCTCATCCTGGTGACACGGCGGAAGGTGCGCCGGCAGATGGCATCGCAGGGGATTCACGTGCAGCCGTTGATGGCCGCCCTTGCCAGGCAGCGTCGGGAACGGATCGAGCGGCGTCGTGCCGCACGCCCCGTTTCTCCGGACGAGCACTAGGCGCCTGCGCTGCTGCGGCAGCTTTTCCACATAGGCATGATGGTCACTGTCTCCTCCGGCAGGAGTTGAGCAGGCTGGAACCATGAATTCCAACAGAACGCTCAGCATCCACCAACCCGAAGACATCCTTGGCTACATTCCCCATATGTTGGGCTACTGGCCCGAGGACAGCCTTGTAGCCATCACCATGCAAGGGAAAGTCCTTGGAGCCACACTGCGAGTGGATCTGCCGAACCTTGATTCACAGCTTGCCCGCTCGGGTTTCGCAGACCAGATCCGCAGTTTCCTGATTGCCGACGAGGAAGCCAACGGGGTGGTACTTGCCCTCTACACTGACACGGGATGGGATGACGGCAGCGTGGTCCGGGAGGCAATCCCGCTGCTCGAGGCCCTGCAGCTAAGCCTCGATGAGGTCGATCTATCGGTGAGGGATGCATGGCTGGTAGGCGCCGGGTATTGGCGTAGCGCCTACTGCGCGAACCTGGACTGTTGCCCGTTGCCTGGACTGCCTGTTGATCGCATCAAGAACAGCAGGTTGAGCGCTGAACTGGTGTACAGGGGGAGCTCCATTGGGCCGTCGCCGAGGAGCGGGCCCGGAATGCCGCAGCTTACACGTCCAGGGGCGTTGAATCCTCTGGTGCTGGCGTCGGAGTCACGCTATGGGAAGCAGATTCTCGGTGGGTGGCGGAGCGAACGTTGTTTGGACGCCGTCCTCGCCGTGTGGGACCACGTGCTGAAAAGGTGCGCAGCAGATGACCCGCTGCAGCCCCGGGCTGACGCAGAAATCATGGGTTTCCTCAGAACCACCCTCAGAGTCCCCGCGTGGCGGGACGCTGTGGTCGTCATGGCGGCAGCAGGCATGGAATCTGCAAAGTCCGGTGCTGCGGCGTTCGGGCTTTTCATCGAAGACGACGCAGGCGCGGCCTTCGACCCACAAGAACTTGGCATACCCGCCTCAGCCCTTCCGGCTCCCAAAGTTCATCATGAGCCCGACCCGTCCGGGGACGTCTTCACCTACGGAGATGTCTTATTGGGCATGCAACCGCACATGCCGTGTTGGAGCACCCTTGACGCGCTGCAACAGGTTCTTTCCGTGCTATGTGTCGATGACGAATCCGGCGTAGTGCCAGCGGCCGCATTGACACTTCAGGGCTGGATTTCCTGGTGCAAGGGGCGCGGATCCATTGCCCATGCCTGCCTGAGCCGGGCGGAGTCTGCGCAGCCGGGATACCGACTGGCCGAACTGCTCATGGATCTTCTGGGACAGGGGACCATCTGCACGTGGGCGCGGAGCTCCGAGACGGCGTGGCGCGGATTCAAGGACACTGTCGCATAGGTGGCATAGGGGGTTTGAAAATTCCTGAGGTATGCGTTTCGCAAAACCGTGAGACAATGGATGCCGAGACCCGGTTGGGTCCGCGTTCGAATGCCTGAATTGGCCCCTTCATCGGGAACAATACAGTGTCGTCGGGAGTTCTCTATAGAGACTCTGCAGACGGCGATCGCATTTGAAATTGATCGCGGACTTGACAGGGTCATAGTGGTGTTGCCCGTATGGTGATTCCACAGACCGCCGCTAGAAAGGTTTTCTGTGACCCCGTCTTCCGTCGAGAAGGAACCCGCCGCCCAGGCCGAATTGTCCGCTGAGGAAAAGAAGGCGGCAACATCGGCAAAGCGCGCAGCGACACGTGCTGCCAACAAGGCCTCAGAGGGCGACTCTGACAAGCCGGCACCCAAGAAGCGTGGACCCAAGCCCGGCGCGAAGGCCGCCGCTGAAGCCGCGAACAAGTCCTCAGGCTCCGACGCTGAGGATTCCAACGGCGAGGATGAAGACTTTGATCCCGCAGCTGCCGAAGAAGTCGAAGTCGGAGAAGATGACGTCGAGGACGGCGCCACGGCCACCAAGGACAAGGCTGCTCCCTCAGGTACGGGATTCGTGTACTCCGATGCCGACGACGACGACGCTCCTGTTCAGCAGGTCATGTCGGCCGGTGCGACTGCCGACCCCGTCAAGGATTACCTGAAGCAGATCGGTAAGGTCGCACTGCTGAACGCAGAGCAGGAAGTTGACCTCGCCCTTCGTATCGAGGCAGGCCTCTTTGCCGAGGAAAAGATCAACGCTGACGACGGATCCATGGATCCCAAGCTCAAGCGTGAGCTTGAATTCGTCATCCACGACGGCAAGCGTGCCAAGAATCACCTGCTCGAAGCCAACCTGCGCCTCGTCGTTTCCTTGGCCAAGCGCTACACCGGCCGTGGCATGCTCTTCCTGGACCTGATCCAGGAAGGCAACCTGGGCCTTATCCGTGCAGTGGAGAAGTTCGACTACACCAAGGGCTTCAAGTTCTCCACCTACGCAACCTGGTGGATCCGTCAGGCAATTACCCGCGCCATGGCAGACCAGGCCCGCACCATCCGTATTCCGGTGCACATGGTGGAAGTCATCAACAAGCTGGCCCGCGTACAGCGCCAGATGCTTCAGGACCTCGGCCGCGAACCGACGCCTGAAGAGCTGGCACTCGAGCTGGACATGACGCCCGAGAAGGTTGTCGAGGTTCAGAAGTACGGCCGTGAGCCGATTTCGCTCCACACGCCTCTGGGTGAAGACGGTGACTCCGAGTTCGGTGACCTGATTGAGGACTCCGAGGCTGTGGTCCCTGCCGACGCCGTGAGCTTCACGCTCCTGCAGGAGCAGTTGCACTCGGTTTTGGACACCCTGTCCGAGCGCGAAGCGGGAGTTGTTGCTATGCGCTTCGGCCTGACCGATGGCCAGCCGAAGACTTTAGACGAAATCGGCAAGGTCTACGGCGTCACGCGCGAGCGCATCCGCCAGATCGAATCCAAGACCATGTCCAAGCTGCGGCACCCGTCCCGCTCGCAGGTCCTGCGGGATTACCTGGACTAAAAAGACACACTGCGGGTGTTGAGAGCGGCTCAGTCGGACTTCCGGCTGGGCCGCTTTCATGTTGCACAAAAGTCGAGTGCAACAAGTCCAAAACGACAGACTCAACGCAACAAGGCCCCTCCCGTCCGGGAGGAGCCTTGTCATGTGATCAAAAAGGGTTTCCGGATAACCGGACTGCCTAGTCGACGGGGACGGGAGCCTTCTCGTTGAGGCGCTCGGTCTCATCGTGCCAGTCAGAAGTCATGGGCCGAAGCGTAGCTTCAACTGCACGTGCGTGGTGGCCGCAGAAGAGCAGCTCACCGCCGGAGGACTCGAGTACAACGCGGACGTACGCCTGGGCTCCGCAACGGTCACAGCGGTCAGCTGCGTTCAGCGTGCGGTCTGCAACTGCTGTTGTCATGTCGGCCTCCTTAGTAGTTCTGTACATCCATATAACCAGCATTCGGTCCAGATCCATGGCAAGGATGGGTCACTTTCGCTGTCCGCGTATCACATGTGCGTAACGTAACCAGGCAGGCTGCGTCCGTGCTGGAGTGGCAAACGGTGCCTGACGACTTCCCCGGCTACGCTTGTACGGGCAGTGTTTGCCTTGAATTACCAGTCAACACACGGCTGGGAAGTACCCGGAGATATACCCCGAAGGAGCACACCGCGAGTGGCACCGAGTTCTGAATACAACGCCCGGCATCTATCTGTCCTTGAGGGCCTGGAAGCCGTTCGTAAGCGCCCGGGCATGTACATCGGCTCCACTGACTCCCGCGGCCTCATGCACTGCCTCTGGGAAATCATCGACAACGCCGTGGATGAGGCTCTGGCGGGCTTCGGACATGACATCAAAGTCATCCTGCATGCCGACAACTCAGTGGAAATCCACGACGACGGCCGTGGAATCCCAGTGGATGTAGAGCCCAAGACCGGCCTCTCCGGCGTCGAAGTTGTCTTCACCAAACTGCATGCAGGTGGCAAATTCGGTGGCGGTTCCTACACTGCCTCGGGTGGTTTGCATGGTGTCGGGGCTTCGGTGGTAAACGCTTTGTCAAGCCGCCTTGATGTCCAAGTGGACCGCGGCAGCAAGACTTACCAGATGTCGTTCCGCCGCGGTGAGCCGGGACGCTTCGTGGATTCCGGGGCAAAGCCGAGCCCCAACGCACCGTTCGAACCGTTCGTGGAGAACTCGGTGCTGGATGTCGTGGGGAAGGCGAAACGTGGCGTCACCGGCACCCGCGTGCGATATTGGGCCGACCGTCAAATTTTCACCCCTGACGCCAAGTTCTCCTATGACGACCTGGCAGCACGGGCACGCCAAACATCGTTCCTCGTACCCGGCTTGAAAATCACTGTGCGCGACGAGCGCAAGCTGGCCGGAACGCCGGGGGAGGCCGGTGTCCATGAGGAAGTGTTCCACCACGATGGCGGCATCTCCGAGTTTGTTGAGTTCCTCGCTGCCGATTCCGGGGTTACGGATGTCTGGCGCCTCCATGGTTCAGGGAAATTCAAGGAAACCGTCCCGGTCCTCGATGAGAACGGGCACAGCAAGATCGCGGAAGTTGAACGTGACTGCGAGGTGGACATCGCCCTGCGATGGGGCATCGGTTATGAGACCACTATGCGCAGCTTCGTCAACATCATCGCCACCCCCAAGGGCGGCACGCACCAGTCCGGCTTTGAAGCGGCCCTGCTGAAAACCTTCCGCAAGGCCGTGGAGACGAACGCGCGCAAGCTCAAGGCCGGCAACGACAAGGTGGAGAAAGACGACATTCTCGCCGGGCTGACCGCCGTCCTAACTGTCCGGCTTGCGGAGCCGCAATTCGAGGGACAGACAAAGGAAATCCTTGGTACCTCGGCGGTTCGTGCCATTGTGGCCAAGGTGGTTGAGAAGGAAATAACAGCGAGGCTGAACTCGGCCAACCGCAACGACAAAGCCCAGTCCGCGCTCCTCTTGGAGAAGATGGTCGCGGAGATGAAGTCGCGCATCTCGGCCCGTGTGCACAAAGAAACCCAGCGCCGCAAGAACGCCTTGGAAACTTCGTCGATGCCTACAAAGCTCGCAGATTGCCGAACTGATGACGTCGCGCGCTCTGAACTGTTCATCGTAGAGGGTGACTCGGCACTCGGTACCGCCAAACTTGCCCGCTCATCCGACTTCCAAGCACTACTGCCCATTCGCGGCAAGATCCTGAACGTGCAGAAAGCATCCGTAGGCGACATGTTGTCCAACGCGGAGTGCGCGGCGTTGATCCAGGTTGTGGGCGCCGGCTCCGGTCGAAGCTTCGACATTGACGCTGCCCGTTACGGCAAGGTCATCCTCATGACCGACGCCGACGTGGACGGTGCACACATCCGCACCCTGCTGCTTACCCTTTTCTTCCGATACATGCGGCCCATGGTCGAAGCCGGCCGTGTGTTTGCCGCTGTCCCGCCCCTGCACCGTGTGGAAGTGATCAACCCCGGCCAGAAGGCCAACGAGATGATCTACACCTACTCGGAGGCCGAGCTTCACGTCCTTCTCTCCAACCTTGCCAAGGAAGGCAAACGCTACAAGGAACCAATTCAGCGATATAAGGGCCTGGGTGAAATGGACGCACAGCAACTGGCAGAGACCACTATGGATCCACGACACCGGACTCTCCGGAAGGTGGGCATTGATAGCGCCCAACGTGCCGAGGAAGTCTTCGATCTTTTGATGGGCTCGGACGTGGCACCGCGCAAGGAGTTCATCATTGCCGGCGCGGCTACGCTGGACCGGGAACGCATCGACGCCTAGCTCTGGTTTGGCGGAACCAGGTCACCATCAGGGACCTGTGGTGCGCGGGCGCCCGGGGCTGCAAGGGCCGCGGCGCCCACCACCAAGGCCAAAGCTCCCAGGCCCCAGGGCAGCCCGGCCGCTACTGCGACGCCGCCCACCAGCAGCGGCCCGCCGGCGTCGCCAAGTTCACGGCCCAGCTCGGCAGAGCCCATGGTTCTGCCGAGGCGTTCGGCCGGCGTCGCATCGGCCAGGTGAGCGAATGCGAGAGGGGTGGAGACGCCGATTCCCGCACCGATGAGCACTGCTGCGCAGTAGATCCAGGCCGCTCCCGGCAACAAGCCGGCCATCAGAGTGCCTACCGAGATAGCCAGCAGGCCGGCCACCATGCCGGGCCTGTCGGCGATTCTTCCCTGGTCCCTCAGCCTGCCGACGCGGGGCTGTATCAGCGCGGAAGCTACTGCCAGCACGGTGACTACGGCAACGCTGCCTGCCGTGCCTAGCCCTTCCCGTGCTACCAGCGCGGGGAGAAAGCCGACGGCGGCACCCAGCGCACCCGTGGCAGCGGCCAACACCAGGGTTGGGCCGAGGAATGACCGTTCAGTGCTTTGGCGCCACACATCGACGATGGTGTATCTGGGACGGGGAAGCGGCTGCAGGCGGGGTACTGAAACCATGGCCCACATGGCCACAGCCAAGCCCAGGGCCGTCAGGATCCCGAACAGGAAGCCGAATCCGCCGATGATGATGGCCATGGCGCCCAGCAACGGGCCAATGGCGTAGCCGAGTCCTTTCCAGGAGCCGTAGCGGCCGAAGTAGTGCCCGGTCCTGCCGCCTGCGAGCCGGGCAACGCCAGCGGATGAGGCCGGCGAGAAGGCCGAAGCCGCCATCCCTTGACCAAGGCGGGCGGCCGCGAGCATGGCGGGTTGATCCGCCCATAATCCAATCAGGGAGGCAGCGGAGAAAGCCACAAGCCCACCCACGATCACCGGCTTGGGTCCGATGTGATCGCTGAGGGCACCGAAAACGGGTTTGAGGAACACTTCCGCTACGTCGTACAAAGCCAGAAGAACGCCCAGAGCAAGCAAGCTCAAGCCGATGTCCGCGCTTTCTGCCCCCAGGCCCGCTGCCACCGCATGGGCACCAAAGGCGGTGGTGAAGCCTGCGGCGTAGAGGGGCCAACGCTGGCGGGCTGCAACGGACGTGGGAGAAGAGTTGGGGGCTTTCACGTACATGAATGTAACAGCTGCTACATTCATGAGTGTGATTGATGAACAGTGGTTGTTGATTTTGGTGCAGGTTCCTGCGCAGCCATCCCGGCACAGGGTGGCAGTGTGGCGGGAGTTGCGCCGGATCGGTGCCGTTCCTTTGTCGCCGGGTACGTGGGTTCTCCCGGCCCATCCGGCCTTCGATGAGGGTCTTGCGCGGGCCCAGGCGCTGGTGGCAAAGGGCGCAGGCACTTGGACTTTGGTGGACGCTGCACCCCGCGACAACGGTGCGGACACTTTCCGTAGCGCTTTCGAAGCTGCCCGGTTGGAGGAATGGAAGGAGTTCACGGCCGATTGCGGCAAATTTGAGCAGGAGATAGCGAAAGAGATTTCGAGGGAGAAGTTCACTTTCGCCGAACTGGAGGAAGAAGAACAAAGCCTGGAGCGCTTGAGGCGCTGGTACAGGGAGCTGAAGTCACGCGATGTGCTTCATTTGCCGCAGGCGACGGATGCTTCAGAGCACCTGGCACGCTGCGCCGAGGCACTGGAAGGCTACGCGTCCTTGGTGTACGAGGCGACGCTGCCCCAATAGCCGGGTCAGCCCGGTCACCCCAGTAGTCCCGGGACGATCAGCAGGGCAGTGGGCACCGCAAGCAGCAAGGCCGAGGCCGCCAGGACCAACACCCGTGCAGCCTTGGTGAGTGGAGGCTTGGGTGAGAGCAGGCGGCTGACGCGTGACGCCGTCGTGCGTGGGGAATCAGCGCCGCCTGTGGCACTCACGGCATTGCCCTCGACGACGGCACCACCGACGCTGAGTGCCTGGCCGCCGGCCAGTGTCTTGCTCCCGCTGACCGGCTGCCCGTCAAGGGCGGGCTGTGTGGTGCCGCTGGCAACAATGGCGATGGCCTTGATCAGGGTGCCTTTGCTCTCGGTGCGGAGGGCGACGTCGTCGGCCAGCATTTCGATCAGCGAATTCACCGCTGTCTGGGCCAGCCGGGTGGTGGGAAACCATGGCAGGGCCTGACGCCAAGCAGCAAAGGCCCAAAGCAGGAGATCGTGGCGCTGGGACAGGTGCGCGTTCTCGTGAATAAGCACAGCCCTGAGTTCAGCAGGTTCCAGTGCTGCCATCAGGCCGTCGGATAGCACGGTTACGGATCGGGCGCCACCAGGCAGGCAGTAGGCGACGGGGGAATCGTGGTTGATCACCACTGTGCCGGGGCCGTCGTCCGACGGTGATGCCAGCAGGGCCAGCAGCTCGCGGTGGCGTCGCCGCTGCCGTTCAATCTTGTAATAGGTCAGCAGCAGGGTGAAGACCAAGTGGGCGGTCAACAGTGCCGCTGCGGAGAGCGCAAAAAGGTGCCAAAAGCCCAGCGCGGTGGTGGGCTCGTTGTTGAAAACCATCCCGGCCAGGCTCTTGAGTCCTGCAATGAGGTTGTCCCCGATGGGCTCGAGTCCGTAAACGAGCATGGCCCCGATCATGGACAAGCCGCCAGCGAGGGCGATCGCCTGCCACAGCACCATGGCGGTGAAGGGAGATCGTGCCGGCCACTGCGCGCGGGAAAGCAGCACGGGTACTGGCCACGCCAGAATGATTGCCAGGACCGCAAGCAGGTATGAGGTCCAGAACATAGTGGCTAATTGTAGCCGAGCAGTTTGCGCAGGGTAGCGGCTTCGCTTTCGGTGACGGAACCAATGAAGCGGGCCAGGACGGCCTCGCGGTCCGGAGCCGAGCCCAGGACTTCGTGCATGAGTTCGGCGGTGTGATCGGCGCGGCTGGAGACGGCTTGGTAGCGGTGCGGTCGCGTTCCGCGTTCGCGCTCCACCAGGCCCTTCTTTTCCAGCCGTGAGAGCACAGTGAGGACCGTGGTTACGGCCAGATCCTTGCCCTGGTGACCCGCGGTGCCGTCACCAGCCTCGGAATCCTGCGCCAGCAGATCCCGCAGTGTGTTGGCAGTTGCAGCCTCCTGGCCTGCCCAGAGCAGATCCATCACTGCCCGTTCCAGTTCCCCAAGACTTGCCATTGATACGTCCCTACCTTCCGCTCCTGGTGCAGAGTGCCTGCTGCCGGAAGCGATGATCCAACATTCCACAATAAATCTACCGCTTTTCAGGCCTTCATTCTACGTGAGGTAGAACTATCGGCGCGCCGCACCCGAAGGCAAACCCTTGTGCGTGGGTTACGCCACTTGAAGAATGGGTTTCGGCGGTCGCCATTTGTTCTACACTGTGTAGAAGAGAAGTTTTCTACGTGACGTAGAAGTAAGGTCATCGTACTTCGGTCCACCGCACAAAGGACAGCCATGGACGCCTTGGAAATCGCACGCTGGCAGTTTGGTATCACTACCGTCTACCACTTCATGATGGTGCCGCTCACTATCGGACTCGGTCTGGTGGTGGCCATCATCCAGACCATTTGGTATCGCACGGGCAAGCCCGAGTACCTGCGGATGACCAAGTTCTGGGGAAAGCTCTTCCTCATCAACTTCATCATGGGCGTAGCCACCGGCATCGTCCAGGAATTCCAGTTCGGTATGGCGTGGAGTGAGTACAGCCGATTCGTCGGGGATGTTTTCGGTGCGCCGTTGGCCCTCGAAGCGCTATTGGCCTTCTTCGTGGAATCCACGTTCCTGGGGCTGTGGATCTTTGGTTGGAAGCAACTCAAGCGCGGCGTCCACCTGGCGTGCTTGTGGATCGCCGTGATTGGTTCAGTCTTCTCCGCATACTTCATCATCGTGGCGAACTCCTGGATGCAGCACCCCGTAGGCGTTGAAATGGTTGATGGCCGGCCCGTGATGACCGATGCCTGGGCTGTGTTCACCAATAACACGGCCTTGGTTGCAGTGCCGCACACACTGTTCGGCGCTCTGGCTGTCGCGGGTGCCTTCCTGTTGGGTATCGCCTGGTATCACCTCTGGCGTCGCCGCCACGATGGCATTGATGTGGTGGGCAAGGAGGGCAAGCTGGTTCCCGGCGAGGCCGCAATCCCGGGCCGTGACAAAGCCGATTACACCGTGTGGATGACATCCTTGCGAATTGGTGCGGTGGTGGCCATGATCTCCTTCGCGGGAACGGCCATCACAGGTGACCTGCAGGGCAAACTGATGTTCGAGCAGCAGCCCATGAAGATGGCCGCAGCGGAAGCTGCCTGCCATGACGGCACGGGCTTCTCGGTCCTGAGCGTCGGGAACCTTGGTGCCACCAACTGCGATGACATTGTGGCCGTCATTGAAGTGCCAGGCATCCTCTCCTTCCTGGCCAAGGGTGACTTCACCACTGAGGTCAAGGGCGTGAACAGCCTGCTGGGTGAGTACAAGGAGAAATACGGCACACACCTGCCGGACAACCCGCTGTACGGTGAGCGCGCCGGACAGGAAATCCAATACGTGCCTGTCATGGAAGTGACCTACTGGGGCTTCCGCATGATGATCGGCTTCGGTGGCCTCGCCGCCTTCGCCGCACTGTTGGCCCTCTGGGTCACCCGCAAAGGCGTGGTTCCTCAGTCCACATGGCTCATGCGCCTTGCCGTCCTGGGGATCCTTGCACCGTTCGGAGCCAACGCCGCAGGCTGGATCTTCACCGAAATGGGCAGGCAGCCGTTCGTAGTGGCCCCGAACCCGGACATGAACGGAATCGACCAAGTCTTCATGTTCACCGCTGCTGCGGTGTCCCCGGGGGTCAGCGCAGGGGAGCTCATGACCTCGCTGGTAGTCCTCACCGCCATCTATGCCGTGCTGTTGGTGGTGGAAGTGAAGCTATTGGTCAAGTACATCCGCGGTGGCGTGGCCTCAGCGATGCCTGAACTGGGCCATGTGCAGGATTCAGACGACCAACGTGACAAGAACGACGACGGCACGGGACCGGACAAGTCCGGCAACGACGTCCTGGCATTCGCCTACTAAAGCCAAGGGGTACTGACAATGGAACTGTTGCCAACCATCTGGTTCGTAGCCATCGCCGTGTTGTGGACCGGTTATCTCTTCCTGGAGGGTTTCGACCTCGGCGTCGGCATGCTCATGAAGCTGTTTGCCCGCCACAACACTGACCGCCGGGTACTGCTGAACACCATCGGCCCGGTGTGGGACGGCAATGAGGTGTGGCTGCTCACGGCCGCCGGTGCCACCTTCGCAGCCTTCCCCCTCTGGTACGCCTCACTGTTCTCCAGCCTCTACCTCCCGCTGCTGGCAGTCCTCGCTGCCTTGATCTTCCGGGCAGTCGCTTTCGAGTACAGGGGCAAGGTGGACTCCGAGCAGTGGCGCAACCGCTGGGACTGGGCGATCGCCGTCGGGTCCTTCGTGGCCGCCTTCGGCATCGGCGCAGCCTTGGCGCTCACCACCACGGGCCTGCCCTTGAACGCCAACGGGGACCGCGTCGGTGGCCCAATGTCCTGGTTTAGCGGCTACGCACTCCTTGGCGGTTTCGGTGTGGTGGCGTTTGCCCTGGTGCACGCTTTGGCGTTTCTTGCCCTTAAGACCGACGGCGATGTGCGGCATCGCGCCCGCCGTTGGTTCATTCGCCTGGTGCCGTTCGCGGTGTTGCCGATGTTCGGCTGGATGGTGGCCGTCCAGTTCCTGAGCGGCAAGCCCTGGACCTGGGCTTTGGTGGCAGCCGCTGTCGTCGCAGTCGTCTTGGCTTGGCGGCTGGCCCGCACAGGGTCTGAAGGGCGCGCCTTTAGTGCCCTCGGCGCCTTCATTGTGTGCGCCACGGCCTCGATCTTCGGAGCCGCTTTCCCTGTGGTCATCCCGTCCACGATCGATCCTGCCTTCAACTTGACCATCTCCAACGCCTCGTCCTCGGACTACACGCTGGGCCTCATGAGCATCGTTGCAGCCGTTGGCCTGCCGCTCGTGATTGCCTACCAATCATGGACGTACTGGGTGTTCCGGAGGCGCGTCAGCGCGGCCCACATCCCCGAAGCCCACGGGTTCCTGCCGGCAATTGCCGCAAAGGTGATGGTCCCCAAGGGCAGCTCGCCGGCCACACCACGCAAATCGGGAGAATAGCCGCCCCATGAAACCCGTGTTCCCTACCGGCCCTGCCACGCGATCGGCGCTCTACGCCCTTGGCCTGATGTCCGCCCTCAAAGCACTGTCCCTGGTGCTCATGGCCCAAGCCGTAGCGGGGATGCTGGCCGGACTGGCCTCCGGTTCAGCGGACTGGAACAGCGGACTGCTGTGGGGCGCGGTGGGAGCGGTCCTTAGGTCGCTGACCGTTTGGGGCCAAGGCATAGCCTCCCGGAGGGCTGCCCTGGGCGTCAAAGAGGAACTGCGGGCACGGCTGTTGGGGCGCTCGCTGTCCGGCGGCGGTTCATCGCCCGTATCGGGAATGAACGACGGCGGTCTGGCGATCCTCGCCACGCGGGGCCTGGACGCGCTGGACGACTACTACACCCAATACCTGCCTGCGATCGTGAACTGCGCTACGGTCCCGCTCCTGATCGGAGCCCGAATCCTCTTCGCTGACTGGGTGAGTGCCGTGGTGATCGTCCTGACGGTTCCACTGGTGCCGCTGTTCATGGTCCTCATCGGCAGGCACACGGAAGACACCGTCCGGGAGGCGCAAAGCACGCTCCGGAAACTGTCCGGTCACATCCTTGAACTCGCCAAGGGCCTTCCCGTCCTGGTGGGCCTGGGACGTGCCACCGAACAGCGCGCAGCCTTGGAAGATATCTCCGAGCAATACCGGACCCGGACCATGGTCACCCTTCGCACGGCCTTCCTTTCCGCGCTGGCACTGGAACTCATTGCGACCATCTCCGTGGCCGTAGTGGCTGTGTTCATCGGCGTACGGCTGGTGCATGGCGACATGGCCCTTGAGGCCGGGCTCTTGGCACTGATCCTGGCCCCGGATTGCTACCTTCCGCTCCGGGAACTGGGCACCGCCCACCACGCAAGCGATGACGGCAGGGCAGCCCTCGAAACCACCAATGCCGTACTTGATGCCCCCTCACACGAGCGACTGCAGGATCATGGGCCTTCCAACACCGAGCAGGCCAGTACCGAGCAGACCAGTACCGAGCAGGCCGGCGTAGTGGTGAGCGGATTGTCCGTGACGTACCACGGAAGGTCCGCGGCCGCCGTCGGGCCCCTCAGCTTCACTGCCGCACCCGGGCGCGTTACGGTCCTCGACGGCGATAGCGGCTGCGGAAAGAGCACAATCCTGGGTGTCCTGGCCGGCCTCATCGGCCAAGGGCCGGGAGCCTCGGTCACAGGGACCATAACCGGTGCGGCCCCTGGGACAATGGCGTGGGTTCCGCAACACCCGGTCATGGCCACCGAAACTGTGCAGCAAGAGATTGAACTCTATCTTGACGGATACCAGGGGAACGCCTCCGAAGCCGTCACCCGTGTCCTGCGGAAGGCCTCCGCAGAGCACCTGGCTGCAAGGAACCCGGCCGAACTAAGCCCCGGTGAGTTGCGGCGGATCGCCCTGGCCCGCGGATTGGCCCGCGTGGAAGCAGGCGCTACGGTCTTGTTGCTCGACGAGCCCACCGCCCATCTTGACCAGTACTCCGCCAGCGTGGTCCGTCGCGCCATCGAGTCGCTTCGTGGCAGCGTCACCGTGATCCTGGTGGCCCATGACGCTGGCACCCGGGCGCTCGCCGACCATGTGGTACCTGTAGGGCACCGGCACGGGACCTTAGCGGCTGTGGCCAGGGGGACGAGCAGCCCGCGCGACACTCCTGCCGGGGTTGTTTCAGTCCCAGCGAAGGAAGCCAACCTCCAAGGCGGCCTCCCTCCCGTTCCCAGGGCCAGCAGCCTGCACGGCCTCCTGCGGGCGCTGCGACCCGTACGTTGGAAGTTCCTTGCCGCAGGTGTCGTGGCCGTCCTGGCTGCCCTCTTCGCAGTGGCACTGTCAGGTCTGTCCGGGTGGCTGATCATTCGTGCCAGTGAGCAGCCGCCCATTCTCTACCTGCTCGGTGCGATCGTCGGAGTAAGGTTCTTCGGCATAGGAAGGGCCGTCCTGCGTTACTGCGAGCGGCTCTTGACCCATGACGCTGTCTTCGCTGCCATGACCCGCCTCCGCGGTGCTCTGTGGGCATCGCTAAGCCGGAGGGCGCTGTCCCTCAGGCGACTTCTCCAAGGGGGCAACGTGTTGGGCTCCATTGTGGACGACGTGGACACCCTCCGAGACCTTCTGCCCAGGGTTGTTCTCCCACCCGTGACTGCCATGGGAGTCGGGGCCGCGGCGATCCTCGCCACAGCCATCGTCTTGCCCGCGGCCCTGCCTGCGGTGGTGGCAGCCGCAGTCGTCGGCCTGGTCCTTGCCCCGACCCTGGCGGTCCTTGCTGACAGGAACTCCGCCAAGGCCGAACAGCAGATGCGTTCAGTCGTGCTTCGGGGGGTGGCCGCAGCCCTGGACGCCCGTGCGGAACTAAGCGCCAACGGGGTGGGGGAGCCGGTCCTCGGAGCACTGCGTGGGAAAGACCGCACCGCCACAGTCTCTGCACAACGCTCGGCATGGGCTGAAGGACTCGGCCAAGCGGTGATTGTCCTGGCGTCCTCCATGGCCGCACTGTGGGCCGGCGCCCTGAGTGCACCCGCCGTGCTGAACGGCACAGTTGCCCCGGAACTGGCAGCCGTCATTGTCCTGATGCAACTCGCATTGGTTGAACCATACGGTGGCATCGTGTCCGCTGTGCGCCAAGCACCGGCGCTCGCAGCCGTTCTGGGTCGGGTGGCAGCATCCGGCGCTTTGGACAGCGCCACGCCAAGGAGCCAAGCGGAAGAACACGACGGCGGCACGCTGCGCCTGCCTGATCGACCGGGACGGGCGGGGCTGGAGTTGCGGGATGCTTCAGCGTCCTGGCCGGATGGTCCGAGGGTCTTTTCCGGTGTGAATGCTGTTGCCGAGCCCGGCCGCTGGCTTGCCGTGACCGGCCCCTCCGGCGCAGGGAAGTCCACGCTTCTCTCCGTACTTCTCGGATTCCTGCCCCTGACGGAGGGAACTGTGAAGCTCTCCGGCAAAGCTGCGTGGTGCCCCCAGGAGGCCCACCTGTTCGACTCCACTATCCGCGGCAACCTCCTGCTGAGCCGTCCGGCTGCAGCCAAGCCCAGTGAGGCCGAGATGCACAAGGCGCTGGCCGACGTCGGGCTTAATTCAGTGGTGGAAGCGTTGCCGGGCGGGCTCGATGCCCGTATCGGCCCCGGTGGTTCTTTCCTGAGTGGTGGCGAACGTCAGCGGCTTGCCATGGCAAGGACGCTCCTGACCGGAGCCTCCGTGTTGTTGCTGGATGAACCCACTGCCCACCTGGATGCGGGCTCGGCGCGGGAAATGATGGCCATTCTGCGCAACGGACTCAAGGACGTCACCGTTGTCCTGGTGACGCATAATCCAGACGATATTGATCCGGCAGATGTGCGGCTGGAACTCCCTGCCGCCAAGGATGCTGCCAAGCGAAGCAGCGCAGGCGCGTCGGAACTGGTGGGAAGGCCTACTCCTCAGTAGCCTGTTGGCATGCCTTTCGAAGACGCAAGCCAGGTCATGCCGGATGCTGTTGCTACCGGCCTGAACTGGCGACCAGCCACCATGGAAGACCTCGACAACTGGGCAGGCCTGATTGCCCGGACGGCCGCCGTCGAACGCCCCGTCTGGTATGAGAAGCGCGGCGATCTGGTCCACGTCCTGGAGTCCACCAAGAACCCGGCGGAGACGAGCACGCTCCTTGGCCTTGATTCCGACGGTGTGGCGCGTGCCTATGGCCGCATTTCCAAGAATCCGGCCGGTGATAAAGCCACCGGAATGGCGTGCGTTGACCCGCAATGGCAACAGCGGGGCATCGGCTCTGCAGTCCTGCTGTGGCAGGAAGGACAAGTACGCAGCCGATTCGAGTCCGATCAAGCTGCTGGACACACCACAGCACCGCCACGTCTCCGCATCCAGACGGAGGAACAGCACGAGCACCAGGCAACACTCCTGATGGGTCACGGCTACGGCGCCGTGCGCTGGTTCAACGAAATGCACCGGCCCCTGTCCCAGCAACTGCCCGAGGCGCCCCTGAGGGCAGGACTCGAGCTCAGGACGCTGGATCCATCGCTGTTTGAACCCGTGCGCCAAGCCCATAACGATGCGTTCAGGGACCACTGGGGGAGCGAGCCCCGGGATCAAGAATCGTGGCGCTTCACCATTGAGGAACCGACGGCCAGGCACGATCTCAGTGCTGTGGTAATTGATTCCGGCACGGGGGAGGTGGCCGGGTATCAGCTAACCAGCTTTGATCCCGGCTCGGCCGCGGATCGCGGTTTCAAGGAAGGCTATACAGAGCTCCTTGGTGTGCGGCGTGCCTATCGCGGCCAGGGCATAGCTCAAGCACTGCTCGCCGATGCCATGCAGCGGTACGCCTCGGCGGGAATGAACGTGGCCTCACTGGACGTGGACTCGGCCAACCCCACCGGGGCGTTGCAACTCTACTTGGGCATGGGCTATGCGCCGGTGAACCGCAGTATGACGTGGGAGAAGATGCTCTAGTTACTAGCCGTCCACATCATGAAGGTGATGCACAACGTCGTGGAGGAAGTACTGGGAGAACGTCAGGACTGTGAATGAGGATCCGTTGCTGCGCGTTCCGGTGCGTTGCCAATCATCCTCGGTAACCCTGGCGAAGGACTCTGCAATCTCCTTGCCCTCTGCCTCCAGTTCGTCGGCGACCGTGTGCGGATCAGCGGAACCGTACTCGCCGTCGATCGCGGCCTGGTCCTGGTCCCAGTTGGCAAACCGGGCGTCGTCCTCTGTGAGCATCAGGTTTAGACGCTGATCGAAGAGGCTGAAGACGTCCCGGACGTGGCAGGCGTACTCCAGGTTGGACCACGTGTGGTCGTTGGGCCGTGTTGCTACGTCCTCCCGACGCAGCACGGCCCGCCACCGGGGAAGCATGTTCAGAACGGTGCCGGGCACCGTGGAGGGAGTCACCGTCGCGGGGTCGAAACCGCATTCGGGGCAGGGCTCTGAGAGCACCCAGGTCCAGTCTTTTTCATCGGGGATGATCGGCATGCGGCCAGTCTAAGCTGATCCTGCCCGCTCTCCTCTGCAGCCCATGAAATATGGTGTCGTTTTCCAATTACTTACGGCCCCTGCCGAGAGTAAAGTTCGTTCCGGGGGGAGAGCCGGAAAGAGAAAATAATGCTCAAGGATCAGCAGGTTGGTGCCGTCCTACCGGCACAGGACATAGCCCGGGCACGCGCGTACTACAGCGAAAAACTCGGACTGGAACCCGAAAATCCGGACGACGACGATAACCTCCAGTACAGGTGCGGCGACGGAACCGGATTCTTTCTCTATCAAACGTCCAATGCAGGGACTGCGAAGAACACCCAGATGGGCTGGACGGTCAGCGATGTCCGGGCCACAGTGCAGGAGCTGCGCGGCAAGGGAGTCAAGTTCGAAGACTACGACTTCCCGGGCCTGAAGACTGAAGACGGCATCGCTACGATGCCTGATGGAAGCGCAGCAGCATGGTTCCTCGACAGTGAGGGAAACATACTGAGCATCAACCAAACCGGCTAGCCCGCGCGGTGGCTTCACAGCCACGGCAGCACAAAGGCCGGAGGTCTGTAACCCCCGGCCTTTGCCGTGCTGTTCGACGACTTCGCGGCCCCGTTCGGGAAGCCCCGCGATTATTCCGCGTTATTCCGCGGCGTCGGCCCATGCCATGCTCGGGCCGATGGCTTCCACGGGCTGGGACAACGGAACGCCGGATCCATCCCTGCGGCCATGTTCATGGGGAAGCGCCCTTGCGACGCCTGCCGTCGAGGAAGCCTTCGCCGGACCATGACCTGCCCACGCGAGGAGCAGTGTGTCTTCGCCCTTGAGGAAACGGTGGACCCGCACGCCACCGGTGGCCCGGCCTTTCACGGGATACTCCTCGAAAGCGGTCACCTTCGCAGTTCCCGGTGCCGTCCCCGGCAAGGCGCCGATCGTTCCCGCAATGGTCACCACGACGGCGGCAGGATCGTCCGCGCGAACGGTACCGAAGTGAATCACTTCGTCGCCGGCAGCAAGCTTGATGCCGGCCATGCCGCCGGCTGTACGTCCCTGCGGACGGACATTGGAAGCGCTGAATCGAAGCAATTGGGCCTGCCGTGTCACGAAGACAAGGTCAACATTGTCCTCCTGCGCCGGTTCAACCGCGAGGACCGAGTCCTTGTCCTTCAGGGCGATGATTTCCCAGTCTTCCCGGTTCAGCGGGTAGTCCGGCTGAACTCGCTTGACCACGCCCTGGACCGTACCTACGGCGAGGACGGCGTCCAGGGGAACGAATGCTACCAAGGTTTCGCCCTTGAGCAGGGTGATGAAGTCCTTGGCGGGGACGCCGCCGGCCAAGTTGGGGAGACCGGAGACCGGAGGCAACACGGGCATGTCCATCACTTGGAGCCGCAGCATGCGCCCCTGGGATGTGACAGCACCGATTTCTCCCCTGGCGGTGGTCTTGACCACTGAGCGGAAGACATCGTGCTTGGTTCGGGGGCCTGATTCGGCCAGCGGTTCCTGGTTGGACGTCCTGGCGATCTGTCCGGACACACTCAGCAGGGCCCAGCAGGGGTCGTCCGGAATTTCCAAGGGCAGCGCTGCGGCTTTGCCCTTTGTTCCGGGTACTGATGCCGCCAAGGCCGCAGCCACCGTGGGGGAGACAGCTTCCGATTCCAAGAGGACTGTGCGGCGGGGCGTGCCATACTTTTCGGCGACCACGGCCAACTCACCGGAGACAAGATCGCGGAGGAGTTCATCCGAAGCCAGGATGGCCTCCAAGGCCTCGATCTCGCGGCGCAGTTCGTCCTGTTCCTTCTCCAGCTCCAGGCGGGAGTACTTGGTCAACTGCCGCAGGCGCAGTTCCAGGATGTAGTTGGCCTGGATTTCGGTGAGGTCGTAGATGGACATGAGGCGTTCACGCGCGGCCGAAGCCTCGTCCGAAGAACGGATGATCTGGATGACTTCATCGATGTCCACAATCGCGATCAACAAGCCCTCCACCAAGTGGAGGCGGTCCTTCTTTTTGCCGAGGCGGAAGGAGGTACGGCGCCGCACCACATTGAGCCGGTGTTCCACGTACACCTGCAGCAGCTGCAGGAGGCCCAGCGTCTGGGGCTGGCCGTCCACCAAGGTGACGTTGTTGATGCCGAAGGAATCTTCCATGGGTGAGTAGCGGTACAGCTGCTGGAGCACGGCATTGGGATTGAAGCCGTTCTTCAACTCGATGACCAGGCGGAGGCCGTGATTGCGGTCCGTGAGGTCGACGACGTCGCTTATGCCGGTCAGCTTCTTGGCGTTGACGGCATCCTTGATCTTCTCGATGACCTTTTCCGGGCCCACCATGTAGGGGAGCTCGGTGACCACCAGACCGGTGCGGCGGGCGGACAGCTGTTCAACCTCAACCTTGGCGCGGGTCTTGAAGGATCCACGGCCCGTGGCGTATGCGTCACGGATTCCGTCCAATCCCACAATGCGGCCGCCCGTGGGGAGGTCGGGGCCCGGGATGAACCGCATGATCTCGTCCAGCGTGGCCCCGGGGTTGGCTATCAGGTGACGTGCAGCGGCGATGACCTCCACCAGGTTGTGGGGAGGCATGTTCGTGGCCATACCCACAGCGATGCCCGTGGTGCCGTTGACCAGCAGGTTGGGGAAAGCCGCGGGGAGCACATCCGGCTGCGTCAGCTGGTTGTCGTAGTTGGGGACAAAGTCCACCACGTCTTCGTCCAGGTGGTCCGTCATGGTCAGCGCGGCGGCCGCCAAGCGTGCCTCTGTGTAACGCGGTGCTGCCGGGCCGTCGTCGAGCGATCCGAAGTTGCCATGGCCATCGATGAGCGGCAGGCGCAGGGAAAAATCCTGCGCCATACGCACCATGGCGTCATATATGGCGGTATCGCCGTGGGGGTGGAGCTTACCCATGACTTCGCCCACCACGCGGGCGCTCTTGACGTGTCCTCGATCCGGGCGGAGGCCCATATCGGACATCATGTACAGGATGCGCCGTTGAACGGGCTTCAGTCCGTCGCGGGCGTCCGGGAGGGCACGCGAGTAAATCACCGAGTAGGCGTACTCCAGGAAGGAGCCTTCCATCTCGGACGTGACGTCGATGTCGACGATGTTCTCGGTGAAATCGCCGAGGGGCTCGGCTGTGCGTGCGGATTTTTGGCTGCGGGCCATGGGGTCGGTGGATCCTTAAAGATGTACTGCGGATGTTTTAGCTAGGCTAAGCCTATGGTGGATCAGCCCGGCGTCGGCATTTATCCGGAATATTGGGAAGCTGATGTCGTGCTGCGCGACGGCGGGACAGCCCACCTTCGTCCGATACGACCCGAAGATGCCGATGCTTTGCAGGCGTTCCATGCGGGTCAGTCGCAGGCCTCCATCTACATGAGGTTCTTCTCCTTCAAACCAAAGCTCTCCGGCAAGGAAGTCCGGCGCTTCACGGAAGTGGACCACATCAACCGCGTGGCGTTCGTGATCACTATCGGCGGTGAAATCATGGGGATTGGCCGCTACGACAGGCTTGATGATCCCGCGGAGGCCGAGGTTGCCTTCAACATTTCCGACGCGCACCAGGGACGTGGAATCGGCTCAATCCTCCTGGAGCATCTGGCGGTTGCCGCCAGGGAAAACGGCATCCGGCGCTTCACGGCCGAGGTCCTGCCGGACAACCGGAAGATGCTGATGGTCTTTGCCGACGCCGGCTACGACGTCAAACGACAATTCGATGACGGCGTTGTGAGCGTCGAATTCAACATCGACCCCACGGAAAAATCGCGGGCCGTCATGGAGTCCCGCGAGCACCGCGCTGAGGCGCGCAGCGTGCGGGACCTGTTGTCGCCGTCGTCGGTGGCTGTCATTGGTGCCAGCCGCAAGTGGGGGACGGTGGGCTACCAGCTTCTGGAGCACATTATTGAAGGCGGCTTCAAAGGTCCTGTCTACGCCGTCAACCCGGAAGCGTTCGAACTCGCCGGAATGATCTCCTTCGGAAAGTTGTCCGAGATCCCGGGGCCGGTGCAGTTGGCCATCGTTGCTGTTCCCTACGAGGAAGTGCCCAACGTAGTGGACGACTGCGCCGCTGCGGGCGTCAAGGGCATCGTGGTGGCCACTGCCGGATTTGCCGACGACGGCGAGCGGGGACTCGCGCGCCAGCACGAATTGGTGCGGCGGGCAAGGGCGAACGGTATGCGCGTCATTGGCCCGGAATCACTCGGGATCCTCAATACACACCCGGCGGTGTCGTTGAACGCATCCATGGCACCCACGATGCCCCCACGCGGCAGCCTGGGCTTGTTCAGCCAGTCGGCGGCCGTTGGAGTGGCGGTTTACGCAGCCGCCAGCCGCCGCCGGCTCGGGTTGTCGTCGTTCCTCTCCGCGGGAAACCGTGCCGACGTTTCCGGCAACGACGTCATGCAGTACTGGGAGGACGACGCCGATACCTCCGCCGTGGGCCTCTACCTCGAGTCCATCGGCAATCCCCGCAAGTTCTCACGCCTTGCGCGCCGGTTGTCCCGCAGCAAACCCGTAATCGTTGCCAAATCCGACGTCACCGGCCTCAGCCTGCCCCCCGGACACGAGGTTCGCACCACCCAGGCGCCGTCCGCGGCAGTGGACGCGATGATGCGACAGGCGGGCGTGATCCGTGTTGAGACCATCGAGCAACTCATGGACATCGCCCAGATCGCGTCCTCGCAGGCGTTGCCCAAGGGGCCGGGCGTCGCCGTTTACTCAAACTCCGTCGCGTTGGCCAAGGTGGTTGCCGACAGTGCCGGACCCCTCGGGCTGGATGTGAATCGCCTTGTGACGGACATTGATCTGGACGCCGGTATGTCACTGGCGCTTCCTGCCCTTCGGGCAAGTCTCCAGGAAAGCCTTGCGGACGACTCCGTGCATGCCGTTGTGGCGGCCCTCCTCCCGGCCCGCGGGCTTACCGTGGAGTCACTCGCGGGCGTCCTGGCCGAATGCGCTGCCGAGGCCGGCAAACCTGTTGTGGCTGCATTCACTGGAATCCTGGATCCCTCCGTGCAGGTGGAAGGCATGGTGGGCGCAGCGGGCAAGCCTGTGCTGCCGTGCTACTCCAATGCCGGCGCCGCCGTGGCGGCCCTGGCGGCGATCGTCCGTTACGCGCAGTGGCGCGACCGTGACCAAGGGCTTTTCGTGGAGCCCGACGGCTGCGATGTCGACGGCACCAGGGAAACGTTGCACGCCATGCTGGCCGGCGTCACGGGCGAAAAGATCAGGAAGCTCGACGCCGGTGCTGCCGCCGCACTGCTTTCGGGCTACGGAATCGATGTTGTGCCGACTCTCGGATTTGGTACCGCTGACGAGGCTGTGCAGGCTGCGGAGACTGTGGGATGGCCCGTGGTCCTCAAGACCACGGATCCCGCATTGCGGCATCGACTGGACCTCGGAGGCGTTCGGCTGGACATTCAGGACGCCGAATCCCTCCGTCAAAACATCGCCCAAATGCGCCGTGCTTTGGAACCTTATGGATCGCCGTCGCTTGAAGTGCAAGCCATGGCGCCTGTGGGGCAGGCCTGTACCTTCCGTGCCATGGAGGACCCCCTGCTGGGGCCGGTCCTGTCGTTCGGCCTGGCCGGGGATGCCGTGAACCTGCTGGACGACTGGGCGCATCGGGTCCCGCCGCTATCAGCTGCGGACCTGCACGATGTCATCCGCTCGCCACGGGCGTCCCGAAAACTGTTCGGCTACCAAGGTCTGCCCGCCGTGGACGTGGAAGCCCTTGAGGACATTGCTGCCCGTCTCGCCAAGCTAAAAGATGACCATCCTGGAATCGCCTTAGTGGAATTCAACCCTGTCCTGGCGGGGCCCTCGGGTGCCACCATCCTTGGCGCGGATGTATGGATCGGCAACGCGGCACAGCGTACGGACAGTGCCCGACGCGCGATGCGGGGTTAGCCACAGGACTGGACCGCGCGGTTAGGTAGTCACCAAGCGATCTGTGAAAATGGGGGAATGAGCACCCAGTCTCCGACGCCTCAATCCCGTCCGTCCAACGCCGGGCACCACACCTCCCATCATCACAGCTCGCAGGGACAGAGCCTGGACCAGGCGCTGCAGCAGGCAGGGTTCTACCCACGGTTGGTGGCCGACGTCGTCGATGACGCCTTGGATGGCCGGGAGTGCCTCTCCCACCTGGTCCACTTGGAGACCCATTTCGACCGTGCCGAGGTCCGCAGGCACATCACAGTGCTGGTGCTCACGGAGGACATGCTGGTGATCACCCACGTTGATGACCAGCAGTTGGATGAGGCCGGAGAGCAAATCGTTGCCCAAGTCTCCACTGAGTCGGTACCCGTGGCCCAGATCCGCTCAGTAGTCTTGAGCTACATGTATTCACAACCCCAGGACTACAAGCCGTCCGATCCTGTCCGGGAGATGACCTTGTCCATAGCCTGGTCCGGCGGGCAGCGCCTGGACATGGGCCCGGCGAGCTGCGGGGATCCGCAGTGCGAGGCCGATCATGGCTACAGCGGAACCATCGCCCAGGAAGACATCGTCCTGCGGATCAGCGCTGAGGCAGACGGACTGCAAGCGGTCCAGGACGCCAAAATTTTTGCCCGTGCACTACGCGCGGTTAACACGGGCAATCCCTCCCCGGCCCAACATGCCAGCATCCCTGCACCGAGGCCGCGTTCGGGCGTCTTCAGCAACCGCCTTAGCCGCGGACACCAGCGTTGAGGGAAACCGCACAGAACCTGGTGAGCACGTCTTCGGGGACCAGCCCGGCCGCTGACCTTCCATCACCCCCGCTATTCGGAAGCAAGTCCATAGCGGAAGTCCTTACGAGCGCGGCCTCATCCCTGGGCATGCCGGGCTTCACCAACCACCTGCAGCTGCCGTCAGCGCAGCGTGTCTGCGTGGTCCTTGCCGATGGGCTCGGCCGTAGCCTCTTGAAGCAAAAGTCCTCCCACACGCCCTTCCTCCGGTCGGTCGTGGCCGGCGGACAACGCAACGTCCCCACGTGGATAGACGCCGCCTTTCCCAGCACCACGGCGGCATCCCTCGCGAGCCTCGGCACAGGTTTACCGGCGGGCCAGCACGGAATGGTGGGCTACGACGTCCTCGACCCCGATCAGGACAAGGTAGTCAACCTCCTGGGCAATTGGGATTCCCAGGTGGATCCCGCGCAGTGGCAGCCCCATGCCACGGTTTTTGAACGACTTGCCGGAGAGCTGGACGTCGTGACTGTCAGCCTGCCTCAGTTCGGAAACTCCCCGATGACTCAGGCTGCCCTCCGCGGAAGCCGCTTTGTTGGCGGCACCACGCTGCATGCCAGGACCGCTGCGGCCGCTGAGGCAATGTCCCGAGGTGGACGTTCCCTCATGTACTTTTACGCCAACGAGCTCGATAAAGCCGGTCACCGCTATGGCTGCCAGTCGGACCGGTGGGAGCACCAACTCGAAGAACTCGACTCTACGGTCAAGAGACTTTCCGCTACGCTGCCTGCCGGCACCACCATTCTGGTGACCGGCGATCACGGCATGTTGGACGTCCCGGAATCGCAGAGGATCGACTATTCCGCTGATGAAGCACTGATTGCAGGGGTCCGGCACACTGCCGGGGAGCCACGCATGGTGCACCTCTATCTTGAGCCGGACGCGACTCCGGCCCACCGGGAATCCCTGATTGAGGCGTGGCGTCACCGCTTTGGCGAACGGATCTGGGCCTTTACTCGGGAGCAGGCCGTGGACGCAGGCTTGTTTGGCGCAGTGCGCCCTGAGGTGGCTCCGCGCATCGGCGACGTCATGATCGCAGCACGTGACACCTTGGCCCTGTATGACACGAGGAGGGCCCGCCCGGCATCCCTGGAGGTTGTGGGGCAGCACGGTTCACTGACCAAGGCCGAACGCGAAGTACCCCTGCTGTGCTTCGCCGCTGCCGGCAAGAAGGGCAAACGTGGCTGAGCTGGTCTTTTTCTCAGGCACCATGGACTGTGGCAAATCCACACTGGCCCTCCAAATGGACCATAACCACCGCGCACGCGGCCGCGGAGGTGTTCGGTTCAGCTGTAACGACCGAGCAGGTGATTCAACGATCTCCAGCAGGCTGGGCCTGCAAACCGACGCGGTAGAGGTTGTGGGCGACACCGATTTCTGGGACGAAGTGGTTGCCCGGCGAACCAACGGATTACGGGTGGACTACCTCATTTGTGATGAGGCCCAGTTCTACTCGCCCACCCAGGTGGAGCAATTGGCACGGGTTGTTGATGAGATGCAGGTGGACGTCTTTGCGTTCGGCATCACCTCCGACTTCCGGACCAGATTATTCCCTGGCTCACAGCGACTCATTGAACTCGCCGACAAAGTGCAGGTCCTACAGGTCGAAGCTTTGTGCTGGTGCGGCCGCCGGGCAACTCAGAACGCCCGTACCGTCAACGGCATCATGGTGGTAGAGGGTGACCAGGTGATGGTGGGCGACGTCGCACCGCAGAACAGCGGCGACGACGCCGGGCCTACGGAGGCCGCATTGTTTGAGACCCCACCCGCAGAAGCCGGTCCTGCTGACGCAGTGGGCTACGAGACGTTGTGCCGACGCCACTACATGAGGCGCGTCACGGCGCATGGCGCGAACTTGATGGCAGGCGCAGACCAGCCGCTGCCTTTTGACGTCGATGCCTGCCTCTGGCCCGGTGCAGGGGCCCTTAGGCGCGGCTAGCCGTTGCAGCTGGCCGCTGCGCGTAGCTGCAGCATCCTGTGCCGGCGGCTAGTCGCCTCGGGCCCCGAAAACGATCTCGTCCCAGCTCGGGATGCTGGACCGTTTGGGGCGGGACGGCTGGCGTTCGGCAGGGGCGTCCACATCCTTATGCACGTCAGCATCTTTCTGGTTCTCTACCGGCGCTTCGTCCTGATGGGCGTCGTGGGAAGATTGCGCAACGTCGGCTTCGTCCTCTGCGCGGGGTTGCGGGTTACCGCTGCCGCCGAGGAGTTCGTCAAGTCCTGCAGGCTTGCGTCCTGCCAGGGAAGTCACAGGTCGAAGCGGGCTGGCTAGCACCGTTATTTCACGTGTGTCTGTGCTGACGCCATTGTGGAGCTTCAGTGAGTCGTCGCCGTCGCCGTCGTCGTGCGACTCGAAGTGCCGCGGAGCCAGGCTGAGCCTGGACATCATCGAAGGGCGTCCGTCTTTGCGTGCGTGCTCTTCGACTGCAGGAGCCGCCGCTTCGACATCCGGTACACCGGGTTCTTCAGCTTCGTCTATTTCCTCCCCGGGGCGGGGATGCGCTGCGGGAACGTTGCTCAGAAGGACGGCCAAGGCGTCGTCGCCGTCTTCATCCACGCCAAGGCGCTGGCCGCGCCGCGAACGGAGCATTTCCAGCAGGCTGTCGGATTCTTTCGCGGACGCACGTGCCGCCATTTCGGCGTCGGTCTCGAAATCGAACGGCCTGTCCGAGACGGCGGCAAGCCGGCGGGCCGGGACCGGGCCATCCATTGGCTCGAGTTCGCTGAGTTGCTGGGCCCAACGGTTGGCATTCTGCAGCGACTTGCGCTGGGGACTAAAGGTCCACATGGCCGGCGGCTCTTCACCGATGCTTCCGTGAGCGCCGGGGACAGTTTCGAAGCGTGCGACGACGGTCCAGGTACCGTCCGGGCGGCGCCATGAATCCCAATCCACGGAGGAGGAATCGATGCCGTGCGCTGAGAGCCGGTAGTCAACCATTTCGCCAAGAGTGGCCGGGTTGTCGCCAAAAGCGGAGCGGTAGATGTCATGCCCGGGAGCAGGGGAGGCAACTTCGATGTTTCGGGCTTGTCGCACTACGTACTCACGCTCTGCAAGCACAGGGCCTTCATAGCGTTGCACGTTGGCAAGGGGGAGACCCGAAAGCTCTGCAACTTCCATGGCCGTGGCTCCGCTGCGGATCCGGGCCTGAATATCGCGGGGCGACATGGAAATCGACGTGTTGGAGGCACGAGCGGCCACCTGGGCAGGGGTGCGGCTCGCCGCGGCCCTCAAGGCCTCGTCGATCGGAAGCTGGAACATCGCACCACCGGGGCCGCTCAAGAGCAGATGCCCGCCGTCGTCGTGGACGCCTACCAGTCGTAGATCCTGCATAACACCCTCCACCACATGGCATAACTGACATTCGAAACTCTGCCACCCGCGGAGGGCTTTTCCTACTAGGGCAAAGGGCGTGCCGTGATATTCCGCTGAAAGCCGGTTCATTCCGGAAGGGTTTTCAGCCGATTTCACGGCAAAAGCGGGTCTATGGACTTTCCGGGTCCGTGGGAGGACAATCTGGCCGAGATCGGGCACAACTTCGGGGCGTCCGGCGTTTGCACCCTTAAGCCGGCGGCAGGGAGGTTCCTGCGATCCGGTTTCCAACCCTCAACAGGTATACCGGAACAGATATGGAGGACGAAGAAGGACCATGGCTACGGACTACGATGCCCCTCGAAAGACCGAGGAAGACGTCAGCGAGGATTCGCTGGAAGAGCTTAAGACGCGCCAGTCGGGGAAGCAGTCCTCCGCGGTGGACGTCGATGAGACCGACCTTGCCGATGGCTTTGAGTTGCCTGGCGCGGATCTTTCCGGCGAAGAGCTGCTCATTCAGGTCATGCCGCCCCAGCCTGACGAATTTACGTGTTTCAACTGCTTCCTGGTGAAGCACAGGTCCCAGATCGCCGCCGAACGGGACGGGCACCAGTACTGCACCGAGTGCGAAAGCTAAGCGCTGCGTCCCGGTGTCAGAGCCGTGGCGTGGTGAGTGCCGAAACGAACTCATCAGGCCGGCGCGAGGATGCCAGCCAGTAGGGGGTCCTGTCTGCGGGGTCCGTGATCTCAATCTTTACCACCGGATCGATCCAACCGCGGAAGCACATGTAGGCGAGTCCATTCAGGCGTGGACCCCGCTCAGCGGTGGCCTCGCCCTTCTTGAACGCCTGGACGGAGCCTACGTATTTCCGATCGATGCTCGCACGACCCACCCTGACGGTGTCAGTGGTGACAGTAATGGTTGGCGTAGAGAGCACCAGCATGATTGTCATGATGGCCAGAAGCACCAAGGCGGCGATGATGCCGGCGGCTGCGCTGATGGGACCAAACATCAGGACGCCTGCGCCGGAGAGGCCCACAACCACGACCCAGATCCATACGGACGGCCACAGCTTCTCGGTGTACAGGACCTCGGAGGCCGAAGGGGTGTTCCGGGCAGGCACAGGGGAAGACTGGTCAGGCGTAGGCATGGGTCCAGCTTATCGGGCATTGGCACGGGGCTTCGCCCGGGCCTGCCGGGGCTTGTGCCGGCAGGTCCCAGTAGAATGAACCACTGTGAGCAACGAGACCGCAGTATTCAGTACAGAGGCAACCTCCGCAGTCGCGGATAATGGCGAAAGCACGGCAGCGCACGGCGCCCCCACTTTGGAGGTGCAGCTGAAAATGCTCGACGCCGGGTTGGAAGCTCCGTCATACGCCCACCCTGGCGACGCGGGTGCCGATCTCCGCGCCCGGGAGGACGTGCACCTTGCCCCGGGCGAACGAAAACTGGTTCCAACCGGCGTCTCCATAGCGCTGCCCGACGGATTTGTGGCCCTGATCCACCCCCGTTCCGGGCTGGCCACCAAGCATGGCCTTACGGTCGTTAATGCTCCCGGCACCGTGGACGCGGGTTACCGTGGTGAAATCGCAGTCACGCTTCTGAACACCGACCAAAAAAATGCCATTGACCTCAAGCGCGGCGATAGAATTGCACAGATGGTGATTCAGCGCGTCGAATACGCGCGGTTCGTGGCTGTTGACCAACTGTCCGATTCCATTCGGGGGACCGGCGGCTTCGGATCCACGGGCGGCTTCAACGTACCGAAGGCCTAAGAAACTACTGAACCCGGCGTACCGCAGACCAACCCCTGGCGCATTGGCGCGGTTTAGCGCGGTTTAACGTGGTTGCGGTTTACTTGGGGATAGACCACTACTAAGGAGAAACCCAATGCTTTTTGGGCGCGGCAAGAAGTCCAAGGACGAGCGGTCGGAAACCGCCGGTTCCGTCGATGAGTCGGGTGCCGAGGCACTGAATTCCGAAACAGGCGGGTCGGGCACGCCCGGTGACTTCCGGCTTGGCAAAGGACCCCTGGACATAGAGGAGATCGAGAGCCGCGATGGCTACGTTGACCTCGGTGCCCTTCTGATCGAACCGGCCGAAGGTCTCCAGCTGCGGCTCGAGGTGGAAGAAGCCACTCAGCGCGTGGTCGCCGTGACCATGGACCTCAATGGTTCCAGCTTGCAGCTCCAAGCATTCGCGGCACCGCGTTCCGAAGGTCTTTGGGACGAGATCCGTGAACAGATCAACCAGTCCGTAGCGAGCCAAGGCGGTGAAACCGAAGAGGTTTCCGGAGCTTTCGGCACGGAACTTGTGGCGAAACTGCCCGCTGAAGCTACTGACGGCAGCCGTGGCTTCCGTGCCGCCCGCTTCATGGGCGTGGACGGGCCACGATGGTTCCTCCGAGGTGTCCTTGGCGGGCAGGCTGCCTTGGAGCGTGATGCCGCAGCAGGTTTGGAAGATCTGTTCCGCAAGGTTGTGGTGGTCCGTGGCGACAATCCGATGCCTCCCCGCGAATTGCTGCAGCTGCGCCTGCCCAAGGATGCTGCGGTACCGGGCCAGGCCAGCGCTCCCCAAGGCGCCGTTCCCCCGGAAGAGCCCGCAATGCAGCAGCCGGAGCGAGGGCCGGAGATTACCCAGATTGGTTGATTCCTCCGGGTACAGCGGAACTTCCGGCCAGAGACCCCCTGAGCAGGGAGTTCGGGACCTTCCTGCGCGGGGAAGGGCCGTCTGTACCGGTTTCATCGAGTCTGTGACTCATCAGCCGCCCAGCGAACAGCCGTTCTTCTCCGCTGTGGTGGTCGATACCCTGAGGTCGGCAGACCAGCGCGCTTCCGGGGGAGCAAAAAAGCCCTATGACCGTCTCCGCGTGATCTGGCTGGGCAGGACGCGGGTCCCCGGCATTGAAGCCGGCGTGGAACTTCGCTTGAACGGCATGGTGACCCAGGTGGATGGCCTTCCGGCCATGTTCAATCCCCGATACGAAATACTTTCCCGTCAGGAGCACCTATGACCGTGGCCAACGGATCAGAACCGAAGGACACAGGGCGCCCGACGCCCCCGCAGGACGAAGTTTCGCTGCCCGGAGAGGCCAAGCCCGGTGCGGCCAAGCCTGGTGCGGCCAGCCCCGGTGCTGACTCACCCAGCGTGTCTGACCTCGCTGCCGGTTATGCCGAAAAAGCCGGTCTTCACCGGAACAGCGCCGGGCACGTGGACATGCTGAAGTCAGCGGGCGGGGTCCAAGGTATCGCCGAGAGCATCCTTCCCGGACTTGTCTTCCTGGTCGCCTTCACCATCACCCGCGATCTCACACTGTCCCTTATCGCAGCGTTGGCTACCGCCGCCGTCTTCACCGTGGTCCGCCTGATCCAGCGGCGCCCCTTGACGCAGGCGCTGGCCGGCGTAGTGGGCGTGGGCATTTCTGCGTGGTTGGCCAACACCACAGGTAAGGCGGAGGATTTCTACGTCCTCGGATTCTTCACCAACATCGCTTATATCGCGGGCATGGTGCTTTCCATCGTGCTCAAGTGGCCGGTTGCGGGGCTTTTGTTCGGTTTCGTGCGCAACGAGGGACTTGAGTGGCGAAAGGACGCCGAAAGGCTCCGTGCCTACAGCCTGGGTACGTGGATCGTAGTGGCGGTGCTTGCTCTCCGCCTGGTGGTTCAGGTGCCGTTGTACTTCATGGGAGAGCCGGGACTGACGGCGTTGGCAACCACCAGGCTGTTAATGGGAGCTCCGCTGTACATCCTGGGTCTCTGGGTGGCGTGGCTTGTCACTAAGCCTGCTGTTGGCGAGCCGACACCTCAGCCGTCGAAACCGTCGTCCTCAGCTGATTGATCGGCTGCTTCGGCAGCATCATCACGGGGTTCCTGGCCGTCGTCGGAACCCGGCGACAACAGCGCCCTCAAGCCGTCCTCGGCTGCGATGGTGGTGACGAAGAAGAGCTCGTCACCGCCATCCAGCACGTCATCGCGTGTGGGAGTGATGGGGGCGTGGTCGCGCAGGATGGCAACCAACGTCGCGTCTTCCGGCCAGTCGATACCGCCTACCGTGCTGCCAATGACGTGGGAATCATGCGGAACAGTGAACTCCACGATCGAGGCCACCCCTGTCTGCAGGGTCAACAGGCGCACGATGTCGCCAATCTCAACAGCCTCTTCCACGAGGGCCGTCATGAGCTGCGGGGTGTTGACGGCCACGTCTACGCCCCAGGAGTCATTGAACATCCAGTCGTTTTTGGGGTTGTTGACACGCCCCACGGTCCGCCCCACGCCGAATTCGGTCTTGGCAAGCAGGGATACCACCAGATTCACTTTGTCGTCACCTGTGGCAGAAACCACGACGTCGGCATCCTCGAGTTTGGCGTCCTGCAGGGTGCTGAGTTCGCAGGCGTCGCCCACCAGCCAGCGGGCACCTCGAAGCCCGCTGCGCCCAATGACTTCGGGCTTCAAATCAATGAGGAGAATCTCGTGTTTGTGGGCGAGTAGTTCACGCGCGATGGACGAGCCGACGCTGCCTGCGCCAACAATGACAACTTTCACTAAGACTCCTTGGCGGGTGCTTTGGCGAGAATCCGGCTGATCTCGGAGGTTCTGTCCAGGCTCACCATCGCGTGGACGGTATCACCCTCCTGGTAGGCGGTGCCGGCTTGCGGCAACAGGCCCTCACCAAACCTGGTGAGGTACGCGATACGGATTCCGGCGGCGGACTCGATGGACTCCATGCTGTGTCCGATCCAATCCTCGTGCAGATCCACTTCGGCCAGTACCAGGCGGCCGGAGGGCTCGCGATAGTCACCGGCGAGGTGCTGCTCCGGGAGTATTCGGCGCAGGACCTGGTCGGCACTCCAGCGGACGGCTGCGACCGTGGGGATGCCGAGCCGCTGGTAGATCTCGGCGCGGCCGGGATCGTAGATGCGTGCCACCACATGGGCAACATGGAATGTTTCGCGGGCTACGCGTGTGGCGAGGATGTTGGAGTTGTCGCCGCTGGAAACGGCGGCGAAGGCGTAGGCCTCTTCCACGCCTGCTTGCTTCAGGGTGTCCCGGTCGAAGCCGACCCCGGTGACTTTGCGACCCGTGAAGGTGTTGCGGAGCCGGCGGAAGGCCCGCTCGTCCTGGTCGATGATGGCCACTGAGTGGCCTGCATCCTCCAAAGTGTGTGCCAGGGTTGCGCCAACACGGCCGCAACCCATGATCACGAAGTGAGCCACCGTGTCTCCTTATGTGTGTTGTCCATCCCGCTCGGTATGACTTTACCGGTGCAGCGCGGGTAAGCCGGCGACAACCGTCATGACATCCCTGTGGATTCAGAGTAGCTTTGCGGAGTGCTGACAATTTTGAATGCCGCGAAGCGGGTGCTGGTGGGCCGGCCAGTCCGGAATGACCGCCTATCCCACACCCTGTTGCCCAAACGCATCGCTTTGCCCGTCTTCGCCTCGGACGCTTTGTCCTCGGTGGCATACGCCCCGGACGAAATCCTCCTGACGCTTGCCCTTGCGGGCGTGAGCGCAGTGGCATTCTCCCCGCTGGTGGGCCTCGCCGTCATGGTGGTTTTGCTCACAGTAGTGGCTTCCTACCGCCAGAACGTGCACGCCTATCCCTCCGGCGGCGGCGACTACGAGATTGCCAACGTCAACCTCGGCAAGTACGCCGGTCTCACGGTCGCTTCTGCGCTGCTGGTGGATTACGTACTCACTGTTGCAGTGTCCATGTCATCAGCAGCGACATACTTGACCACCGCCATCCCGGCTCTGCATGGCCAGCAGGCAATGATTGCCACTATTGGCGTGATCATCCTGGCTCTGGTCAATCTTCGCGGGGTCAAGGAAGCCGGGACGCTATTCGCTGTCCCTACGTACATCTTTATGGCGTCCATCCTTGGAATGACCGCGGTGGGCATCTTCCAGGCTGCCACCGGAACCTTGGGGGAGGCGCCTTCCGCCAACTTCACCATCGTTCCTGAGCCCGGATTCGATGAGGGCTTGGTGGGGCTGGCCGGGGCCTTCCTGCTTCTGCGTGCCTTTTCATCGGGGGCGGCGGCGCTGACCGGCGTCGAAGCCATCAGCAACGGGGTGCCGAATTTCAAGAAGCCGAAGAGCAAGAACGCCGCCACCACGCTGCTGCTTCTGGGCGTTATTGCCTCGGCCATGCTTGCGGGCATCATTTATCTGGCTAACGCCACAAAGGTCCACATCGTCCTGGACCCGGCCCGGGAATTCCTGGTGGACGGCAAGCCGCTTCCGGAGGACTACATCCAGACCCCTGCCATCAGCCAGATAGCAGACACCATTTTCGGTTCCGGCTCCATCCTTTTCTACATCGTGGTTGCGGCCACCGGCATCATCCTGGTGTTCGCTTCCAACACAGCTTTCAACGGTTTCCCCGTGCTGGGCTCGATCCTTGCCCAGGACGGCTACCTTCCACGCCAACTCCGCACTCGCGGTGACAGGCTTGCATTCAGCAATGGCGTCCTTGCGTTGGCAGCCGGGGCGCTGGTCCTGATTCTCGCGTTCAACGCAGATGTCACCAAGTTGATCCAGCTGTACATTGTGGGCGTCTTCATCTCTTTTACGGCCAGCCAGCTCGGCATGGTCCGGCACTGGGGGCGAGAGCTGAAACTGGCCAGGGATAAAGCTGTCCGTCGCCGGATCTTCAAGTCGCGCACTATCAACATGGTGGGTTTTGGCATGACGGCGCTGGTTCTCGTCATCGTCCTCATCACCAAATTTGAGCAGGGCGCCTGGATAGCGTTGCTGGCCATGTTTGTCCTCTTCCTCATCATGTGGAGCATCCGCGCGCACTATGACAATGTGGCCAAGGAATTGGCCGTGGATGAGGACTCCTCGCCCCGTGCACTTCCCACCAGGGTTCACGCGGTTCTCCTCGTTTCACACGTGCGGAAGCCGGTCCTACGGGCGCTGGCCTACGCACGGGCTTCCAGGCCCTCGCGTTTGGATGCCGTTACGGTGGACATCAGCACTGAGGAGACAGCGCAGACCGTCAGGGATTGGGAGAAGCTGGAGATTCCCGTTCCCTTGACTGTGTTGGCCAGTCCCTACCGCGAGACCGTGACACCCATCATGGACTACATCAAGAACATGCGCCGCGACTCACCGCGGGACCTGATCGTGGTGTACATCCCCGAATATGTAGTGGGCAAATGGTGGGAACAACTCGTCCATAACCAAACAGCACTCAGAATCAAGACAAGGCTCCATTTCGAACCCGGAGTCATGGTTGCCAGCGTTCCGTGGCAGCTGAAGTCGTCCGAAGAAGCAAAGGCACTACAGGATACTCAATGACCTCCCACAACAATTCCCATAACGCAGAACACGGCGGAGGCCAAGGCGAGCCCGGCACCGAACTAGTGGTGGACGTTGGCCCCATAGCCCATGGAGGCCACTTCGTCGCCAGGCACGAAGGGCGCGTGATCTTCGTCCGGCATGCGATCCCGGGGGAGAAGGTCCGTATCCGGTTGACTGACTCCGGCGACTCGTCACGCTTCTGGCGTGCCGACGTCGTCGAGGTCCTTGAGGCTTCACCGGACCGCGTTCCGCACTTCTGGAAACAGGCCGATTCGCTGGGCTCATGGAGCCGCGGGGCTCCGCCGGTGGGCGGCGCCGAGCTCGGACATATTTCCCTGCAGCGCCAACGGGCCCTGAAGGCCGAGGTGCTTGCCGAACAGCTCAAGAGGCTTGCCGGTTTGGACCTGGCCACAGAGGTGGAAGCTGTGGGAGACAATCACGACGGCGGACTCGGCTGGCGTACGCGCGCCAGCTTCGCGGTGACCCCAAAGGGCCGGTTGGGGATGCATGCGCACCGTTCAGACGTTGTGCTTCCCATCAAGGAGATGCCGTTGGCGCTTGCGGGAGTCAACGAGCTGAAGCTGTGGGACCTTGACTTGTCCGGCATTGCCCGCGTGGAGGTCTCGGTTCCCGCCAACGGTTCGCGGCCCCTGATCCTGCTGGCTCCGGAAGAATCCACGAGCCCCAAGAGATTGCACAGCATCCTGTCGCAGTTGCCGCACGACGTCTCGGTTGCGAGCTTCGATCCCAGCAAGGGCGAGGTCCTGCAGCTGCGGGGGAGAACCTGGGTGCAGGAAAGTGCGGCCGGGCATGAATACCGTGTGACCGGTGAGGGTTTTTGGCAGATCCATAAGGACGCCCCGGACACGCTGGTGGACGCTGTAACGGGCTATCTTTCCAACGGCGGGTACTTGCAGCCCGGCGCTGCAGTTGCCGATCTCTACGCCGGTGCGGGCCTGTTTACGGCATCTTTGGCGGACGCCGTCGGAGTGACCGGTTCGGTACTTTCCGTGGAGGGCGCTCCGGGCACCAGCCGCGACGCCCGCAAAAACCTGCACGGTGAAGCCCAGGTGGAAATCGTTCAGGGACGTGTTGAGCGGGTCCTGCACCAACGCTCCCGCAGCTTCGACTCGCTGGTGCTGGATCCACCCCGTGCCGGAGCCGGCAAGGCTGTGGTCAAGCAACTGATGGCCACCGGGCCACGCGCAATCGCCTATGTGTCGTGTGATCCGGCATCCTTTGCGCGTGATCTGGGTTACTTCCATCAAGGTGGTTGGCGACTCGAGTCGCTGCGCGCCTTCGATTTGTACCCGAACACGCATCACCTGGAAACGGTAGGGCTGATCGTCCCCGCCGCTTAGCCGGGAGGCGGCCCGGCGTCCATGGTGCAGAAGGAGTAACAGCCTGTTTCCTACGGGATGCCTGATCAGTGACGCAACGCCGGAGTATGCCACTACGATGGCTGTAGTAGCCCCGGTCCGCGGTCTTCAACGCCGCGGACCGGGGTGACCACGAGAGATGCCGCCCGGCTAAGTAAGGTGCGCCTAACTGGCTAGCGGCCAACCACGCGACAAAGATGAAACTGTTGCGAGAGGAGTCCTGCCATGAGCACTGTGGACAGCTTCGGTTCCAAAGGCGTACTGAATGTAGCCGGCACCGACTATGAAATTTTCCGGTTGAACTCCGTAGAGGGCGCAGACAGCCTTCCGTTCAGCCTTAAGGTATTGCTTGAAAACCTCCTGCGGACTGAGGATGGCGCCAATATTACGGCTGACCATGTCCGCGCCCTGGCCGGTTGGGATCCCAATGCGGAGCCCGACACGGAAATCCAGTTCACCCCCGCCCGCGTCATCATGCAGGACTTCACCGGCGTTCCCTGCGTCGTGGACCTGGCTACCATGCGTGAAGCCGTCAAGGAGCTCGGCGGTGACCCCAAGCGCGTCAACCCGTTGGCGCCTGCAGAAATGGTCATCGACCACTCCGTCCAGATCGACGCCTTCGGAAACTCCGGCGCACTGGAGCGCAACATGGAGATCGAATACCAGCGCAACGGTGAGCGCTACCAGTTCCTTCGCTGGGGCCAGACCGCATTCGATGACTTCAAGGTTGTTCCCCCGGGAACCGGCATCGTCCACCAGGTCAACATCGAGTACCTGGCACGCACGGTCATGACCCGCGAGGTAGACGGTGTTGTCCGCGCCTACCCCGACACCTGTGTTGGCACCGACTCGCACACCACCATGGTCAACGGCCTGGGCATCCTGGGTTGGGGCGTTGGCGGTATCGAAGCCGAAGCTGCAATGCTCGGCCAGCCCGTCTCCATGCTGATTCCCCGCGTTGTGGGCTTCAAGCTCAAGGGCAGCATCCCCGCAGGCGCCACCGCTACTGACGTGGTGCTGACCATCACCGAAATGCTGCGCAAGCACGGTGTTGTTGGCAAGTTCGTTGAGTTCTACGGTGAAGGCGTTGCCGCTGTGCCGCTGGCCAACCGCGCCACCATCGGCAACATGAGCCCGGAATTCGGTTCCACGGCTGCCATGTTCCCGATCGACGAAGTCACCTTGGACTACTTGCGCCTGACCGGCCGCTCCGAAGCAAATGTCGCCCTCGTGGAGGCATACAGCAAGGAACAGGGCCTCTGGCACGATCCGTCCCGTGAACTGCGTTTCTCCGAGTTCCTCGAGCTGGACCTGTCCACGGTTGTTCCTTCCATCTCAGGCCCCAAGCGTCCCCAGGACCGCATTGAGCTCACTGATGCCAAGGAACAGTTCCGCAAGGACATCCATAACTACGTCGCCATCGAAGACGGCAGCGTGGACGAGGCCTTGGATGAGTCTTTCCCCGCTTCCGACTCGCCGTCCTTCACGCATGCTGATTCGCACACCACGGAGACGGCACGCGTTGCATCCGCCGCAAACGGTGCGCATGGCCGCCCCTCTTCGCCGGTCAAGGTCACCACTGCCGACGGCCGCGAGTTCGAGCTGGACCACGGTGCAGTGTCGATCGCTTCGATCACATCCTGCACCAACACGTCCAACCCGTCCGTCATGCTGGCTGCGGCCCTCCTTGCACGCAACGCCGTGGACAAGGGCCTGACCTCCAAGCCGTGGGTCAAGACCTCCGTTGCCCCGGGTTCGAAGGTCGTCACGGACTACTACGAAAAGTCCGGTCTGACCCCTTACCTGGAGAAGCTTGGCTTCTACATCGTGGGTTACGGCTGCGCCACCTGCATCGGTAACTCCGGACCGCTGGAGCCGGAAATCTCCGAGGCCATCCAAGCCAACGACCTCTCCGTGACCGCAGTTCTCTCGGGCAACCGCAACTTCGAAGGCCGAATCAACCCGGACGTGAAGATGAACTACCTGGCGTCGCCGCCGCTGGTCATCGCTTACGCCCTGGCCGGCACCATGGACTTCGACTTCGACACCGACGCCCTGGGCACCGACTCCGAAGGCAACGAGGTCTTCCTCAAGGACATCTGGCCGAACCCCATCGAGGTGCAGGAAGTCATCGACTCCTCCATCGACGAGGCTATGTTTGCCAAGGGTTACGAGGGCGTCTTCGACGGCGACGAGCGCTGGAAGGCACTCGACACGCCCGCCGGTGACACCTTCGCCTGGGCCGAAGATTCCACCTACGTGCGGAAGCCCCCATACTTCGAGGGCATGAAGGCCCAGCCGGATCCCGTCAAGGACATCTCGGGCGCCCGTGTGCTCTTGAAGCTTGGCGATTCCGTCACCACGGACCACATCTCCCCGGCCGGTTCCTTCAAGTCGGACACCCCTGCAGGCCAGTACCTCCTGGCCAACGGTGTGGAGCGCAAGGACTTCAACTCCTACGGTTCACGCCGTGGCAACCACGAAGTCATGATCCGCGGTACGTTTGCCAACATCCGCATCAAGAACCAGCTCCTGGACAACGTCGAAGGTGGCTTCACCCGAGACTTTAGCCAGGAGGGTGCGCCCCAGGCTTACGTTTACGACGCAGCCCAGAACTACCAGGCAGCAGGAACGCCCCTGGTTGTCTTGGCAGGCAAGGAATACGGTTCCGGTTCGTCCCGTGACTGGGCGGCCAAGGGCACTGCGCTCCTGGGCGTCAAGGCCGTCGTCGCTGAAAGCTACGAGCGCATTCACCGCTCCAACCTCATTGGCATGGGCGTCCTTCCGTTGCAGTACCCTGCCGGAGAGTCCGCAGCAACGCTGGGCCTGACCGGTACGGAAACCTTCGCAGTGGAAGGCGTCACCGAGCTCAACAACGGCACCACGCCGAAGACGCTCAAGGTAACGGCCACGGCTGAAGACGGTACCGCCAAGTCCTTCGACGCCGTTCTGCGCATCGATACCCCGGGTGAAGCGGACTACTACCGCAACGGTGGCATCCTGCAGTACGTTCTGCGCCAGATCTCGGCATAGCGCACCGGCTGGTTTCCAGCTGATTCATAAGCCGGACAGCCCCGGCTGGTCGCCCGACCAGCCGGGGCTGTTGGCGTCCCGGCAGCAGCCGGGAGGACCAGCCAGGACTCGGAACCACGGCGCAACGCGTGGGTCCGGGCACGCGCTAGAGTTAACAAGCACGTCATTCACCCTAAGGAGGGCCGTTGGGACTTTTGGAAACCGTCAAGGATCCACAGGACCTGGCCAAACTGTCCGGCACGGAGCTGGAACAACTGGCCGGCGAAATCAGGGAATTCCTGATCACCAACGTAGCCGCAACGGGTGGACATCTTGGTCCCAACCTGGGCGTTGTTGAACTCACGCTTGCTGTCCACCGGATCTTTGAGTCGCCGCGGGACAGCGTCATCTTCGATACCGGGCATCAGTCCTATGTGCACAAGCTGCTCACGGGACGCCAGGACTTCACCACGCTTCGCCAGCAAGGCGGGCTGTCCGGTTATCCGGACCGTGCGGAGTCTGAGCACGACATCGTGGAAAGTTCGCATGCGTCCTCGTCCCTGTCCTGGGCAGATGGCATTTCGCGTGCCCGGCAGTTGACCGGTGAGGGCGATCGCTTCGTCGTCGCCGTTGTTGGCGATGGCGCGCTCACCGGTGGAATGGCATGGGAAGCCATCAACAACATCGCCGCGGATAAACGGCGTCGCGTCGTGATCGTTGTCAACGACAATGGTCGCTCTTATGCTCCCACTGTGGGCGGTTTTGCTGACTACCTTGCGTCATTGCGTCCAACCATCGACTCCCTCCGCACCACCCCGGCCTACGAGCGGATGCTGGACTGGTGGAAGAAGAAGCTCCAGGACGGCGGCCCTGCCGGTCAGTTCACCTACAAGAGCTTGCATGCCATGAAGAAGGGCATCAAGGACTGGTGGGCCCCGCAGGGCATGTTCGAGGACCTTGGCATGAAGTACATCGGCCCGGTTGACGGGCATAACCTCCAAGCCATGGAGCATGCGCTTAACACCGCCAAGGCTTACGGCGGACCTGTCATCGTTCACGCTATGACGGAAAAGGGCCACGGCTATGCTCCCGCCCTCGCCAATGAAGCAGACCAATTCCACGCCGTAGGAATCATCGACCCTGAAACGGGCGAGCCCACCGAAATGCCTGGAGCCCGGTCCTGGACCTCGGTATTCGCTGAAGAAATCGCGGATATTGCTGATGAGCGCCCCGACATCGTGGGCATCACCGGCGCCATGCTCATCCCCGTGGGATTGCACAAGTTCGCTGAGCGCCATCCGGAGCGGGTGATCGACGTCGGCATTGCGGAGCAGCATGCACTGACGTCCGCCGCAGGCATGGCATTCGGTGGCCTTCACCCTGTGGTGGCCGTTTACGCCACCTTCTTGAACCGCGCCTTTGACCAGCTCCTCATGGACGTGGCACTGCACAAAGCCGGTGTCACCATCGTCTTGGACCGTGCCGGCGTGACGGGCCCGGACGGACCCAGCCACCACGGGATGTGGGATATGGCGATGGTCCAGATCGTGCCCGGGCTCCATCTGGCTGCACCCCGCGATGCCACCCGTCTCCGCGAAGAACTGCGTGAGGCGGTAGCGATCAACGATGCCCCAACGGTGGTGCGGTTCTCCAAGGGCAGCGTCGGTTCCGAAATTGAAGCTATCGAGAGGCTTCGTGACGGCGTGGACATCCTCGCGCGACGCCCCGAAGGCTCCACCGAGAACGATGTGTTGATTGTCAGCGTCGGCGCCATGTCCGAACTCGCACTTGATGTCGCAACCCGCTTGGGTGCCCAGGGCATCAGCTCCACTGTGGTGGATCCCCGGTGGGTCCTTCCTGTCCGGAAGTCGATCATTGCCCTTGCCGCCCGTCACCGCTTGGTGATCTGCATCGAAGACGGCGTCCGTGCCGGTGGTGTGGGCTCGCGTATACGGCAGGAAATGCGGGCTGCCGGTGTAGACACCGCCCTGAACGAGGTGGGCTTGCCGGTTGAATTCCTTGTACACGGCTCCCGCAGCCAGGTCCTGGAACGCGTGGGCCTCACCGCCCAGAAAATAACCCACGACGTCGTCGCCCAGGTTTTGGGGACCAAGGTCCCGTTTGCCCGGCCCCTTCCGGGACAGGAACACCCCACCACCGGCAGCCTGCCAACCCTGTGACGGACGAGCGCGTGCCGGGCGCATTGCAGCCCGGTGACCTCGTGGTGTCGAGGAACAGGAAATGGGACGGCAAAGCTCATTGGGTGGTGCCTGGCCGCTACCTTGGTGAGGACATTCACGGCTGGTGGATATTTCAGGGAGCGGGGGAGTTTTGCGCACGCCCGGGCGCAGCGTTCTATACGGCATCAGACGCCGTCTTGTTGGTCCCGCGGACCGGCGAGTTTGTGGCCACGTTCTACGACGACAGCTATCCGGGCGACTTTCGGATCTACGTCGACCTCGCCACAGCCCACGCTTGGAACCCCCTCAAGCCCGGTGTAACAGAGTTCCACATGATCGACATGGATTTGGATGTCATCCGTTCCACCAAGCACGGGGTGTTCGTGGACGACGAAGACGAGTTTGAGCATCATCGGATGGCCATGGGCTATCCGCAACAGACGGTGGACGCAATGCGCGCAGAATGCGCAGCCCTTTTCGAGGCAGTGGACACCATGAAAGCACCTTTCGACGTCAATGGAGCCACCAGCACCAGCGCCGAGTGGTTCAGGAAAGGACGATCATGAGCGGCATCATCCGTGCGTACAAGCGCGACGACGAAGGAGTACTTCACTTCCGGGAGGCTTGGTACGACGACGAAGACCAGCAGTTCGTGGTCAACCACGGCGTAGTGGGCCACCAAAGCAAGACCGACGAAGCAAACGTTGACGATGAATCTGCCGTGGAAGGCCTGATGGCCGCCTTTGCCGCGCAGTGCGAGGAAGACGGTTATGCCGAGATTCCCGAAACCGAACAGTTCTGGGTAGTTGCCCAAATTGCATTGAAGACCAAGGACGGCACCGAACGTGACCGGCATCTTGAGCGGAAAGCCAAAGCCGCCCTCACCGGTGAGCTGGCGTGGCGTGGGTTGGGCGTGGTGGACCGTTCGGAAATTGGCAACGGCCATTTGAACATTTTCTGTCTCTGCCCGGACGTCAATAAAGCCGTGAATGCCATCAAGATCTGTGTCCGTGGTGAGGATCTGGACTTCACCAAGCTCACTGTTGCAGCAGCGCCGCACAGCGACCCCACCGCATTCCGGGTGAAGCACTCGCCCAAGCAGGGCGCGGGCTTTACTCTCTAAGTAGCACCCAACGCATCAGGAGGGATCTCCATGTCGTCCAAGAGCAACTGGCCCGGACATACGCCGCTGCCCAAAGGTCTCGCTGCGCCGGCGAAACGGGCCCTGGCCCATGAAGGGATAGAGACGCTGGAGCAACTGGCCGAGTTCGGCGAGCTGGAACTTTCCAAGCTCCACGGCATGGGCCCGGTGGCCATAGCGCAGCTTGAGGATGCCATGGAGGAATCGGGCATCTCTTACGGCACCCGTTAGTTTGGGGTGCTTTGTTGCCTGGGGTGACCACCTGGTCCCCGCGCCCCGTATAGGCTGAATTCATGACTGAATACCGACGCCTTGGCCATTCCGGACTGACAGTCTCAGCTGTGGGGCTGGGCTGCAACAACCTGGGCCGCGCCAACACTCCCACCGAGTCCCAGGAAGGCACGGACGCTGTAGTCCATGCCGCGATTGATGCTGGCGTGACCTTCTTTGATGTAGCCGATGTTTACGGTCGTGAGCCTGGCCTGAGTGAGGTCATGCTGGGCAAAGCCCTGAAAGGCCGACGTGATGACGTGGTCATCGGAACCAAGTTCGGTTTGGACATGCGTGGAGTCAACGGCAAAGACTTCGATGCCCGGGGTTCGCGGCGGTACATCGTGAAAGCCGTAGAAGCTTCACTCCGCCGCTTGGACACCGAGTGGATCGACCTCTACCAGTTCCACACCCCGGATCCGCGCACTCCCATAGAGGAGACCCTTGCGGCCTTGGATGACCTGGTGTCCAGCGGCAAGGTGCGCTACATCGGCCATTCGAACTTTGCTGGCTGGCAAATCGCCGAGGCTGAGTATGTAGCACGGCAATCACAATCAGGTGGCGTCCGCTTCATCTCGACGCAGAACCATTACAACCTCCTGGATCGGCGCGCCGAACTCGAAGTCCTTCCCGCAGCCGCAGCCTTCTCCTTGGGTGTCCTGCCTTATTTCCCCTTGGCCAACGGGCTGCTCACCGGAAAGTACTCCGCAGGGAAAGCCCCGGAGGGTTCACGATTGAGCCACACCCGCACCAACCTGGTGCACGACGCCGACTGGGAACAGCTTGGACGCTTCGGCCAGTTCGCCAAAGAACGGGACATCAGCGAGCTTCAGTTGGCCTTCTCCTGGTTGGCCGCGCAGCCCGGCGTCAGTAGCGTCATCGCGGGTGCCACCCGTCCGGAACAGATCCGTGAGAACGCCGAAGCCGTGTGCTGGGTCCCCACGCAGGAGGATCGCGAGGAACTGGACGAGATCTTCCCGCGGACGCCGAAAGTGGCACTCTTTTAACCCTCTCTCACATAGCAGCCCTTAAACCGGAACGCTCTCCCACCAAGGTGAGAGAGCGTTCCGGTTTAGGCCGCGGGATCTGAGAGAGGGATGGGTCTAGGCAGGTGCTGACGCAACGCCAGGGGCGAGGAACCGCTTGCCGTTGACCCGCTCCGATGCACCCACCCGGTCCAGGTACGGCGTAATGCCGCCCAGGAACATCGGCCACCCTGCGCCCATGATGACGCAAAGGTCGATGTCTTCCGGTCCGGCCACGACACCTTCCCCGAGCATCAGTCCGATCTCCTCGGCCAGGGCATCCTGGGTGCGCCGGAGGACTTCTTCGCCAGTGGACGGGGTGTTGCCGAAGGACATGATGGCCAGCGTCTCCGCCGGGATGACAGGAGTTCCGTCAGGCCCGGGGACCCAGAGGCTCTTCACTCCGTTGTCGATGAGTTTCTGCAGGTTTTGCGAGACCGGGAACCGGTCGCCGAATGCGGCGTGCAGGGACTCCTGGACATGCTGGGCCACCGGGAGGCCAACCATGGCACTCAAGGTGAACGGCGACATTGGCAGCCCCATGGGACGCAGCGCGCTGTCTGCCACCTCCGCCGGGGTTCCTTCGTCGAACGCCGCGATAACCTCACCCATGAGGCGAAGCAGGATGCGGTTGACCACGAAGGCTGCAGCATCCTTGACCAGGACGGCAGTCTTCTTGAGCCCCTTGGCAAGTTCGAATGCGGTGGCAAGGACGGCGTCGTCGGTCTTTGGAGCCCGAACGATCTCCAACAGCGGCATGACAGCCACTGGGTTGAAGAAGTGGAAGCCCACCAAGCGTTCGGGGTGCTTCAAATCTTCGGCCATGGCAGTGACGGACAGTGAGGACGTGTTCGTGGCAAGGATGCACTCGGGAGAAACTATCGCTTCCACCTCGGCGAAGACCTGCTTCTTGATGTGCAGTTCTTCGAAGACGGCTTCGATGACGAAGTCGGCATCCGCGAAGGCTTCCTTGGAGACGGAACCCGTAATAAGCGCTTTGGTCCTGTTGGCGGCGTCCTGCTTGATCCGCTTCTTGGCAAGCATCTTGTCGACTTCGGCGTGGACGTAGCCAACGCCCTTGTCCACCCGTGCCTGATCGATATCGGTCATGACAACCGGGACTTTCAGCTGCCGGGCGAACAACAGTGCCAGCTGACTCGCCATGAGCCCTGCACCCACAACGCCGATCTTGGTGACCGGGCGGGCAAGCTTGCGATCGGGGGCGCCCGCGGGACGCTTCGAGCGCTTTTGGACGAGGTCCAGGAACGCGTACACGGTGGAGCGGAATTCGTCGGTTTGCATGAGCCCTGCGAGGGTCTCGCACTCGAGTTCAGCCGATTCGGCTTGGCTCATGGTGCGGTTGGCCTCCATGACGTCCAGGACTTTGCCCGGGGCGGGGGAGGCGTTGGAGGTCTTGGACTCCACGAAAGCCCGACCTGCGGCTACCGCGGCTGCCCAACGGGCGGTCACTGCGTCATCGGTGGCATCAACGGAGTTCTTCCGCTCAGGCGTCACCTCGCCGGAAATGACACGTGCCGCCCATGCGAGCGACTGTTCCACGAAGTCGGCCGGTTCGAACACGGCATCGGCCACGCCGAGCTCGAACGCCTCCGGTCCGGTGAGCGTGCGGTTGTTGCTCAGGGGATTCTCGATCATCACCTTGACGGCGTTCTCGGGACCGATGAGGCGCGGCAGGATGTAGACGCCGCCCCAGCCCGGTACGAGGCCGATGAAGGCCTCAGGCAAGGCCAAGGCGCCGGCACCCGTAGAGACGGTGCGGTACGTGGACTGCAGGGCGATCTCCAAGCCGCCGCCCAAGGCAAGGCCATTGATGAAGGCGAAGCTCGGAACACCCAGGTTGGCGAGGGTGCTGTAGACGGCGTGGCCAAGCTGCGCCATCCAGAGCCCGTGCTCGCGTTCCTTCAGTGTCTTTACGGCAGAAAGGTCGGCACCGGCCACCAGGAAGTACGGCTTTCCCGTAACGCCGACGCCAACGATTTCTCCGCGCGAGGCGCGTTCCTTGAGCTTGTCCAAAACGTCGCCGAGCTCAACGAGCGTATTGGGCCCCAGCGTGGTGGGCTTGGAGTGGTCAAGGCCGTTGTCCAACGTGATCAGTGCGAACGTCCCGGTGCCTCCCGGCAGCTGGATGTCCTGCACATAGGAGTGCGTGACAACCTCGTCCGGGAAAAGTGCGGCGAGCTTCTGGAATTCGGCGGCGCTCATGCGGCGGCTCCTTCGGTGGTGGCTGCGGTGGCCTGGTCAGTGGTGCGCTGGTCAACGGTGAACGATTCGTAGGCGGCATGGTGCGGGTTTTCCCAGATCACCGTGGCGCCCATGCCCAATCCAATGCACATGGTGGTAATGCCGTAGCGGACAGAGTGGTCTTCTTCGAACTGCCGTGCGAGCTGGTTCATCAGGCGGACGCCCGAGGAAGCAAGCGGGTGTCCGACGGCGATCGCACCGCCATAGCGGTTGACCCGGGGATCGTCATCGGCTATGCCGAAGTGGTCCAGGAAACTAAGGACCTGGACCGCGAAGGCTTCGTTGATTTCGAAGAGTCCAATGTCATCGATGCCCAGCCCTGCGTTCTTTAGGGCTTTTTCCGTGGCGGGAACCGGTCCAATGCCCATAACTTCGGGTTCGACGCCGGCGAAGGCATAGGAGACGAGCCGCATCTTGACTGAGAGGCCCAGTTCTTCGGCGGCTTCGGCCGAAGCGAGAACCGCCGCTGTGGCGCCGTCGTTCAATCCTGCAGCGTTGCCAGCGGTCACGCGGCCATGGGCGCGGAACGGGGTTCGCAGTTCGGCCAGGTCGGCAACAGTGGTGCCGGGCCGCGGCGGCTCGTCCGCGGTGTGCAGGGTCCAGCCCTGGCCGGGCTTCATGGTGGCTACGGGGACCAGGTCATGCTGGATCTGTTCGTTGGAGTAGGCTGCGGCGAGCTTGGCCTGGGAAGCCGCCGCATAGGTGTCGGTGCGGTCCTTGGTGATCGCGGGGAAGCGGTCGTGCAGGTTCTCGGCGGTGTTGCCCATGTTCAGGGCCGCGGGGTCCACCAGGCGTTCGGACATGAACCGCGGATTGGGATCGGCGCCTGCACCCATGGGGTGGTTGCCCATGTGCTCCACGCCGCCTGCAATGACGACGTCGTAGGCACCGAAACCGATGCCGCTCGCCGTCGTCGTTACTGCAGTCATGGCACCTGCGCACATGCGGTCGATGGCGAAGCCGGGTACGGTGCGGGGAAGTCCGGCCAGCAGTGCCGCAGTGCGGCCGATAGTGAGGCCTTGATCACCGGTCTGGGTGGTGGCGGCGATGGCAACCTCGTCGATCCGGTCAGCGGGCAGTGAGGGATTCCGGCGCATCAGTTCCCGGATGCATTTCACCACGAGGTCATCGGCGCGGGTGCCCGCATATATGCCTTTTTCGCCGGCCTTGCCGAAGGGGGTGCGCACACCGTCCACGAAGACGACGTCGCGGACGTTCCTCTGAGCACTGCGTGATGGACTCATGTAATAACTCCTCGTTGAGACATGGCGCCGAGTCCCGCTTCGCGGGTGCTTCGGCTGGCATTGGGTCCAATGTTACTCGTGGGTAACTTAGCTTGCAAGGCCCGCGACCCAGGCGTTGCCCACGTGTCCCGGGGGACGCGAAAGGCCTGCCACCACGAACCTCAGTTCGGGTGACAGGCCTCAGGGCGGGCGGGAGCTCAGCCGGCACTGCTGGAAGGTTGCGCGTCCTTGGACGTTTGAACTTCTTTTCCCTTGGACTCTTTGCCGGGAAGGGGAGCCGGGTTCAAGCACGCGTCGGTCAGTATCGGAGCGGCGAAGGAGATCTGCCACTCACGGGCACCCAGGGACCGCAACTCTGCGGCGACGGACTCCAGGGAAACATCAGCCGGAGGGCGCCAAGCGACCCGTCGTAAATAATCCGGTGTCAACAGGTTCTCCACTGGCAGCTTCAGCTCATCTGCTTTGGCTTGCAGGGCAGGCCTGGCGGTGGCCAGGCGTGCTGCGGCCTCGGGGTCCCTGTCCGCCCACACCCGCGGCGGAGGCGGGGCGTTGGTGGGCAAGTGCAGGGGTGGGAGATCCGTGAGTGTCCGGGCGTTGGTGATGCAGCGGAGCCAGCGCGGGGCTTCCCTCTGGGCGGACCGGCCGTGGAAGCCTTTGGTGGCCAGTAGCTGCGGCACGGTGGTAGGCATGGCCTTGGCTGCAGCCACCAGCGCCGAGTCAGGGATGAGCCGGCCGGGCGCTACGTCCCGTTTGCGTGCCAGTTGGTCGCGCTCAAGCCACAGCTCACGCACCGCTGTCAATTGGCGGCGGTCGCGTATCTGGTGGAGTCCGGAGGTCTTCCGCCAAGGATCCACGCGCGGGGCGGAAAGGCCCGCCGCGAGGATGCCTGCAAACTCCTGTTCGGCATATTCAAGCTTGCCGTCAGCCTCCAGCAATTCGATGAGTTCCTCGCGGAGTTCTGCAAGGACTTCGACGTCGAGCGCTGCGTAACGCAGCCAGGGTTCCGGCAGGGGGCGTGTGGACCAGTCGGCAGCGGAGTGTTCTTTCGCGAGGCCGAATCCCAGAAGTTGTTCAATGACGGCGGCAAGTCCCACGCGGGGGAGTCCCGCGAGGCGGGCGGCAAGTTCGGTATCGAAGAGCTTGTCCGGCCACATGCCGAGCTCCGAGAGGCAAGGGAGGTCCTGTGAGGCAGCGTGAAGTATCCATTCGACGCCGCGAAGGGCGTCATTGATGATGTCCAGGTTCTCGAATGGTTCGGGATCGATCAGCCAGGTTCCGGCGCCCTCGCGACGGATCTGTACCAGGAAAGCCCGCTGCCCGTAGCGGAACCCGGAAGCGCGTTCTGCGTCCACTCCGGCGGGTCCTGTTCCGGCGGCGATTGCAGCTGCGCACCGCTCCAGCCCGGACGGGGTATCTATGACCAGGGGTACTCCCTCGCGGGGAGTATCGAGATCGATGATTTCAGGGACGTGGCTATCGAAGCCGTCTACCTTGATGTGGGTGGTGGGATCAGCAACCGGGTCGCCGGCCGTGGTGTTTTCCGGATTTTCAGGGGTCATGGTGGGTTAAGCTTACCGATTCCGGCCACAGTGGGTTTGTGCACGCACATTTTGCATACCCGGCGACACGATTTTCACCCTCAATTGAGTCTCCTGTTGGGCAGTCCGGTGACGCCTGGTGGCAGGGGCGGCAGGCCAGCGAAGGTGCAGACCATGTCGGACCACGCTTCGAGGTGGGCTTGAACATCCTGGCTTGCCGGTGTCCAGGATGCGCGGAGTTCTATATCTATGGTGTCCGGCCGTTCAGCCAAGGTGCCGAAGCTTTCGGAGAGAATCCTGGTGGCGGTGCCGCCGGCAGCGCGATAGGGCGCGGCATGGTTTTCCAGGGCGTCAACGAGCCAGGTCCAGGCAACAGAGCCAAGCATGGAGTCGTTCCCCATCTCTGCGTCCATTTGAGCCCGAATGTAGGTGACGATGCGGAACTCCCCCTCCCAAACGGCAGAACCGTCGGGGTCATAAAGGAGGATGAAGCGGCCAGTGGCCAGTTCGTCGTCCTCTTCGCTTGAGGGACTGCTGCCTTGGTTCGCGGCGAAGGCCTTGGCCGCGGGTCCATGGACGGGAACTTGGCGGGTTGCCGCAGTGGGGCTGAAAACTTCAGCTCCCAGGGCAACTGCATAGGGAGCCAGACGGGCCGGCGCGGGGATCTCGTCAAGCCGCAGTTCGCTGCGGCATTGTGCTTTTCGTAGCGATCCCAAGGCGAAGAGAAATTCCGAGGGAACCTGTGCGAGGGCGTTCACCATCGCAGATTATGCGTCCGGGGCGGCGAATCTGTGCAGGCTCGCCGCCCCGGTTTGCACGTGTTGACTGTCAGGCCAGTTCACGCTTAATTGCCGCCACGAAAGCGTCAATGTCTTGCTCCGTGGTATCGAACGAACACATCCACCGAACTTCGCGCCGGGCGGCATCCCAGTCGTAGAAAGCGAAGGATTCACGCAGCTTGTCCGCCACGCCTTCGGGAAGGATGGCGAACACGCCGTTGGACTGCGTTGCCTGGGTTGGCTCCACGCCGTCGAGTCCTTCCACTGCCGTTCGCAGCCGGGCGGCCATGGCGTTGGCGTGTGCGGCGGAACGCAGCCACAGGCCATCCTCCAGCAGGGCAATGAACTGGGCCGAGATAAAACGCATTTTCGATGCCAATTGCATGTTCATCTTGCGCAGGAACTTAAGGCCGTCAGCTGCCTCCGGGTTCAGGGCAACCACGACTTCACCAAAAAGAAGTCCGTTCTTGGTACCGCCGAAGGACAGGATGTCCACGCCGGCGTCGCGGGTGAACGCGCGGAGGGGAACGTCCAGGTGCGCTGCGGCGTTCGCAAGCCGGGCGCCGTCCATGTGAAGCTTCATGCCCTTGGCGTGAGCGTGGTCAGCGATGGCCCGCACTTCTTGGGGCGTGTAGCAGGTGCCGAGTTCAGTGGTTTGGGTAATGGACACCACCAAAGGCTGCGCGCGGTGCTCGTCGCCCCAGCCCCAGGCCTCCCGGTCAATCAGCTCGGGCGTGAGCTTGCCGTCCTCGGTGGGCACTTGCAGGAGCTTGATCCCGCCCACCCGTTCCGGTGCACCGTTCTCGTCCATGTTGATGTGTGCCGTGGAGGCGCAAATCACCGCACCCCAGCGTGGAAGGAGTGATTGCAGGGCAAGAACGTTGGCGCCAGTGCCGTTGAAGACCGGGAAGGTCTCAACACCCGGGCCGAATTGCTGCTCCAGTACCTCTTGCAGCCTTGCTGTGTAGACGTCCTCACCATAGGACACCTGGTGCCCGCCGTTGGCGGCTGCCAGTGCTGAGAGGATCTCCGGATGCACGCCGGAGTAGTTGTCCGATGCGAACCCACGAACCGCAGGGTCATGCAGCTGACCCGCGCCGGGGGTTTCATTGGCGCTGTGGATTGCCTCTGTTGTGCTCGTCACTTGTTCATTCACGCTTTCAAGTCTATTTGGCCGGCGGGATTCTATTTGGCCAGCAGGATGCGCTGGCCGTTGAGGGTGGCGGCGGGTTGTTCAAAGAGTCCGACGGCGGCAGCCGCCAGTTCTTCAACGTCCGTGAAGCCGGGGAATCGCCTTTCGGGATGGGCTTCCCGCATAGCTGGATCCACGAGGGCTTTGACCACAAAAATCACTGCCGCGCTGTGTTGCCCGGTGGGGGATTCCGGGTTTCCGGCGCTTCCGGATTGCGCTCGCCGGAAACCATCCGCTAATGCCAAGGTCCAAGCTTCTGCAGCTGCTTTTGCCGCCGCGTAGCTGGCTGCCGCAGCTGTTGGAGCAGCGGCAGTGGTTGAGGAGACCATGGCGAAACGGCCGTGCGGGGATGCTTCAACCTGGCTGTAGAAGACCCGGGAGACGTTGCGGAGGGTGGTCACAGCGCTCCGTTCCATGGACTCCCAGTCCTCATCCGTTTGGTCTTCGATGCCCTTTGCGCCCCGCCAGCCGCCCACGAGGTGGATCACGCCGTCGATGCCCTCGATGCCGAGGTCACGGATGCCAGCCTCGAGTTCCCGTACGGAATCCAAGCTGGAGAGATCGGAAACCAGGGGAGTTGCCCCATTGCCGGCTTCAGCTGCGGCCGCTTTAATCCGGACATCGTCCGAACCCACGGTGAGGACCCTGTGACCGGCAGCCGCCAACGCACGCGCAACGGCGACGCCCGAAGCGCTGCTTCCGCCGGTCACAAGGATGGTCAGTGTGGTCATCAGGCCGCCGTCGAGCCAGTGATGCCGGTGGTGGACTCGATGACAGGGCGCATCTTCTTCTCCAGTGCTTCGTAGAACATGGACAGGGGGAACTCGTCATCCAGCACCTGGTCCGTGAGGCCGCGGGGCGGACCGTCCAGGGGCAGCGCTTCCGGGCCCTTGGCCCATACCGACGCCGGGTGCGGAGTCACGGTGCTCGAAATGAGATCGTAAGCCGCCAGCCAGTGGGCAGCCTTCGGGCGGTCGATCGAGCGCCAGTACAGCTCCTCGATTTTGGCGCCGAGTTCCACTACTACCGAGGCAGCTTCGTCCCAGTCGATGGAGAGCTTGCTGTCCGTCCAGTGGAGCACGTGGTGCTGGTGCATCCATGCGAACAGGAGCTGGCCGCCCAGGCCGTCGTAGTTACGGACGCGGCTGCCCGTGATGGCGAACCGGAAAATCCGGTCGAAGATCACTGCATACTGGACGAGTTTTGCATGCTTGCGGGCATCGGGGTCGGCTTCTTCGTCTTTTTCAATGCGTACGGACTCCCGGAATGCGGTCAGATCGCAGCGCAGCTCCTCCAGCGAATAAAGGAAGAATGGCATTCGCTGCTTGATCATGAACGGATCGAAGGGAAGGTCCCCGCGCATGTGGGTGCGGTCGTGGATCAGGTCCCACATGACAAAGGTTCGTTGCGTCAGTTCCTGGTCCTCGATGAGCTGTGCTGCATCCTCGGGCAGTTCCAGCGACGTGGTGGCCGCAGCTGCCTTGAGGACGCGGCGGAAACGTGCGGCCTCGCGGTCGGCGAAGATGGCGCCCCATGTAAAGGTAGGGGTCTCGCGGACTGCCACCGTCTCGGGGAAGAGTACAGCCGAGTTGGTGTCGTACCCGGGCGTGAAATCCACGAAGCGGATGGGGACGAAGAGTTTGTTGGAGTACTCGCCGGCCTCCAGGCCGCCAATGAACTCCGGCCAGATAACCTCGATCAGGACGGCTTCGACCAACCTGTTGGTGCTGCCGTTCTGCGTGTACATGGGGAAAACCACCAGATGCTGGAGGCCGTCGATGCGCTGCTCCTGGGGCTGGAACGCCTGAAGGGAGTCCAGGAAGTCCGGCACTCCGAACCCGCCTTCCACCCACCGGCCGAAGTCTTCCACCAGGAGCTCCAAGTACCGGGCATCGTGGGGGAAGTGCGGTGCCAGGGCAGCGATGGCGTCGGTCACTGTGGCAACGAGGCTCGCTGCCTCGGAGTGGGCTGCGGAATCGGCAATGGAACCGTCCTGCTCCTGGTGAGCCTGCAGTGCTGTGGCAGCGGCCTTCAGGGTCATCCATTCGGCGTTGTCAGCGGTGACCCGCGGCAGGATGGCGGTGGTGATGGTGGTCATGGTGCTCGGCCCTTTCGAAGTGGTGTTTGCTTCTGGGCCGAGCGTAGCAAGCAAAAAGCATTGCTAATCCAAGAATGACCTGAGCATAAGAAACTCTTGGTCATTCGGTGCTTGGAGGAGGGTTGAGATTCAGTCCCGCCATAGGGAGCCGCAAATAACGCCGCATTTCCGGACGGGCCGGCAAAGCGCCAGGCCGTCCGGAACTGCCTAGCTCTCTTCCTGCGTCACCAAACGAAGCGAAACGGAGTTGATGCAGAACCGCTGGTCCGTGGGCGTGCCGTAGCCCTCGCCCTCGAAAACGTGCCCCAGGTGCGAGTCGCAGTTGGCGCACCGGACCTCAACACGATCCATTCCCATGGTGCGGTCATGCAGATATCGGACCGTGCCTTCGGCCAAGGGCGCCCAGAACGACGGCCAACCACAATGGGAATCAAATTTCTCCCGGCTGGTGAACAACTGGCTGCCGCAAGCGCGACACTGGTACACGCCTTCCGTGTGGGTGTCCCAGTACTCGCCCGTGTACGGCCGCTCTGTTCCCGCCTGCCGAAGAACACGGTATTCCTCGGGCGTCAGCTCCTCCCGCCACTGGGCATCGCTCTTTTCCACGGGCACAGAAGTTGTCTTGCTGGTGTTGTCAGGAGTGTTCATGTCTAATGCAACGCTCACGAGTCGCCGATAAATCCCGAACCTGCGTACAGGTGGAGGACCGGAAGACCCAGCTGATCCTGTGCCTTATTGGCCCAGTCCGTGTGGAACGTGTCCGAAATGGCATGGGGCCGGGTAATGACCACCGCCTGGGCAGCGTCCACCGCACGGACCTTGGCCACCAAGCCGGCCACGGCACCGCCGTCGACGACCTCTCCGGTGACGCCACCGCCCAACCCGGCCAACGCGGCCAGCGATGCAGCCAGCGTCTCGGAGGCCTCCGCACGCTCAGCTTCGGGGTCAGGATGCTGTGCAGTGAGCTCCCGGAACGCCTTGGCGATATCAAGCAGCGACAGGTTCTCCAGGAAATCCACCAGTAGGTGTCGCTCTGTGTTTGAGGGGACCAGGACAATAAGGGGCGCATCACCGCCGTCAAGCAATTTGGCGATGTTAACGCGGTCGTCGGGGCCGAGGGGCTCTTCAGTCAGGATGACGATGGGATCACTCATGGCTACAGCGTAGTCCCGGCGAACCGGTGTCCGCAGACTTTTGCGACTCTGATTCACGCGCCAGGAATCGCGGGCCGATGCGCCGCGCGGTCCACGCCTGCCCCAAGCACAGCCGCTGAGCAGCAACAATGGAACCATGGCATCGACTACCCCGCCAGCGAGCGACGCTGCAGATAAGAAACTCTCCCTCCGCACCAAATGGGCCATCGCAGGCTTCCTGGCCGGCGGTACCGTAGCCGGGCTGGTAGGTGCGGGGTCCTCGGCGCTCGCCGTGTATTTTGCCCGTCGTGTCATTACGCCCGCCGCCCGGCACGAGGATCAGGAAGTGCTTGCCGTGATCCGCGGTGACAAGGGACAACAAGTCATTCTTGCGGCCACCCCCGATACCACCATCGACGGCGTCTTCAGCCTCTTCTTCTCCGGCGGCCAAGGACATGCCAGGATCGGCCAAATTGTGTCCTATTCGCCCGCCGAGCAAACCGTGCTGCGGGAAGTCGAGGAAGTTTACAGCGGAAACCTCTCGGAGGCTCGCCGTGCTTGGTGGAGCGGTGCAACGTACCCGGACCCGGCCGCGATCGGCCTTGCGGCCGAGGACGTGGACATAGAGATCAAGGGCGGGAAAGCACCTGCCTGGCTGATCCGGGCCGAAGCTTCGGCAGCGGCGCCAGTGTGCGCAATCATGGTCCATGGCCGCGGAGCGACGCGCCTGGAAGGCCTCCGTGCCGTCCGCGCTGCTCGTGAACTCGGGATGGATAGCCTCCTGATCTCCTACCGTAATGACGGCCTTGCCCCCGCCGCGCCGGATGGACGATACGGCCTCGGTTCCACGGAATGGCGCGACGTTGAGGCCGCGATCGAGTACGCACTCGATCAGGGCGCGCAGGAAATAGTTCTGTTTGGCTGGTCCATGGGCGGGGCGATCAGCCTGCAAACAGCCGACCTGTCCAAGCACCGCCACCTCATCCGCGCGTTGGTACTGGATGCCCCGGTCATCAACTGGGTCAATGTGATGGCCCATCACGCCGAGATGAACAGGATCCCGTACAACGTGGGTCGGTATGGACAGATGATGCTGAGCCATCCCTTGGGGCGCAGGCTGACCGGACTATCCGCGCCTGTGGACCTGAAAGCGATGGACTGGGAAGCGCGGGCAGTCGAGTTGCGGACCCCCACCTTGCTGATCCACAGCGTGGACGACGACTACGTGCCCTTCGGGCCCTCCGCCAGCCTTGCGGAGAAGAACCCCGAGATGGTCACCTTTGAGCCGTTCGACGGCGCCCGGCACACCAAAGAGTGGAACGTCGACCCCGAACGGTGGGAGCGCCTGGTCCGCGCCTGGCTGCAGAGGCAACTGGCCCCCCGAAACAATCCCGGGCAGGTGGGCGCTACGGGGCAGCCCGCCTGAGGGCCCCTGGCGGTACAGGGTGGCTACCGGCGGTGCCGGGTCAGCCCTTGATGCTTGACGCAGTGCCGATCGGAGCCGTGATGGCCTTGGTGAGCCGGATGAGATCGGCCGGAGCCAGCTCAATGTCCAGTCCACGGCGGCCTCCGGAAACAAGGAGGGTAGCCAAGCTCAAGGCGGACTCGTCAAGCACCGTGGGTGAGGGCTGCCGCTGTCCCAAAGGTGATATGCCTCCCAGCACATATCCAGTGCGCCGTTCGGCGGCCTTGGGCTCGGCCATTGCTGCCTTCTTGGACCCGAGGGCGGCAGCGACCGACTTGAGGTCGAGGTTTCCGGACACCGGGACGATGGCCACTGCCAGGCGGCCTTCAACCTCCACCATGAGGGTCTTGAAAACCCGCTCAGGCTCGATGCCCAGGACTTCCGAGGCCTCCATGCCGTAACTGGCCGCTGAGGGATCGTGGGCATAGGGGTGCAACACGAAGGGAACGCCGGCCGCTGCAAGTGCTGCAGTAGCCGGCGTTCCCTGTGAAGCCATCTTCTTGGCCATACCTGTGGTTGTGCCCTTCAGTTTTCCAGCGGGTCAGTTTTCCAGCCGGCTGGCGGCTGCGACTTTCCGCTTGATACGCCCCAGCATGGCAGTCATTCCCCGCATGCGCAGGGGAGTGATGGCCCGGGTGAGGCCCAACAGCTCCGGCATATCGTCAGGCACCGCAAGGATTTCCTCAGCAGTCAGTCCATCCAAGCCCTCGTGCAGGACCCCTGCGAAGCCGCGGGTTGTGGGCGCCTCCTGGGGAGCTTTGAAGAAGAGCCGGTAGGCGCGGGCGCCGCCGTCGGGATTTTTCTCGGACTCAATGGTGAGAAACAACGGTGACTGGCACTCCACAACCTGTTCCAGCAGTTCAGGGTGGTCCTTCAAGCGCTCTGGAAGCTCCGGCAAGCCCCTCGAGAATTCGAGCAGGAGTTGCAGGCGGTCAGGCTCCGTCAGTGCCTGGAAGTCATCGACGATTTCCGCCAGGGCGGTGGGCAAAGTGTTCGTACTCATCACTTCCAGCTTACGCACAACAGCGGTCAATGCATCTTGTGTGGCCGAACACTACGGATGCCTTGATCCCTGCCTTGTTCTGACGAGCCCTAGTTGCTGACGAGGGACGCAGGAACGGAACCGCGCTCGGCGCCCTTGACGATGGGAACCCGCACAGCGTTGCCCCACTCGGTCCAGGAGCCGTCGTAGTTGCGGACAGTGTCGAAGCCCAGCAGGTACTTCAGCGCGAACCAGGTGTGGCTGGAACGCTCGCCGATGCGGCAGTAGGCCACCACGTCATCGCCGGGTTCCAAGCCAGCCTCGCCAAGGTACAGGGCTTCGAGCTCTTCACGGCTCCGGTAAGTGCCGTCTTCAGCCGCAGCGCGTGCCCACGGGATGGACGCGGCGGTGGGAATGTGGCCGCCCCGCAGCGCGCCCTCTTCCGGGTAGGCCGGCATGTGCGTTCGCTGTCCCGTGTACTCCTCAGGGGAGCGGACATCTATCAGGGGGTTGCCCAGGTGGGCAAGGACGTCTTCCTTGAACGCGCGGATGGGAGCATCATTGCGTTCCACCTCCGGGTATTCACCCACTGCGGGCTGGGGGACGTCGGTGGTCAGCTCGCGGCCTTCGGCGATCCACTTGTCGCGGCCACCATCGAGGAGGCGGACATCCTCATGCCCGAACAGCGTAAAGACCCAGAGCGCGTAGGCAGCCCACCAGTTGGACTTGTCACCGTAGATGACCACGGTGCTGTCGCGGGAGATGCCCTTGGAGGCCGCGAGGGCGGCAAAAGCGGCACCGTCCACGTAGTCGCGGGTGACCTCGTCATTCAGGTCGGTGTGCCAGTCAATCTTGACGGCGCCCGGGATGTGGCCGGTTTCGTAGAGGAGAACGTCTTCGTCGGACTCAACAACCACAAGCTTGCCGTCGGCAATGGCGCCGTCTGCAAGGGCTGCCGCGAGCCACTCAGTGGACACAAGTCGTTCCGGGTTCGCATACGATGCAAACTTTTCGTTCTGTTCAACTGGGTAGGACATGGTGATGGCCTTTCACTGACAACGGTCGGAGCCAGGCCGTGGAAGGTGGTGCAGGTGCCGGCCGGGCGTGCTCCAACACTAACCACGGGCAGCGAGGAATGCTTCCCTGTGGTCATACGGTGAAACATGGGCTTGGTCACGTGACGGTTTTCCGAGTGTCCGATGCCGGTATTCTTGCTGGGGACCTAAAACCAAAGGAACGGACCACCGTGGTAAAGATCGAACAACTGGCTGCCCGCACACCGGCAGTCTCCGTGGAGGAACTCCTCAAGGGTTTCTACCCGTCTCCGCGATTCGGAGAGGTATCGTTCGACAGTTACCGGCCGGATCCTTCCCAGCCGAGCCAGGCAAACGCAGTGAAGCTGCTTTCCGGATTTGCCGATGGCGTGGGATCCGATGAAGGTGGAGGTCTCTTCAAAAAGTTGTTCGCCAAGAAGGCGCCGGCAACGAGGGCAGGAATCTACCTCGACGGCGGTTTTGGTGTGGGTAAGACCCACCTCCTGGCTTCCCTTTGGCACAGGTCCCCGGGCCCGAAGGCCTTCGGAACGTTCGTGGAATACACCAACCTCGTGGGTGCGCTGTCCTTCCGTAAGACTGTGGAAGCGCTGAGCAGCTACAAGCTGGTGTGCATCGACGAATTCGAACTTGATGATCCGGGCGACACCGTGCTCATGTCCCGGCTCATGCGGGAACTCGCCGACGCCGGTGTGAAGCTTGCGGCAACGTCCAACACCCTCCCCGGTTCCCTGGGTGAAGGGCGCTTCGCGGCGGTGGACTTTCAGCGCGAAATACAGGTACTCGCGGACCAGTTCGACGTCGTCAGGATCGACGGCGAAGACTTCCGCCACCGCGGTTTGCCCGCGGCTCCCGCACCCCTCAAGACCGAGGAACTTAAGCACCGTATGCGTGCCGAGTTCGACGGAAAAACCGTGGCTGTGGACGATTTCCGCACACTCGTGAATCATTTGGCCGCCGTCCACCCCAGCCGTTACCGGCAGCTCATCTCGGGCGTGGAGGCCGTGGTGTGGAGCGACGTCGAAACCATCACCGAACAGGCTGTCGCCCTCCGCTTTGTGGTTCTTGCGGACCGGCTCTATGACAAAGACGTGCCGATCCTGGCCAGTGGCGTACCTTTCGATCAGCTCTTTACCGAAGAGATGATGACCGGTGGCTACATGAAGAAGTACTTCCGCGCTGTCTCCAGGCTGACGGCTCTTGCCCGTGAGGCCCAGAACCACGAACCTGCCTGATCCGGGTTTACTGCTTGCTTCAGGCGTCTCGGTTGAACCGGGCTTCCGGCCTGCTTCACGCTTTGTGAACAGGTTCGCGGCTTTTCAGCATCCATCGCACCAGGATGCCGCCTGCCAGCGCCCAGAAGGCAGCGCCAACGCCGGCGAAGCTCAGGCCTGAGGCTGCCAGCAGGAAAGTGATGCAGGCCGGGATGCGTTCCTCGGCCACTGCCAGAGCGGATGAGATGGACGAGGCCAGCGTCCCAAGGAGTGCGAGGCCTGCTACGGCCTCAAGAAGTCCGGGTGGGGCTGCAGCCACCAAAGTGACCAGTGCTGCTGAGGCAACGGCCAGGATCAGATAAGCAAAGCCTGAGACGAACGCGGCGATCCAGCGCCTGCCGTGGTCCTTACCGGCCTCCTCACCTGCCGCCAAGGCTGCGCTGAGGGCGGCCAGATTGATCGCATGGCCTCCGAATGGCGCTCCCGCGATGGTGCCCGCTCCGGTTATCAGCATCGACGGACGCCACGGGGTGGTGTAGCCGAACGATTTCAGGACCGCGACGCCGGGAATGTTTTGTGACGCCATGGTGACGATGAACAAGGGCAGTGCCAAACCCACTGCAGCCTCAACGGTAAAAGCGGGGGTGGTCCACTCCAGCCTCGGCAGGAGGCTGGCGGCGGGGATGTGAACCCCGTTGGACACGATGTGGACGCCGATAACCGCCAGTGCGACGAGCAGCGATGCCGGCACCGACCAACGTGGTGCGAATTTCATCAAGACCACCCAGCACACCACCACCGGCGCGATGAACAGGGGAGCCGATCCCAACGATTTGAACGGAGCAAGGCAAAGGGGGAGCAGCACGCCGGCGAGCATTGCCTGTGCCAGTGCGGTGGGGATCTTCGCCATGATCCTCCCCAAGACGGGAAGGAGCCCTGTCAGGACGATCAGCACCCCGACGATGAGGAAGGCACCTACAGCAGCCGGCCAGCCGCCGTCGACCATTCCAGCGGAGGCGAGCAACGCCGCCCCGGGCGTGGACCACGCCAACGTCACGGGCATCCGGGACCGCCATGAGAGCCACAGGATGCCCAGACCGAAGGTGAGCGTTAGCGCAAGTAACCCACTGGATGCCTGGGCCTGGTTCGCCCCGACAGCCTTCAAACCTGCAAGAACCACAGCGAACGACGAGGTGAAACCCACCAGGGCGGTGACGATGCCTGCCGTGATGGGTGGTCCCAGCGTCTCCTTGGCGGCACGGCTTTGGACGGCAGAGGTGGAAGCTGAAGGCATAACGTCCAACGTACCTGACCAGCCGGTTTAGCGGCTGCCACTTAAACGCCAAGGGCACCGGTGGCGCCTCTCGGCGGGACCGGTGCCCCCTTGACGTATCTGGTACGGCGGCTCAGGCAGCTACGGCTGCTTCGGCTCATCCGTGACGGGAGCCTGTCCAGGCTTACCGTCGTTCTTGGCCACGAAATCGGAAGCGGCATTCTGGACTTTGTCGACGTGACCGGCGTACTTGCCGCCCGTCTTCTGGTCCACAAAATCCCCGGCCTTGTCGATGCCATTCTTGATGGCTTCTTCGTTGCCTTGAATGAGACCCTGAGCCTTGCCCTTCAGGTCGTCAATTAAACCCACGGGCACCTCCCTTCCATTCGCGGAGCCAGTTCGCTCCTCCGCGTCCGACCCTAACACCAGTTCTCCGGGGTGCCAAGGGTTCAGCGGCGGCCTGTGGATGAACTACGCCAACGGCTGATTTTCGACCTTGTGGCGCGGGCTGTCCGGATTCATGAGGGAGTGCCTGCGTCCATAGGCGAAGTAGATGATCAGGCCGATTACAAGCCAGGCCCCGAACCGCAACCAGGTTTCCCAATGGAGCTGGAACATGAGGAAGGCCGATGCAAGGACACCGAAGGCGGGAACAACCGGCATGAACGGCAAACGGAACGTGCGGGGAGCGTTGGGCTTGGTGTAGCGGAAGACGATCACTGAAACGCAGACCACCACGAAGGCAGCCAGGATGCCGATGTTGGTGAGGTCGGCAACTTCCTTGATGGGGAAGACGCCTGCGAGGAACGCCGAAGCAACACCTGCGATCCACGTGACGCGCTGCGGAGTCCCGTGGCGGTCAGTCTTGGCAAACCAGCCGGGGAGAAGGCCGTCGCGGCTCATGGAGAACCACACGCGGGTGACACCCAGAAGGAAGGTGAGCATCACGGTGAGGATGGACAGGACCGCGAACACCGAAATGATGGTGGCGATGACTGGCAGGCCGACGCCCTGGAACGCCGATGCGAAGCCGGCTGTGGGATCAATGTCCTTGTAGTTCTGCATGCCGGTGAGCACCAGTGTCGCGGCAACGTAAAGCAGCATGGCCACGATGAGGGAGAGGATGATGGCCTTGGGCATGTGCTTCTTGCCGTCCTTCGCCTCTTCCGCAGCGGTGCTCATGGCGTCATAGCCGAAGACGGCGAAGAACACGGTAGCGGCACCGGCCAGGACGGGGCCGAATCCGCTGGGCATGAACGGGTTGTAATTCTCGGTGTTGATGTAGAAAATACCCAGGCCGATGATGAACAGGATCAGGATGACCTTGATGGCAACTGCTACCAGTTCAAAGCGGCCAAATGCCTTGGTGCCCCGGCTCAGGATCCAGGTGACCAGGAGGCAAACGAGGATGGCCGGCAGGTTGATGATGCCGCCCTTGCCCTCATCAGCGGTGGACGTCATCCACGTGGGCATATGGATTCCGATGCCGGAAAGGAATGCATCGAAGTACCCGGAAATCCCGATGGCCACCACAGCCACGATGGCGATGTACTCAAGCAGGAGGTCCCAGCCGATGAACCAGCCGATGATCTCTCCCAAGGCAACGTAGCCGTAGGTGTAGGCCGATCCGGCCCGGGGAATCATGCCGGCGAATTCGGCGTAGGACAACGCTGCTGCGCCGGAAGCGAGACCGGCGATCAGGAACGAGAAGAGCACGGCAGGGCCGACGCCCGGGTTGCTCTCGCTGCCATGGGCTACCAGCCCGGCCAGCGAGAAGATGCCGACGCCGATGATTCCGCCGACGCCGATGGCTGTCAGTTGCCAGAGGCCAAGACTCTTAAAAAGTCCGCTGTGTTTATTCTCTTCCTCGATATCGTCGATGGGCTTGCGCCTCAGGACGGACTTTGATGCCGTCATTTGGTTCATGGGGGTACTCCTGCCGGTAGGCGTGGAACGGTGATGAGCTCGCAGTACATTATGCGAGCCGAATCACATTAGATAAAGCGACTTCTTCTGAGGGGTATCGGTTACTTCCAATAATCAATTGAGTATTGGCCGAATCCGGGCATAAAAAAAGCAGCTCCGGGGAGCTGCTTTCTCTCTTTGGAGCGGACGACGAGATTCGAACTCGCGACATCCACCTTGGCAAGGTGGTGCTCTACCAGCTGAGCTACGTCCGCACATGTTGTCTGCCGGGCTGATACCTGGCCTTCAACA
>NZ_JBIVXN010000003.1:0-245612 GCF_044769165.1 Paenarthrobacter sp. NPDC090517 | reverse complement strand
ACAACAAACAAGTTGCCTTGTTCTGGTGGGCGATACTGGGATCGAACCAGTGACCTCTTCCGTGTCAGGGAAGCGCGCTACCGCTGCGCCAATCGCCCGTTACCGGGTCCTACAAAAAGGAGAGCGGACGACGAGATTCGAACTCGCGACATCCACCTTGGCAAGGTGGTGCTCTACCAGCTGAGCTACGTCCGCACATGCTGTCTGCCGGGCTGATGCCTGGCCTTCAACAACAAACAAGTTGCCTTGTTCTGGTGGGCGATACTGGGATCGAACCAGTGACCTCTTCCGTGTCAGGGAAGCGCGCTACCGCTGCGCCAATCGCCCATGCATCCAGCCAACAGCTGGAAGACATGGTTTTCACCGAGGTGGGTACGGGATTCGAACCCGTGTATACGGCTTTGCAGGCCGCTGCCTCGCCTCTCGGCCAACCCACCGTGTAAGCAGGATTCCGGGGAATTCTTGCCTTGACAGTGCCTTGCGAGCGGACGACGAGATTCGAACTCGCGACATCCACCTTGGCAAGGTGGTGCTCTACCAGCTGAGCTACGTCCGCAGTGTCGTTTCGGCGGGCAGCCCTGCAGGCATTCCGTCGCTTTCCGACGAGTAAAAACTCTATAGGAGGTTCCTGCAAACTCCAAATCGGTAGCCTGCTTTTGAACCTGAAGGTCGCTGGATCCTTGTACTTACGCGGTTTGGGGCGAGTTTCAAGGCTGTAATTCCATGGATGTAGTTAGTTCCTTTGTGGTGGGGGTTCGCGCGTTTTGCATTCCGGCCATGGTCCGTTAGTGTTTTCTTTGCACCCGGGCGATTGGCGCAGTGGTAGCGCGCTTCGTTCACACCGAAGAGGTCACTGGTTCGAACCCAGTATCGCCCACCACCTGTATGCAATGGTTAAACCCCGTTTGGACTGATTTGAGTCAGTTCGGACGGGGTTTTTCTTTGCAGCAGGTTCGTTTGGCGGATTGCGGGTTTCTGCGTCACGAACTGTGTGGACACGACACACATCAGCATGCGCGAACAAGACGAGCCGGAACTGCTTCCGGCCAAGGCCACTGTCTCAACGGAACCTGCCACGCCGTTCGCGGATCTCGCGCTGACCGCCCCGATCCTCGCCGGCAAGCTCGCCAGGCTGCCTCCCGAGCAACTGGCGCTGATCTTCCCGCGGATGAATTCTGTCGGCCCTCTATGACACAGTCTTTGTATGACTGCTCCACTGCTTGCCCACGCTACTGACTACGGCCGGATGTACGCCCGCTCCACAACTGAGCAATTTTCCGTGCCCTCCATTACTACGGTGATAGGGCAACAGGCGCACGCCCTGGACGGGTGGTTCAGTTATATGGGGGCGAGCAGCCTGGCGGCGGATCCTGAGCTTCCCTCGATTCTCGGGAGCCCGGCTAAAATCCGCCAGGCAATCAACAAAGCTTCCAAAGCCGCGGAGGTTTACCGGGATGCGGCGGCCGCACGCGGTGACCGCGTCCACACCTACTGCGAACAGGTAGCTTTGCGGGCGATGGGGCGGCCGCACCGGATGCAGGAATGCAGGGACGACCTCGCTGCCCACGGCGAACAGGCCTTTGCTGCCCGTTTTGACGAATGGTGGGAGCTCTACCGGGTGGAGCCGCTGGCACCGGAGATCACTGTGTGGAACAAGACAGTGGGTTATGCCGGGACGCTGGACCTCGTGGCCCGGATCAACGGTCGCATCTGCCTGATTGACTACAAAACCAAGGGCACCACCAGGGACGGGACAGTCAAGGCCCTGGATGACAAAGTGGTCATGCAACTCGCGGCCGGGATGAAGGCCGAGGAAAGCCTGGTGGATCCTGTTGCGGGTGAATGGGAGCCGTGGAAATACGGAGACAACCCCATGCTGCTGGCGGTGGCCATCGGTGAGACCGAAGTCAGGCCGCAGCGGGCCAACCCGGACATCCTCAAGCATCATTGGTGGAAGTTCTGTGCCCTTCGGCGGGTGTGGGAGATGTCAGCGGACGTTGTCGCTGCAGGGCAGCCATTGCTGCCTGTTGCTCCGCCGGTCTTTGCCTCAGCTGGAGCGGCACCGTCACCTGCCTAGTCCTCAACTAAACTGGCTTAGGCTCCGCAACAACCGGAACCTGGTTTGACGATCGTGAGGACTGACAGCAGATGGCAATTTTGAGTATCCGAATCATCGGGGACCCGGTGCTGCGCACCGTAGCTGACCCCGTCACCGATTTTGGTCCGGAGCTCGCCAAGCTGGTAGCTGACATGACGGAAACCATGGAAGACGTAGAAGGTGCAGGCCTAGCTGCGCCGCAGGTGGGCGTCAGCCAGCGCGTGTTTACCTATCGCATCGGGGGAGTGGAAGGCCACATCATCAACCCGGTCCTGGAAAACAGTGAGGACTTCCAACCGGACGAGGTAGAGGGTTGCCTTTCCATTCCCGGCCTCGGCTTCCCTGTGCGTCGCTTCCGGGCCACCCGGGCAACCGGTGTGGACCTGAACGGCAATCCGGTCTCGGTGGAGGCTGAAGGCATGCTCGCCCGCTGTTTCCAACACGAAACAGATCACCTTGATGGTGTCCTGTACACCGACAGGCTGGAAGGCGATGACCGTAAGGCCGCCCTCCGGGCCATCCGAAACGCCAACTACCACGCGATCACTGAGCAAACCACGTCCAAGCGCGCCAATTCCGTCGGGTCCAGCTTTGGGGGCGGAAGCTTCGGGGTGCCCGAGTGAGGGTACTCTTCGCCGGAACGCCGGCTGTGGCAGTGCCGTCGTTGGACGCGCTGGTCAAGGCAGGCTTCAACATCGTTGCGGTTCTCACCCGGCCGGATGCGCCCGTGGGCCGGAAACGTATCCTGACTCCATCGCCCGTGGCTGCCCGGGCGATGGAACTCGGTATTGAGGTCATTCGCGCTGCAAAGGTCGACGCCGACACGACGGCCAGAATCGCGGAGTTCGCTCCCGACGTCGCCGCCATCGTTGCCTACGGCGGCATCGTTCCTAAAGCTGCCTTGGGTGTCCCCAGGCACGGCTGGGTCAATCTGCACTTCTCCCTGCTTCCGGCATGGCGCGGCGCTGCCCCCGTGCAGCGTTCCATCATCGCGGGTGACGATGTCACCGGGGCGGCTACTTTCCAACTTGAAGAGGGCCTCGATACCGGGCCGGTGTTCGGGACACTGACTGAAACAGTTCGTCCGGAAGATACTGCGGGCGATCTTCTCGAACGACTGTCCATCAGCGGCGCGGTTCTGCTGAGCCAGACTCTTTCCGTTATTGACGCGGGTCAGGCCGCTCCGCAGCCTCAAAACGGAGTGATCTCCCTTGCCCCCAAACTGACTCTCGACGATGGACGCTTGGACTGGCAGCAGCCGGCCCTTGCTTTGAACCGCCGTGCGCGCGGAGTTACTCCTGAACCCGGAGCGTGGACAACCTTGGAAGGCCAGAGGGTCAAACTTGAACCTGTAGCTCTCCGTCCCGAGATCAAGGACCTTCCTCCGGGAAGCATCCGGGTGGAGGGCAAATCGGTTCTGGTGGGTACAGGTTCGCATGCAGTGGAGCTTGGCCGGATCCAACCGGCTGGTAAGAAAATGATGTCGTCGGCCGATTGGGCCCGCGGCTTGGCGACACCTGAAAGAGTGGTATTCGAATGAGCGAGTCCGGCCGCCGAGGCCCCAACAACAGCGGGAGCCGGGACGGCGGCGGGGCGGGAAACCGTGACTCGCAGGGCAACCGTGGAGCCCGTGGCGAGAGTAAGCGCAACGCCCAGGGCCGGGAGCGAAACAGGGGACCGCAGAGGGGCTTCACGAATAACGCTCCGTCGCAGCGTACGCGCCGCGCGGATCCAGCCCGACTAGTGGCTTTTGAAGTACTCCGCGCAGTTGCCTCCGAAGATGCCTACGCAAACCTCGTGCTTCCGGCGCGCATCAGGGAACACCGCCTGGACCGTCGGGATGCCGGCTTTGCCACTGAATTGAGCTATGGGGCTTTGCGTGGCCAAGGTACCTACGATGCCATTCTGGCCCGTTGCGTGGACCGCCCCTTGGAGCAATTGGATCCTGCAATCCTGGATGCCCTGCGAATCGGTGCCCACCAGCTGCTCTCCATGCGCGTTCCCGCCCATGCCGCGCTGGACCAGACTGTCGGCCTGGCACGCGCGGTTATCGGTGCCGGTCCGTCGGCCCTTATCAATGCAGTACTTCGCAAGGTCACGGCCCACAGCATGGCCGAGTGGCTTGAGATCCTGCTGGATGACGAATCCGACGAAACCAAAATCGCGGCCTTGCGCCATGCACACCCTGAATGGATTGTCCGGGCACTTCGCCAATCATTGGTGAACCATGGTCGACCCAAAAACGAAATCGACGCCCTCCTGGAGGCAGATAACGCCGCGCCGGTGGTCAACTTGGTGGCCTTGCCAGGACTGGGAAACCTCGACGAGGCTTTTGACAATGGAGCCACCGCCGGTGAGCTGGTGGAAGATTCAGCTCTCTCCGCTGGCGGTGACCTGGGCCGTTTCGAATCGGTCCGGCGCGGAACAACGCGTGTTCAGGACGTCGGATCACAGCTTGTGGCTCGGGCTTTGGCCGGAGTCGAGCTGGGGGAGTCGCCTGCACAGGGTGAGCGGTGGCTGGACTTGTGCGCCGGCCCCGGGGGTAAGGCGGCTCTTTTGGCTGCCCTGGCCTACCGCGACGGCGCAACTCTCCTGGCCAACGAGCCTGCCCCGCACCGGGCCAAGCTTGTTCAGCAAGCGCTCTCGGCTGTTCCCAACGAGGCTTGGACAGTGCGGACCGGCGACGGCCGTGACGTGGGTGCGGAGCAGCCCGGGACTTTTGACCGTGTGCTCGTCGACGTGCCTTGCAGTGGTCTTGGGGCACTGCGACGGCGGCCCGAATCGCGGTGGCGTCGCTCTCCCAAGGACATCGGAGACTTGGGTCCGCTGCAGCGTGACTTGCTGAAGTCCGCGCTTGACGCCGTCAGGCCTGGTGGCGTCGTAGCTTACGTGACGTGTTCGCCACATCCGGCCGAAACCACAGCTGTTGTTACTGATGTGTTGGCCAAGCGTGGGGACCTTGAACTCCTCGACGCCGGACAAGCGTTGGACGATGTCAGCCTCACCGGCAGCCTCGGCGCTGGTCACGAGCTCACTGCCCAGTTGTGGCCGCACGTGCACCAGACGGATGCCATGTTCATGGCGATCATCCGCAAGAAGCCGTAGCTACCAACCTTTAGACCATCAGCGAGCTTTCGACTATCACCCATTAGAGGGGGCTGCCTTGTCTCAGTGCTGTATCAACCCGAGCATCCTTTCAGCGGATTTCGTCAACCTTGAGGCGGAACTCCAGCGGATCAGCAATGCGGATGCCGTCCACGTGGACGTTATGGACAACCATTTCGTGCCCAACCTGACGCTTGGACTGCCCGTGGTGCAGAGAATTCAAGCGGTCAGTCCGGTGCCGCTGGATGCGCATTTGATGATTTCCGACGCCGACCGCTGGGCACCTGCCTACGCGGATGCCGGTGTCGCTTCGGTGACATTCCATGCCGAGGCAGCCATGGCGCCCGTAAAACTGGCTCGCGAGTTACGCGCCCGCGGGTCCAAGGCAGGCATGGCCCTTCGCCCCGCCACGCCCGTGGAGCCCTACCTGGACATGCTGAGCGAGCTGGACATGTTGCTGATCATGACGGTGGAGCCCGGATTCGGGGGACAGCCATTCTTGGACATCACTTTGCCCAAGATCCGTCGTGCCCGGGCGGCAATCGAAGGCTCGGGCATCGGCGTTGCCATCCAGGTGGATGGCGGCATCACTGAGGAGACCATTGTCCGGGCTGCCGAGGCAGGCGCCAACGTGTTCGTTGCGGGCTCGGCTGTCTATGGGCATCAGGACCCTGCAGAAGCGATCGACCGTCTCCGCGCTGCGGGCCAGGCTGCTTCCGCGACGAAAGCCTGACGACCGTCACCACATGTTACGAAGATGGCCAGGGAATAGCCCGGACATCTTGGTAGTTGTGGCAGAATAACAACACACATACGTGCTCCGGGGTCGGTGTAAGTCCGAACCGGCGGTTATAGTCCGCGACCCGCGAGCCATTGGATTCTCAAGAAATTGGGCGTTCGGTGGCGGACGGTTGAACTGGTGAAATTCCGGTACCGACAGTTAAAGTCTGGATGGGAGAAGCACGTACAGTCATGCCTTGGGCGTTCCTTTTGCGAACGCCCGGCGTTGCGCTGTCGTACACCCCCGGAGTCATCGCGGCTTACTGGGAAGGAACGGCATGGACTTTCTGCGATGGCTCTTCGAAGCACAGATCCCCGTTGGAGGATCTGCTCTTGTCTTACGCGAAGTGCTTGGAAACATCTTTGGGCTCCTCAGCGCCCTCGGCGGTATGCGCCGCAAAGTCTGGGCTTGGCCAATCGGCATTGTCGGTAACCTCCTCCTGCTCACAGTCTTCCTGGGCAACGTCTTCGGCGCAGCAGCCCCGGCCACGTTGTGGGGGCAGGCTGCACGCCAAATCATGTTCATCGCCGTCGCCATCTATGGCTGGTATCGGTGGCAGCAGGGCCGGCAATCAAGCACCCAAGGCCGCGCCATCGTCCCCGGTTGGGCCAGCAATAAGGTCCGCATTGCCCTGATTGGTGCGATGGTGGCGGGCACGGCAGCACTGACGCCCTTGTTCGATGCCCTTGGCTCCTACCCGCCCGTTTGGGCCGATGCTTGGACCTTCATGGGATCCCTGCTGGCAACCTATGGCATGGCACGCGGGTGGACGGAATTCTGGCTGATCTGGGTGGCCGTCGACATCGTGGGTGTGCCGCTGCTTTTCAGCGCCGGGTATTACGCCAGCGCGGTCATGTACTTGTTCTATGGCTTCTTCACCCTCACCGGGTTCTTCGTTTGGTGGCGGGCAGAAAAGCGTGAACGTGCCGTCCGTGATGCCAAACCGGCAGTTGCCGTAAGTGCGGGAGCCGTACAGTGAGCGCCGGAAAAGCGCCTTACACCGATGCTGAACGTGCGGCCATGGATGCCGCTTTGATGGCGGCCCTGGCAGGTCCCCGGGGAGCCAATCCGTTGGTCGGGGCCGTTATCCTCAGTCCTGAGGGCGAGCAGCTGGCAACGGGTTACCACCGAGGGGCCGGAACGGCCCATGCTGAAGCCGACGCGATTTCCGAAGCCCGCGGGAAAGACATCGACATCGTGGGAGCCACCATGGTGGTCACCCTGGAGCCCTGCAACCATGTGGGTCGCACCGGGCCTTGCGCCCAAGCCATCATTGCCGCGGGAATCGCGAAGGTGATCTACGCCGTCGACGATCCCCATGACCCCGCCGCGGGCGGAGCGCGTACGCTCACGGCCGCCGGTGTTGAGGTCAGCTCCGGGCTGGAAGACGAAAAGGCGCTGGACCTGAACCGTGACTGGTTCGACGCCGTTGCGGCCAAGCGTCCGTTCGTCACCTTGCATATCGCGCAGACCCTGGACAGCCGCATCGCCGCGGTGGACGGCACCAGCCAGTGGATCTCGTGTCCGGAGTCGCTGGCCGACAACCACGGACTGCGCGGACTCATTGACGCGATCCTGGTGGGCACCGGAACAGTGCTGATCGACAACCCGCGGCTCACGGCCCGAACCCCGGACGGCGAACTTTCACCTCATCAGCCAATACGAGCGGTCATGGGCCTGCGGGACGTCCCCCAAGACGCTGCGGTCCGCGGAACTGATGGGCGTTTCGTCCACCTGCCCACGCGGGATCCGGCGGAAGCCTTGGGCCTGCTGTTCCAGCAGGGGGTCCGCCATCTCATGGTGGAAGGCGGCTCTTCGATTCTGAGCACGTTCCTCGCCGCAGACCTTGTGGACGAACTGATCGTGTATCTGGCTCCGACGCTGCTGGGATCCGGAACTCCGGCACTGAACGACCTCGGTATTACAACGCTGGCCGACGCCCAGCACTGGTCTTGGGACGAGGCCGGCGGTGGCGCTGTGCGCATCCTCGGCAATGACCTTCGGCTCCATCTGCGGTCCCCACGAGGGGCCGCCAGCACTATCAAGAATTCGGTTCCGCAGAAGACTTTGGCTTCACACAGTGAAGCTGCGGAATATGTCACGGGAGGACACTGATGTTTACGGGAATCGTTGCTGAGCAGGGCACTGTGCTGGGCATTGAGCACGACGGCGATACCAGCGCAACGTTGAGGCTGAAAGCGCGCACCACCGCGGAGGGATTGCCATTGGGCGGTTCCATCGCCGTCAACGGAGTTTGCCTGACAGCCACCCGGATCGACGGACAGGACTTCAGCGTGGATGTCATGGGGGAGACCCTGGTCCGGACGACCATCGGAGAGCTGGCAGCCGGAGATGCCGTGAACCTTGAGCGTTGCGTTCCTGCTGGCGGGCGCTTGGATGGCCATGTCGTCCAAGGCCATGTGGACGGTGTGGGTGAACTGCTGGAACGCGAGCCGCTGGGAAACTGGGACCGGCTGCGGTTCGGAGTTCCAGCCCCGCTGGCACGGTACATCGCCGAAAAAGGTTCCATCGCCGTCGACGGTGTCTCGCTGACCGTGACCGCCGTCAGTCCCGCCGCCGAAACGGCGCCGTGGTTTGAAGTGGGACTAATACCCACCACCTTGGAAGAAACGGGCTTGGGGGCCAAAACGGTGGGAGGCCGTGTGAACCTTGAGGTTGACGTGCTGGCCAAGTACACCGAACGCTTGCTGTCCTTCGCACCTGTCCAGGGAGGCGCAAAATGAGCGCCCCCGCCAAGACAACTCCCGCAGGCGCACGACGTACCGGACTCGATCCTGTTGAATCGGCCATCGCGGCGATGGCCGCGGGCCACGCCGTGATCGTGGTGGACAACGAAGACCGGGAGAATGAAGGCGACATCATCTTCGCTGCCGAGCATGCCACTCCCGCCCTCATGGGCTGGACCATCCGGTATTCATCCGGCGTCATCTGTGTTCCGTTGGACGGAGAACGTGCGGACGCCCTGATCCTGCCGCCGATGGTGGAGATCAACGAGGACGCCAAAGGAACCGCGTATACCGTTTCCTGCGACGCCGCAATCGGAGTAAGCACCGGAATTTCAGCCACGGACCGCGCATTGACGGCCCGGATCCTTGCAGATCCGAGCAGCACTCCGGCATCGATCACCCGACCCGGGCATATTTTCCCGTTGCGGGCAGTTAACGGGGGAGTGCGTGAACGTCCAGGTCACACGGAAGCTGCCGTGGACCTGTGTCGTCTTGCCGGGCTGGCTCCGGTGGGTGTGATCGCAGAATTGGTACATGACGACGGTGAAATGATGCGGCTGGACAGCCTGCGAGACTTTGCCGCTGAACATGGGTGCCCCCTCATCTCCATTGAGGACCTGGTGTCATATGTTGAGGCGGTAGAGTCCCAGACGGCACATGTTTCACAGGAGGACGAGGAGAAGCGATGACCGCATCGACCACACGCAGCAGTGACCACACCGGCCCCGGGCCGCACCCCGTCAGCGGTGGGCCGATTGTGCAGTTACCTACGGCTTTTGGTGACTTTGTGGCACAGGCGTGGACGGACCTTGAGACCGGTCACGAGCACCTTGCCGTGAGTTCCCCCAACCCGCCCGCGGGTGGCAGGGCGCCTTTGGTACGGCTGCATTCCGAGTGCCTGACCGGCGACGTGTTCGGATCCTATCGCTGTGACTGCGGAGAGCAGTTGGCTTTTGCCCTTGAGCTCATCCATGCAGAGGGCGGTACCTTGCTCTACCTGCGCGGCCAGGAGGGGCGCGGCATTGGGCTGGCCAACAAGATCAAGGCTTATGCACTGCAGGAAGCCGGATTCGACACCGTAGAGGCCAACGAACAGCTGGGCCTGCCGGTGGACGCACGTTCCTACACTGCCGCGGGACAGATCCTGGCGGAGATGGGACTCCATGAGGTCAGGCTGCTGAGCAACAACCCCGACAAGCAAAACCGCCTTGCCCAGGCTGGAGTAACGGTTGTGGAGATGGTTCCTACCGAGGTTCCATCCCGCGAGCAAAACCTCCGTTACCTGCAGACCAAGAAGGACCGGATGGATCACCGGCTGGCACTCGAAGTCGAGCCCGTCAGCAATGTCAAGACACCGGCCCACCCCTTTGACAACCAAGACTGAACGGATTCATCACGAATATGAGCGGCCACGGCGCACCCACTATTGACCTCACCACCCTCAACCCCGAGGAAACCTCCCAGTTGAAGCTCGCCATTGTGGCGGCAAGCTGGCACACCCAAATCATGGACGGACTGGTTGACGGCGCCCTGCGCGCAGCCAAGGAAGCCGGCATCGCCGAGCCCACGCTGCTGCGGGTTCCGGGCAGCTTCGAGCTCCCCGTTGCTGCGGCCAGGCTCGCGCCGCACTTTGACGCAGTCGTAGCACTTGGCGTGGTTATCCGCGGTGGAACGCCGCACTTCGATTACGTCTGCCAAGCCGCGACGTCGGGACTCACCGACGTCAGTGTCCGCACCGGCGTACCGGTCGGGTTCGGCGTCCTCACCTGTGACACCGAGCAGCAGGGCATCGACCGTGCAGGCCTTCCCGGTTCCAAGGAGGACAAGGGCCACGAAGCAGTGACCGCTGCCTTGGCCACGGCTGTGACACTCAAGCAGTTCAGCTAGAAGCATTGGCTCGAGGGGGATGTGGGTGTGTCTTCACTCACATCCCCTTCGTCATGCAACGCCCCAACAAGCGGTGGTCGCCCCCGAGCAAGTAGTCTGGAGGGCGTGAAGAATTTCGAGACGCTGTTCGCAGAACTGAGTGAGAAAGCAGCGACCCGCCCGGCAGGTTCGCGCACGGTTGCCGAACTGGACTCCGGAATCCATGGCATCGGGAAAAAGGTGGTCGAAGAGGCCGCCGAAGTCTGGATGGCCGCGGAGTACGAATCGGACGAAGCCGCTGCCGAGGAAATCTCCCAGTTGCTCTACCACCTGCAGGTCCTCATGCTCGCCAAGGGCCTCAGCCTGGAGGACGTTTACAAGCATCTCTAGCCACGCCACTCCGCCTGCCTGTTGCGGAGCCCCCTGCGTGGCCAAGGTGCCTGAAAACCTCCATTCCAAAAAGAAAGTCTCCCAATGCTCCGTGTAGCAGTCCCAAACAAGGGATCCCTGTCCGAAGCCGCCTCGGCAATGTTGTCCGAGGCCGGTTACCGCCAGCGCCGCGACACCCGCGAACTGGTCATGGTTGATCCCGACAATGACATTGAGTTCTTCTTCCTTCGTCCCCGCGACATCGCGGTCTACGTAGGGCAGGGAACCCTGGACGTCGGCATCACTGGCCGAGACCTCTTGCTTGACGCCAAGGTGGAAGCCGAAGAACTGCTTCCCCTGGGCTTCGCTCCGTCCACTTTCCGGTTTGCCGGTCCCGTAGGCGACTTCACCGGCGTCGAGCAGCTTGAAGGCAAGCGCCTCGCCACCAGCTACGACGGACTGCTGCGCGACTACCTCGCCGAGCGCGGCGTCAATGCAACGGTGGTCCGCTTGGACGGAGCCGTGGAATCTTCGGTGCGTCTGGGCGTAGCCGATGCGATCGCGGATGTCGTTGAAACAGGTAACACCCTCAAAGCTGCCGGCATGGAGATCTTTGGCGATCCGATCCTGAAATCCGAGGCCGTGTTGATTCGACGTTCCGGTTCGGGCGGCGCTGCCAATGGAACAGCCAAGGAAATCGACATCCTCATCCGCCGCCTGCAGGGCGTCCTTGTGGCCCGCCAGTACGTGCTGATGGATTACGACATCCGCAAAGACCTGGTGGAAGACGCAGCAGCACTGACACCGGGACTTGAGTCACCCACCGTTTCGCCGCTTCGCGATTCCGAGTGGGTTGCCGTGCGGTCCATGGTTCCCAAGAAGGAAACCAACCGCATCATGGACGAACTTTACGACCTCGGCGCACGCGCCATCCTGGTCAGCAGCATCCACGCCTGCCGTATTTGAGCCGCGTAACAACAGCTGAGCACAAAGAACTGAGGAGCAGCACATGGCTGTAGCCGTACGCGTCATACCCTGCCTGGACGTCGACGCCGGCCGCGTCGTTAAGGGCGTCAACTTTGAAGGACTTCGCGACGCCGGGGACCCGGTGGAACTCGCACACCGATACGACAATGGCGGGGCCGACGAACTCACCTTCCTTGACGTCACTGCGTCGTCCGGCAACCGCGAAACAACGTTCGACGTCGTCCGCCGCACCGCAGAGGAAGTGTTCATTCCCCTGACCGTGGGCGGAGGCGTCCGTGGTGTCGCGGAGGTGGACAAGCTCCTGCGCTTTGGTGCGGACAAGGCGTCCATCAACACCGCTGCCGTTGCCCGGCCCGACGTCATCGACGAAATCACCCGCCACTTCGGTTCACAGGTATTGGTGCTCTCCGTGGATGCGCGCCGAACCCGCGAAGGCGACGAACCGACGTCGTCCGGTTTCGAAGTGACCACCCACGGTGGCCGCACCGGTACCGGAATCGACGCCATTGCCTGGGCCAAGGAAGCGGCCGACCGGGGCGTGGGGGAAATCCTCCTGAACTCGATCGACGCGGACGGCACCAAAGATGGCTTCGATCTTGAACTGATTCGCTTGGTCCGCGCCGCAGTGAATATCCCCATCATTGCTTCGGGCGGTGCTGGAGTGCCTGCCCATTTCCCGCCTGCGGTTGAGGCAGGCGCTGACGCCGTCCTTGCGGCGTCCGTGTTCCACTTTGGCCCGGACGACATGATTGCCCAGGTTAAGGCCGCGATTCGCGACGCCGGGTTCGAAGTCCGGTAGCTTCCGAGCGTAAACAGCAATGGAGAGTCACCTTGAAGGCGACTCTCCATTATTGGTTTAAGACAATTGGTGGTTAGAGGCCGATATCGGCGGATTGCAGGAGCGCGACGGCGTCCGGCTGGCCTTCGAAGGTGACGAGGGCCTGGCTGGTGCGGCCATGCGCGTGCATAAGCAGTTCGCCGGGCTCGCCAACTATCGCCACGGACACGGGGGCGCGCTTGGCAACGTGGCGGGGGCCGGTGGGTCGTACAAGCACGATGCCCAGATCAACGCCGCGGTACAGGAACGCGGCACGCTTGATGAGTTCGTCCCAAAGTGCGTCCGAATAGGCTTCGTCCAAGGCCCGGGGCGCCCAGCGGTCGCCGGCTCGACGAATGTCCTCGGTGTGCACGAAGTACTCAATGAGGTTTGACGTCTCATCCAGCGCCTTGATCTTCAAGGGGGAAAGGGCCGGCGGACCTGCACGGAACGTCTTGATGAGGTCCGCGTAGGCGTCCGAACTCTTCAATTTGGCAGCAAGTTTGGAGGTGGCTTTTTCGGATGCCTTACCCAGGCTGGGGATCAGGAGCCCCAAACCCACGGCGATCTTCCGTTCGCGGAGGTACAAGTGCGCGGCAAGATCCCGGGTCAACCACCCTTCGCAGAGCGTGGGGGAGTCAGGCCCGGCCGCCAGCAGGGTTTCGGCCAGTACTTCTCGGGAAGGATCGACGAAATGCATCACTTGTGAAACTAGCACGATCGGAGCACTCTTGCGCACTGGAACCGCCGCAGAATCCGGCTCGCGCCGAAGGCACTAGACTTGATCTGATGTCAGAGCAGTCCGCCCCCAGCCCAACTCCTGCCGCGGAGCTTTCCAGCGACCCCGCGAGCCCTTTGCCGCAGGAGATCGCCAGCGCCCTCAAAAGGGATTCCTCAGGCCTTGTTGCGGCCATAGTGCAGCAGCACGATACCAACGAGGTCCTCATGCTCGGCTGGATGGATGACGAGGCACTCAACCGAACCATGACGTCCGGCAGGGTCACGTTCTACTCCCGCTCCCGCCAGGAATACTGGCGCAAGGGTGACACCTCCGGACACGTACAGTTCGTGAAGTCTGTCGCCCTTGACTGCGACGGCGATGCCCTCTTGATCCGCGTGGATCAAATCGGCGCCGCCTGCCACACCGGAACCCGGACCTGCTTTGATGGTCGCGACTTCACTGTTGTTACGGGCCACCGGGAATAGGCACCCACCACTTTCCACTGACGCACCACCTCAGACAATAAGGCGGAGAACATAGCCATGCAGGACCTTGGAATCATCAGCCCGGGCCTGGAAGAGTTCCGCGAACTCGCCGTCCACAGCCGTGTCATCCCTGTCCGACTCAAGGTTTTGGCCGACGCCGAGACCCCCATCGGCCTCTACCGGAAACTTGCCAAGGGACAGCCGGGAACCTTCCTCCTGGAATCCGCAGCGGTTGGCGGCGCCTGGTCCCGCTATTCCTTCATTGGTTCCAAATCCCGGGCAACGCTGACCACCAAGGACGGGGAAGCACACTGGATCGGTGAGCCGCCCGTCGGCGTGCCGGTTTCAGGCAACCCGGTGGAAGCCGTTCGCGACACCATTGCTGCGCTGCAGACTGACCGCTTCGACGGCCTGCCGCCGTTCACCTCCGGCTTGGTCGGCTTCCTTGGTTGGGAAGCCGTGCGTCACTGGGAGCGCCTGACTTCCCCGCCCGAGGACGACCTCCAGCTGCCGGAGATGGCACTGAACCTGGTCACCGACATGGCGGTGCACGACAATGTGGACGGTACCGTCCTCCTGATCGCCAATGCCATCAACTTTGATGACAGTTCCGAGCGTGTGGATGACGCCTGGCACGACGCCGTAGCCCGGGTGAAGGGGTTGTTGGACCAGATCAGCACTCCCGTTGCCCAGCCGGTTTCCGTGCTGGAAACTGCAGCCTTGGACTTCGCCTCCAGCGTGCAGGAACGCTGGGATGAAGCCAAGTATTTGGAGGCCATAGATCGCGGCAAGGAAGCCATTGTTGACGGGGAGGTTTTCCAGGTAGTGATTTCCCGGCGCTTCGAAATGGAGTGCGCCGCTGACCCCCTGGATGTCTACCGAGTCCTGCGAAATACCAACCCCAGCCCTTACATGTATCTCTTTAGCCTGGAGGATGCAGACGGCCGCGAGTACTCGATCGTTGGTTCATCACCGGAAGCCCTGGTGACGGTGACCGGTGAGGAAGTCATCACCCACCCGATCGCCGGTTCACGCCCCCGCGGTAAGACTGTTGAAGCCGATAAGGCCCTGGCTACTGAACTGCTGGCCGATCAGAAAGAGCGCGCTGAGCACCTGATGCTGGTTGATCTTTCGCGCAACGACCTCTCAAAGGTGTGTGTAGCCGGAACGGTTGACGTCACGCAGTTCATGGAAGTGGAGCGGTTCAGTCACATCATGCACCTCGTGTCCACTGTGGTTGGCGAGCTAGCCCCCCATGCCAAGGCCTACGACGTCCTGAAAGCGACCTTCCCGGCCGGTACGTTGTCCGGAGCGCCCAAGCCCAGGGCGCTGAGGCTCCTTGACGAACTCGAACCCCACCGGCGCGGTATCTATGGTGGCGTGGTTGGTTACCTGGACTTCGCCGGCGACATGGATATGGCCATTGCAATTCGCTCAGCCCTTCTCCGTGAAGGCCGCGCCTACGTGCAGGCCGGCGGTGGCATCGTGGCTGATTCCCATAAGCCTTCCGAGGCGTTGGAGACGGTGAACAAGGCTGCGGCACCTCTACGGGCAGTTCACACCGCCGGGTCGCTGCAGAATATCGCGGCGGACGCCGTAGGGAATGCGGAAAAATCCGACGACGGGACGCCCGCCTCATGAGTACAGCAGCATCAGCGCCTTCCGTGAGGCAGTCGCCGCGGTGGGCGCGGAAGTCTACGGTGGTCCTTGCCACCACCATCCTTGCATTGGCCGTATTCGGAGCCACCACGCAGACCTGGATCGAGGTGCGCCTGGACCCCGCCGGTGCTTCGAACAGCGACCTCCATGTCCAAGGAAGCAAGGCGGCCACAGCGGTCACGGCGCTGGCCGTCGTAGCCTTGGCCGGCGGCTTGGCTGCATCCATTGCCGGCAAGATTGCCCGCTGGATCATCGCAGTCCTTATCGCGTTGTCTGCTGCGGGAATCATCCTCGCGGCAGTGACCGTGATACTGGATCCACTCGGCGCCGCACAGGGATCAATCGCTGCGGCCACGGGAGTATCGGGCGGGCAGGCCGATGCAGTGATCACGGCCTTCCCGGTCCTCGCGATCGTTGCCGGCTCCCTCTTGGCTGTGTGCGCCATTGCCTTGCCGCTGGCGGGGCGCTACTGGACCTCGCGGACCAAGTATGACGCCGGGGCGCGGGGCAAGAAGAGCGCCAACGAACCGGTGGACGAGATTGACAGTTGGGACAGCCTCTCGCGCGGTGAGGACCCGACGTAGGCACTCATAGAGGACTTTGGACCGCTATGGCGCAACAAAGCCGACACCGGCTGTCCTGACGTCAGGCGATGTCCCGGCCGTCGCCAATAAATGGCAGAATGTAAGCAGTATTCATCCTGAGGAGATTTCACATGAGCAAAACCACAGTGTCCAACAACCAAGCGGAATCCACCATGGCCAGCCACGCTGACGCCATCGGCCACGGAAACAGCCCGGCTGCCTGGACGTGCGTACTTGTGATGCTGGTCGGTGCCCTGATTTCCTCCATCGCGTTCGTCATCGCCAGCACCCCGATCTTCGTTGGCGGACTTGTTGTCATGGTTATCGGCCTGATCGTGGGCTTCGTCATGCGTAAGGCAGGCTACGGAGTTGGCGGCAGCAAGCTGCAGAACAACGGCCACTAATCGTGACCGTTCTTGATGACATCATTGTTGGAGTCAAGGAGGACATGGAGGCCCGCCGAGGCCTCGTGTCCCTGGCGGAGCTGAAGGAGCGCGCCGCAAGCGCTGCTCCCGCTCGTGATGCGTGGGCGGCCCTGGGTGGCCCGTCTTCCATCCGCAACGACCTCAAAGTCATCGCCGAAATCAAGCGCCGCAGCCCCTCCAAGGGTGACCTCGCCTCCATCGCCGATCCCGCGTCGCTCGCTGTGCAGTATTCGGACGGCGGAGCTTCCGTCATCAGCGTCCTTACCGAGCAGCGCCGGTTCGGCGGCTCGCTGGCGGACCTCGATGCGGTGCGCGCCGCCGTCGAAACGCCGCTGTTGCGCAAGGACTTCACCGTTGATGAGTACCAGATTTGGGAGGCCCGTGCCCACGGAGCCGACCTCATCCTGCTCATCGTCGCGGCATTGTCCGACTCGGAGCTTGCCGACTTCAGCGCGCTGAGCCACGAGCTCGGGATGAACGTGCTGGTGGAAACGCACACCGAGGAAGAGATCGAGCGCGCAGTTGCGGCGCAGGCCAGGATCATCGGCATCAATGTCCGCAACCTCAAAACGCTCGACGTCGATCGCTCCGTTTTCGGATCGTTGGCCGGTTTGATTCCGGCTGAGTCCGTGATCGTAGCGGAATCCGGCGTCAGGGGTCCCGAGGATGTCGCGCATTATGCCGCGGCTGGTGCCAACGCCATCCTGGTGGGGGAGGCGCTGGTCAGCGACTCCACACCGCGCGAACGCATTACTGAATTCAAGGCAGCTGGAGCTGCCGCCATCGCCGTCAGGAACTGAGGCAGTAACTGAATCACGGCGAATAGTTGCAAGGCAGCCCGGGCAGAAGCCTGCGGCTGCCTTGTGGCACGTGGAACTACCCAATGAACTAACTGGAACAGGACGGTGAGACTGATGGTCGACGCGCCAACAGCCGGCTCAGAAGAGAATGCGGCGGACGCATTCCTCCAAGGTGGCCCTTCGCTGCGGAACGCATCGGGGCCCTACTTTGGCAGCTATGGCGGACGCTGGATGCCCGAGTCGCTCATCGCCGCCCTTGACGAAGTCCAGGACACTTTTGAAAAGGCCAAAGCTGATCCCGATTTCATCGCGCAGCTGAAGGACCTCAACAAGAACTACTCCGGCAGGCCTTCCCTGCTGACCGAAGCCAAGCGCTTCTCGGAGCACGCCGGGGGAGCACGTATTTTCCTCAAGCGCGAGGACCTCAACCACACTGGCTCCCACAAAATCAACAACGTCCTGGGCCAGGCACTCCTGGCGAAGCGCATGGGCAAGACCCGCGTTATCGCTGAGACGGGTGCCGGTCAGCACGGCGTTGCGAGTGCCACGGCCGCAGCCCTGTTGGGCCTCGAGTGCGTGGTGTACATGGGTGCTGAGGACTGCCGGCGGCAGGCCTTGAACGTGGCCCGCATGCAGCTGCTCGGCGCTACGGTGGTTCCGGTGACCAATGGTTCCCAGACGCTCAAGGACGCCATCAACGATGCCCTTCGGGATTGGGTCTCCAACGTGGAGCACACCCACTACCTTCTGGGCACTGCAGCTGGTGCGCACCCGTTCCCTGCGATGGTCCGCTACTTCCACGAAGTCATTGGTGAAGAAGCACGCAGCCAGATCCTGGAGCAAACGGGCAAGCTTCCGGACGCCATCGCCGCGTGTATCGGCGGTGGCTCGAACGCTATCGGTTTGTTCCATGCCTTCCTCGATGACGCGTCCGTGAAGATTTACGGCTTTGAAGCCGGCGGCGAAGGGGTAGAGACGGGCCGCCACGCTGCAGCCATCTCCCTGGGCCGTCCAGGCGTACTCCACGGGGCCCGTTCGTACCTCATGCAGGACGAAGACGGGCAGACGATCGAATCCCACTCCATTTCGGCCGGCTTGGATTACCCGAGCGTCGGACCGGAGCACTCGTACCTGGCCGACATCGGGCGTGTGACCTACGAGGCCGTGACCGACACCGAGGCCATGGATGCGTTCAGCCTGCTGTGCCGGACTGAAGGCATTATCCCCGCCATTGAGTCCTCCCACGCCCTGGCCGGTGCCATTAGGATCGGCAAGCGGCTCACCGAAGGCAAGGACACGCCGTCGGAAGTGACGGTGATCGTCAACCTGTCCGGACGTGGTGACAAGGACGTGGAAACTGCCGCTGCCTGGTTCAACATGTTGGATGAGGAAGGGCACGTCAAGGGCACTACGCTGTCCACCCGCAAGCCCAAAGGACCGGCCGAGCGCACGTCCGAAGCAGCCGTGGACGTCAACGAGGACCAGAACTGATGACTGAAGAATTCGCCAGCAAATCCGCCGTCGCCATTGATCGTGCCAAAGCGGAAGGACGCGCTGCCCTGGTGGGCTACCTTCCCGCGGGCTACCCCACGGTCCAGGAGAGCATTGAGGCCGGCATAGCCTTGGCACGCAACGGTGCCGACCTCATCGAAATCGGGATTCCGTACTCGGATCCCGTGATGGACGGACCGGTCATCCAGGCCGCTACCACAGAAGCGATCTCCAACGGCTTCCGCGTTGCCAATGTCTTTGACGTGGTTGCCGGCATTACGGCAGCTACTGATGCGGCAGTTTTGGTCATGACCTACTGGAACCCTGTCATGCGCATGGGCGTCGACGAGTTTGCCCGAAGGCTGGCCGAAGCCGGGGGAGCAGGGCTCATCACGCCGGACCTGGTACCTGATGAAGCCCATGAGTGGTTCGAAGCCTCCGACAAGTACGGCTTGGATCGGGTGTTCCTCGTGGCACCCTCGTCCACTCCGGAGCGACTGGACATGACAGTCAAGGCGAGCCGTGGTTTCGTCTACGCCGTCTCCATCATGGGTGTTACCGGAACACGCACCTCCGTCAGCAGCAGCGCTGAAGATGTGGTGGCCCGTGCCCATGCAGCCGGTGCCGAGCGCGTTTGCGTCGGTTTGGGCGTCTCCAACCCGGATCATGTCCGGGAAATCGCTGCCTACGCGGACGGCGTGATCGTCGGCACTGCTCTGGTCGCAGCCCTCCGCGATGGCGGCGTGGACGCCGTCGGACAACTCACCAAGAACCTCAGCGCCGGCTTGGGCCGCGCAGCTGCAGAAGCCTAGGAAAAGGAAACAGCGAAGCGAATGCAGACCGTCCTCCACGCTGCGGCAATGGTCCCCTTGAGTATCCCGAGCCCGTCGTGGTCCGGTTTCGACATTCCGCTACCGTGGGGGACGCTGCGCATCCACGCTTACGCCCTCTGCATCCTGGCGGGCATCATCGTTGGTTTGTGGCTGACCTCCACCCGTTGGAAGCGCCGAGGGGCGCCGGAAGGCAGCCTCTGGGACATCGCCATCTGGGCTATTCCCTTCGGCATCATCGGCGGCCGCCTCTACCACGTGTTCTCTTCGCCGGATGCGTACTTCGGCCCGGGTTTTGACGGCACTGGGGACCTTTCCCTGATCCCGCAGATCCAGCGTGGTGGTTTGGGCATTTGGGGTGCCGTGATCCTTGGTGCAGTAGGTGCGTGGATCGGCTGCAGGCGGGCAGGCGTCAAGTTGACCGCTTTCCTCGACGCCGCTGCTCCCGGACTGTTGCTGGCGCAGGCCATTGGCCGTTTGGGGAACTGGTTCAACCAGGAACTCTTCGGTGCGCCCACCACCTTGCCCTGGGGACTCGAAATCGATCCCGCCAATGCGAATTTCCCGCCGGATATGGCTGCCGGTACGCTCTTCCACCCGACGTTCCTTTACGAAATGTTGTGGAACCTCGTTGGGGTGGCCATCCTGCTGCTCCTGGACAAGAAGTTCAACTTCCGTTGGGGCCGGCTCTTCTGGCTGTACGCCGTGTACTACACCTTGGGCCGTGTGTGGATTGAAGCGCTGCGCATTGATGATGCTGAACAAATCAGCCTCTTCGGCATCACTACCAGACTCAATGTCTGGACCAGCATCTTCGTCTTTATTGCAGCGCTGGCCATCTTCTTTATCCTTGGCAGGCGGGGCCGTCCGGTACCGGACACCCCTTATTTGCCGGGCCGGGAACCGGAAAAGAACGCGGATAAAGACGCCGCTGCGGTGACCAGCGTCACCAGTCATGATGTGGACGCATCTGTCTCAGATACTGGTTCGCGTGGTAATCTCCCAGATAACCAAAGCGATCCGGGCCACGTTGACGAGCCGCAGGAATCAGCAGGGGACAGGGATAAGGACAGCATGTCCGGTACCGGTTCCACATCTGCTGCTACTGCCGCAAGGAAGGCCCCCGGATCCACGCCGAAGGCAGACGACACCAAGTAGTCGCGTTCGGTAAAGGGGCAACAGAGTCACCGCTCGTAGGGCCCAGTCCACAGCGTCGTGGCACCCCGGAAACCGGATCGCAGCATACCGATGTTCACTGGTCAAGCCGGGGCCAGAGGTCTGCGTAACTGTTCGTTGCGCTGGATCGGCTGGCCTACAATTCCAATTACTAGCGCTTTGTTGTGCCCGTCACAGGGCAGGCAAGGTGGGGCCAACGTTGTCCCTTCCATACGCACGATTCCGAGGAAGGACGTCTCCCATGACCCATCTTCATAACCCCGGTTGGTCCGAAAATATCGAACCTCAGGGTGCCATGTCTCCATTCAAGCGCTTTGCCGCGCTCCCGGAGGCTCAGGGTCTTTACAACCCTGACAAGGAGAAGGACGCCTGCGGCCTGGCTATTATTGCCACGCTCCGCGGGGAACCGGGATACGACATCGTGGAAGCGGCACTGACCGCCCTCCGCAATCTCGAACACCGCGGCGCTGTGGGCGCCGACGAAGGTACCGGCGACGGTGCGGGCCTGCTCATGCAGGTTCCGGACGAGTTCTTCCGGGCCGTCACCGAATTCGAACTGCCTGCCCCGGGCCAATACGTGGTGGGCACTGCCTTCCTCCCCGCTGAGTCCCGCGAAGCAGAGACCGCAAAGGCCGGCATTGAAGCACTCGCAGCTGACGAGGGCCTGACGGTCCTCGGCTGGCGTGAGGTTCCCGTGGTTGCCGACCTCGTAGGTGCCATGGCACGGGCATGTATGCCGTACTTCTCGCAGCCGTTCTTTGCTTCCGCCACCGGTGAGCAGCTTGAGCACAACGAGTTGGACTCCCGCGCCTGGCGTATACGCAAGCGTGCCCAGAATAAGTTCGGCGTGTACTTCCCGTCCCTGTCCTCGCGCACCATTGTGTACAAGGGCATGTTGACCACGGCACAGCTCGAGCCGTTCTACCCGGACCTTTCGGACAAGCGCTTCAAGACGAAACTCGCAATCGTCCACTCGCGCTTCTCCACCAACACGTTCCCGTCATGGCCGTTGGCGCAGCCTTTCCGCACCATCGCCCACAATGGTGAGATCAATACGGTCAAGGGCAACCGCAACTGGATGCGCGCCCGCCAGTCCCAACTGGCCAGCCCGCTGCTCGGCTCCGTCCCCGAAGAGCTGTACCCGATCTGCACCCCTGGTGCCTCGGACTCCGCTTCCTTCGACGAGGTAGCCGAGCTCCTCTGGCTGTCCGGCCGCCCCATCACGCACTCCATCATGATGATGATCCCGGAAGCGTGGGAAAACCACGCCACCATGGATCCCGCCCGCCGTGCGTTTTACGAGTACCACTCACTGCTCATGGAGCCGTGGGATGGCCCGGCCGCTGTCTCCTTTACCGACGGCAACCTCGTCGGCGCCACGTTGGACCGCAATGGCCTGCGCCCGGGACGCTACTGGATCACCGAAGACGGCCTCATCATCTTCGCCTCCGAAGTTGGCGTGATCGAGGTAGAGCCTTCCAACGTGGTCAAGAAGGGCCGCGTTGCCCCAGGCAAGATGTTCCTGGTGGACACCGAGGCCGGACGCATCATCGACGACGCCGAGGTTAAGGCCGAGGTCGCCGCAGCAAACCCCTGGGCCGAGTGGCTCAAGGACAACCTGATCGACATCAACGAGCTCCCCGAGCGCGAGCACGTTGTTCACACCGCTGCGTCGGTGAATATCCGCCAGCGGACCTTTGGCTACACCACCGAAGAGCTGAAGATCCTGCTCGGACCAATGTCCCGCACCGGCGCTGAGCCCTTGGGTGCCATGGGTTCGGACACTCCGGTGGCCGTGCTCTCCAAGCGTCCGCGCTTGTTGTTCGATTACTTCGTGCAGTCCTTCGCGCAGGTCACCAACCCGCCGCTGGATGCCATCCGCGAAGAGTTGGTCACCTCGCTGAAGTGCGCCATCGGCCCCAACGGCAACCTCTTGGACGGGAAGCAGGTCCGCCAGCCGCAGATCTCCCTGCCGTTCCCCGTGATCAACAACGATCAGCTTGCCAAGATCGCGAACATCGAAAGCCCCGACGGCGACCGCATCGCCATGAAGGTCCGTGGTCTTTACCGCCCCGAGGGTGGAGAAGCGGCACTTCGTGCCCGCCTGACAGAGATCTGCGAGCAGGTCTCCGGCGCAATCAACCGTGGCGTGCAGTACGTTGTGCTGTCCGACCGTGACTCGAACGCGCAGTGGGCTCCGATTCCTTCGCTTCTGCTGGTCAGCGCAGTCCATCACCACCTGCTCCGCAGCGCCAACCGAACCAAGACCGCGCTTGTGGTGGAGGCCGGCGACGTCCGGGAGACGCACCACGTGGCAGTCCTCATCGGTTACGGTGCTTCTGCCGTCAACCCGTACCTGGCCATGGAGTCGGTGGAACAGCTGATCTCCAACGGCGACGTTGTGGGTGTAACCCCGGAAGACGGTGTCTACAACCTCATCAAGGGCCTCGGCAAGGGTGTCCTGAAGATCATGTCCAAGATGGGCATCTCCACTGTTGCTTCCTACACGGGCGCCCAGACTTTCGAAGCACTGGGCTTGTCCCAGGAGCTCGTGGACGAATTCTTCTCCGGCACGCACTCCCAGCTGGGCGGCGTCGGCCTGGACGTCATTGCCGCGGAAGTTTCGGCACGCCACCAGATGGCGTACCCGGAAGGTGGCATTGAGCACCCGCACCAGCCGCTGCTCGGTGGCGGCGAATATCAGTGGCGCCGTGACGGCGAACCGCACCTCTTCAACCCGGAGACGGTTTTCCGCCTGCAGCACGCCACCCGCGAACGCCGTTACGACATCTTCAAGTCCTACACCAAGGGCATTGACGATCAGTCCGAGAACCTGATGACCCTCCGCGGGCTCCTTAAGTTCAAGGACGGAGTCCGTCCGGCTGTTCCGCTCGAGGAAGTGGAGCCTGTCTCCAGCATCGTGAAGCGTTTCTCCACGGGTGCAATGAGCTACGGCTCCATCTCGAAGGAAGCCCACGAGACCCTGGCAATTGCCATGAACCGTTTGGGCGCCAAGTCCAACACCGGTGAAGGTGGCGAGGATGTTGATCGCCTGCTGGACCCGGAGCGCCGCTCTGCCATCAAGCAGATCGCTTCCGGCCGCTTCGGCGTCACCAGCCTGTACCTGACCAACGCCGATGACATCCAGATCAAGATGGCGCAGGGTGCCAAGCCTGGCGAAGGTGGCCAGCTGATGGCCCAGAAGGTTTACCCCTGGGTAGCCCGGACGCGTCATTCCACCCCCGGCGTCGGACTCATTTCCCCGCCCCCGCACCACGACATCTACTCGATCGAAGACCTCGCGCAGCTCATCTACGATGCCAAGCGCGCCAACCCTTCGGCACGTGTGCACGTGAAGCTGGTTTCGGAAGTCGGGATCGGCACGGTGGCGTCCGGCGTCACCAAGGCCAAGGCCGACGTCGTGCTTGTTTCAGGTCACGACGGCGGTACCGGCGCCTCGCCGCTGAACTCGCTCAAGCACGCGGGTGTGCCCTGGGAACTTGGGCTTGCCGAGACCCAGCAGACCCTCATGCTCAACGGTCTCCGCGACCGCGTGGTGGTTCAGGTTGACGGCCAGCTCAAGACTGGACGCGACGTTGTCATTGCTGCCCTGCTGGGTGGCGAGGAATACGGCTTTGCGACCGCTCCGCTGGTGGTCTCCGGCTGCATCATGATGCGCGTCTGCCACTTGGACACCTGCCCTGTTGGTGTTGCGACGCAGAACCCCGAGCTTCGCTCCAGGTTCAACGGCAAGCCCGAGTTCGTGGTCAACTTCTTCGAGTTCCTGGCAGAAGAAGTCCGCGAAATCCTGGCCGAGCTCGGATTCCGCAGCCTGGAAGAGGCAATCGGCCACGCCGAAGTTCTGGACACCCGCGAAGCGATCAACCACTGGAAGGCCGAAGGCCTGGACCTCGATCCCATCCTGCATGGGCTTGAGTTCGACGACGACGTGCCGCTGCGCAACATGACCGGCCAGAACCACGAGCTGGACAAGCACTTTGACCAGCGGCTGATCACCATGGCTCAGGAAGCACTCAGCGACCGCATGCCCGTCAAGATCACCCTGGACGTCATCAACACGGACCGTTCCGTGGGTACGATGCTCGGCCACGTGGTGACCAAGACGTTCAGCACCGATGTGCTGGCGACCGATACGATCGATGTGACGCTGAACGGTACTGCTGGCCAGTCCCTCGGGGCTTTCCTGCCTGCCGGTATCACGCTGCGCATGTTCGGTGACTCCAACGACTACGTCGGCAAGGGCCTCTCCGGTGGACGCATCATCGTTCGACCGGACCGCACCAACGTGTTCCAGGCGGAGCGCAATGTCATTGCCGGCAACGTGATCGGTTATGGCGCCACCAGCGGTGAAATGTTCCTGCGTGGCCAGGTTGGTGAACGCTTCCTGGTCCGTAACTCCGGTGCGACCGCCGTCGTCGAAGGTATTGGCGATCACGGTTGCGAGTACATGACCGGTGGCCAGACACTGATCATCGGCCGGACAGGCCGCAACTTCGGTGCCGGCATGTCCGGCGGTACGGCCTATGTACTGGACCTGCAGCCTGAGCGCGTCAACAAGATGGCCCTCGATACCGGTGAACTCCAGCTCCTGGAGCTCGACGCCGAGGACCGCGACATTGTCCACGGCCTGCTCACTAAGCACGTTGAGGAAACCGAATCCGTCCTGGCCGGCCGTCTGCTCGAGAACTTCGACGACACCGCCGCCCGCATCACCAAAGTACTGCCGCGCGACTACGCCGCAGTCCTGCAAACCCGTCTCGACGCCATCGAAGAGGGCCTTGACCCTGATGGCGAAGAAGTATGGTCTCGAATCCTGGAGGTAACCGGTGGCTGATCCACGCGGATTTCTGAAAGTCCGGCAGCGCGAGACGCAGCCACGCCGTCCCGTTCCCGTCCGCATCATGGACTGGAAAGAAGTGTACGAAGCCCAGGAAAAGGGCGTCCTGAAGAGCCAGGCCGGACGCTGCATGGACTGCGGCGTACCGTTCTGCCACCAGGGCTGCCCGCTGGGTAACCTCATTCCTGAGTGGAACGACCTCGTGTGGCGGGACAAGGGTGAAGAAGCTATTGAGCGTCTTCACGCCACGAACAACTTCCCGGAGTTCACGGGCCGTCTGTGTCCTGCACCCTGCGAAGCGTCCTGCGTGCTGGGGATCAACCAGCCTGCCGTGACCATCAAGCAGGTTGAGGTTTCGATCATCGACCAGGCCTTCGACAACGACTGGGTCCAGCCCCTTCCTCCCACACGCCTCACCGGCAAGACGGTGGCTGTGGTTGGTTCCGGTCCCGCCGGCTTGGCCGTGGCACAGCAGCTGACCCGAGTGGGCCACACTGTTGCCGTGTACGAGCGCGACGACAAGATCGGCGGCCTGCTCCGCTACGGCATCCCCGACTTCAAGATGGAGAAGGAACAGGTTGACCGCCGCCTGGAGCAGATGAAGGCCGAAGGCACGCGCTTCCGGACCGGCGTCGCTGTGGGTACCGACGTCACCTGGGAACAGCTGCGACGCCGTTACGACGCCGTTGTTGTCGCCACCGGTGCCACCGTCCCGCGCGACCTGCCCATCCCCGGCCGTGACCTCGAGGGTGTCCACTTCGCCATGGATTACCTTGTTCCGTCCAACCGCAAGGTGGCGGGGGAGAACCCTGAGAACCACATCGATGCGCGCGGCAAGCACGTTGTCATCCTTGGTGGTGGCGATACCGGTGCTGACTGCATCGGCACCGCCCACCGTCACCAGGCTGCCTCGGTGACCACGCTCGCGATCGGCAAGCAGCCGCCCGCCGAACGCGCCACCCACCAGCCGTGGCCGACGTTCCCCACCCTTTTCGAGGTCGCCAGCGCCCACGAAGAAGGCGGCGAGCGGACGTACCTTGCATCAACCGTTGAGTTCGTTGGAGAAAACGGCAAGCTCACCGGCGTCAAAGTTGCTGAAACCGAGTTCGTGGACGGCAAACGCCTGCCCAAGGCCGGTACAGAACGAATCATTCCAGCTGACCTTGTGTTCTTGAGCCTGGGCTTTACCGGTGCTGAGCCGGCAGGTATCACGGAGCAGGTCAGTGCAGAATTCGACGGTCGGGGCAACGTTGCCCGCGACGGCTACTACATGACGAACACCGAGGGAGTGTTTGTTGCCGGTGATGCCGGACGTGGCCAGTCACTGATTGTGTGGGCCATTGCGGAAGGCCGTGCTTGCGCGGCTGCAGTGGACAGGTTCCTGATGGGAAGCACCATCCTCCCGGCACCGGTCGCCCCCACCGACCGGGCGATAGCGGTCTTATAGCGCCGGCAGGAACACTTCTTTTACTCAATCAGCATGACTACTTAGGGTAGGTATATGAGACGCGCGAAAATTGTGGCAACTTTCGGCCCGGCTATCTCCAGCTTCGACAACACCCTCGCGGTGCTGGAGGCCGGCGTCGACGTTGCTCGCATGAATATGAGCCACGGCGACTACTCCGTGCATGACACCACCTACGAAAACGTCCGCAAGGCTGCCGCCCAGCTCGGCAAGCCCGTGGCCATCATGGCCGACCTCCAGGGACCCAAGATCCGCTTGGGTCGCTTTGTTGACGGCCCGCACGAGCTGGCCGTGGGCGACACTTTCACCATCACCACCGAAGACGTCCCGGGCACCAAGGACATCTGCTCCACCACGCTGAAGAGCCTCACCGAAGACGTCAACGTGGGCGACGCCCTGCTCATTGACGACGGCAAGGTGGCTCTGCGAGCCCTCGAGGTTGACGACGTCAAGGTTGTCACCACCGTCACGGTTGGTGGCAAGGTCTCCAACAACAAGGGCATCAACCTGCCCGGTGTTGCCGTCAACGTCCCCGCCTTGAGCGAAAAAGACGAGGACGACCTCCGTTGGGCCCTCAAGCGCGGCGCCGACCTCATTGCCCTCTCGTTCGTGCGTGATGCCTCTGACATCAAGCGCGTCCACGAGATCATGGATGAAGAAGGCCGCCGTGTTCCGGTGATCGCAAAGATCGAAAAGCCCCAGGCCGTGGAGCAGCTCCACGAAATCATCGACGCCTTCGATGCCATCATGGTGGCCCGTGGCGACCTCGGTGTCGAACTGCCGCTCGAAGAGGTGCCGATCGTCCAGAAGCGCGCCATTGAACTGGCACGTCGTTGGGCCAAGCCGGTCATCGTGGCAACCCAGGTCCTGGAATCCATGATCGACAACCCGCGTCCGACGCGCGCCGAGGCTTCCGACTGCGCCAACGCAGTCCTCGACGGCGCCGATGCAGTCATGCTCTCCGGCGAAACCTCTGTGGGCCAGTACCCCATCGAAACCGTCAAGGTCATGGCCCGGATCATCGAGTCCACCGAAGTCCACGGCCTTGAGCGCGTCCCCCCGCTGGGAACCAAGCCCAAGACCCGTGGTGGCGCCATCACCCGTGCCGCCGTCGAGATCGCCGACCAGCTGGACGCCAAGTACATCTGTACTTTCACCCAGTCCGGCGACTCTGCACGACGCCTCTCGCGCCTGCGTCCGGTCAAGCCGGTCTTCGCGTTCACGCCGGTTGAGCACGTCTGGAACCAGCTGGCCCTCACCTGGGGCATCCAGCCGGTGCTGGTTCCCTCCGTGGGCCACACCGACGAGATGACTGCACAGGTGGACAAGAGCCTGCTGGAAATGGATCTCGTGGACGAAGGCGACCTTGTTGTCATCGCTGCCGGTTCCCCTCCAGGACAGGCCGGTTCCACGAACTCGCTGAAGGTCCACAAGGTAGGCGACCTCGCCGACACCTCCAAGACCGACGACGGTTCACGCAAGGAACCCGTTGGCCCGTGGCCTGAAAAGAAGTCCAAGGCCAAGAGCTAAGTTCTTCGCTTTCTTTGGTGCGGGCCCCGCCTTTTGGCGGGGCCCGCATTTTTTGTTTTGTCTTTGGCTTGTAAGGGCTTACGACGGCGGCCGCCCACCTCGCGTGAGGTGAGCGGCCGCCGTCGTGTGTTGCTTTGGGTTAGTTGACCTGGTTGATGATGGTTTCGGCAACCTCACGCATGCTGAGGCGACGGTCCATGGAGGTCTTCTGGATCCAGCGGAACGCTTCCGGCTCCGTGAGGCCCATCTTGGTGGTCAGGAGGCTCTTGGCGCGCTCTACAAGCTTGCGCGTGGCGAACTGCTCCTGGAGGTCGGAAACCTCGTTCTCGAGCGCCTTGATCTCCTCATGGCGGGAAAGGGCGATCTCGATGGCGGGGATCAGGTCTGCGGGGGAGAACGGCTTGACGACGTACGCCATGGCGCCGGCGTCGCGTGCGCGCTCCACCAGTTCCTTCTGGCTGAAAGCGGTCAGCAGCACAACAGGGGCAATGCGTGCCTTGACGATCTTCTCAGCCGCCGAAATGCCGTCCATGACGGGCATCTTCACATCCATGAGGACAAGGTCAGGCTTGAGCTCCTCGGCCAGCTGTACGGCCTTCTCGCCGTTGTCTGCCTCGCCGACGACGTCGTACCCCTCGCCCTTCAAAATCTCGATAATGTCCAGGCGGATGAGGGTCTCATCCTCGGCTACGACAACGCGTCGGGCCGGCTGGGCTGTGGACGTGGACTCCGTCTGTTCGGTCACGGGATCTCCTTGAAAAGGTTCGGCGGGTTCATGTCCATCTTAGTGTGGACTCTTTGATGGCTGGTTTTTGTTGCATCAGCGCGCCCGGTTCTTTGAATCAGCCTATCTGCATGTAGAGTAGTTTCGCGTGCTGGGAAAGGATCGCGTTGCTCACAGAAATGAGAGCAGTCAGCGAGATTTAACTTCCCGGTAATCCGCGCCCGAGTGGCGGAATTGGCAGACGCGCTGCACTCAAAATGCAGTATCGAAAGGTGTGTGGGTTCGAGTCCCACCTCGGGCACGGCATACCCCCTCGTCAGAGGGGGTTTTTGCTTTAACGTATGTACATTCTGTTGGGTCAGGTCCCTCTGACACTGGCCGCGGGGGGTGCCTGGCGCCGCGGATCGTCTGTTTGTTTGTGGGGGAGCGGGGTCAGGGTCGTGGCTGGCGGGCACTCCGCGCGCTCTGTACTGGGGCTATGCGTTCCTCTCTTGGGTTCGTTCGGTAGGTCTTTTTTGGCCTACACCACTTCATGGGTAGGGCGACTGAGCACAACATGACTTTGAGAACTTGCGTCGAAGATCCTGGGTTCGGCTCGTTCCCTTAAGTGAGGAAGCTGGCCAGGCTGATGCTTTGTCAGGCCAAAGCCAGCAGTAGACGAACCTGGGAGACCCGGGTGCCGGATACTGGTTGTAGGCACCAGTCACCAGGCAGCCGCCGTAGCCCTGAGGTGAAGCTAAATCTGAAAGGCGCGGAGCCTGCGTTCCGTGCCTTTCAGATCACGGGAATCCATACTCCTGCCCGGGGGGGAGGATGGCGCTACGGTTCGCCGGGCAGTTCGGCCCCAAGAATGATGCGGGACAACAGCACGGCCTTGTCCGCCATAGCTTCGAGTTCCACATCGTTATAGTGGTTTGGAGCCCAGCGTGTGGCTCCTTCCAGGAGGGTCACCACAATCCGGACCTTTTCTTCGGGATGTGGGTGGCCCATGTCCCGGGCGGCAGCTGCGTACATGTTTTCGTGGAGTGCAACCCAGTCATCCACCTGGGCCCGCAGGTCTGCGGGAAGGATCGAGGCCATCCTGTCGGTTGCCACGAGCAGGTCCCACAGATTGCTTTCGGGAAGCCTGACCTGTCTGGTGAAATGCAGCCTCACCATGGCGTCCCAGAAGTCATCTGCTGATTCCGCGTGATCAACGGCCTCGAGAAGAGCCGTGCCGAAACGGTGAAAGTGCCAGCGCAGTGATTCCGCGACGATTTCGTCCCTGCCGTTGGGGAAATGCGAGTAGAGGCTCGGCGGTTTGATGTTGACGGCGTTGGCGATGGTCCGCATGGAGACGGAGCTGAACCCGTTGGCGATGGCCAGTTCCAGAAATGCCTCGAGTATGTGGCGTCTTGAAGCCCCTTGGCCGGCCCAATCCCATTCTTCCAAGCGGTGGGCGAAGGTGTCGCGGGCGGCCTTGTAGGAGGAACTGCTCATGCTTTGACCCTAACAGTCGTGGGGGTCGACCCTTCGGAATTGGTCCATCGCCGTGGCACATTAAACATGGTCCAACTTTACGCAAACTCTTGGCTAACGACCATTAGTTAGCTACTCTGAAAGTGGCGCAAGCCAGCACAGGCTGGTCCCGTCACTATCAGTGCCTTAACAGGGAGGAACGGATCATGTTTAGCGAAGATTCGAACCGGGGGGCCAAAGGAAGCAGCATGACCTTTGGCAGTGGGCTTTCTGGCATGATCGCCGCCTATATCAGCGCGCGCGCTGTGGAAGACGATGCGGCTCACAACGACAACTGGCACGCGCAACAGGCTTTCCGCCCTAAGAGTCGAGGCCGGGCGCGCAAGTGGCATAACTCCCGCCGTCGCGGTGGTACCGCCGTCGTTTCCTGAATACCTGGCTCCAGCAGAAAGAACCAATTGACATGTCCTCTGCAGAAGTACTTTCCCCTTGGGTGCCGCGAGAGCCGCTGCTTCAAATCGATCGGTTACGCGAACTCTTCCTCATGCAGCCCCATGCCGACCTCAGCGGAATCCGACCCATCGTCGCGCGCTCCTGGTACAGGAGCAGGGCAGCCGGCGTTGATGCTGTGGCAGACCGAGGGTTTTTTGACGAGGGTCGCGTGGACGAACACACCATCCAGGCGGCAGGTCCACACCTGCAAAAACTGGACGAGGTCGCCGCGGACCTTGGCGGTTACGTCAACCTGACGGCGCCCAACGGTGTACTGGTCAAAGCGGACTACCTACGGGATGACGGCTTCCCGGCCGGATACTCACTCCTTGAGGAGAGCTGCGGAAGCAATGGTGAAGGTCTAGCCCTTGAAGAAGGACGGGGTGTCTGGCTCGCACCGGAAGAGCACTTCCGTGAGGACATGCGCGGTAACTGGTGTTTCGCTTCCCTCGTCCGCGACCCTTTCCACAACAGGGTTCGGGCCGTCATCGGACTGACTCTACCCGGCAATCGGGTCACCTCTTTGGAGCCATCGTCCACTTTGCTGATGCTGGAAGGGGTAGCCTCTCGGATTGAGCGCGACATCGAGGTGCGGACCTCATCAAAGGAACGTGCTCTGCTCAGCGAATACTTGAGGATCTCCCGCCGGCGCGGCAACCGGGCAGTGATTGCCCTGGACGGCAAGAACTCCCTGCTCAACGCAACGGCAACGGCGACCTTGGAGGACGGCGACGTCTCCGTCATCTCCGGGTATGCGAAAGCGGTCATGTCCTCCGGCCGCGAACTCAACTGTGAGGTCTCGCTCCAGGGGCCTGGGATCTCCACCCTGGAAGTTTCGCCCGTGACGTTATCTGCAGCCAACGTAGGGGCCATCGTGGTGGTCCGCCCACACTCACCCACGAAGGAACGTCCAACCCAACCGCATAGCGACGAGGTAGTGCCGCAGGCTGCCTTGCCGGATGCGGCAGACAGGCTGTTGAAGCATGTTGACGGGACGAGCATGGGCTTCAAGCGCACCTTGAGCCTTGCCCGCAAGGCTGTAGAGCAGGAGCGTTCCGTTGTCATCATTGGAGAGCTCGGTAGCGGTAAACGCCGGCTTGCTGGCGCAATTGCGGACATTCGCGGCCAGCACGTGGTGGTCGATGCAAGGGGTGGCTCGCTCCGGAACAACCAACTCCGGGATGTGATACACCGAGTATCCACCGAGCTGCCATCGACGTTGATCGTCGAACATGCCGACGAACTTTCACAGAGCGAGGCAGCAGAGCTCGCCCGGAACCTTCGGGGCAATGCCACCACCAAGCTTGCGTTCACCATCACTCACCCAACGGATGCCACATTGATACTGTCAGAGGCGTTCGACGTCTTGGAAATTATGGTTGAGCCGCTGCGAAACAGGCGGGAGGACATTCCCCAGCTTGCGGTGGCGATTGCAGAAGAGATGGGGGACCGAAGGTTGTCCCGACGGCTACTAACAACGCTGACGCATGCTGACTGGCCGCGAAACATCGACCAGCTCCGCGCCGTAGTGTCCAATGCCGTTGAACGCGCCAGCGGAGCGGAAGTTACCGTAGACGATCTCCCGCAAGGGTTCCACCGGGTCTTGACCAAAGGGCGGTTGTCCCGTCTGGAGGACGCCGAACTCAGCGAGCTACGAACCGCGCTGCAGGAAGCGTCGGGTAACAGGAGCCTTGCGGCAGAGACGTTGCAGATTGGCCGCTCCACCCTCTACCGCCGGATGGACTACTTCCGCAGTAGAGGCTTCGACCTATAACCCCAAAACTGCGCAGTAAGGCAGCCGGCCACCATTGATGGCCGGCTGCCTTTTTGGGTCCTGGCCCCCCGACAGTCACCGGTGGGACACTGTCCCACCCCAGTGTCTCGAATTGGTACGGATGAACCTGCACATATCGCGTTGTACTTGAAATCACCCGCACACCGGCACCCTACAACGGGTGCTCGGCAGATGAAGAGGGTACTCAACGAACAGGACGACGACTATGACCCGCGATGCCCAGGGAACCATTCTTGTGGCCCCCCATCACTTTCCAAACCTGGACCGCGAGCACGCGCTCGCAGAGGAGTTCGGTTACACACTCAACCCGGCTGCCGACGTTGAAGCCTTCCGGGAAGGCCTTCCCGAAGCCGACATCGTGATGATCACCCCTTACGCGAAACTCACAGCCGCAGACTTCCCTGTGATGTCCAAGTGCAAGGCTGTCATCAGGTATGGAATCGGCTACGACAACATCGATGTTGATGCAGCCACCGCGGCAGAGATCCCCGTGTCAATCGTCCCCGGAACAGCCTCAGAGGAGGTGGCATCGCACGCGTTTGCGATGGGTTTGGCACTGGCCCGCCGTCTGCCGGCAGGTGGCGCATCGATCCAGAACCTTGGTTGGGCCGGGACCATCGGCTACGACACCCCGGTTCTGTCCGAACTTGAGGTCGGGGTCCTGGGAATGGGGCGCATTGGCCAGCACGTTGCCCGCATGTACCAGGCCGTTGGGGCGCGGGTCCGGGCCTACGACCCGTTCGTGACGGAGAGCTTTGTGGACCTGACCACCTTGGACGACATCCTGGAAAATTCCGACGTCGTATCGCTTCACCTGCCGCTGACCGCTGATACCGCAAACCTGATCTCCAAGGATGTTCTGGCGCGCATGCGAAAGGGAGCAGTGGTGGTCAACGTATCCCGTGGCGGTCTCATCGAGGAATCAGCCCTCGCCGAGGCACTCACCTCCGGCCACATCGCAGGTGCAGGCATCGACACCTTTGCCGAGGAACCCCTCGGGGCAGAACACCCGCTTCGCTCAGCGCCCAACACCATCCTGACGCCCCACATTGCCTGGCGCTCCAACCGTTCCACAGGCGCACTTCAAGAGGGTGCCGTTGAACGTGTCCGCCTGGCCCTGACCGGGCAACCGCTCATCGACCTCGTGAACTGAAAGACTGGAGAGAACCAAGTGGGAACAGAAAACCAGAAAACAACCCCGCAGAGCCACCTCTCGGAGGACCCGCACCTGCGCAGAGGACCTCGTGGATTCCCTCTGCTGCCTGGCGGCTACGGCCGCTCGACGTACTACACGGGGGCCCCGAGCCCCTATGCCATCCGAGGTGAGGGCTACAGGGTCTGGGATGACCGTGGTCATGAACTAATCGATGCGAACAACAACTTCACCTCACTGATTCATGGCAACGCGCACCCCGAGATTACAGAGGCCGCGACCAAAGCACTCACTGCCGGTGCCAGCTGGGGAATCCCCAATCTCTACGAGTGGGAATTGGCGGATCTCCTGCTTTCCCGCCTGCCTGACCTTGACCAGGTGCGATTTGCCAACTCCGGCACCGAGGCCGTCATGTCCGCAATCCGCATCGCCCGAGCGAGCACCGGACGGGAGCGAGTCATCGTCACCAAGGGCGGCTACCACGGAACATCTGAAGTGGCCTTGGTCCCGGGCGGGCCTGCCTACCAGCGTGGAGTAACCCGCGGCGTGATCAACGATGTTACCGCAGTGCCCCTCAATGACATTGATGTCCTGCGCCAGGAAGTTGAAGCAGCACCCGACTCCTACGCAGCCATCATTCTGGACCTGTTGCCCAACAGAGCCGGTCTTCTCAGGATTTCCGAGGAGTTCGTGCACACCGCGAGGGACCTCGCGACGCAGTACGGGATTGTCCTGATTATTGACGAAGTCATCAGCCTCCGCTTGGGATTCAACGGCTTCAGCGGTGAATATGGTGTTTCCCCGGACTTGCTCACCACGGGCAAATTGATCGGTGGAGGCTTCCCCGTTGGCGCTGTTGCCGGTAGGGCTGAGCTGATGGCCGAAGTGGATCCCACTCGTCCCGGCAGCTTGCCCCACGGTGGAACATTCTCCGGCAACCCCGTCAGCATGGCCGCCGGAGCCGTCGCTTTGAGGCTCTTCACTCAAGAAGAAGTAAAGAGGCTGAATCACTTGGGCGACACCACCCGCGACTCTGTGAACGCGAAGATCGCTGACGCTGGCTGGGAAATTCGCGGCCGCGGTTCGTTGTTGCGCGCGGTTCCTGCTGGTGCGGAAAAGGTTAACGAGCAAACTCAGCACGAGTTGTGGTGGGCTTCGTATGAGCGCGGCTTGCTCGGTTCTCCAGCCAATCTGCTGTCCTTGTCCACCCCTATGGACGAAAAGGTAGCAGGGGATATCGCTGACCGCTTGGCCGACGCTGTGCTTGCTGTGGCAAACCAGAACCCGGCAACGGAAGGTGCTAAGTAACCATGAAGATCGTTTCCTACCACCACGAATCGGGTGTCCGCGGCGGAGTCCTGATAGACGATGCCGTCTATGACCTGGAGTTGCTCCTTCAAGGCTCCACAGAAGCCATCCACGGTGCCACAACTTCCGTACGTGAATTCCTGTCGCTTTACGGTGACCGGATCCCTGCCATTTCTTCCGGCATCACAGCCCTTGCCTCCGAGGATCCGGTGGCCCGGGTAGGCGCAGTGGACGAGGTCCGGTTGACCACGCCGGTCACCGATCCGGCGAAGGTTCTGTGCATTGGTCTCAATTACAAAGACCACGTTGCAGAAACCGGGCGTGCGTTCCCCGAGTATCCGGACGTCTTCGCCAAATTCGCCTCCACCATGGTTGGCCCAGAGGACGAAATCGGCGGCGCTCACGTCAGCAACAACCTCGATTTCGAAGGAGAAGTCGCCGTCATCATTGGTCGACGGGCATCCGAGGTCTCCGAGGACGAAGCACTTGATTACGTCGCAGCCCTCGCGCCCCTCAACGATGTCACAGCACGCGATCTCCAGTACCGCGGGACCCAGTGGCTGGCCGGTAAGGCCGTGGACGGATCAACCCCGTGGGGCCCCGCCATTGTCACATTGGATGAAGTTGGAGACCCGCAGAAGCTGGACATCGCGACACGGGTCAACGGCATCGAAGTGCAGCGCTCGAATACCCAGCATCAGATCTTCCCCATAGCCCGCATCGTCTCTTACCTGTCGAGTTTCCTCACTCTCGAGCCGGGAGATGTGATTGCCACAGGCACGCCCCAAGGCATTGGTGCCAAGCGGAATCCTCCAGTCTGGCTTGAACCGGGCGACACGGTGGAAATCGAAATCGACAAGGTGGGACTGCTGCGTAACCGCGTCGGCAAGCCCCAGCTATAACCCCTCCAACTCTACGAAAGTTAGATGACCCATGAGTGAAGTACAGACACAACCAGGTGAAGCGAGGTACCGCATCGCCGTTGATACCGGTGGCACGTTTACGGACGTGGTGGTTGGTTCAAACACAGGCGACATGGCGGTAGGTAAGGCACTAACTACCTATGACCGTGTGTTCACAGGCTTTGAAGCCTCTGTTCGCAGGGCGGCCGAATCCGTTGGTTGGAGCGGCGACGAAGTCCTGCGCAATGCCGACGTCATCGTCTATGGCACAACGCACGCAACAAACGCAGTCCTCACCGGCAAGGTGGCCAAGACTGCTCTCCTGACAACTGACGGTTTCGCCGACACCCTCCTGCTCCGCGAAGGCGGACGCCGGGACGCCTTTGACTCCAAAGCTGCCTACCCCCCGCCGTACATCCCTCGTCATCTGACCTTCGAAATTACGGAGCGGATCTCTGCTGAGGGTGATATCTTGGTGCCCCTGGATGAAGGGAAAGTGCGCGAAGTACTTGGTTCCTTCAAGGAGCAGGGGATCGAGGCAGTCGCGGTTTCCTTCCTCTGGTCCATCATTAACGACGCCCACGAGAAGCGCGTCGCGGAACTCATCGAAGAGATTCTGCCCGATGTGCCCTACACGTTGTCCAACGAGGCCAACCCGACAATTCGCGAATACCGCCGTTCGTCGGCGGCGTCAATTGATGCCTCGCTGAAGCCGCTCATGGCAGACCACCTTGGCAAACTGCGCTCCGACCTCGAAGAGTACGGATTCGGTGGTGACCTTTTGGTAGTGACTTCCGAAGGCGCCGTGCTCGACGTCGTAGATGTTCTGGACCGCCCGGTACTGCTCTTGAACTCCGGCCCGTCCATGGCACCTTTGGTTGGCGCGGCCGCTGCTCCGGACCGGGACACTGTGGTGGTCTGCGATATGGGCGGCACCACGTTTGACGTGTCCTTGGTTGAACAGGGCGTCGTTCGCCACACCAGGGAAGCCTGGCTGGGAGAGCCCTTTGTGGGCCACCTGACAGGTTTGTCCTCGGTAGCTGTTTCCAGCATTGGCGCCGGCGGTGGCAGTATCGCATGGATCGACGGCGGCGGTCTGCTTCGCGTGGGTCCGCAGAGCGCCCGGAGTACCCCCGGACCGGCCGCGTATGGTCGCGGTGGCGAGGAACCCACCGTCACGGACGCTTGCGTAGCTTTGGGTTACCTCGACGCCGACGGATTTGAAGGCGGATTCACGCTGAACCGTGAGGCTGCCATCCGCGCCATCGATATCCGCATCGCTGGCCCCTTGAACATGGATACTCTGCAGGCGGCACAGGCCATTTTGGATGTATCCGCAAACCACATGGCAACAGCAATCCGCCAGGCTTCCTTGGAACAGGGTGTTGACCCGCGAGGTGCCTTGATTGTGGCGGGCGGCGGTGCAGGTGCCATGGTGGCGGCCGCCATCGGCGTGCTCCTGGAAGCTGACACCGTCCTGATTCCCGCGACCGCGGGCGTGCTCGCGGCCTACGGCGCGCATCGCGCTCCGATCGCTACGGAATTCCTCTCGCCATTGCACAACGACACCCGTAGCTTCGACGCTGGCTCCGCTTCGCGGGCCGTTGAGGAGCTAACGGGGAAGGCCGAGGTGTTCGCCAAGAGGTTCGATGGTGTGGGAGCCGCTCCCAATGTCACCTACTTTGTTGACGCCCGCTACCCGGGCCAGGCCTGGGATTTGCGTGTGTACTTGGACGCTGCGCCCGACACTGCAGCTGATGCTGCGGGCATCGTTGAGCGCGCCTTCCACGAAGAGCACGATCGCCGCAACGGCACGCACGATCCGGACAGCCGCGTGGAGATCATCACGTGGGGCGTCAGGGTCGAAATCCCGCGGCCTGAGCTGACAAAAGACCAAGCCGAAGTAGGCCGTGGGACTGAAGTCCACCGTACGGACTCCATTGTGTTCGGGGGCGAAAGTTTCAGCACCCAGCGATACCGCGGAGTCACCCTTGCTCCCCGGGACAAGATCGTTGGCCCTGCTGTCATCGACCAGCCCACAACCACCATCGTGGTGCCACCGGAGTGGAACGCCACGCTCGACGAACGATCCAACATCTACCTCACCCGTAAGGAGGCGTAACCATGACACGCGAATTCGATCCCGTAAAGCTCTCGGTCCTCGCTAATGCATTCGACGGCATTGTCCGCGAGATGACCAACGGCCTGCTGCGTTCCGCCCGTTCCTCTGTCATCAACACTGCCCGCGACTTTTCGTGTGCTGTTCTGACAGCTGACAACCAGCTCTTGGCAGCAGCAGAAGGCGTCCCGGTGCACGTATTCGGTGCCGGACCGCTCGGCGAGGACATGGTTGAGCTGCACGACGACATCCGTGAAGGCGACGCGTTCCTTCACAACGACCCCTATATGGGCAACTCGCATGCTGCCGACCACGTGATCCTCGTTCCGATCTTCATACAGGGACGTCATCTCTTCACCGCTGTGACCAAGGCCCACCAAGCCGACTGCGGTAACTCGTTGCCCACCACCTTCTTCGCCACAGCACGGGATGTTTATGAAGAAGGCGCACTGATCTTCCCGTGTGTCCGTGTTCAGCGCGACCATAAGGACATCGACGACATCATCCGTATGTGCCGGTCCCGCATCCGTGTACCTGACCAGTGGTACGGCGACTACCTGGCCTCGGTCGGTGCGTCGCGCATCGCCGAACGCCGCATTCACGAACTCGCCGAAAAATTTGGTGTAGATGACCTGGTGGACTTCGTGGATGCTTGGTTCGACTATTCGGAACGCCTCACCGCGACTGCGATCGAAACGCTGCCCGAGTACGTACTCCACGGCACCTCGGTTCACGATCCTTTCCCCGGGACCAGCGCAGACGGCGTGCACCTGCAGGCCACCCTTGAGGTGAAGCCCAAGCAGGGCAAGATCGTCATTGATTTGCGCGACAACCCGGACAATCTCCCCAACGGTCTGAACCTCACAAAGGCTACAGCTACGGGTGCTGCCTTGGCCGGCATCCTCTCCGGCATCCCGGAGAACCTGCCGAGCAACGCGGGCACCTTCCGTCGGGTGGAAGTGCTTCTGCGCGACGGCTGCGCGGTGGGAGTCCCGAAACACCCCTACTCTTGTTCATCGGGAACTACTAACCTTGCCGATCGGGTTGTCAACATTGTTCAAGCCGCCTTCTCCCAAATCGACGACGGCTACGGTACGGCTGAGGGAGCGGCCGGACAGGCTCCGGCAAAGTCGGTCATCTCCGGTATTGACGAACGCAACGGTAACGCCTATGTCAACCAGATTCTTGTTGGCGGCGTAGGCGGCCCGGCAACACCTTACGTTGATGGTTGGCCGACTTATCAGCGACCCGTATGCGGCGCATTGCTGTACCACGACAGCGTCGAAGTAGATGAACAGCGCTACCCCATTTTGGTTCACGAACGCACCCTGGTTCCTGACACTGGCGGAGCCGGCAGGCAGCGAGGCGGACTCGCGACCCGCGTGACCATGGAACCTCGTGGTGAAAGCGTCACGCTCACCTACGGAATCGAGGGCAAAATCAACCCGCCGAAGGGTGTTCGCGGCGGCCACGACGGTGCCGAGCCGTCAACCTGGGTTGAAGATCTCACAACCGGCGAACGACGCGAGATCCCTGTGGTGGGTCGTTACGATCTCCAGTCCGGTGAAAAGGTTGTATCCATCACCCCTGGAGGTGGTGGATACGGTGATCCGCTGGAACGCGACGTCCTCGCAGTCCTGGACGACTACCGCGAATCACGGATTTCCTTGGAAGCGGCTGCCGCCAAGTATGGCGTCGTTATTACCGACGGCGCCGTTGACGAAACAGCCACGGCAAAGACGCGCGAATCGCGTCTGGCCAGCTGAAAAGTATCAGCCATAGCAACTGATTCCGGGGCGGGGTATAGTCCTCGCCCCGGAAGGTTTCACCAACTACTGACGGAGATTCACATGGAACCCATTCGAGTCGGCATTATCGGCGTCGGAAACGTTCTCAACCAATATTTGGACAAGATCGGTGTCCACCCGGACGTGAACGTCGTGGCACTTGCGGACGTGAACCCTGAAGCTGTGAAAGCCCGGGCAGCGGAGTATTCGGTTCCCAAGGCGCTCACACCGGATGAGCTGCTGGCAGATGAAGAGGTTGAGTTGGTCCTGAACCTCACTCCGCCCAAGCTCCATGCACCGGTGACGCTCCAAGCGATCGCTGCCGGGAAACACGTCCTCTCGGAAAAGCCGTTCGCTACTTCACTCGAGGAAGCACAACAGATCCTGGATGCTGCACGCAAGGCAGGCGTCAAAGTAGGATCCGCTCCCACCACCTTCCTCGGATCCGGCATGCAGACCAGCCGCAAGCTCATCGACGACGGATGGATCGGAGAGCCGGTAGCTGCCTTTGCATCCTTCGCCTGCCGCGGCTACGAACACTGGCATCCTAGCGTTGACCCCTTCTACAGCCCAGGCGCCGGCCCGATGCTGGACATTGGGCCGTACCTGATCACCAACCTGGTGAACTTCTTCGGTCCCGTGAAACGGGTTTCTGCTACTACACCGCGCTCATCTGAGACCCGGCCGCGTCCGGGCAAAGACGGAGAATTCATCCACATCAAAACCCCGACGCACGTCACCGGCACCCTCGACTTCGAGTCCGGTGCGAGCGCCACCGTCATGGTCAGCTGGGACATTTGGAACCACAATCTGCCGCATTTGGAGGTCTATGGGACGGGTGGCTCCCTTGCTGCGCCGAACCCGGACCACTTCTCCGGCGCGCCCGTCCTCCGCCGCGGCGAACCCGGCGACCTGGCTCTGGACATGACTCCTCCGGGTGGAGGCGACTGGCGCGAAACGCTCATCACGCATCGGGACGACGCCTACCGCGGCATCGGCTTGGCTGAATTCGGTTATGCCATCCGCAAGGGCCTGGAACCTCGTACAGGAGGGGACTTCGCCTATCACGTGCTCGAAGTGCTGCTCGCCTTCGAGGCCTCTTCGGAACAGGGTCGTCACATCGAGATCGAAAGCACCTGCGAGCGGCCACGTCCTCTGCCCTCGGTGGGGCCGCAGGAGCCTTATCGCTTCGACTAGAGAGACATCAAGAAAACAGCAGCCGACGGCGGTACACGCGTACCGCCGTCGGCTGCTGTTTTTTGGTCTTAACCGATTTGCCACTGCGGATACGACCGCGTATCAAAGTGGGACACACTGCGTCCCCGCGACGGTGAAAACCTGAAGTTCGGGCGAATCGGTTTGCAAATGCCGACGCACCTTCGAATTTAGGAGATCGCATGACTAGCACAGCCGCTGCTGACATCGGCACCGTGGTCGACAACAAGGCCGTCCGCCGCCGCACTGTCGCACAAGCAATCGTTGAATACCTTCAGGTCCAATACAGCGAATTGGACGGTGAGCGTCGTCGCCTCGTTCCCGGCATGTACGGCATCTTTGGCCACGGCAACTCAGTTGGTCTGGCGCAGGGAATCGACGAGTACGGCGTGGACTTCCCGCACTACCAGGGCAAAAACGAGCAGTCCATGGTCCATGCGGCCATTGGCTTCGCGAAGGCTTCCAACCGCGCAGCAACCCTTGCGTGCACGGCATCCGCAGGGCCGGGTTCTACCAACATGGTTTCTGGTGCCGCCACGGCAACTACCAACCGGCTGCCCGTGCTTCTGTTCCCTGCGGACATCATCAACAACCGCTTTGGCGATCCGGTGCTGCAGCAGATCGAGCATCCGGTAGAGCGGGATGTCTCCGCCAATGACTGCTTCCGCCCGGTCAGCCGCTATTTCGACCGGATCACTCATCCGGCGCAGCTGCTGTCCACCCTTCCCGAGGCCATGCGAGTCCTCACCGATCCCGTGGAAACCGGCGCCGTCGTGGTCTGTCTTCCCCAGGATGTTCAGGGTGCGGAATTCGATTTCCCGGAAGCGTTCTTCACTCCGCGGGTGTGGCACATCCGTCGCCGTCCGGCTGTGGAGGACGAATACCGCGATGCTGCCGAGATCATTGCAAACGCCGAGCGTCCCCTGCTGATTTCAGGGGGCGGCGTTCGGTACTCGAAAGCACAGGAGGAACTGGCACGCTTCAGCGCCGACTTCGGAATCCCGGTTACTGAGACCTATGCAGGTAAGGGCAGCGGTCCCATTAGTGAGCTGAACCTGGGCGCGCTGGGTGTGACCGGAACGGTGGGAGCTAACGAGGTCGCCGATGGTGCTGATGTTGTCATCACCGTTGGTTCACGCCTCCAGGACTTCATCACCGCTTCACACTCGTTGTTCCAGAACCCCAACGTGAAGTTCGTAAACCTCAACGTTGGCTCGTTCGACGCCCACAAGATGGGTTCGTTCCCCGTCATCGGAGATGCAAAACTGTCCCTCGTAGCCCTGCGGGACCGCCTGGCAGCTGTTGACTACGGCACCTCCGATGATTACCGCAGCGACATTGCGGACGCGCGAAAAGCCACCTTCGAGGTACGCAAGCACGATCTGCAGGCTTTCCCTGGGGAAAACATGAGCCAGGCCCAGGTCATCGATGTTCTGAACCGCACGGCAACCAATCAAGACGCACTGATCTTGGGCTCAGGTGGTGTGGTTGAGGGTATCCACAAGGCCTGGGATCCTTCCAACGGTGCCGAAATCCATTTTGAGTACGCGAACTCCTGCATGGGCCATGAAATTCCGGCCGGCCTCGGCTACCGGATCGCACGTGGAGATGCACCGGGCGAGGTGTACGTTTTGATCGGTGACGGCACCTACTTCATGCAGCCTACGGAACTGGTCACCGCTGTACAGGAACGGAAGAAGATCATCACCATTGTGATCGACAACCGGGGGCACCAGTGCATCTGGCCGCTGCAGGTTTCCAAAGGTGGCCCTGGCCGGGAGTTCGGAACACAGTACCGGGAACGCAGCAATGAGTCAGGCCGCCTTGACGGTGCGATCTTGGACTTCGACATTGCAGCCAACGCCGCCAGCATGGGCTGTGCAGCCTGGTCAACCTCCACGGTCGAGGAGTTCCAGAACGCGCTCACGGAGGCCAAAGAAGTGGACGGGCCCGCAGTCATCGTTGCCCGCGTAGAGCCTTGGCGGTACCTGTCCGGCAACGGAGCCTTCTGGGACGTGGGAGTACCCATGACCTCGCAGCGCCCAGGCAGCCAGGAAGGTACTGCAAAGCACCTGGAGGGTCGCGCCCGCCAGCGTTTCTACGCAGCAACCACTGCACCTGACGAGCGCTAAGCGCAACGGGCGGGACCGTCATGCGACGGTCCCGCCTGACCCTTTTACCGGGTCAACCCAAGCCCTATTTTCCGATAAGGAGTACTATCATGAGCGCATTTGCCGTTATTGATCCAGCCACGGGAACTACCCACGCACAATACCCGGCGGCTACGGACGCAGAGGTCGAAGCCGGCCTGAGTGCAGCCCAGACGACGTACCAGAACTGGTCACGCACCACCACTGTGGCTGAGCGGGCTGCCATGGCCAAGCGCCTGGCCGAACTGTTCGTAGAACGCAAGGACACACTTGCAGCCATCATCAACCGGGAGATGGGCAAGCCCCTCGCGCAAGCAGCCGGAGAAGCAGAATTCTCCGGTTCCATCGCCGCAGCCTTCGCCGAGCACGCAGAGGAATGGCTGGCTGACGAGGAGCTCGAGGTGGCCGATGGTCTGCGGACGTTCTTCCGCTACCAAGGCCTGGGCGTAGTTCTGGGCATCATGCCGTGGAACTACCCGTACTATCAGGTGGCACGTTTCGCGATTCCCAACATCATCCTGGGCAACACGGTGATAGTTCGCCATGCGAGCCAATGCCCGGAATCTGCCCTGGCACTTGAAGAACTGTTCCGCGACGCCGGTTTCCCGGACGGTGCCTACGTCAACCTCTTCGCCACACATCAGCAGATCTCAGACATCATCGCTGATGACCGCATCCAAGGCGTTTCTCTCACTGGCTCCGAGCAAGTGGGCGCAATCGTGGCGGAGCAAGCTGGCCGTGCTTTGAAGAAGTGTGTGCTGGAGCTCGGCGGCGCCGACGTGTTCATTGTGCTTGACACTGACGACGTGGATCAGGCCGTAAAAAAGGCTGTCATGGGTCGGATGGGCAACACCGGTCAGTCATGCAATGGCTCCAAGCGGATCGTGGTGCTGGACAAGTACTTCGACGAGTTCTCCGAAAAGTTCAAAGCAGCCATTGCCGGCCAGTCTTACGAGAACGGCGACTTCGGACCGCTATCTTCAGACTCTGCCACCAAGTTCCTGAAAGAGCAGGTGCAGGGAGCCCTCGATCAGGGAGCCGAAATCCTGGTGGGCAATAACGAACCGCAGGGCAACGTCTTCACGCCGACAGTGATTACCAACATCACCCCTGCCATGGACGTCTACAGTGAAGAGCTCTTCGGACCCGTTGCCCAGCTTTACAAGGTCAGCAGTGACGAGGAAGCCATCAAGCTCGCGAACTCGTCGCCGTATGGTCTGGGATCTGTGGTGATTTGTGATGACCACGAGCGTGCCGAGCGGGTAGGGAACCAGCTCGATGTTGGTATGGTCTTCATTGGCGCCTACGACCTCAGCGGAGCCGACGTACCGTTCGGCGGCGTCAAGAAGTCCGGTTATGGACGTGAACTGGGCAAGGTTGGCATGCTCGAGTTCGCCAACAAGAAGCTGTTCCGCTTCGCCAAGTAAACAGATACGTAGAAGAGGAGGCCGGATCATTATGATCCGGCCTCCTCTTGTTTGCAGATGGCTGTGGTGCTTAAGCCTGGTAGGTCGTTCGCCCGGAGACTTCCGGAACCTGGACCCATTCGCCGGAGCCGGCGCTACGCAGGGAGGCATCAACGAGCTCGGACGCTGACCAGCCGTCCGCGACGGAAGGACCAAGTTGTTTCCCTTCGGCCACTGAACGCAAGAACAGTGCCGCTTCAATGGTCTTGAGGTCATTGAAGCCGATGCCGGGGCCGGGTCCGGGCTGGAAGCGTCCGAACTCACCGAAGGACGGGGGAGTCATGATGGTGCGATAGCCAGTGCGGTCGGTGGCGAGTTCCAGTTGGTTCATCCGCTCGAAGTTCCAGCGCAATGATCCCTCGGTGCCGTAGACCTCGATGATGTATTCGGCGTGCGGGCCGACGGCGACGCGGGTGGATTCGAACATACCGATTGCTCCACCCTCAAAGCGGGCAAGCATGGCAGTGTAATCCTCATTTTCCACCTTTTGCGTGACCTCGGAAGCCTGGCCCATATCGAAGGAATTCGAGGAGTTGCCAGCGGGGAGCGGTCGGTCCTTGATGAAAGTCTCGGTGACGGCGTTCAAGGACGTGATGCGACCTACCAGGAACTGAGCTAGGTCGAAGCCGTGGCTCAGTACGTCGCCCAAGACGCCGGATCCTGCACGTGCCTGCTCGTAACGCCAGGTGAAGACTTGGTTCGGATCCGAGGCGTATCCGGTAAGGAGGCGAATTTGCACATTGGTGATCTTGCCCAGCGTTCCGGACCGGATCAGCCTCCGCGCTTCCGCCACGGCGGGTGCATGCCGGTAATTGAACCCGACCGAGGTAATGAGTCCTGCGGCCTCGGCACCTTGGGCAATCTCGCGCGACTCATGGGCGCTGCGGCCCATGGGCTTCTCAATCCAAAAGTGTTTTCCTGCCTCAATGGTGGCAAGCGCTATCTCGTGGTGAAGGAAGTTGGGCGAGCAAATAGATACAACGTCCACATCCGGGTTTTCCAGCACCTTGCGATAATCCGTGGCGGTTTCCTTGTAGCCGAGTGCGTCTTCGGCGTGATGGCGTCCGGCATCGTCCGGGTCGGCCGCGATCACCAATTCTGGATGACGCGGCAACTCAGGAAAGAACTGCTTGGTCGCCAGATACGCGCGAGAATGCAGTCTCCCCATCCATCCGACCGAAATCAGGCCAACTCCAATGCGGTTTTGCTGTTCCAAGAGCGCTCCTTAGTCTCTACCGCTGTCCGGCGGTGCAGTGCCGCAGACTGACGGCGGCATCTGTTGATTAGCCTAGGAACGTTGTCCGTGTGCTCTGTGTCTCAATGTGAGACAGCTGGAGGCAGCTGCGCGCTGTTTTAGTGGGACGTACTAGTCCGCCGCCAAGCAAGAGGAGCCCGTCACTGATGATGGACCGCGAGCAACAACTTCGAACGGAACCACTTCGGGTTCTCATCACCGGGGCAAGTTCAGGACTTGGGGAAGCGACCGCAAAGCTCTTCGCCAAACGCGGCGCAACTGTGTCACTGCTGGGACGGCGTCCTGCCGAACTGCAGCGAGTGGCCGGGGAGATCGGCACCTGTGCGCACATCGTGGTTGCGGATGTCTCCGATGCCCTGGAAGTCAGGAATGCCGTCCAGAGCGCGGTGCACGCAATGGGTGGCTTGGACGTAGCGGTCAATGCAGCGGGTGTAGCCGGGAATATTGCTTTGGAAGACCTCACCGAGGACCACTGGCACGAGGTGCTGCAGACAAACCTGTCCGGCACTTTTTATGTGGCCAGGGAGGCGGCACTCCACATGAGGCGCTCCGGCGGAGGGTCGATAGTCAATGTGGCATCCGATCTCGCCGCCATGGGCGTGCCGGGGCTTATTCACTACTGCGCTGCGAAAGCAGGCGTAGTGGGACTAACCCGCGCCATGGCGATGGAACTCGCCCCGCATGTGCGCGTGAACGTCGTTTGTCCCGGGCCAATTGACACGGCCATGCAGCGGGCCGAGCTTGCTGCGGTGCCGGATCCAGTTGAAGCTCGCACGTTGAAAGAGCGCACAGTGCCGCTGAATCGGCTCGCGGATCCTGACGAGGTGGCGGCAGCCATATATTTCCTGGCGGTCGACGGAACCTTTGCCACCGGAACCAGCATGGCGTTCGACGGCGGCACATCTGCCGCGTAGTCATCGTCACCAAATTACCTGTCGAGACCTATCTAACCCAAGGAGCTATAAGACATGGAAGAGTCAAGCTATAAAGACCTCCGCAGTGCGCGGTGGTTCGCGCCCCACGACCTCACGGGATTCGTTCACCGTACAGCGATTCAGGCTGAGGGCTTCTCGCGCTTCGCACTCAAGGACAAGCCGGTCATCGGTATCGCGAACTCATGGTCGGAGCTTGTCAACTGCAACATCCACTTCAAGCTGCTGGCCGACGCGGTGAAGCGTGGTGTTCTCATGGCCGGCGGGCTGCCACTTGAGTTCCCCACCATTTCCTTGGGCGAGAGCTTGATGAAGCCTTCGGCCATGCAATTCCGAAATCTTATGGCGATGGACGTTGAAGAGTCCATCCGCGCCTACCCGTTGGACGCCATTGTGCTTCTGGGCGGCTGCGACAAGACCGTTCCAGCCCAGCTAATGGGTGCTGCTAGTGCAGACGTTCCAACCATCATGCTCACGGGTGGGCCCCAAGAGCCCGCGCACTTCAGGGGTAAGCAGCTCGGTGTCGGCACGGACACGTGGAAGTACGCAGATGAGCTGCGGGCAGGGAAAATCACAGAGGCGGACTTCGACGAGCTTGAGTCGGCGGCCAAGCCCTCTGCTGGACACTGCAGCGAAATGGGAACCGCCTCTACCATGACGTCGCTGGTTGAGGCACTCGGCATGTGTTTGCCGGGCACTGCATCAATCCCGGCCGTGGACGCGCGTCGTGCCCAAGCTGCCGAAGCCACAGGACGCCGGGCAGTTGAAATGGCCATGTCACAGGGACCAAAGCCAAGCGAAATATTGACGAAAGAGGCGTTCGATAACGCCATCACCCTCCTGATGGCCGTGGGTGGTTCCACGAACGCAGTAGTGCATCTTCTGGCGCTCGCGAGGCGCGTCGGTTACGAGTTGCCGCTGGATCGCTTCCATGAGATTTCGCAACGTACGCCTCGAATTGTCAACGTCCGCCCCTCGGGCGAGTACTTGGTGCAGCAGCTGTTCCAGGTGGGCGGTATTTCCACGGTACTCAAGGAACTGGCGCCGCTGCTGAACAAGGATGCCATTACCGTTACAGGTGAGTCCCTCGAAAATGGTTACAGCTCGGCCCCCGAACCCGATGGTGTAGTGGTCAGCACCCTCGAAGCCCCGTTTGATGCCTCCGGAGGCATCGCCGTCGTCCGCGGCTCCCTCGCGCCCAACGGCGCGGTGATCAAGCGTAGTGCGGCGTCGAAGGATCTGCTGCAGCACAAGGGATCGGCGGTGGTGTTCGAGGACATTTACGATCTTGGGCGCAGGATTGACGATCCCGAGTTGGACATCACCGAAGACTCCGTTCTGGTCTTGCGAAACAGCGGGCCCGTTGGAGCTCCCGGGATGCCTGAATGGGGTATGTTGCCTATACCCGAGAGGCTGTTGCGGCGCGGTATCCGTGACATCGTCCGTATATCCGACGCCAGAATGAGCGGCACCGCCTTTGGAACCACAGTGTTGCACGTGTCTCCCGAAGCCGCCGTGGGCGGACCGCTGGCCATTGTTCGGGACGGAGATCCTATTGTGCTGGACGTAGAGAACCAGCGTCTGGACCTGGATATCCCAGCCGAGGAGATTGAGAACCGGCTCGCGGAACTCAAACTGCCGGAGCCGAAGTATCGGCGGGGCTACGGACGGCTCTTTATAGATCACGTCAACCAGGCCGACGAAGGCTGTGACTTTGACTTCCTGAAGGGCCTTCCCGACGAGGAGCCACAGCGCTTGCCGTATGGCCTCATGAGCGGTTGGCAGGGTGGCTGGTGAGTAGCTACGCGTTCAAACACGAGAACAACCGGGGGAGTGCCGTTGAGGGGAAAGGCCGGGAAGTGGAAACGGTGTCACGACCGAAAGTGATGGTGATTGTTCAGGAGGGCAGGCCGCTGCCTCCGCTTGAACGGTTGGAAGCCGAGGCTGATATCTCGGTGGTGCGCACTGCAGATGAATTTCGGTACGCTCAGCCAGGAACAGAGATCCTGTTCCTGAACGATTTCCGGACCAAACTTCTTCGAGAGGTAGGACCCGGCGAATTGCGCTGGATACACACGTCCAGCATCGGTGTTGACAGCCTCATGACCCGCGAGATCATCGACAGCGACATTGTCGTCAGCAACTCCCGCGGCGTGTGTGAGCGTCCCATAGCTGAATGGGTACTCGGGGTATTGCTGATGTTCACCAAAGACCTCCGTCGCACCATCGAGCTTCAGCAGGCCCGGACATGGCAGCATCGCGAAACCCAGCCGCTGCTGGGACGCAAGGTCCTGGTTGTGGGGCCGGGGCCGGTTGGCCGCGAAACCGTTCTTCTCCTTCGTGCTGCTGGAATGGACGTTGACATTGTGGGTCGATCTGCGAGAAATGATTCACAACTGGGACAGATCTCCGGCTTTGATGATCTTGACCGGCTGCTGGGCAGCGCTGATGATGTGGTGCTCACCTTGCCGCTTACAGAAGAAACCCGGGGTCTGTTCAACTCATCCCGATTCAGAAAAATGCAGCCTGGAGCTCGTTTGGTGAACGTGGGCCGAGGGGCGGTAGTGGTAGAGCAAGACCTTATGGACTCTCTTGACTCCGGGCACATGGGTGGGGCGGCCTTGGACGTCTTCGAGCATGAGCCCTTGGATGCCACTAATCCGCTGTGGGGCCGACGGGACATCCTGGTGTCACCGCATGCCTCCGGGGACTTGATCGGTTGGCGGGGAAAAGTGGTGGACTGTTTTGCCCGGAACCTGAGGCGTTGGAAGGCCCACGAGCCATTGCGGGACGTTGTGGACCTGAAAAAGCTTGACCCGTCCGCTTCGGTTACAGCACAGAATAGGACCTGATAAAGCCGGCCCCATGGGATATTCCGAGAATGAAAACACGCTGGAATATCCCATGGGATCCGGTGTCTCAAGCTGGTACAGTGCTTCCACGATCCTCGTCGATAGTGTGATTCAGCACTCTAAATTTCGTGACGAGGATTACATGTCAAGCACAACAAGAGGTACGACGAAAACGCCGACCCAACCCCAGGAACACAAGCTCAGCGGCAACATGGGCGTAGGCGAGTTAGTGATGAATGTTCTCGCCTTTTCCTCACCGCTGACCACCGTTGCAGGCACGCTGCCTGTGATGCTTCTGTTTAGCGGCCACACGGCACCGGGCATCTACCTTCTGGTGACGCTCATGCTGCTGATTTTTTCAGTTGGCTTCGTCAAAATGAGCCGCAGCGTTGAAGCTCCGGGCGGTTTCTATTCATTTGTCACAGCCGGCCTCGGTAAACCGGCGGGCCTTGGGGGAGCGCTGCTGGCGCTGTTTGGCTACATTTTCATCGGGTTCTTTGCGCCGTCCCTCTTCGCGCTGACGCTCCAGAGTTTCGTGGTCAACACTCTCAACGGCCCTGACATCCCCTGGTATTGGTACGGGCTTGGCATCATTGCCATCACTACCCTCCTCGCCTACAACCGTATTGATCTCTCGGCAAAGGTTCTGACCGTCGTCATGCTGCTGGAATCGGCAGTAGTCATTGTTTTCGACGTCGCAGCTTTTGCAACTGGATCAGGGGAGATGGTTCAGGGGATCGGCTTCTCCATGCCGTGGATCACAGATGCCGGCCTGGGGTTGGCGCTGCTGTTTGCCGTTGGAAACTTCTTCGGATTTGAGGCGACTGTCATCTACAGGGATGAAGTCAAAAACCCGGACCGCACCATTCCCAGAGCCACCTACATTGCAGTGGTGGGAATCGGATTGTTCTACGCCGTGGCGGCATGGGCCTACACAGCCTTCATCGGGCCTGACAAAGTCCAAGGCGAAGCTGCAGCGAACACAGTGAACTTGTTCAATGATGGTGCCACGGTGTTGGTTGGAAAGATATTTGCAGATATTGCGATTGTCCTGCTCATCACCTCGATTCTGGCGTCAATGCTCTCGATCCAAAACATCGCCGCCAGGTATAGCTTCTCGCTGGCCGCAGACGGAGCGTTGCCTTCGATTCTAGGCCGGGTGCATCCCCGTCATAAGTCGCCCTACCTTTCAGCGTTGGCCGTTGGCCTACTGTGGGCCGTCGCGACCGTCGTTTTCACCGTCATTGGGGTTGCCCCGGAGGCCTTGTATCCGATTGCAAGCGGGAGTGGCACTTTCGCAGTCCTGCTTCTGATGTTCATCACCAGTTTTGCCGTCCTTGTCTATTTCGTTCGCCGCCGGCGTCTGAACCCGGATTCGGTCTGGAAGACCATCGTGGCTCCGATTGTCAGTGTCGTTTTTCTTGGGCTCATCACCTACCTCGCCATCACCAATTACCCGGAACTTATCGGCGGCTCTGCAGTCATGACCGCGATCTTCATGAGCTTCACTTTTGCCTTGTTCTTTGGCGGGATTGTCTACGCATATCTCCTGCGGTCCAAACGACCAGATGTTTATGCGCGCCTGGGCCGGCAAAAGATCGACTAGTAAACAAAACGTACTTCAACATCAATAAGTGGAGATCTGCAATGCGGTCCATGCGGCCTGATTTTTATGCGCGCCTGGGCCAGCAGAAGATCGACCAATAAACAAAAACCTACTTCAACATCAACAACTGGAGATCTGCAATGACGCAACAGATCAGAGTCGGCCTGTTCGGAACCGGGCGTATAGGCCAGGTACATGCCATGAGCCTGGCCACCTTGGACGAGGCAACGCTGTCCTGGGTCTGTGATCCCTTCATTGAGGGGGCAAAACAAACAGCTGCCGAGTTCGGTGGTCGGGTGACTGACGATCCTGATGAAGTGTTCGCTTCCGGCGAGGTCGATGCTGTCATTGTTGCCTCCCCCACGGCGACTCATTTGGACCTCGTGGAGAAGGCGATCGACGCCAACGTGCCAGTACTGTGTGAAAAGCCAATCGACTTGGAGATTTCCCGTGTAAATGCATTCCGGGATATAGCCGCAGGATCAGACGTTCCGGTTGCTCTTGGGTTCAACAAGCGCTTTGACAGGCACTTCGTCGAACTGAAGCGTCGCGTGGCTGCCGAAGAAATCGGGGCCTTGGAGCAGTTGCTGATCACCAGCCGGGACCCGGGCGAGCCGCCGGCAGCCTATCTTCCCCAGTCCGGCGGAATTTTCCGGGACATGACCATCCACGACCTTGATATGGCGCGATACTTCATCCCAAACATCGTTGAAGTTTCAGCGCAAGGTGCAAACGTTTTCAGCGACGCCATCCGTCTCGCGGGGGACTTCGATTCCACCGCTGTCACCTTGCGGGGGTCCAACGACGAACTCGTGACGATCATCAATTCGCGCCACTCAGCCTACGGCTATGACCAGCGGATCGAAGCCTTCGGCTCAAAGGGACTGCTGCAGGTGGGGAACAAAAACGACAACCTGGTTCGGCACTGGGGACCTCGATCCGTTGAATCCATAGGGCCCTACCAGGACTTTTTCCTGGAGCGCTATGCAGAGGCCTACCGTCTGGAAGTTGCAGAGTTCCTCCGTGCTGTTCGAGGACTGCCTTCCAGGAGTCCCGGGTTCGAGGACGGCCGCGCTGCATTGATTCTTGCGGATGCCGCCGAGAAATCCGCCCGAACCGGCACTGCCGTTGAAGTAGACCTGAGCTAATCAGGTAACAAGGCCGCCTGCCTGGGCCGCAGATGTTCTCGCAACGACATTTGCGGCCCAGAGCAGGCATTTTCATTGAAAGAACCTTGGTGATCCGTTGCCAATGGGAAGGATGGGTAACTGGACATGAACGCAGCACATAAGTCAGAGAACGAAATGCGGGCCAGCTGGACACCGCCAGCCGGATTCTGGGAGAAGACGGAGCCAGGGGACGCTGTCCGCTTGCAGAGGCCTGGATGGCCACCCTATGACGGATACGTTGACGATAGGACTCCCGACGGTGATATCGTTTGGGTTCTTTCGTTAGGTGAGCGTCGACTATTTCACAAAGCCGATGGCTACAGCCTTGTAATGTGTGGCCATAAGTAACTGCTTCTAGCGTCCTTTATTCACTTTAGAAGCTACATTTGGCTTGTAGTTGAAACGTATCATTTCCGTGTTCCAAAGTGGCACACATCCTCTGAACGCCAGTCCGTCAAAGTTCTAGTAAGTGAAACAGTGTGGCGAAGGTCACGCGGATTCGGGGCTTTAGAACCATCCCGACTCAGCAGGTCAAACAACGTAGTTCGATTGACCGCGACTCAAGTGTTTCACCGGATCATTCACATGGCCCTAACGAACGAGGATGAGATGACCGAAGCACCACCGGCGACCCCTCCACTGGTCGCCCTCAAGGACATACACAAGACATTCGGAGCGGTGTCCGCGCTGCGCGGCGTCAGCATCGATGTCCAGCCCGGCGAAACCTTTGCCCTGCTAGGCGACAACGCCGCCGGCAAATCTACGCTGATGAAGGTACTTACGGGTGTGTATCAACCAGATAGAGGTTCGATTGAACTGGACGGTAAGGCGACAGAGTTCCCAACCCCGTCGGCTTCCCGCGATCAGGGCGTGGAGATGGTCTATCAGGACTTCGCTTTGGCGGATAACTTGGATGTTCGGTCCAACATTTTCCTGGGCCGGGAACCACAGAAAAACATCCTCGGCCCCCTATTGCGGATCATCGATCGCAAAAAGATGGAACTCGAAACCAAGCGGGTGCTCGAACGTTTGGACATTCCCATCAATCCGCGGCTTAAGGTCAAGCGTTTGTCCGGCGGACAGCGCCAGGCAGTCGCGATTGGCAGGGCACTGGCATTCGATGCCCGCCTAATCATCATGGATGAGCCAACGGCAAACTTGTCGGTAGCCAAGGTGGACAAGCTCATTGAAGTGACCCAGCGACTCAAAGATCTCGGCATCGCGGTCATCATCATCACTCACCGACTGGATGAGGCATTTGCCGTGGCAGACCGCTTCGCAGTCATGCGCCAAGGCCAAGTAGTGGGCCGCTTCCGGGTAGGTGAAGTTACCGAAGCACAGGTGGCACACCTCATCTCCCACGGCACGCTGGACGACTACATCGACGACGGTGCAGGCATCCCGGAAGAACGCCGCAAAATCGGAAGCACCTCATCAATGGATGTCGTTGATGCGTTGGCCACTCCAGGTACTACGAATGGGAGCCACTCATGAGTCTCACAATGGAAAACATCAAGACCAAGCTCGGACCCGCCGACCTCAAAGAAGGAATGACTGCCACCAAAGTCAAGCGCTTCATTGGTGACTATGGGATCATCATCCTTTTCGTAGTAATCCTCGTCTTCCTCGCCGTCGCTGCGCCAAACTTCCTGACCCTGAACAACATAGTCAACGTCGTCCGGCAGTCCTCCATCATAGGGCTGATCGCCTTAGGGATGACGTTCATCATGATCACCGCCGGCATCGACCTGTCTGTCGGCTCGATTGTGGGTTTGGCCGGTATGACCTTCGCATTGCTGGCGCCGGCAAGCGGAGGCGCCTTCTGGCTGCCGCTGGTTGCAGGCCTCGCAGTAGGCCTGCTGGTCGGATTCCTGAGCGCAGCGTTGGTGGTCTGGGGGGCCATCCTGCCCTTCCTGGCAACACTGGCGACAATGGCAATCGCCCGCACGGCAGTCCTGGTCATGACGGACGGGCAGGTTGTCTCCGGACTCAGCGGACCTGCTGAATGGCTTGGTTCGGGCTTCATCGGTCCGGTTCCCGTCCCGGTCATCATCTTCTTGATCGCCGCCGTCATCTGCGAGTTCGTACTCAGCCGAACCAAATTCGGTTCTCACGTCTACGCCGTAGGTGGCAACGAAGAGTCCGCCAAGAAAGTGGGCATCTCCACCAGCCGCGTGCTCTTCACCGTGTACCTCATTGGTGGCGTGACAGCCGCTCTGGGAGGTCTGGTCCTCACCGCGCGTCTGGACGGCGCCGCGCCGGTTGCTGGCACCGGATACGAACTTCAGGTGATTGCCGCCGTCGTTATTGGAGGAACGAGTCTCTTCGGTGGCGTAGGAACGATTCGCGGAACGGTCATCGGGGTCCTCCTGCTGGGTGTGGTCATGAACGGCATGAACCTGATGGGTGTCTCGTCGTACTACCAGCAAGGTGTCCAAGGCATCATCCTGGTCCTCGCCGTCCTCCTGAACCGGTGGAAGTCGGACTAGCCACTACAACAACCGAAATGCCCCAAAGCAACCGGGGTCCATAGAACCAACAATCTCCTAAGCAATCAGAACCACTGAAAGGAACAATCATGGGAATGCGACAGAAGCTCGCCGTGACCACAGCTATGCTGGCCGCGGGAGCTCTCACTCTCACCGGCTGCGGGGGCAGCAGTACCCCCGGGACCTCGGAGGCTGCAGGCAAGTCCTACAACATCGGCGTTGTGGTGCTTGACCTTCAGGACCCGGATCTGGCGCACATGACGGACGCCATGAAGAAGACGGCTGATGAAAAGGGCGTCAAGCTCAACATCACCGACTCCAAGAAGGACGTAGGCAGTGAACTGAACCAGGTTGAGGATCTCCTCACCCGACAGGTTGACGCCGTCATCATGCAGCCGTTGGACGGGGAGGCCAGCCAGAATGCGGCAAAGCGCGTCATTGCCGCCAACATTCCACTGTTCATCCTGTCCACCGAGTTCGCCGAAGGTTCAGACGTTGAGTACAAGAGCTACATTGGCGTGGATGACACCGTGGCCGGTGAAATGCAGGCCGAGTACCTGAACAAGGCCCTTCCGGAAGGCGGCAATATCGTGTTCGCCGCCGGCATTTACGGCGCCTCCTGGACCGATCGCCGCAAGAACGGCTTCGACAGCAAGATCAACAAGAATTTCAAGGTCGTGGCGGAATTCCAGGCGAAGGGAAGCCGTGACGACGCCAAGCGCAATATGGAAGACACCCTTCAGCGCTTTGGCGCTGGCCAAATCGATGCCGTAGTGGCCAACAATGACGAGATGGCTATTGGTGCAGCCTCTGCCATTGCTGACGCGGGACGGACGGCCGAGTTCAAGGCAGTAGTTGGCGTTGATGGTACTGAACCAGCCATGCAGGACATCAAAGCCGGAACAATGTCAGCTACGGTCCGACAGGATTCTGCTGGGCAGGGCGTCAAGGCAGTTGAGGTTGTAACTGACTTCCTCAATGGTGGAAATGTGGAGAATCGTTACACTCTGCCGTTCACGCTCATCACCAAGGACAACCTTTCCGAGTTCTTGAAGTAAGCAGCTGATCAGTCCAACGGGCACAGCGGATTCGTCCGCTGTGCCCGTTCTGTTTTGGCACAGTCTGGCGCGTACCCCAGCTGCCTACACTTCTTCCGGAACCCTACGAATGGAGAACGCAACCATGTCCCATGGTGACAACGGCGACACGGCTCTGAGGCAGTTGCTCGCCCGGTTGGAACATCACGGCGTAGAGGTGGACGACTCTCCGCGAAGGCGGTCTGAGTACTCCTACGATGCATCGAATTATCGGGTAAGACCTGCCGCTGTCGCCTTCCCAAGGAACGTCGACGACGTACGAACAGTTATGCGCGTATGTTCGGCCCTGGGAGTTCCCATGACTACGCGCGGCGGGGGTACCTCGATGGCCGGGAACGCCATCGGCGACGGTTTGGTGATGGACCTCTCTCGCCGCATGAAGACGGTAGGAGCTCTCGACGCCGAAGATAGGACAGTTTGGGCCGACGCAGGGGTTGTCCTCGGTGAGCTGCGCGCGCACGTTGAAAAGGCCACCACGGGGACTCTGACATTTGCACCGGACCCTTCCTCTCTGACCCGGGCCACCATCGGCGGTTCCATCGGCAATGACGCCTGCGGAAATCACTCGGTGGCCTATGGCCGAATGACGCATCATGTGCGGGAAGTGGAGCTGGTCACCGCGGACGGTGCCTATTTGAAGGCCGGGCGTAATTTCCTCCGCGCTGTTGACGAAACTGACACCCACTCAGTTGCCCGAGCGCTGGAACTCACGGACTGCCTGAAAGCCTTGGCCGCTGAGAACATGGCCAGGCTCCGCGTTGAGCTGCAGACCATTCCCCGGCAGGTCTCTGGTTACCACGTGGGCCACCTGCTGCCGGAACACGGATTTGATGTGGCCGCGGCATTAGCTGGCAGCGAAGGTACGTGCGCAGTTGTTGTGCGGGCACAGGTGGGCCTCGTGTCGAAACCCCTCACCACAGCCCTGCTGTGTTTGGGCTACCGCGACACCATCGATTCCGCACGTGATGTCACTTCCATTTTGGCTGCAAAGCCGAGCGCTATCGAGGGGCTGGACGTCTCTATCGTGGACATCATGCGGCACCGGCGAGGAGCCGCCAGCGTTGAGTCGTTGCCTGATGGCAGCGCTTTCCTCATGGTGGAGTTTTCGGCTGACACCTTGCAGCAGGCGGGCGCTTCGTGTCAGGAACTGGCTGACAGGCTCGGCGCGAATGGGCGCGTTGTTGATTTCAGGATCGTCGCCGACCCCGTTGAGCGGGCAAAGCTGTGGCGTGTGCGTGAAGACGGCGCCGGACTCTCGTCCCTGCGGATCGACGGAGTGCAAACGTGGCCGGGTTGGGAAGATTCTGCGGTAGCCCCGGAACGGCTTGCCGACTATCTGTCGGACCTCCTTCCACTGGTGAAAAGGTACGGATACACCGCCCTGATGTACGGCCACTTTGGGGCGGGCTGCGTTCACATGCGGCTGGACTACGATCTTCGCAGCGACGCTGGACGCCAGGTATTTGGTGACTTCACCCGTGAAGCGGCCAAGCTGGTAGTGGCTCATGGCGGCTCTCTGTCCGGTGAACATGGAGACGGTAGGGCACGCAGCGAATTGCTGGAAGTGATGTATTCCAAGGAGATGATGGGCATCTTCAGGGCCTTCAAACACATCTGGGATCCGGCCGGAATTCTCAACCCCGGGATCATCGTTCATCCACTTCCCTTCGATGCATCGCTGGCTTTGGAAGGTGTCGTCAAACCCGGACCCAACCATGCTGAGCTAAGCGCAGACCCGGGTGGCGCCGTCGTACTTTCCTCTGGAAATCGCGAACTGCTACCGGTCTCGAGTCCTTTTGTGGGTAATACCCACGCCTGCATCGGCGTAGGCAGATGCCGTTCCACCACCGGGGGGTTCATGTGCCCCAGTTACCGGGCTACCAAGGATGAAAAGGATTCGACTCGCGGCAGGGCCCGGGTATTACAGGAACTGACCCGTGCAAATGGCAGCAGCAAGGATGGTTGGTCAAGCCCGGAAGTCCGGGAGGCCCTGGACCTTTGCCTATCTTGCAAAGCCTGTTCCACTGACTGCCCAACTGGCGTAGACATTGCCGAGGCGAAATCAGAATTGGTCGATGAGTACTATCGTGGACGGATCCGGCCCTTCACGCATTACTCCATCGGGTGGCTGCCCCGGTGGCTTCCAGTGCTGACGCGGGTGGCGCCACTGGCCAACTTGGGAACCTCATTCCGGCCCTTCAGGCTTGTGGGGGAGTGGTTGGGCATCAGTGCTCGACGACGGCTTCCCGCCTTTGCGGCTAATGGCAAGATCCGAAGGCGGGTGACTGAAGCCAAATTCGTGGAAAACGCCGACATCCTTGTGTTCATAGACAGCTTCACCCGCGCTTTCAGGCCCGAGGTAGTTCCGGCCGCTGCCCGAGTGCTCGGTGACACAGGCAAAACCGTAGGCTGTACGCCGGACGCCTGTTGCGGTCTGACCTGGATCTCCACGGGTCAGCGCGGAGGGGCTCGACGACGGCTGGCCCGGTTGATCAGCAAGCTCGACGACGGCACAGACCGGGACATTGTTGTCCTCGAACCCAGTTGCGCTGCCACCATCCGCGACGAAGGTCCGAAACTGGTCGGCGGCGCCGCTGCTGCGAGGGTCGCGGCCAGGGTGCGATCCTTCGCGGTTGCCTTGGATGAAGCCGTTGCGCGAGGATGGAAACCGAAGGCCTTGCCGCCTGAATCAGCAGTATTGCAAACGCACTGCCATGAGCATGCCGTGTTCGGCTCGGGCGCTCAGAAACGGGTCCTGGAAGCCTGGGGGGTTTCCAAACTGGAGGAATCGTCCTCATGCTGTGGTGTGGCCGGCAACTTCGGTTTCGAGGCTGAGCACTTTGACATGTCGATGAAAGTCGCGGAGCACTCGATCATTCCTGCCCTTGCGACAGGAGATAGCTCGGCGCTTGTTCTCACGGACGGTTTTAGCTGTGCCATGCAGGTCTCGCAGATAGACGCGGATTACACAACCAAGCATCTGGCCGTGGCGCTGGATCCTTATAGCGCCCGCTGGGTTGGCTAAATGGAGTACTTCGGCATCTTCCTGGTCCTAGTTGCTGCCGGGCTGCGTTTATTCGGCGACCATTTGACCAAGCCTGGGCCTCAACCGCGAGCGACAGCAACGATGCGAGGTATCCACAGCGTGCCGCCTGGTGCAGCGGCGCTTCTGATTGCTGCATCTGGGATCTTCATCTTTGTTATCAGTATCAGCTCGCGTTTGAGTCACTGAGTTCTTTTGCAGTGTCTCAAACTGACACGGATGGAAAGGTCCGCAAAAACCCAAACTGGAAGGGACCAAACGGCACAACTAATTCTTAAGGGTTGATCCCGATGATGAACAGGAAGCTCGCACAAGGACGGCACGTTGAGTGGCTGCGAACCTCACCTCACTCCAGTGAGACGGATCCCGGAGAGCGCAGCGACCATGCACTAAAGCGCTCTGGCAGGACTGTTCATCGACTCCTGCAGGAGATGTCGGAGGGCCGCGACACGAGCGATGCGTGGCCGTGGCCAACTCGGGGCATTTAGCCCTGCAAGCTGCGGTCCGTAGCGCTTGTTCCTGGCACTGTGTTCAAGCGCTACGGCCCGCTTTCCTTTTTCGCGCGGAGATCTGAGGGCATTGTGAATCTCCAAGATATGGCTTTCATTGCCTGTGAACCGGGAAAGCTGCTGGTGGAAATACTGGCTCCAGCCTTTCCGCGTCCGCCCGTAGAAGCGTTTGTGGAGGCCGTCCAGTCCCTTGAATCAGTCGCTATCAATAGTTTCAAGAAGATGAAGGATGGCGTCCTTCTCGAATACGACGAGCGTTCTATAGATGCGCAGGACCTCAAGGCCTTCTTAGCGGCTGCCTATTCAACGGTCACCTATGACTCTGGTAAGCATTGCCCAGCAACGCACATCTTGCCGGTCACGTTTGGAGGTCCAGCCGGTCCGGACCTGGCTGTGGCAGGTGTCCTTTTAGGTACATCGGAGAACACCCTGATCAGGCGGATCTGCCGAAGTAGACACACTGTAAGAATGTTTTCGGAGCCCGGGGCATCTGCGCTCCTCGAATTGCCATGGTCGGACGGTGGCCTCCAAACCGTACAGGCGAGCAGATGCAAACGGGCTGTGCCTCCGGGGTCGCTGACACTGTCTGGGGCTGGCCTGACTATTGCCAGCCGCGCATCTTATTCGGACGAACTCATCTTGGGACGGGTGAACAACAATTCGGTCGAGGCCTCCGTGCTCTTGAGAATGGGCGATCATGTATGGCTGAGAGGACGGTTAGATTCATCCCCTAGGCTAACGAGTGTTCGTTAGCTAAGCTGGAGTTATCACTGTTGATAAACGGAGTGGATGATGTGAGCGAATCGCCGCGTGTGCAAGCAAATGCCGCTGTCAGAAGGTTCTTGGCGGGGCGTGATTGGTCAATTCAGACTCCGGCCCGGCGCCGAATCGTGGCAGGCTTCCTGCAACTCGCCACGGCCCGCGGCTTTGAGTCAGTCACCATGCGAACTTTAGCTCGGGAGGTAGGCGTGAAGGCACCCAGCATCTACTCGAGCTTTCCCGAGGGAAAAGACGAGATCGTAGCTGAGGCGCTCCGGTCGTTTACACATGCCTTCGCTTTTGACCTTCTTGCGGGAGCAGAGAAGGCGACGTCAGCCGAGGAATACTGGGCTGCGCTCGTTAGAGGCCACCTGGCCCAACAGCTCCAGAGACCTGAACCAGGTCTCTGGGACCTATTGGTCGCCACTGACAAAGTTGCACGATTCCTCAAAGACGAGGTCCGCGCCGATCTTGACCAATGGGTGCGGCTGCACGAGGACATGTACATTGCCGCAGCGGAGGAGATGGGCTTCGAGCTATCTGTTCAGACCGTCCGAGTGATATTTACTTTCCTGGATGGTGCCCGGCGATGGGCCGATTGGAGCGGAAGTGATGGGGAGCTTGCTCAGTTAGGCGACCGTTCTGTTGCGCTGACACGCACCCTCCTCAATGTCAGCAGCGGAATTCGCAGCCCCGCTTAGTCAGCGGCGTGCTCCGTTGTCGACCCCAGGCGACTGCGCCGCTGCAAGCGGTGTCTCAAGCTGGCACACCACCACGGCAATCGGCGTCGATACTGTGATTCAGAACTCACAACTCAGTGACGAGGACGACATGAATAACACCACAATTGACGCTCCTCAGGCGACGCGTCATAGCCAAGAAACCCGGCTCAGCGGCAACATGGGGGTGGGAGAGCTGGTAATGAACGTGCTGGCCTTCTCCTCACCTCTGGCCACAGTGGCCGGAACTCTGCCGGTTCTCTTGATGTTCAGCGGGCAGACAGCACCTGCCATCTATGTACTTATTACTCTGATGTTGCTGATATTTTCTGTCGGCTTCGTGAAGATGAGTCGCAGTGTCAAAGGACCAGGCGGCTTCTACTCCTTCGTTACGGCCGGATTGGGAAAGCCTGCCGGTCTTGGAGGCGCATTTCTCGCGCTGTTTGGCTACATCTTCATCGGATTCTTTGCACCTTCGTTCTTCGGTGTGACCCTTCAGGGCTTCGTTATGAATTCCCTGAATGGCCCGGATGTCGCTTGGTATTGGTATGCGCTAGCCATTATCGCCGTGACCACACTCCTCGCGTATAACCGCATCGATCTCTCGGCGAAGGTGCTCACTGTCGTCATGCTCCTGGAAGTGGCCGTGGTGGTGACGTTTGACATTGCGTCGTTCTTAGCAATGGGGATGGAGGCGGTACAGGGAGCGGTCTTTGCCCTTCCCTCTCCAAGTGACGCAACCCTAGGCTTGGCGCTCCTGTTCGCCGTCGGTAACTTCTTCGGATTTGAAGCCACAGTCATCTATCGGGACGAAGTACAGAATCCCGACCGGACCATACCCCGGGCCACCTATATTGCCGTCGTCGGCATCGGGCTCTTCTACGCGGTCGCTGCGTGGGCGTTTATCGCGTTTTTGGGACCCGAGAATGTGCAGTCGGCAGCGGAGGCGAACACGGTGAATCTCTTCGATGACGCCGTTGGGGCGTTGGTCGGAAAAGTCTTTGCCGATGTCGCTGTAGTGCTGCTTATCACCTCGGTACTCGCTTGCATGCTTTCGATTCAGAACATTGCTGCCAGATATAGCTTCGCATTGGCCACCGATCATGCTTTGCCATCGGTTCTCGGTCGGGTGCACCCCAAGCACAAGTCTCCCTATATTTCGGCCTTGGCTGTTGGACTCATCTGGGCTGCCGCCACGGTCATCTTCACTGCGCTGGGTGTCTCGCCGGATGACCTTTATCCGATCGCAAGCGGAAGCGGCACTTTTGCTGTTCTGCTGCTGATGTTTATCACGAGTTTTGCGGTATTCGTCTACTTCCTTCGCCGCCGCCGGTTTGCTCCGGAGTCTCTTTGGAAGAGCATCATAGCGCCACTGATCAGTGTCGTTTTCCTAGGGGTCATCACTTACTTGGCGATCGCCAACTACCCGGAACTCATTGGCGGTTCAGCCGTTCTCACTGTGATCTTCATGAGTTTTACCTTCGCGCTGTTTTTGGGTGGCATCCTGTACGCCCTCTTCCTCCGATCCAAGCGTCCCAACGTTTATGCGAGGCTGGGCCGGCAGAATGTCGACTGATCCTCGATAGGACTTGCCGGAATCTGAAATTCCTTACCGAAAATGCTCCGCTAGTTGCCGTTCCCATTATTGGAGACTCGAATGAACAGCTATTACCCGCTCGCTCTTCTACTCGCTCGACAAGAAGCTGCGCAAAGCGCCTTTGAAACCGCAACCAGTGCTCTGCCAAACGCTCCTGTCGTCCCTTACGCTGAAAAATCTTCACCGCGTTGGTTGGATGCCCTACGCGGGCGCGTTGCAACGATACTCCATCGCGTTGCGTGGGCACTTGAGCCAGAGGATCACATCGGCATCGATCACTAGCCAGGCTTTTCGCGCCAGTAGCGGGTGGACTGATTGCGCTTCGGCGTTTTGATTTTTTCGGATGGCGGGACGGTGGATGATCCATGGAAGTTCGTTAATCTCACTTCCGCGCTCCGATCCATGAACTCAATCTCCCGGACGGTGCCAGGGCTTGGACACGGGACTGTGTAGAGGTCCAGCCCTAGTCCGATACCCCACAGAGCATCATCGGTCGGCTGTAACCTTCAGGGCATGTCGAGCCGGGTTTTGTAGGCGGTGTCTTTGTTGGTGTTCCAGCCGGCAATGATGCCGGCTCCGAGCATTTGGTCCGTGAGACGAGCGAAGCGGTAGCCCGGGTCCGTGTCGAGGGCGAGTTGCATGTATTGGTGTGCTTTGGAACCTCGTCCTTCCCACCAGTTGATGTAGCCGATGGTGGTGAGGATAGGTGCTGCGTGTTGAGGGCTCGTTCTCGTATAGGCGTGGAGGAGTAGCTGTTGTGCCCATTCGACGCGTGACCACTTCGGGGCGGTTTTGGTTTGGGCGAAGAGGATGTGTTGGGGTGGTTCGTTGATGCCGGGGATGTCTGCCATGAGCCGGTCGCGGATGTGGGGAAATTGGAAGTTCGCGATGAGCGCGGTGCAGTCTTCGTCGGTGGGGAAGTCGCTTGCCTCCAGCATGGTCGACCACAGTTTGCTGGCTTGTTCTGCGGCTACACCAGGGGGCAGCGCCCTGATGATGGTCATGTGGTCATCGACTGCGATTGCTTGCGCTGCTTCCTGGGCTGGCGCAGGGAGGACGATTCGGTTGGTGGGTTCGATGGTGCCGCCGCGGTAGATGAATTCGGCGTTTACGCGGCTGTATTCGGTGGTGCTGAGGGGCAGGCTGATGTCTTGTCCGGGTTCGCTGTCGTAGGGGGAGTAGGTTTCGTCGCTGACGAAGATCCCGTCGCGGATGGTGATGCCGTTCTCGGCGAGGACCCCCGTAAGGGCGGCAATGGTAGCTGCGTGGGGTTTGGGCTGTCCTGGTTGGCAGTGGGCTGAGGCGTAGAGGGCGAAGATGATACTTGTCGCGTTGGTGTCGCTGGTGAGGTAGCTGCTGACCGTCCGGGCGTAGGGGAGTTCTGTTCCGAGTTGGCGGGGGAGGTCGATGCGGAGGGTGGTGTGTTTTTGGCCTTTGCGCCGTTCTGATAGGGGATCTGCGCGCTGGTGAGGGGCTGGACTTCAATTTGGGGGACCGGGACAGAGGCGGAAAGTTCTGGAGAATGGGAATGGCCCGGAGCGCAGAGCCAATTTCCCGGATTGATCCGGCCGCCTCGCGCAGTGGTTGCACGGAGGTCCATCCAGCGATGACCGTGATATCAGAATGACAAACAGCGTTGTTGCTTCTGGCTATTCATGGGCGGGCTGATCCGTAGCGCCATGACGTGATCTGCCCTATTTTTAGGCGTGTGCAATCCCTTGTCGGAATCCCTGAGTTGGGTAGCCCGGGTGACTGCTTCCAGTCCCGACATATGCGCCGTTATCGGCGGTTGCGTGCTTTCCGATTGTCCGATTCTTCGAGGCGGCGCGGTGCTCGCCGCCGCTGACCTACGCTGGTGCCAACTTGTTGCGGGTGAGTTACGACGAAACCAAAACACCAAAGAGCCGCGCCTGTCTTGATGTGGACCTATTGATTGCGCAAGCTGTCTGATTCTTGGGAGTCCTTTGTCGACCTGCGGACACGCGTCCTACTTCGGCCAGGGGCGCTTGTGTTCTACGTTTTTTGGACTCCTGGCCTGAAACTTGTTTGCGGCAGTAGTAAAGCTTCGGGGAGCCAAGTCCCAGATCCTTTCGTGGTGTTTGCCTAGGAGCCCTGCTGCCATTGGGTGGGTCCCTCCAGGTCTGCACGCCCAGATTCCAAGTTGTTGCGTGGGTCGGTGTCGTAGGGGGACCAAGTGGCTCGTCGATATAGGTGCTGTCGCCGATCGTGATGCCCGCCTTGGCGAGAACTCCATAGAGAGGGCTGTGACGGTGTCCCGATGCGGCCGCGCTATGTCTGGTTCTGATTGTTCTGCGATGTTGAGGGCGAAGACGATGCCATTGACACGGTCGTCGCAGATCACCTGTGTGCAGGGCGCACGGTTCTCCCAACGGACGTGCCTTAGGGTTCTGGTCTCGACGCCGATAATGGCGCCGCTGACATGAACCAAAGGAATAAACACATGCTCGAAGCAACCCGACCCCTGCCCGGCACAGAAGATCAAAGAGTTCTGAGTGTGCTTCGCGGCATGTACTTCAACTACATGCTCGGGAAGCGGTCCGAGATAGACGCCGTATTCGTGGCCAACTTCTCGAGGACGACGGCGGGAGTCACCTCCCGCCGTCGTGCGTTGTTCGCGTGGCGCCCCGCGTTGTTGGCGAGGCGCTTAGCTTTCGAGTTTGGAGTGCTCGCCGAGGCGGTGCCACGAACGGTTGTGGTAGACCAAGGCGTCTCCGGGTTCTCCCGCTGGGACGTCACGCATCACGCGGGACTCCAGGGCGTGAACGGCGATGATGGTGGAGGTCCCTACCTCCATGCGGTTGATGATGGCGCAGCGCACCCAGGCGCGGACGTCGTCATACACTGCTTCGCCGGTTGCGAGGGCTGACCAGCGGTGCGTCTGGTTGAAGCGGTCGGCGCCGGGGGTCGCTCCGAACTTCGCCAGGTCGACGTCGTGTGCGTCCAGCAGGTGCACGACGACGGTTTCGGCGCGGGAAAGCACCGTCGACGCAGAGGACAGTGCCGAGACCGAGAAAATCAGCAAGGGAGGTTCCGCACTCACTGACACCACCGACGATACCGTCAGCGCCACGGGTCCTTCGCCTGCATCGGCCGTGATGACGGCGACACCGCCTGGGTGGCCACGGAACAGTGCTTTGAATTCGTCGGCCGAGAGGGAGGACGGGAAGCTCTGGTTCGGAGCCCCGAGCCAGGTGTCTGGGGGGTAGGCGTGAAACATCGTTATGGCACCTTGGGGGCGGAGCGGGCGAGTTCCTCGCGAACGATGTCCGTCCCTGCGCTGAGGGCACTGAGTTTGGCCAGTGCGACGTCCCGGGGGAACGGTGCCATGCCGCAGTTGGAGCTGGCTATGAGCTTGTCGGCATCGACGAACTGCAGGGCTTTGCGGAGGGTGTCGGCGACTTCTTCCGGGGTCTCGATGGTTTCGCTTGCGACGTCGATTGCTCCGAGCATGACTTTCTTGCCGCGGAGGAGCTCGATGAGGTCCATGGGCACGTGGGAGTTCTGGGATTCCAGCGAGATGATGTCGATGCTGGAGCTCTGAAGCAGCGGGAAGGTTTCCTCGTACTGCCGCCACTGTGAGCCGAGCGTCGCCTTCCAGTCGTTGTTTGCCTTGATCCCGTAGCCGTAGCAGATATGTACGGCGGTTTCCGCGCGCAGTCCTTCTGCCGCTCGCTCGAGCGCGGCCACGCCCCAGTCCTTGACCTCATCGAGGAAGACGTTGAACGCGGGCTCGTCGAACTGGATGATGTCAACGCCGGCCGCTTCGAGTTCTTTCGCTTCCTGGTTCAGGATCGCTGCGAACTCCCAGGCCAGCTTCTCGCGGCTCTTGTAGTGGTCATCGAAGAGTGTGTCCACCATGGTCATGGGACCGGGAAGAGTCCATTTGATCGGGCGGTCGGTGGTTGCGCGGAGGAACTTTGCGTCGTCGACGAATACCGGCCGCTCGCGGCGCACCGGCCCGACGACGGTGGGCACGCTCGCGTCGTAGCGGTCGCGGATGCGCACGGTCTTGCGTTGTTCAAAGTCGACCCCGCTGAGATGCTCGATGAAGGTGGTGACGAAGTGCTGGCGGGTTTGCTCGCCGTCGCTGACGATGTCGATGCCGCGTCGGCTTTGCTCGTGGATGGCGATGCGCAGCGCATCCTGCTTGCCCTCGAGCAGCGCATCTCCCTCCAGCTTCCAGGGGGACCACAGAGTCTCCGGCTGTGCGAGCCACAATGGTTTGGGCAGGCTTCCGACAACGGTGGTGGGCAAAAGTGTGTTCATGATTGACGATTCTCCGTGGGTCAGTTGACGAGAGCGGGGTATTTGGCGGTCCACTGGTCCAATAGATCCTTGTGGGGCGTGATGAAGTGTTCCTCCGTGTACTTCGCCTGAGTGACCGCGAGCTGACTGCGCTCGACGCGGTCGTAATCGATCTGGGTCCGCGAGTAGTCCTGCTCTCCCAGGCTCGGCTGATAGACGACGGCGGCGGCGGAGTTCGCGTTGTAGACCTCCGGGCGGTAGATCTTCTGGAACGTCTCCATGGTGCTGATCGTGCCGATGAGCTGGAGGTTGGAGTAGTCGTTGAGCAGGTCGCCGCGGAAATAGAAGGCCAGCGGCGCAACGCTGCCGCGTGGCATGAAGTAGCGAACCTGCAGCCCCATCTTTGCGAAGTACGCGTCCGTCAGTGAGAACTCGTCCTGCTGGTACTCGACGCCCAGGACGGGGTGATGGTTCTCGGTTCGCCGGTACGTCTTGGTGGTGGAGACGCTGATGCACACCACTGGCGGCTGCGGGAAGCGTTCCTGGCATGCCGGGGAATCGAGGAATTGCTGGAACAGCTTGCCGTGAAGTTCGCCGAAGTTCTCGGGAACGGTGGGCTTGCCTGTCTCCGCTGCTGCCGCTGGCAGTACAACGCTGAAGTCGAAGTCACGGACGTAGGAGGAGAAGTTGTTCCCCACGATCCCTTGGTGGCGGACCCCGTTCAGCTGGTCAACGATCTGGATGTCGAGAACCTCGAACAGCGGGAACTGCTGATCCGTACCTTCGGCAGTGAACTCTATCTGCACGGAAACGATCTCCAGTTCGAGCGTGTAACGGTCCCGGTCCGGGTTGTCCCAGCTGGCGAGATCGTTGAAGCGGCGCCGAATCATGGTCAAGGCGTTGCGGAGGTTCTCCTGACGGTGCTCGCCCCGTGCCAGGTTGGCGAAATTCGTGGTGATCCGCGAGCCTTCCGACGGGGAGTAGTCCTCGTCGAAGGGGGTCGTGGTGATGCTGAAGGTGAAGTCGTCTGCCATGTGCTGCCAATCCGTTGATGGGCCGGAGACGGCCTTTCCGAAGGTGATGTATCCATGGTGCAGCCTAGGGCGGGGTATCAGGTAACTAGTGGTTGCTATGCATTGATATAGAATTTTCCTATGGCCCAGATTTCGAGCGGATTGACCCTGCAGCAGCTCCGCTACTTCATAGAAGTTGCAGCGGAGGGGTCGATCTCCGCCGCTGCCGATCTTCTCTACGTAGCGCAGCCGACGATGTCTGCATCGATGAAGGACCTTGAGGCCCGGGTGGGGCGTGCGCTCCTGGTTCGCTCGGCCCGCGGGGCCACCCTCACCGCCGACGGGGTAGAGTTCCTTGGCTACGCGAGGCAGGTCGTGGAGCAGTTCGCTCTCCTCGAGCAGCGCTACCTTGGCAGGCCGCCGCGGCGGCGTCTGCTCGGGGTGTCAACGCAGCACTACTCGTTTGCGGTGGACGCATTCGTCCGGATGGTCAAGGCCACTGATGTGGCCGAGTACGAGTTCTCGCTGCGTGAGTCCCGCACGTGGGACATCATCGAGGATGTCCGGACGCTCCGCAGCGAGATAGGCATCCTCTACCGGAACGATTTCAACAGGAAGGTCATTGACAAGCTGCTCCGGGAATCCGGGCTCGCGTTTACTCCGCTTTTCCTCGCCGACCCTCACATTTTCGTTGCACGGAACAACCCGCTCGCTTCAAAAGAGCGTGCGACTCTCGATGATCTCGCCGGGATGCCGCGGCTCACCTTCGATCAAGGTGCGAACAACTCCTTTTACTTCGCCGAGGAGATTCTCTCCACCATGTCCAGTAAGCAGGAGATCAGGGTCTCTGATCGTGCCACGATCTTCAACCTCATGATCGGGCTCCACGGCTACACGATCTCCACCGGCATCATCAGCGGGGAGCTCGATCCGGAGATCGTCGCTATCCCGCTTGACGTTGACGAACGCATCGAGATCGGCTGGATCGGCCACGCAGCGATCCCGCTCACCGACCAAGCGCAGCACTACCTCAGGGAATTGCGGGCCGTCGTCTCTGAGTTCGGCGTAGCGCTGCTCGACTGACCGCAGTTGAGCGGGCGGGTCATACGTATTGGTGAGCTTACCGGGCATATACGGACTCCCGTCGCTGACCTGCGACGTCAGTGCTGGTATGGATGAATCTGAGGCGGCGTCTTGGTGAACTCCAACCCTATATTCCGTTATCGGAATGTGACATCTGGGAAAAGCAGCGGCTAAGGTTGCTCGGTGTCCTGATTCAAAGCTGGGACATACCCGTCAGTATGCCGAGCCCTGCCGCTGAACCGGGACCCCAACGCAATCAACTGGCAGGGACGGGGGAACCACTTTTCCACGGCTTCATCCGAAGCCTTGGGGTTAAGCCATACGACCGTCCTGAACGGCGTACGGCCGGGTGTCTCCGACCCGAACCCGACAGCTCACCCCGCAGGCATGGGAGAGGCAACCAACCATGTCCAAGATGTTCACTGCCGCACGCCATCGCGCAGCCCCCACCACGTCCCGCACCATGATGATCGGGCGGCCGGCCCTCGTAGTCGCCGCCGCATCCGGCCTCTTTTTCGGCTTCAGCGCCCCGGCACAGGCCAGCGTCGGCGGACCCGACAACTCCGGGGCAGCCACTGTTCCGGGCCAGGTAAGTGCACCGGCAGCTGCGGCTCTGGTTCCTGCACCGGCCGCAGCCAACGTTCATACCGTCGTCCCCGGCGACACCCTGGGCCAGATCTCCGCCGCGAACGCCGTATCCCTCAACGACGTCCTGGCCGCCAACGGGATGTCCCTGAGCACCGTCATCTATCCGGGCGACCAGATCAAGATCCCCGGCGCAGGGCAAACGGATGCGGCAACGGCCGCGACAGTCGCGTCGGCGTCCGCGGGTGCAACAACCCCGGCCACGGCAGCCCAGACCGCCCTGGCGCCGGCTACGCCCACCAACACAGGCGTCGTGCTGGCCTCAACCTCGGCTACAGCCCAGGCCCCCACCGGCTCAGCTGGCTCGGCAATCCTGGCCTCCGCGTACTCCCAGCTGGGAATGCAGCAGGACTGCACCGCCATGGTGGAGAAGGCACTGCGCTCTGCCGGCAAGAGCGTGGGAGACCTGGCCCCGGGCCAGTTCTTCCAGTACGGCAGCGTCGTAGGCACCCCTGCCCCGGGTGACCTGGTGATAACCGCCGGACACGTGGGCGTCTTCGCAGGCAACGGCCAGGTTGTCAGCGGCGGCGTGGACGGTTTCAAGACCGAGGTCCACTCCCTCAGCTGGCTCCAGGGCGCATCCTTCGTCCGCGTAGCCTGACCCCTGCCGGTCGGGACGGCGGCGGGCGTCACCCAGCCGCCCGCCGTCGTCGGCCGTTGTTGATCTTCAGACTCCCTGCCCCGACCAAGGCATATCGCTCCGCCTGATCCTTGCGGGCGGTACGAGCCGACCCATCAGGCGCGCATCCTTCCCCGCCGGCACGTTGTTCGTGGAGGCTAGACGACGACAGTGTTCATTACTGCTTTATTTTTGCCCAGCGGGTTGAGCTTGGGTGGCCACGGCATTGACCAAGGCCCGTTCCAGCGGGCCCAGATCCGTTCTCGAAGCGGCCATGACCCGCTCGGTTGGCGATGGGCTGAGTTTGATCTTACGGAGGGAGCGTTCGTCGACTGCGCGGTCAGCGGTCGTGAACGTTACCCCCAGCCCAGCGGCGACCATGGCTTCCGCAGCTTGTGCCGATGAGGCGGTTACCGCGATCTCGTCAACGAAGCTCCATTCGTCTCTGATGGATCGGAGACGGAGCAGTGCAGGCGATTCGATCCAGTTTTCAGTCGACAGATCGTCGGCAACAACGGTGTCTCTGTCTGCGAAGCGGTGGTGGACGGGCACCAGGAGGATGTAGTCGACGTCGAAGGCGAGGACCAACTCACCAGGCCATTGGTTGAACTCGATGCCGAAACCGACGTCGATCGTGCCGCGCTGGATGGCCTCTCGGAGCAGTTGACCGTTCTCGAATTCCTGGACCCGTGCGCGAAGATGCGGGTGTTGGACACGGAGGGATGCCAGGGCGGCAGCAACGCGGGGGATGTGCTCGCTGTGTTGGATGCCTACCCCGATTTCGGGAATTTCAGCAGATGCGGCCGTCAGTGATGCCAGGCGCGCGGTTGCTACTTCGCCTGAGAGGTGTCTTACCTTGTCCAAGAACGCCTGACCTGCGGCAGTCGGGAAAGTGCCCCCGGGCAGACGGTCAAAAAGGCGGACACCAACCTCGTCCTCGAGAGCAACGATCTGCTGCGACAAGGATGGTTGGGCGATGTGCAGTTGTTTTGCTGCGAGGCAAATAGAACCGGCCATTTCAACTGCAAGAGCTGCATCGATTTGGCGAAGAGTGATCTTCTCCATAGAGAAATCCTATGCCTATGGGCAAGCTACCTAATAGCTTTTGCCTATGCCCCTAAGCGCGGATTGGTCTTTGATTCGGCGGGAATCCAGCGCGCACTGTTGATGCATGACAATCCACAACGAACTGGACTCGCATCAGGCCTCGGCCGAAGCGCTGCGGGACACTCTGAACTCCTACCGCGTCATCGACCTCAGCCGTGAACTGATCCAGGGAATCCCGACGTTCCCCACGCACCCGAAATTCTTTCTTCTGCCGTTCCCCGCGATGTCGGATCCCGCGGAATTCAACCAGCTCATCATGAGTGACCACTCGGGCACGCATGTGGACGTGCCGGCCCACTTCGTCCCGGAACACGACGGCGATCGCCGTGTATACACTCACGAGATCCCAGTGGACGGCCTGATGGGCCGGGCCGTGAAGCTCAGCTTCGGCCCGTACGAAGCGACCAGCTACAACATCGGTCTAGACGAGATCACTGAGTGGGAAGCCCAGAACGTCGCGATCGAAGCGGATGACATTGTCCTCATCGACACGAAATGGGAACACCGTTGGTCCCTCGTTCCCGAGGGCTTCGACTACCTGCGCGGCTGGCCGGGACTGACCGGTGAAGCAGCAAAGTACCTCCGCGAAAAAGGCGTCAAAGCAGTCGGCATCGACTGCATCAGCATCGACCCAGGCGACAAGTCAGGCTCTGATCTTCGCGCCCACTACGAGCTGCTTCCTCACGGAGTACTCGTCGTAGAAAACCTCTGCAACCTCGCAGAGGTCCCCACTGTCAGCTACTTCATGGCCCTGCCGCTGCGGCTTACCGGGGGCACAGGCTCTCCGCTGCGCGCCATCAGCCTGGTACCGGAAACGGGCGACGTCCGATGACACGCGAAGTCTCCTTCAAGGAGGTCCAGCTTTCCGAACTCGCCGCCTTGGAGAACGAACCGGTTCTTCCCCGGGAAACATACGAACAAAGGTGGGTACAGCTGCGGGAACGCATGGCGGAAAGCGGACTAGGAACCGTTGTAGTGTACGCAGATCGTGAGCACCCCGCCGGGGCTCTGTACTTGACCGGTTTTGACCCCCGGTTCGAAGAGGCCCTGGTTGTCATCGGCGCGGAAGGACCGCTGGCTGTCATCGCCGGCAACGAGTCCCTGTCCATGGTCGCCGACCGTGGCCTGGACTTGAAGGGTGTGCTGTGCCAATCCCTGAGCCTGCCCGGCCAGAAGCGCCAGACCCAGCGCAAACTCTCCGATGCCCTGGTAGAAGCCGGAATTGATGCGTCCCTGCCCGTTGGCCTTGTCGGCTGGCGCCCGATCCCGCAGGATGATGTCCGCGGATCGGAGCCGGCGTTCGCAGTACCCCACTTTGTTCTCCACGAATTGCGTCACGTCGCCACGGCCGGAGTCGTGGATGCCAGCAATCTGCTTGGCGGTAACGACGGACTTCGAGCGACCAACGACGTCCACCAGCTTGCATTGAATGAACACCGCTCTACCCGGGCCTCAGGTCATGTATGGCGGGCCATCGACGCCCTGCGCCCCGGAATCAGCGAACTCGAACTGTCCCAGTACATGGGCTTGACCGGGCTTCCGCTGTCCGCCCACGTCATGCTCGCCACCGGCGCGGATAGGGTCAACGGGCTTTACAGCCCCAGCGACAGAGAGATCAGCCGCGGTGACCGGTTGTCCACAGCTGTTGGACTGCACGGCGGCCTGGCCTCCAGGGCCGGCATCGTCGCTGAGATCGGCGACGATGAACTCAGTGGAGAACAGCGGGAATTTGTCCGCGGATACTGGCTCGCAGTCGCGACCTGGTACGAATCCTTGACGATAGGTGCCTCCACCGGTGACATAGCAGAGACGGTCACCAAAGTGCTTGCCACGGCGAATATTGAACCCCTGCTGAACCCGGGGCACCTGCAGCACATCGACGAATGGCTTGACAGTCCCTTCACAATTGGGGACGACCACCGCATCCACTCCGGAATGTCGCTACAGGCGGACATCATCCCCGTAGGTTCACACGATGGACTGTTCGCCAATGTCGAGGACGCCCTCGCTATTGCTGACGAACCGCTCCGCGCCCAGCTCGCCGAACTCTACCCCGCAGCCTGGTCCCGTATCCAAGACCGCAGGACGTTCATGGAAGAAGAACTCGGCATCAAACTCGCCGAAGAAGTTCTTCCCTTCTGTGACCGGCCGGCAGCGCTACCGCCCGGTCTCTTGAGCCCAACAGTCGTCGCGACCTTGGGCTGATCTGCAGCAGCGTGGACCGGCAGGGAGGCCGCCAATAACCGTTGGCGGCCACCACCCCAGCTTCCGGCGGCAACGCCTGCCCCACACCGCGAGCTTCAGGCTCGCCCCGCTCTCAAGGGTTTCGGCCCTTTCAACAGCCCTACATCGTCCCAACGGGAGGAAAGCCGTGCCAATGGCGCCCCAACCAGTCATCCTAGAGATGCGCGCGATCACCAAGGAATTTCCCGGTGTTAAGGCCTTGAACGATGTCTCCCTTACCGTTCGTGCCAATGAAATCCATGCGATCTGCGGCGAAAACGGAGCCGGGAAATCAACCCTCATGAAGGTCCTTTCCGGGGTCTACCCTCACGGGACCTACACCGGAGACATCGTTTATGGCGCTCAAACCATGCGCTTCAAGGACATCAAGTCCAGCGAGCAGCACGGCATCGTGATCATTCACCAGGAACTCGCGCTGATTCCCGAGTTGTCCATCACGGAGAACATCTTCCTGGGGAATGAACCGGGCAGGCACGGCATCATCAGCTGGACCGAAGCACGACGCCGCGCCTCGGAGCTCCTCGCCAGGGTGGGTCTTTCGGATGACCCTGACACCCAGGTTAAGAACATCGGGGTCGGGAAACAGCAACTGGTCGAAATCGCCAAAGCGCTCAACAAGGAGGTCAAGCTCCTCATCCTTGACGAGCCCACAGCAGCCCTGAACGAGGCGGAATCCGCACACCTTCTGGACCTCATCGTGGGCCTCAAACACAAGGGCGTCAGTTCGATCATCATCAGCCACAAACTGAACGAGATTGAGCAAATATCCGACCAAATTACGATCATCCGAGACGGGCACACCATTGAAACCCTGGACGTCAAAAAGGATGGCGTAGACGAGGACCGCATCATCCGCGGCATGGTCGGTCGAACGCTGGAGAGCAGATTCCCTGAGCGCACACCAAACATCGGGGACATTCTTTTCGAGGCACGTGACTTGGTCGTCCAACACCCGCAGGTCCCCGAACGCCTGGTCGTAAAGAACTCCAGTTTTTATGTCCGGCAAGGCGAAATCGTCGGATTCGCCGGCCTGATGGGCGCCGGGCGCACGGAACTGGCCAGGAGCATCTTCGGCCGGTCATACGGCACCTGGCTTTCCGGGAGCATTTACAAAAATGGCAACGAAATACAGGTCCGGAACGTCTCTGAGGCCATCGACAACGGCTTGGCCTACGTTTCCGAAGACCGCAAAGTCCTCGGCCTGAACCTCCTCAACGACATCAAAGAATCGATCGTTTCAGCCAAACTCAGGAAAATCGCCAAACACGGGGTCGTCAGCGACCAGAAGCAGTACGCCATCGCGGAAACCTACCGCAAGAGCCTGCGCATCAAATCCCCTGACGTGGACAGGGGAGTAGGAACGCTTTCGGGCGGGAACCAGCAGAAGGTCGTGCTGGCCAAGTGGATGTTCACCGACCCGGACATCCTCATCCTGGACGAACCCACCCGCGGGATCGACGTCGGCGCCAAATTCGAAATTTACGCCATCATCCAGGAACTCGCAGCCCAGGGAAAAGGCGTCATCGTCATTTCCTCCGAGCTTCCCGAACTCCTCGGAATCTCCGACCGGATCTACACGATCTTTGAGGGTCAAATAACCAATGAGCTCCCCATCGCCGAGGCAACACCCGAGGCCCTGTTGAGGAGCATGACATCTGCCAAGAACACGCAAGTCACCAAGGACGTGAGCCGAGCATGACAACCCTGTTAGCCGAGAAAAAAACATCGGGAGGCATCCGCGACCTGGGCAAAATGTTCGGTAGCGGCCAATCGACAGGACGCCAATTCGGCATCCTCGGAGCCCTCGTCGTCATCACAGCCCTATTCCAGATACTCACCGGTGGCAAAACACTTGACCCCGTGAACCTGATCAACCTGATCAACCAGAACGCCTACGTCCTGATCCTCGCCATCGGCATGGTCATGATCATCATCGCCGGGCACATCGACCTCTCCGTCGGTTCAATCGCGGCCATGGTCGGCATCATCGTGGCCAAGGCAATGACCGAGTGGCACATGCCCTGGCCGGCGGCAATCCTGCTTGGCCTCTGCATTGGTGCCGCCGTCGGCGCTTGGCAAGGATGGTGGGTCGCCTACATCGGCGTACCGGCATTCATCGTGACCCTGGCCGGAATGCTCATCTTCCGCGGCTTGAACCAGCTCATCGGAAATGCCAACACCATCCCCGTCCCGGCCGACTTCACCTTCATTGGTGGCGGCTTCCTCCCCGAATGGGGACCCGATACGGGCTTCAACAATCCAACCATCATCCTCGGTCTGCTGATCACAGCTGCTCTGGTGATCATGGAAATACGGACGCGGCGTACCCAGACGAAACTCGGATCAGACAAAGCACCCCTGTGGGTCAGTGCCTTCAAAATCCTGATCCTCTGCGCCGTAGTCATGTATGCCACGTTCTTGTTCGCCGGGGGACGGGTGGGCACATCCTTCCCGGTCTCGGGCATCATCCTTGGCGTCCTGATCATCATCTACTCCTTCGTCACCCGGAACACCGTCTTCGGCCGGCACGTCTACGCAGTGGGCGGCAACTCACACGCAGCTGAGCTGTCCGGCGTGAAAATCCAGCGCATCAATTTTCTGGTGATGATGAACATGTCTGTCCTGGCCGCGCTTGCCGGTATGATCGCCGTCGCCCGTTCCATCTCATCGGGACCACAGGATGGCCTGGGGTGGGAACTGGACGCCATCGCCGCTGTCTTTATCGGCGGAGCAGCAGTTGCCGGAGGTATCGGTACCGTGGCCGGCTCAATCGTCGGCGGCCTGGTCATCGCGGTCCTGAACAACGGTCTCCAACTGCTCGGCGTGACCAGCGACAAGGTTCAGGTCATCAAAGGCCTCGTGCTCCTGATCGCCGTCGGCATCGACGTCTACGCAAAACGCAACGGCCGTCCCTCCTTGATCGGCAAACTGCTCAACCGGAGCAAAACCCCCTCAACCGGGACCGGAGACAAAACGACTCCGGCATCAAATCGTCCCGACGAATCAACTGAAGAGACCCCCTCATTGGTCTCCTAAGACCTTTCCAACAGCAACACCCAGCTCCACAATTCAACTCAACCACAACATGAGTTCCATAGAAAAGAGATGCAAGTGCGCAAAGTATCCACCGCGACAGTGACTGTCGCAGCGGCAGCCATGCTCGTCCTCTCCGGGTGCTCCGGCCGCGGTGAAGCGGCAGAATCCGCCGCAGCGGGCTTCGACAAGGGAGCAACCATCGGTGTAGTACTTCCAACCAAAACATCCGAAAACTGGGTTCTGGCCGGGGACCTCTTCACCAACGGCCTCAAAGACGCAGGTTTCAAGGGCGACGTCCAGTATGCCGGGGCGTCCAGCTCCGTCGCTGATCAGCAATCCCAGATCACCTCCATGGTCACCAAGGGTGCCAAAGTCATCATCATCGGTTCGGTCGACGCCGGCCAGCTCGGCTCCCAAGTTAGGGCCGCCCACGACGCCGGCGCAGTCGTCATCTCCTACGACCGCCTGATCACCAACAGCGCCGACGTGGATTACCACATCGGATTCGACGCAGCCAGGGTCGGGGAACTTCAAGGACAATCCCTCCTTGACGGGCTTAAAGAGCGGTTCCCGAACAAGACGAGCTACAACGTCGAGCTCTTCTCCGGCTCCCCGGATGATTCCAACTCGGCAGTCTTCTTCAACGGTGCCATGAAAGTCCTCAAGCCAAAGATCGAGGACGGCACCATCAAAGTCGTCTCCGGCCAGACAGACATCAAGCAAACTGCAACACAGGGATGGCTCCCGCAGAACGCCCAAATCCGCATGGACACCCTCCTGGCCGGCACCTATGGCTCAGCCGAGCTCGACGGTGTCCTCTCCCCGAACGACGCGATCGCCCGGGCCATCCTGACCTCGGTCAAGAGCACCGGCAAAACGCTCCCCGTTGTCACCGGTCAGGACTCCGAGGTCGAATCAGTGAAGTCCATCATGGCCGGCGAGCAATACTCGACGATCAACAAGGACACCCGTCTACTGGTCAAAGCGAACATCGAAGCGGTCGAGGCCCTGGCCAGCGGACAAAAGCCCAAGACCACTTCCGACGTCAACAACAACACCAAGCAGGTCCCCGCCAACCTCCTGACACCACTGATCGTCACCAAAGCCAACGCCACTGAAGCCTACGCGAACGACCCCACCCTGTTACCGCTCACCAAATAGCAGCACCACAGGGCAGGACAGGAGGCGGGCTGACCCCAACGGCCAGTCCGCCTCCAGCCGCCTCACCACATCCTCCAAACCACTTCACTCCAGATCGGAGAACACATGGCACTGTCCATGCCGCTATTGGTCGCAGAAGTTACCGCGGCCGATCGGGTAACACTGGAAGAAATGCTCGACGAAGCAGAAATGCTCGCCAGGCACGAAGCCATCAAGACGGGTGCAGGCGGCATCCTGGTCACCCGCCACAGCCACGACCGCTTTACCATCACCCTCACCGACGCTGTGCCGTACGGCACCACACGCATGCTGACCTGCTGGTGAGCGATCACAACGCCGAATAACGTCCCCAAGACCCGACGGGTCGATACCTTCAGTACGAGAAGAAGCTCGCTAATCATGACAACTAATGGCGCACTGCCGCAGATACTCGAACGCATCAAGTCGTTCGACAAAGTTATTTGGGACTTCGACGGCGTCCTCTCCGAGACAGAAGTTCTGCACCAGGAAAGCTATCGACGTGTAGCATCCGATCTCGGCTTTGTCCCCACCGGTGACTGGTACACACCACTTATCGGCAACACAGCCTTCAACAATTGGGGCACGCTCATCAAGTGTGGACTGCAGGCGACCACGGCAGATATCCCGGAGCTTGAAGCGCGACGCGAGCAGCTCTTCACCTCACTTGCCGGCGCCGGACTGCGTTTTAGCAACATCGGCGAGATCCTCGTCTTCGCTTTTGACGCCGCGGGCATACAACAGGAAGTTGTCTCGAACGGTGACCTCTCACTCATCGCGGAATCCATCGGGCAGTGGGGATATGACGGGGTCCTGCACGTCGTGGAGCGCCAGCCCGACGCCGACAAACTGGCCCTTCTCGAAGCCCGCGCCCGCCCAGGAACCATCACCTTCGACGACACGGACCGATACCTCCGCGCGGCTGAACAAGCCGGAGCACACGCTGTCGGCGTTCGTCATGGTCACAACAGCCATTGCGTGCTCACTGATCCTGCCTTGAACATCGACGACGGCCGCGACTTTCCCGTCCGTTCCAACGAATGCCTGCAATTGTGAACACGGACGCCCGCAGCACGTCACTACGTCGAGAACTTCTCTTCCAAGGTCGCCGAGCGCAGTAGTCCACACGCTTGTCGTTGTGTGCACGTCGAAGCCGAACAGTTTGCCGGTAAGGCCTTTGCAGGGCCAACGAAAGCTTCTGGACTTCGCGGGGCGGTGGTGCCACTATGGCCGCAGAGGCGGCCGCCGCTTGGGCCACACGGCTCTAAACCGGACGTTGGAGGGACCATGTCAGGGACTGTCGATCTGCTTTTGGAGCAGTACCATCGTGCGCTTGATGCCGTGGTCTCGGGTAATTCTGCACCCATGAAAGAGCTGATTTCCAGGCGAGATGACGTCACGCTCGCTAATCCGCTTGGGCCGCCTGTCCGGGGCTGGGAAAACGTCGAGAAAACGATGGATCATGCGATTTCCCATTTTCGCGAGGGTGAGCCGACACGGTTCGAGCGGATTTCAGAATTTGTCGGAACTGAACTTGCCTACATTGTTGAATTGGAACGCACGCGGGTAAAGATTGCGGGGTCCGACGAGTTGGTACCGATAGCCCTTCGGGTGACAACGATTTTCCACTTGGAAGACGGAGCCTGGAAAGTCCTCCATCGCCACGCTGACCCCATAACTGCTCCCAGATCAATCGAAACCATCGTTCAGTAGTGAGAGAAGCAAGGCGGACCATTCCTTCTGGCTCAACAACCCCAGAAACCGCTGTCGAGAGCCGCCTCCGGCCGATGTCCAATAGTCGATAACTGACACTCCCTAGGCTGCCATGGCTCAGGCTCCGTATGATCTTTGCATGGGCTTCGACCAGGTGGTTCCAGAGTGTCGACGTGCGCAGTCGGACGGAGCTCCGATATGCGAAATCAGCATTAGCTCTATGTCACGCACGAGCGATGAACCGCCGGAAGAAGTTGGGGTGAAATTGGCCTAACGCCGAAAATGCAGCCAACGTTATTTGCTTCGAGCACGCGAATTCCAAACTCAGGACCCTGCCCCTCGGAGCCTCGCTCGCGATGTCGTCTGTCCGGGATGGGCGCTGCTCGATGCTTGCGGCCGTGCGCGATGCCGGATGACCGTCAACGATGATGTAACCATGGAATATGTATCCAGGGTGGCGGGTCCGCCGCTCGACGGGCTGATCGACGACCTCTACTATCTGGAGGGTGTCCCGCCGTACTCCCGGTTGTTGTTGCCGGCGGCGCCGGCGCCTTTGCTCATCGTCAACCTCGGAGCGCCGTTTCTCATCCGCGCAGGCACCGACATAGAGGCTGTGGAATACACCGACGGCTGCGCGGTCTCCACTCCCACCCGTGCGTGGGAGTTCGGCTACCCAACCCCTACCCGGTCCGTTGGCGTCCATTTCAAGCCGTGGGGGCTGGCACCGTTCCTACCTATGTCTGCTGTCAAGTTATGCGATCGACCGGCGACTCTGGAACAGATCTGGGGCCGCCCCGCTATCGCTGATGTGCTCCAACGACTGACCTTGGCGGAGGCGCCCCACGAAATGCTATTGGTGTTGGAGGAGGAACTGGTGCGACGGCTTCGGGCGGTGGACGGCATGGACATCGTCCGTGACATGAGCAGGGCTATCGCGTCAACCGGCGGATCGGTGCCTATCAGTGAACTCGGCATGGCAGCCCGCGCCAGCAGCACCTACTTGGCGAAGCGGTTCAAGGAGGTCGTCGGCGTCACTCCGAAGCGGCTGGCACGCAGCTACCGCTTCACCTCAACGGTGTTGGCGATCGAGGTCGGTGCACTGATCGACTGGGGCGACGTTGCTGCCCGCGCGGGTTACTTCGACCAGGCCCACTTCGTGCACGAGTTCCGGGAGTACACCGGGCTCACTCCGACCCGGTATGTCGAAGTCCGGCAACGTTTTCTGCGCGAGCATCCCTACCATGCGCTGGAGGGCTGGCCACTGCCGGCCGATTGATTTCTTACAAGAGCGACCTCTCACGATGAACGAGACTTGGGACTACACATAGAGGAGGAACCAATGGGGAAAGTAGTCATGAATGCGTCGGTCTCGGTGGATGGCTTTATCGCGGCTGAGAACGATGATCCCGGTCCGCTATTCGAATGGCTGGTCAGCGGTGACGTGCCGCTGGATGAGAGCGGCGTATTGAACGTGTCGCAAGCGTCCTACGACCACGTCCGGCCTTACTGGGACCAGATCGGGGTGACGATCGCCGGACGCCTTGTCTTCGACATGACGGACGGTTGGGACGGCAAGCCGCCGAGCGGTGTCGACCACGTGGTCGTCGTGACGCACAGGCCGCCGCCCGAGGGCTGGGACCCCAACGCGCCTTTTCACTTCGTTCACGGCATCGAAGAGGCCGTTATCAAGGCGAAGGAGCTAGCGGGTAACCGTACTGTGGAGGTCGCTGCTGGCGACGTCGGCGGCCAAGTGCTCGCGGCGGGTTTGGTGGACGAGGTACGCATGGACGTCGCACCCGTCGCGCTCGGGTCCGGCAAGCGCTACTTCGGCTCCATCGACTGCCAGTACCTGCTGGAAGACCCGGACATAGTTATTCAGGGCAATCGGGTGCTTCACCTGCGCTATCGCGTGCGCCGTTGACGGTCTGAGTGGGCACGCGAAGAAGTCCACTGCGACGGTGATACGAGATAATGTCTCCTGCTGCGTTTGTGCATCACTGTCTGGGACACAAATGAAAAATGAAGTGTGGATAGTGTCCACACACCGCATTCAAGACTGCCTAGTACACCTCCCACCCGACTCCGGGGTACCGGAATCGGCGCTCGGCGAAAGCGAGTGGCCCAAGTCTGGTCACTACACTTGACCAAGTTTGAGCTGGACCAGGCGCTGCTGAGCAGCGTTCACTGTGGCAGTTGTATCAGCCATTCCTTTATGGTCCGGGCCTCCGGCAGGACCTCGCGCGTTGCCTGCGTACTCATGTCGAATTGCCCGGTCCGCAGCCATCGCCACATGGTGGTGAGGTCCTTTCCCACGAACCGTTCAAACAGCTTCTCCGGCATCGGCAACCCGCGGGGTTTTCGTCCGGTCTGTTTCTGCCAGAGGGTGCGGCACTCGTCTATTGACCGAACGTCGGATGCCAGTCCCAACACCGCGCCGCTCCACCGTTCGGGGTCGGCGAACATCCGGGCGGCGATGGCACCCAGATCGTCAACACACAGCCAGCCGACCGGCCGGGTCGGGCCCATCAGCTTTGGCATCAGGTGCCAGGTGGAAAACTGCGGGTAATAACCTTTGTCCGTCATCAGTTCCATGAACGCCATAGGCCGGAGCACGGTGAGCGGCAGTCCCAGTTCGCGGAAGCGCCGGGCGATGACCAGCTTCGAGTCCCAGGAGCCGACGCCTGTGGGCTGGTTGCTGACTCCTGCCGCCCCGTACACCACGTGGCGTATGCCCGCTTCAGCTGCTGCCTCCGCCACGTTGCTGCCTTGCCGGACCTCTGCGTCGATTCCACTGGTCATAGGATTCTGGACGTTGAAAAGCCCGATGGCCCCTTCGAACGGCGTCTGAAGAGAGCCCGGATCCTCGGTGTTGGCCTGCTGAACCTCAGCGCCGAGCGCGTGCAGGGCCTGTGAAGCGTCGCTGGACGGATTTCGGGTCAGGGCCCGCACCTGCCACCCGTCTTTGAGGAGGTGACGGACCACAGCCGATCCCTGCCGGCCGGTCGCACCGACCACTGCCACCACACCCGGAGTGTCCCTGCCCGAGGAAAAAGCCATGACTTAGTATCCCATTCGGGCCGAGGATTTGACCTCGAACGGAAGGAACGGCCCACGCCCCATCCGGATGGATGAGAGCGGCGGTTTCGAAAGCTTCTCGGGGATTCATCGGCGGCTCGGCGGCCGGAGCAGATGACACTGGTGGTCTCGACTGGGCGAAAAAGCAGTGTGGATAGTGTCCATACTTTCCAGCTCGGACTGCCCCGTACACCCACCGGATTGCCCCGGATTCCGCATGTTTCCCCACCTCCCACCCTTTCCAAGGCTCGGAATCCCGTTCGAGTCCCACCTCGGGCACAGCAAACCCGCTGGGCGCAACATGCCGTGAAGAACCTGTGCTTAGCACCGCCGTCACCGGAAGCCTGGCCGGTCCACTGTCCCTGTGCTTAACCAGGATGAATACAAACGGAAAGGCACCCCGTATATATACGGGCGCCTTTTCGGCAAGTTTCTCTAAGGGTTCGGCTGAACGTTTCGTTGCAGCGTGAATGTCGCTTCACGTCCGGACGACTGTACAGTCAGGACAAACGATGGTCCCGACCCTCCGCGGTCCGACCCTAAGTCGCGGTGATTCGCCCCACCATCAACTACGGGCAGAGCGTGCCACGTTGACTCGTCCACATCGCTCACGTCAGAAAGCTTCGACGTGCGCTCGTACATGGCTGCCATCCTCGCTCAGCCAGCCTTTGCCGGCGGCATAGACCAGCATGTTGGCAAAGCGATAGTTCCATCCCATGCCGATCCGCCCGGCGCACTCGTTGCGAATCCAATCAACCGACACCAGTACGTCGCCGTCGTCGAGCCGTCCGGCGGAAGTCGTCTTGAGCAAGGCGGGGAGCTTGTCTCTCGCCGCTTCGGACAGGAGCACCTTAAAGCTGGTGCAGTCGTCGGGCTCATCCAGGGCTACGGATCCGGGGCTGACGCGAACGTGCACGGCGGACTCCTTTCAATCGGCAGTGAATTTGTGCTTGTTTCCACTATGCCGAGAGGCGGGAAGCGTCAGGAAGACGAGCTTTTGGATAGCCGGTATTGCCGGGACTTATGCCTTGCTGGAAGGCTCCTGGGCGCTGGCCGCTAGGTAGGACGTCACCATGCCCGAGAGCTTTTCGGAGATTTCGGGCCAGTCCAGTTTGCCGCTGCCTTCCATGGTGCTTCCCAAACCAAGTCGTCGAGCAATGACGCTGTAGGCAACGTTGAAGCACCAATCGATCTCATCTTGGCCAAGGTAACCGCCGGGCCATTTGCGTAACACGGCCGTGAAGTTGCCTGCGTGTACTGCATGCGATGCTGCACCTCTTTGGGAGATGGTTTCATCGTTGGTTGCTCGGAGCATGAAGGGGCGAAGAATGTCCGCGTAACGCCTGAGAAGTTCGATGGTAGCGTCCATGGCCTCGCGGACCACGGCTTCCAACCCATCCTCCGGGTGGGACGGAAGGGCCGCAAAAAGATGGTTGGAGACGGCGTCGATGTCATCCATTTTCCGGCCATGGGCCACGCTTACGAGGTCATCCTTGCCTTCGAAGCGCGCATAAATGGAGCCGATGGACACGCCTGACCGGGCGCTGACGTCAGCGAGGGTGAAGTCGTCATTGCCCCGTTCTTCGAGCAGGGCCAGGGCCGCCTCGATCGTTTTTTCAAACGACTGGCGGCTCCTGGCCTGCTTAGGTTCGCGGGACTTGGTCTCCGGAAGGGTCACAACGCGATCCTACAGAGAATTCCGTCATCAGAGGCACTTCGGGATACGCGAACCTCCCAATCTCCGGACGGCACGGTCCATCCCGATCCCGAAGAGTCCCATCGCCTGAACCCCAGGGCGTCCAAGGCAATCTTTGCCTCGGAGGTCTCCCCGGCCACCACTGCAACGGCAGTGAAGCCGGCAAGCCTGAATTCCGTCTCGCCGGGCGCCTTCGCGTAGGCCTGCAGGACGTCACGCCCATCCGAGGGACCGGTGTTGGTGACGACTGCCCGAACGGAGACGCCGCTCACGCCGAAACAAGCAGGTTCCCGCCGGGCAGTGCCGACGGAAGCGACCGCATCCACCAGCTCAAAGGTGGTGTAACCAAGGCCGTACCCGAACGCGTAGCGGGGCTGACGTTCCGCAGGCTGGAAGTGTCGGTAGCCCATGGGCTCACCGGCTGCGTAGTCCAGCGTTAGTTCGGCATCCAACCCGGTTCCCCACCCGGGGATATCTTCATCGCGGAGTGGGAAAGAAACCGGCAGGCGCCCTGAAGGAGCAGCGTTACCGGTCAGGACCGAAGCCAATGCGGGGCCAAATTCCTGCCCGGGGAACCATGCCATGAGCACAGCCTTGACCTTGTCCGCCCAGGGCAGGAGCACCGCCCTGGAAGCATTGACCACCACAATGGTTTCCGTAGCGACTTCAGTCACCGCATCAACCAGACGGTTACTGGCCGGGTCGAGTGCCGCCGTCGTGCGGTCTGCACTTTCACGTGATGATCCCTGCTCGTCACCAATGACGATGACCACGGCATCGGCGCGGGCCGCGATTTCAACCGCTGCATTCAGGGGGTCGCTGACTTGTGCGGGTGTTGCGACGGCGGTGATGGCTTGTACGCGTCCGGGCTGGAAAGCCATGTCGATGACCACTTGGACGTTCCCGGCGGGAAGGTCCAAAGCAACTTCCCGGGTGTCTGCGCGGGCTACGACTCCCATGACGTCATCGGGTGCGGGTGGAGGAACCACCAACACCTCGCTGCCGTCTACCCGAAGGGAACTAACGCCGGTTCCACCCGCACCCAGGGTCCACCGGGTCGCGGCGGGGAGGTTGAAGTGCGCGGTGATCCGGGCGCGCCCTGGAACCCCGGCACCAAGACCTGGAACGGGACCGAACCAGACGAATGCTGATGCCTTGCGCACCTCGCTGTAAAGGACGTTTTCCGCGTCGCCTGCTGCCAGGACCTCCAGAAGCACTCCCGGCGTGCCGTCGGGTGCTGTGCTGCCAAGATCCGTGAGGGACAGAGCCGACGACGGCGCGGCGCCCGGTTCGTAGAGAACCTCCACACCGGTCCCTGCTGCTTGGCGGATGGCCTCCAGCGGGGTGACTACCTCGCCTTCGGGACGGACAGTGGCAAACGTTCCGCCTTGGAAGCACGGCTTGTCCGCGTTGGGTCCTACGACCGCCAGCGTCTTGACCCGTGACATGTCCAAGGGAAGGACATTGTCCTTGTTTTCGAGCAGGACGAAAGACTCTGCGGCTGCCTTCCTGAGGATTTCCCGTTGCTCTTCCTGACTGCGGTGATGAGCGGGTGCTGGCGCAGTTCCGCCCGAACGGTGGCCGGTTCGATCCGCGAGTCTGGTGAGACGTTCGACGGCGTCACGCAGCCTTGGCGCCGCAACGTCACCTGCGGCAACCGCCTCCCCAAAGCGTGCGCCAAGGTAAGTGGCGGGGCCGGGCATTTCCAGATCCAGGCCGGCATTGGCGGCGGCGATTGTGTCGTCCACGCCGTACCAGTCTGAAACGACGACTCCGTCGTACTTCCATTCATCCTTCAAGACGCTGATCAGTTCTGCGTTCTGGGAGCAGTGGGTGCCGTTGACCCGGTTGTAGGCCATCATCAGCATCCATGGGTTGGCCGTCCGAACGGCAGCCTCGAACGGCCTCAGGTATGTTTCGCGCAACGTGGCCTCATCCACGCGGGAGTTCATCCGGCGTCGTTCCGTTTCGGTGTCGTTGGCCACGACGTGCTTGGTGCATGAGCCCACGCCTTGCGATTGAACCCCGTCCACCCAGGCCGCGCCCAGCACGCCTGTTAGGAAGGGGTCCTCGGAAAACATCTCAAAACCCCGACCCGTGAGTGGAGAGCGCGGCATGTTCAGATTTGGTCCGAGGATGGCCGACACTCCACGCTCCAGACCTTGCTGGCCGATGACCTGGCCGACTTCCGAGACCAGCTCCGGGTTCCAAGTAGCACCGAGGGCCGTGCCCGAGGGCATGATCAGTGAGGTGTCGCGTTCGTCCATGGCCTTGCTGACGATCCCCAAAGGACCATCCAAGAGGACCATTTCCCGGATGCCGGCGGCTGGGCTTGCTGACGTGCTCCAGCCGTTCAGGCCACCAGTGAGTTCTGCTCCAGTGAGGTCCGGGTCAGCCGCGTCTGTTTCTTGTTCGCTGGTGGCAGCACCCGCCGTCACAGTGCCGCAACCTTCTCTGAGTCAGCAGCAGATTTCGTGGCCCGCAGCAGGGGCTGAACGCGCTCTGAGAAGAGCCGCATTGTCTGAGCTGTGAAACGGCGGCGTTCCTCTGTCAGCGGACCGCCCATGATCGCCATGAGGACGTTGCCGATACCCAGGTCAGCGTACTTTTGCAGCTCGCCGGCTACCGTTTCCGGGCTGCCGTAGAGGCACCACGTGCCCTTGTAGCCTTCAGTCCGGGCATCCGGCGTTGAGCGCAAATCCACGCCGCTGAGTGATTCGGCCGCTTTGTTGGCAGCGTATTCGCGCTCAACGGTCTCCTGGTACTGCTCAAGGATGATGTCCATCTCGGCGGCCGCTTGCTCGTCCGTTTCCGCAATGTGCACATGCTGGTACGAGTGGGTGGTCCACTCCAGGGCCGCCTTGACTACCTCATCTGAATGGCCGGCTGCTTCAAGGGCGTCACGATAGATGCCGAAGTTCTTCTTCACTTCCTCGTAGGCGTTGCCGCTGTCAATCACCGGAGGCGTGAAAGCGAGGATGAAGGCGGGCTGGGCGTTCTTGGCGGCGCGTTCAACGCTGGAAGGACGGGCGGCGACGGACATGACGCGCGGCTCAGGCCTGGTGTACGGCGTGGGCACGATGCGGGAAACCACGGCTCCACGGTAGTGGCCGTTGTCGAATACCACCGGATCATCGCCCGGCTTCTTGGCCCAGAGCCGCTCTGCGATCTCCAGGTTTTCATTGGCCAGGCGTGAGCTGTCCTGGTAGTTCACTCCGAAGCCGATCATTTCTTCCGGCGTGGTTCCACTGCCCACACCCACCAGCAGCTTGCCACTGGTCAACTGGTCCAGCAGTGCCAGGCGCTCCGCGAAGCGGACGGGGTGGTGGAGGGCGAGGGTCTGCACCGAGAATCCGAAGTGCATGCGTTCGAGTTTTCCGGCCAGGTACGCCGCAAAGACGAAGGGATCACTGGCGGGGGGAGCGTAGCCGGTGAAGTGATGGTCGGGGAGGAAGACGGCGTCGAAGCCTTTCTGCTCGGCATCGACTGCGTGCTCCACCATCGCCTGCATGACGGGGCGGTCTTCTTCCGGGCCGCGGGAGCGGGAGGTGAGGAACAAAGAGAAATGCATGGAAACTCCTGAAGTTAATGGATATGTCAGGCGGGGACGTGTTGTGCCGTGTGCAGCTCGAACGTCGGTTCTGCCTCGGGTTGTATTGATGGTGAAGTATTGGTGGTGGTCTGGGCGTCGAGTTGGGCAGCGGCACGCGCAACGAGCCGACGGAACCACTGATGCCCCGGGTCCGCGGACTTCGAAGGGTGCCACCAGGCGCATTCCACCAAGGTGGGAAGGCTTATTGGCAGCTGCATGATCCTGACTCCCGCCACGGAAGCCAACATTCGAGCAAGCCTCTCCTGGACGAGGGCCAGGCGGGCTGTTCCTGCCACGGCGAAGGGCAGCATCAGGAAACTGTCAACAATGATGTCCGTTTTCTCGCCCAGTTGGAGGTCATAGACCCTGCGGTCGGCCAGCGTTGAATCAACCTCGGCCCCGAAAAGCCGGGCCCACCGGGCATCCCGCATCTCCTCAACAGTCAACGTTCTCTCCGGTGATGTGGCTCCCGTGACGCATACCCAGTTGTCCGTGAACAACTCGGTGTGCGGGAAACCGGAGAAATGACCCTTGGGGATCAACATCAGATCGGCAGACTGGAGCGTCTCCTTGATGCGTTCCACTGCCTGCGGGGTGACGGCATCAAAGTGCACCTGCACGCCGGGGGCTTCCTCTTGAAGCATGCTCATTAATTTCCCGGACAACGCCGTGAGGCAATAGTCCGAGGTGACAATCCGGAAGCTCCGGGTGGACAGTGCAGGATCAAAGACAGCCTGTGCGTCAAAGGTCCTTTCCACCATGCGCAGTATCTGTGCAACGTCTTCTTTGAGGACCTGGGCCAGGGGGGTGAGCTCATAGGCTGCACCAACCCGCGTCAGCAATTGGTCATCGAACTGCCGGCGAAGCCGTTGCAAGGAGGAGCTCATGGCTGGCTGACTTATGCCAATCCTGGCGCCTGCCCGCGTGACGTTTTGTTCTACGAGCAGCGCGTCCAGGGCAACCAAGAGGTTGAGGTCCGCAGTCAGAAGGTTGACCATGAGATTCTCCAAATCCGAATTAGAATACTGATACTAATTATGAGACGCGTCACACCCCGGGTCAATAGCCTTCGTCGTTTAGGGTGCGCTGGGTCGCGGGGGAGTACCTCCGATCGCTTCTGAGATCGCCTTGGCCGAGGCCAGCAGCCGGTCGCGGCATTCCTCCAAACGGGCCACGGAATCAGTTCCTGAGAACCCGTTAAGCGTCAGCGTTACTGCAACCTGCCCTTCGGAATCGAAGATCGGTGCGTGCAGGGAAGTGACTCCCGCAGGATCGTCCAGTGATGCCGGCCCTGATGACGCAGCCCTCTCAATGAGGAGAGGTAATACTCCGCTGAGATCAGGTGATGCGGTGTCGCTGGGGACGTGCACGATGCGTTCGAATTCAGCTGCTGCCCCGACGTCCACGGATACGGCGTAGCCCACGGCCCGGACTTGACCAAGCTCTGCGTGCGCAAGTTTGGCGTCAACTTCGCCCACCACCTCGCGGGCGTTGTCGATCCATCGCTTCTCAGCGGCTTCACCGGCCCACGCAACGTGCAGAGGTGCCAGGGGAGCGGCAAGGCCAAAGGAGACACCTACGCGTGATGGCGAACCACCAGGGGAGCTGTTGACGCCGGCTGCGGTGAGGACCACCACGGAATCCTCAACGACACCGCTGACCAGGACTTCCAGCTTCAGCTGATCAGCGAGCGCTTCAATGACCGGGCGGGCGGCATCAGCGGCCTTGACATGCCTGGTGAGGGCGGTCGCGGGGGAAATGATGGAAGGAATGGTGAAGGAACCGTAGCCGCCGCGGAGGAACAGCAGCGGCAGTTCCCGGGAGGAACCGACTCCCAGTGCCTTGACGCGTCCAATGACGATGTCGTGGTCGCCGGAGCGGATGACGTCCTCGATGTCGCAGTCAATCCAAGCGGCCGCACCCTCCAGCCGTGGGCTGCCGGATGGTGTGTCTCCCCACTGGTTGGCGCTGAAGCGGTCCTCGGCTTTCCGGGAGAAGGCTCGGCAAACTTCCTGCTGTCCAGCGGTGAGGATGTTCGCGCAGAAAGAACCGGTTTCCCGGATCTTGGGCCAACTTGTGGAGCGCACATCGGGCATGAACGCCACCAGGGGCGGATCCAGTGAGACGGAACTGAACGTTCCCACCACCATTCCTGCGGGTTCGTCGTCGCTGAGGGCAGCCGTAATCAGGGTGACGCCGGTGGGGTACTGGCCGAGGACGTAGCGGAACCAGGCAGCGTTCTCGGGGCTGGTTTCCTGCGTCTCGGCAGTGGAAGCACGGATGCTCTGTGTCATCGTCTTGCTCTCCTCTTCGTTGAGATTTCCTCCAGTAAACGCGGGGAAGATGCTGGTGCGGAAATAGTTCCAAGGTATGCGCGCTATCGGGAATTCCGATGCTGCATTCCCGGGTCTTGGTGTGTGCGCCGGTGATAGGTTCGTGGGGATACCGGGGCTCTTTGGCCCGTCGGCCGGGGTGAACGTTCCTCCGGACGCGCATCTGGCCGGTATCGAGTCAAGAGTTGGCTCTCCCAGAACGAGGTTGCGGTGCGCCGTTCAAACTTGTCCCCAATGACCAGTTCCGACCCTGCAGGCAGTGAGGCTCCCCTCGACGGATATTCGGCGTCGAACTCTGCCGCGGAGCCGTCCCCACCGGATGACCGGCCGGGAGCGAAAGTGCGGGTTGGGCCGATCTACGCTGCCTTGCTGATCATCGTTCTGCTCGGTGCCTTGGACCATACAATCGTCGCTACTGCCCTACCTACGGTGGTGGGTGAACTTGACGGCGCGCGCCACATGGCGTGGATCATCACGGCCTACACCTTGGCGATGACGATGGGTATGCCCGTCTATGGGCGGTTGGGGGACCGGTACGGCAGGCCCGCGCTTCTCATGGTCGCCCTCACCATATTCCTGGGAGCGTCCGTGCTGTGCGGCTTTGCGCAGGATATGTTCCAGCTCTCCCTTTTCCGCGGCATTCAGGGACTTGGTGGTGCGGGACTGGCTGTCCTGCCGCCGGCTATCATTGCCGACCTCGTACCGCCCCGGCAGAGGCCTAAATACCTCGGTCCGTTGGGATCAGTTTTTGGTGTGGCTACAGTCATCAGCCCTTTGGTGGGCGGAGCCATCACTGACACCGTTGGCTGGCGGTGGGTGTTCTGGATCAACCTCCCCGTAGGTTTGCTGGCCCTTGCCATGGCATTTTCCCTCCGCCGCCTGAAATCTGTCCGCGGTTCGGGCGGCGTCGATTGGGCGGGAACCCTTCTGATGGTGATCTTCACCTGTTCCTTGGTAGCGGTCATCTCCCTCTCCACAGAACCGGCGATCCCGGGCGGAGTTCTGATGGGGATCGGTGCGCTGGCGGTTGTTTCCGGGGTGTTCTTCGTCGTTGTCGAGGTCCGTTCCAAGCATCCGTTGATTCCCATGAGGATGTTCCGCAGTTGGCCCGTGGTCAATGCGGCGGGCCTGGGCTTGGTCATTGGGGCTGGTCTGTTCAGTGTGGTGGCGTACCTGCCAAGCTACGTGCAGATGGTCTATTCGACGTCGGCTTCCGTAGCCGGGATGATCCTGCTCCCGATGGTTCTGGGGATGATGGTTTCCACCAACCTGAGCGGCTGGATTGTGAGCCGCACGGGGAGGTACAAGATCTTTCCGCTGGCCGGTTCGGCCCTCGCTGCAGTCGTGGCGATCTGCCTCAGGTTCCTTCAGCCAGGCACGCCGCTGCCGGTGGTCGGAATATTGCTGGCATTACTGGGACTGGCCGTGGGCAGCTTCATGCAGATCACGGTAGTGGCAGCGCAAAACGCCATGCCGCATTCAGTGGTGGGAAGCGTGACGGCCTCACTTGGCTATCTCCGTGAACTTGGAGTCACGTTGGGAACAGCGATCTTCGGCGGTCTCTTCGCAACGATGCTCGCCAGGGGTTCGGCAGAGAACAAGCTAGGCTTGCCGCCCTCGATGGTCACCGATCCGCAGGCGGTTCAGCAACTGCCCCCAGCGCTTCAGTCCGGTGTGGCCACCATCTACACGGAGGCGTTCCTCCCCATCTTTGGACTGCTGGCATGCATCTTCGCAGTGGGGGTGTTGCTCTCCGTCTTCATGCCGGAGCAGCGACTCGCCGACCACAAGGACCAGAGCTAGGCGTCCTCTGGTCAGGGCGGGGCCTATCCCGCCCTGACCAGCAGCCGGACGGGGCCGTGGAGACCGGCCGGCAAGGGCTTGGCACTGGCTTCAAAGATGGAAGCTCCCGGACGCCAGGGATTGCCCTCCGCAGCATCGCCTGCCATTCGGTTCCACCACGTATTGGTGACTGCTATCTCGAGAACATTCGTGCCGGCCTGGACAGCATCGCTGATATCAATGCTGAAAGGGTGGGTCCACAGCGTGCCCAGAGGTTCGCCGTTCAGGCTTACCTCGGCAAGATCGCTGACATCGCCCAAGTCCAGCAGCAACCGTTGCGCCGGTCCGGACAGCAGCGCATCGGCAGAGAACGCATGGCGATACGTCGCAGTTCCTGAAAAGAACGTGACGTCGTCTGTGTGATGGCCTGCGTTCGGACCGCTCCAGGGTGCCGCGGTTTCCAAAACGAGTGCGGACGGTGACTGGCCGTCGCCATCGAAGGTTATCTCCCACGGACCCTCCAGCAGGTGCTCGGCGGTAGCGCTTTCCTGCGGATGGTTGGAAACCAAGGTGCGGCCGCCATGCTGGCGGAGAAGGATGAAGGTCGAACCGAACGGTTCGAGGTAAAAGTCGACGACGGTCCGGCCGGCTTCGGAGCGCACGCCGACCCCGGAGCGTGCAGCCGTCACCGGGTCCCAAACTTCCGCCGAGGCGTACTCACCTCTGAACGAGGCACTCACTTTTTCCGGCCACTCACGTTGGTTGCTGATGAAGTAAAGCTCTGCCTCCTGCAGGTGACGATGGATGACCGGCAGCACCGCGGCATCTGAAGCCCGCATCCTCCAGTCGGGTTCCACGTTTGTCCTGGCGAGTGCAGCGGCGACGCCGTGTGCCGATGCCACGCCCGAAAGGTCCAGCAGGCCGGGACGTCCAACCCACAGATTCTCGACGGCGGCAGCCCACTCGGCGGGGTCGTCGCTGTGGCTGGGGGAGCTTTCGGGACGCCATCCGGCAACCGTGGCTCCGGCGTCGAGCAAGTCCGTGATGCGCCGGACGGCCGCCAGGGTCATCCGGCGGCTGGAACCGCCAAGGTACAGCAACCGGTAGGTGGTGCCGCCCGTGGTGAGCAGGCCGCCTTCGCGGGTGACGCTGAGATGATTCAGCAGCCCGTCAAGGTTGATGAAGTCGAAGCCATAGCCCTCAGGAACTTCGGGTGCTGTATCGCCGAAGACAGCTGTGAGGGGTGCTTCCTCGCCGTAGAAGTATGCGACGTCAGCGGCGTAAGTGCCTTGCTGCAGCAGGTAACTGCAACGGCCAACGTAGTCCAGCCATGGCTTCGCTGCATGCGCCCAGGTTTCATTGCGGGTGAAGGACTGGCCGAGATACGGAGAAAGGGTGATGCCCGGCTTGGGAACGGCATCCGGCTGGTGGGGGGACGTATGGATGTTGAGGAGATTAACACCCAAGGCGAATTCCATGTCCACGATTGGTTTGAGCGTCCGGGGCGTAAAGGTAAATGGCTTTCCGAAGGCACTCATGGACTCGGCACCGGTTGCTGACTTTCCGTACACATGAGCCACAGAGGCAGCGCCCCGAAGGTCCGCAACGTAGGTGGCTTGAGGTCCTTCGTCCGGTTCGTAGCACCACATGGCTCCCATGGGGATGTCAGCGTGGGAGCGCATCTCGAGGTCGTCGCCGAGCTGCGGCCGATGATCCTCCAGAGCTTCGGCGTAATAGGTCAGGCCCCGCCCACGGGCTATTCCGGCAATGGTTCCATAGTGGTTCTCTGCGAGAAGTTCCGAGATGGTCTTCCTGAGGTCCCAGAGGAAGGAATCACTCTGCTGCGCACTGCCCACAATGATGCCGGTGATGGTGGGAAGCCATGGAAGCAGATCGTAGCCGCTACGCTTTTGAAACTCCCAACGCATGGCGGCGGTCCAGTTCTGCGGGCCCGATTCGATGCTGTCACTGAGCAGAGCCGAGACTCCCTCCAACCCGTTGCCGAGGGCATCTTCGAAAAAGCCCAGATAGTCATTGAAGTACTCAGTGACCAGGCCCGCGTCCAGCTTGTCCACTTCCAACCCGGTAGCGTCAACAGGAGCCGGAGCATTGAGGTGCCCGGTCAAGGAATAGCCAAACCGCAAAATGGTCCATTCTCCGCTTTTGGGCGCCCAATCCAAGGTTCCGTCAGGAAGCAGGTACTCGGTGACATCAAGGACGTCCTGCGGGCGGACGGCATCGGACGGTTGGCTTGGCCCGCCGTCGAGCGCGTAATAGTCGGGAACGGGAGCATATCCGGCCTTTTCCTCCGCACGGGTAATCCGTGCACCGGAAAAGAGCTGAAAGGCAGACACCTTGAAGGTTGGAGTACTGGCCGACGCTGCAAGGGGCAGCGGTTTGATGCCCGGTGCAATCGGGAAGCTGCGTCCGACGCTACTCTCCAGGACCAGCCGGAAGATGCGGGCGGTCACGGCAGGAAAACTCGTGGAACGAACCGGCGATGCCGATGCCGGGAGCTCGGTCACCAGGCTGAAGGATTCGCCGTCAACGCTGTATTCCAGCCGGGCCGTTGGCGCCGGCGCTGACCCAAAGCCATGAGCGACGGGTAGGCCGACCCGCACGGAGGCAACTGACGTTGGCTCGTCGAATTCCATCATGATCCACGCGGTATTCGCTTCAGCAGCGAGGTCCAGTGCAGGCCAGCTACGGCCATCCGTCAATGAAGCAAGGACCCGGTCGCCGGAGATGGTTCCGCCAGCGCTAATACGGGCGGCATCCAGCGGAAAGTGGCCATCGGTCCGGGGAAACGCCACCACCGCGACGTCCCCGTAATAGTCGGCAACACCAATCGGGTCTTTCCTGATGGCCGCAAAGGGCACGTCCTGGTAAGGACCCGACGACGACGGCGGGGAAGCCAGCGATATCCGGCCACGATCTCCGGAGGTCACCCGCGTGGCACTCCACACCAGCTTCTTCATTCCAGCAGCCGGGGCAACCCACGGGCCACCTGTTGCGCTCCAGCCGGCCGACGTTGCCACCGCCAATTCAAGACCAAGCCTTGTGGCGGTAGATGCCGCACACGAAATAGCGGACTGCCATGCCGGGGACCGGAAAGCTGCTCGCTCATGGGTGTACTGGGGGACACCCATCGATCCTGTGAAGGCTTGAACGCCGCCGGCGCCGGATGCTGCCAACCATTCGAGATCCTTGACGATCCCCGCCTCATCCACGTTCCCATCCATCCAATGCCACCAAACCCGAGGACGCGCGGAAAGGGGCGGATCCACAAAACCCTGAAACAAGTCCTCTTCCTCAAGTGGAAGGGCGGGCATGGCATCATCAGGCACGGGAGCATCCTTTGGTGGGGGAGACGGCTCAGGCCGCCAAGTCTGAATTCAGCCTAAAACGATCACGCATGCCCATGGGAGGAAACAGGCATGCGGAGAGAAGATGGTGAGCATAGACGATAACTATTTCCATGGCCGCTGTGACCTGACCTACCTTGAATGACAGGAGCCAGCTTGTGATCCAGGGAACATTTCCCGGCATCGGCTCGAATCCACTGATCGCTATGGCGAGCAGGACAACGACGTCATGAAAGGCCACACCATGAAGAAAGCACCAAGCCCCACAGGCCGGAGGTTCCTCTCCGCCGCGGCGCTCGCCTCTGTGACCGCTTTGGCTTTGAGCGCCTGCGGCGGCGACGCAAGCAGTGAACCCATTGCTGAAGAGACCGGCCCCGTAGAGATCACCCTTGCCACCCCGGCTTACACGGGAGGCGGCACCGGAAACCCCTACCTCACACTGATTGACGCCTTCAAGGCGAAGAACCCCAACATCACGGTGAAACTGGTGGAATCCCCGGCCGACCAGCACGGGCAGACCATGCGTACCCAGCTCCAAGCCGGCAACGCCCCGGACCTCTTCTATGTAACTGCTGGTCGAGGAAATAACCAGTCCTTCGCCTCCCTGGCCGAGGCCGGCTACCTCCAGGAACTGACGGACCAGAAATGGGCTGCAGACGCGATCCCCGCTTCGGCTAAGAATCTCTACTATGGCGACGCCAAAATCTTCGCCGTGCCGGCAGACCTCGCTCCCATCACACAGTTGCAAAACACGGCTGTGCTGAAAGAACTGGGCCTCAAGCAGGCATCAACGCTGGACGAAGTTGTGGAGCAGTGCAAGACGGCCCGGGCAGCAGACAAATCCTTATTCGCTGTCGCAGGAACCTCGGGTGCCAACACAGGCCTTCAGGCCATGCAGCTCGCGGCTTCCCTCGTCTACGCCAAGGACCCCCAATGGGATGCCAAGCGGGAAAAGAAAGAGACCACGTTCGCTGACTCTGACTGGAAGAAAGTGCTCGAACAGATCGTCAAGTTCAAAGACGCCGGCTGCTACCAGGACGGTGCAGCAGGTGCCGGTTTTGACCAGCTGTTCCCAGCCGTAGCCCAAGGCAAAGTGTCGTCGGTGTTCGCACCGGCTGGCGCGGTCGCAGCACTGCGTGCCCAGGTCAAGGATGGCTCCTTCGACGTAGCGGTCATCCCGGGCGAGAAGGCGGAAGACACCCGGCTCATCGCAAGCCCGGGCAACGCCCTGGCCGTAAACGCTGCCGGCAAGCACAAGGGCTCCACGCTCAAGTTCCTTGAATTCCTAGCTCAGCCAGCCAACCAGGACGCACTTGCAAAGGCCAACGGCAACGTTTCCATCACCGCTGCAGTCTCCGGCACCGTGCCTTCCCAGTTCCCCACCTTGGAGCCCTTCTTCTCAGAGCCCGACAAGAAGATCGTCACCCAGCCCAACTTCCTGTGGCCGAACAGCGGCGTCTACGACTCGCTGGGGACTGGCATCCAAGGACTGCTGACCGGACAGGCCACTCCCGACCAGGTCCTGAAGACCATGGACGAGCAGTACGACCGCGGCGCCTAGCCCACGGCAACGCAACCCTGATTGGAAGAACATCCCATGACCGCACAACTTGAGCAGAAGACGGAGGGCGCCCGGGTCTCCGGGCGCCAGCCCCGCTCCACCAAGCCGAACGGCAGTAAAGATCACCGCCGAACCGAGCGCCGCTTCGCAACGTGGTGGTGGTTCACCCCCGCGCTATTAGCCCTTGTGCTCATCCACTACGCACCGAGTGCCATTGGCGCATTCTTCGCCTTCACCAACTGGAAGGGCATCGGCAAGTGGCAGTTTGTCGGCTGGGACAACTTCGCAGCGATTGCTGAAGGTGGTCCAACCACCACGGCGCTCATTAACACCTTCATCATTGGTATTTCCTTTGTGGTGCTAACGAACGTCCTGGGTTTGCTGCTCGCACTTGGACTCAACCGGACTGTTAAGTCGCGCAACATCATCCGCACGCTGATATTCGCTCCGGTGGTGCTTAGCTCATTGGCGACCTCCTACATCTGGAAGTTCATCTTTGAACAGGACGGACCGCTCAACGAATTCCTGGCCTCGATCGGACTGGAATCCATGCAGCGGACGTGGCTGGGCGATCCGTCCACTGTTCTTCCAGCGATCATCATCGTTATGGTCTGGCAGAACGTCGGCCTTGTCATGGTGATGTACCTGGCTGGGCTGGCCACAGTGTCTCCGGAACTTGAAGAAGCCGCGTCCCTCGATGGCGCAACCTTGTGGCAGAGGTTCAACTATGTCGTGCTCCCGGCCATCATGCCGTCGGTTGTCATCGCCATGACGCTCATGCTGATCAACGGTCTCCGCGTCTTCGATCAGATCCAAGCCCTGACGGGCGGCGGCCCCTACGGCGCTTCGGAAACCCTTGCAGTGACCATCTACAAAGAAACCTTCGTCATGGGCCGCTTCGGCTTCGGTGCCGCACTTGCCCTGGTTATGTCCGTGATCATCATCATCCTCACGGTGGCCCAGCGCCTCCTCCTCCGTACGAATTCCAAAGGTTAGCCAGCCATGTTCCGTTATACGAAGAAGACCTTCCTCCGTGAGGCACTGCTGATCCTGGTTGCCCTCATCTTCCTTTTGCCGTTCTATTTCCTGATCAACCTGGCCTTCAAGAACGGAAACGACGCACTTACGACGTCGGCGATGCAATTGGCCACCAACCCCACCCTGGACGCCTTTGGCCAAGCAATTCGGGGAGGCCGGCAAGCAACCTTGATGGACGGGATGCTCAACAGCATCATCATCACCGCCGGTAGCGTGCTGGTGTTGGTAGCTGTTGGATCGATTTCCGCCTACACGCTGAGCCGACGGACCGGGAAGTTGAGCAAAACAGCCATGGGACTCATCCTGGTCACCATGGTGCTGCCGGCCCAGGCCGCGATCATTCCCATCTACGTGGGTATGCGCAACGTCGGTCTGGTTGGTACGCACGCCGGCACCATCATCATGTACGCCGGTGCACTGCTGCCTATCTCGGTTTTCCTGTACATGGGATTCACCAACAGCATCGCCCGGGACTATGAGGAAGCCGCCCAGATCGATGGAGCTTCACGGTTCACTGTGTTCCGTAAGATCATCTTCCCGCTGCTGTCGCCGGCTACCGGCACCGTTGCGATCTTCACCGGCCTCATCGTATGGAACGACTTCTTCACTGGCCTGATCTTCCTCAACGGTTCAGACGCCGTCACGCTGCCAGTGGTGATCTACAACTTCGTTGGCGAGAGCGTTTCCCAGTGGAACGTGATCTTCGCAGCCATCATTATCTCGATGATTCCGATCCTCGCATTCTTCCTGGTGGCACAAAAGCAATTCATCCAAGGCTTCACAGGAGGCGTCAAATCTTGAGTTCTCTCGAACTGTCAGCGGAGGTCGAAGGTCAGCGTCGAGCCGATCTCGGCGACGGGACCTATGTCAATCCGGTTTTCGCCGGCGACCATCCGGACCCGGCCATACTCAGGGACGGTGAGGACTACTACGTCACGTTTTCGTCCTTCGAGTCCACCCCCGGACTCATCATTTGGCGCTCCCGGGACCTCCTCAATTGGCAGCCGTTGGGCTCCGCCTTGCCAACTCCCATAGGTAACGTCTTCGCCGTCGACATGTGCAAGGTGGAGGACAGGTACTTCATCTATGTGCCCATCATTTCCACAGCCGTATCGCCGGACCCTGCCGCACCGCCGCAGATTTACGTGATCCATGCAGATTCCATGTCAGGGCCGTGGAGTGAGCCCGTCAACCTTGGAATCAACGGTCATATCGATCCCGGTCACGTGGTGGGCGAAGACGGTAACCGCTACCTCTTCCTGAGTGGGGTGAGCCGTGTCCGCCTCTCCGTGGACGGTCTTTCCACCGTCGGACCGGTAGAGCACGTCTACGACGGATGGCGCTATCCCGATGAGTGGGTCACCGAGGCCTATGCCCTGGAAGGGCCAAAGATCGCCAAACGTGGCGAATGGTTCTACCTCACGACGGCGGTAGGCGGCACTGCCGGTCCCCCCACCGGGCATATGGTCACCGTAGCCCGCTCACGCTCGGTGCACGGTCCATGGGAAGACTGCCCCGCAAACCCGATCATCCGGACCTGGGATTCCAAGGAACCATGGTGGAGCAAGGGGCACGCCACGCTCTTTGAAGGACCGGGCGGTCAATGGTGGAGCATTTATCACGGCTATGAGAATTCCTTCGCTACATTGGGCCGGCAGACTTTGCTGGAGCCCATCGAATGGGATGAAGATGGCTGGCCCCGCGCGGCCGGGGGCCATCTCTCCGAGCCCCTACCTGCTCCTATTCCAGCCGCTTCCAGGCGTGGTGAGATGAGCCATGGCCTGCAACTGTCGGACAACTTTGCAGAGGACCGTTTCGGGATTCAGTGGTCCTTCCATGCACCAGCCAAAGACGAGTACCTCAGGGCTTCCCTGGATGACGGACTCATCCTTGAGGCACGCGGCACCAACCCATCGGACAGCTCCCCCCTGACCTGCATCGTGGGGGACAGGGGCTACGAAGTCAGCGTCGAAGCCGAATTGACGGATGGCGCCCAAGGAGGTCTGCTCCTCTATTACAGTGACCGCCTCTATTGCGGCATGGGCCACGACGGCACCCGCCTGCAGAGCTATAGGGCGGGAAGGGACATTCCCTACTGGCGTGAGCCGGCACCCGCTGCAGCGAAGATCCATTTCCGCATCGTCAATGACGGAAATATCGTCACCCAGTACTACAGCACCGATGGCATCGACTGGACGCGCCACGGCCTGCGGTTCGAAGTGTCCGGGTACAACACCAACACCGTCGACGAGCTTCTTAGTTTGCGCCCCGCCCTGTTCGCTACGGGCTCCGGCCACGTCAAATTTAGGAACTTCCGGTACCGGACGCTCCAGCGCTAGAGACCCGGTGACCCATGACTGCACTTAACAAGAAGGAAGACCATGCCGCCCCTCCCACGACTTGAACGCTATGCCGGACATGCCCGGCTGATCGTTGACGGTGAACCGTTCCTCTGCATTGGCGGAGAGCTGCACAATTCCAGCTCCTCCGACCGCCAGTACATGGCACCACTGTGGGAAAAGATTGCGCAGTCCAAAGCCAACACCGTCATCGCAACAATTGCGTGGGACCAAGTGGAACCCACTGAAGGTGTCTTTGATTTCTCCGCTATTGACGGGCTCATCGAAGATGCCGGATCGGCTGGGCTGAAGCTCGTCATCATCTGGTTTGGAGCGTTCAAGAATGCCTCATCCACCTATGCGCCGTCGTGGGTACGAGGCGACACTTCACGCTTTCCCCGTGCCGATCGAGGCTCGCAAACCATGGAAACTCCCTTTTCCTACAAAGGTTCCATGCCCCGTCCAACACTTTCGGTCTTTTCCAAGAACCTCTATGAAGCCGACAAGGCAGCGTACTGCTGCTTCATGGCCCACCTTGCTGAGACGGATACACGGCACACGGTGATCATGGTTCAGGTGGAGAACGAAGTCGGACTCCTCGGAGCAGTACGAGACCGCTCGGCAGCAGCTTTGACGGCGTGGGAATCGCCGGTACCGGAAGTGCTCCGGAAGGCCTTGGCCAACAGTGAGCACTCATTTGACCCCGAGCTGGCAGCAGTTCTTCATCCCATCACCACCTCTGATGCCAGTTGGGTGGAACACTTCGGCGACGGTAATCCGAGCGCGGACGAGGCGTTCATGGCCTGTGCGTTTGCAACGTACGTCGGTGGTCTGGCGGCGGCTGGAAAGGAAATACTGGAACTTCCGGCGTTCGCCAATGCGTGGATAGGACCGCAACCCGGCCAGGACCTGCCGGGCAACTATCCAAGTGGCGGCCCAACGGCGAAGATACTGCCGGTGTGGCAGGCAGTTGCCCCGGCCCTCGATTTCCTTGCCCCGGATATTTATGTCCCCAACTCTGCTGAGATCATGGCCCAGTACGCTCTTCCGGAGAATGCGCTCTTCATCCCGGAGGCCAAATTCCGTGCAGGAGATGCCTTCCTCGCTGTGGGCCGGTTCGGAGGTTTTGGCTACCATGTCTTCGGCCTGGAGGATGGACGTGAGGGCAACCAATACAGCAGGGCATGCCTGGCGATAACTTCCCTTACCCAAGAGATTGTTGATGCGCAGCGGGATGGGCGAATCTTCGGGTTTGCCTTGGAACAGGACGAAGACGATGTAGCCACCGACTTCGGCGGGATTACTGTCAGCATCCGCAACGCAGCCAAGCTCTACCGGGCAATGCTCCTTGATGCAGGGGTCGTCCTTCCGCCGCCTCCGGAACTGCCTGGGGAGACCGAAGGCTCCGCCCACGGTCACACTGCAGGCGACAACCGTCCATTCGGAATTGTTATTGAGACGGCACCACTGGAGTTCCTCGTAGTTGGCCAAGGTGCGTTGTTCGATTTCCATCAAACAGACTCGGAGCTTGAAGTGGATTCAGTTCGTGAGCTTCGGCTGACCTCAGAGGGCTGGCACGAGGGACGACTCCTTAACGGGGATGAACGCCTGCAGGTTCTCCAAAGTGACCAGATCAGCGCTGCACGGATTAGGCTGCTGGCCGTTGCCCAGCATTGACCTTTCACCACTACGGCGGTGTCACCTCGAGGTGACACCGCCTTTTCGCTGTGTGCGTGATTACTGGATGCGATCAACTATCGACCGGGCACCCAGCACCGCCAAAGCCACTGAAGTCAGAGTGGGATTGCACGCCGTGGACGTCGGGATGACTCCGTTCCCGGCCACATACAAACCAGCAGTACCCCAGACCTGGCTGTCCGGACCGCATACTGAGCGACCGTCGTCGTGCTGTCCCATGCGAACCGAACCCTGATAGTGCAGCGACGAACCGGCGGGGAGGAGGAAGGGCGGTCTGTCGTCCAGGAAGGTTCCCAAGGCCTTGCCGGCGCGGGTGACGGCTTCCTTTGCCTCGTCGATGACCCGCAGGTCCTTCCATGTGAGGTTGTAGTGGATGCTCATCCGAGGCATCCCGTAGTGGTCCGGGTTCTCGTCGAATTCCACCCGGTTCTCTTCGACGGTTTCCGTGGCACAGAACCAGCCGAGACCAATGATGGATCCGGGCACTACGTTGTCATCTTCAGCGAGTGGGATGGGCGAGGCGTCCAGTTGCATGACTTGGCCGTGGAATGGCTCCTCGTCCGTGTAGGGAACCCAGGAAACACCGCTGTTCCGTGCAGCTCCCACGGTAGTAGCTTCCACAACATCAGGCGGCAAGCGGACGGCGCTGATCACTTGCGGCTGATCATTGAGGTAGCGGCCAAGGGCGCGGGGCCTGATACCGGATGCGAACAAAAGCTGCGGGGTGCGGAGGGCATCAGCTGCTACCACCACCACAGGAGCATTCACGATGGAAACAGCGCCGGTGGTGAGGTCTTTCAATTCTGCTCCGGTGACGTGTCCGTCGTCGTGTACTACGCGTTGGCATAGCGTATGGTCACGTAGCTCGAAGCGGTCACCGCGCGTCTCGGCGGCGCCCAGCGGACCAAGTACGACGTCGGTCCCTGACCACGTGACGGTGCCATCAGGATGCTTTTGAACAGCCAGCGGCATCGGTTGGATGGCCGCCGGCCCCCTACGCTGGAACTCGCCATCGAGCCGACGCCGGACTTCAGCCGCGAATGGCGCGTCCTCGAAAGCCTCAGATGTGACAGATAGCAGCCGTTCGGCTTCCAAGAATGCGGCGTCCAAGAGGTCGTCGTCCAGGAACGTGATCCGTTCCGAAGCTCCGGGCCGTGGACAGGCGCAGGTCCAGTGGGCGCCCATGCCTCCGACGTTGCTGGACATGGCGGCCGCGGGCATCCCGGCGTTGGGAGCGAATTCGTCCCGACGTAACAGGAATGTTCCGGGGCGTCCCGGACCTGGTGTTGCTGACTCGGGGCTAAGGGAGGTCACTGGGCCTTGGGACGCGAGCTGCGCAGCCGCTCGTGCTTGTGGGTCCGCCAGGTTTTTCACGTGCAGGCCTGCCTGCTCGGACAACAGCGGTCCAGCTTCGACCATGAGGACCCGGAGCTGTGGAGCCTCTTCGTGGAGGATGCGGGCATACGTGGCGCCCGAAGGGCCGCTGCCAACAATGACGACGTCGTACGGTTGGCCATGCATGACAGATACGGTTTTCACGGGGAATCCTTCGCGGATTACTTCAGTGCCCGGGTGTTAGCCCGGGGCACGGTGCCCGGGAGCATCAGCGCACGAAGCGTGCTCAATTGATGCAGGCACCTGTGAAAACGCTACCCTTTGAAATTGCGGCGGCACGGCCTGTGGTCATTCGAACTGTGGATGAGCAGCATTGGCGTTCGTGATCTTCCGGACACTGCCTTTTGTGGGAGTGCGACAGTAGCGTAGGAATACGCCCGTCGTTGGTCGGTGCGAAATGTCGCGCTAACAGCGCGCGCCAAACACGAGGAGCTGGGTGTTGAATACCGCCCATCAGATCAAGCGTGGAGTCAGTTTCTACAGCTATCAGGAAGAGTACTTCCTGAGGAAAATGTCCTTGGAAGACTGTGTCAGGGAGGCCGCGTCCATAGGGGCATTCGGCGTCGAAATCATTCCCGAACAGTCCATGACCGGCTACCCGAATCCTGGAGATTCGTTCTACCGCACGTGGGATGCCTGGATGGAGAAGTACGGCACCACCACTGTTGCTACGGACCTGTTCCTGGACACCAAGCGATACCCTGGCCGCGTCATGACACTCGACGAAATGACCGAGTCTGTTCGCAAAGACCTGGACATCGCAAAGAGGCTCGGCGCCAAGTATGTCCGTGCCATTATCAACACGCCACCGGAGGTCATGGAAGCATGCGCCCCATACGCTGAGAAGCTGGGCCTGAAGCTGCTCCTGGAAGTCCACGCCCCCTTCCACTACGAACATCCCTGGATCATCCGGCACCTGGAAGTGATGCATCGGCTGGAGTCGCCGGCCCTGGGATTCATGCCGGACATGGGCACCTTCGTTGAACGCTTCCCGCGTGTGATGTCGGATCGCGCGTTACGCGACGGCGCCCGGCCTCACTTCGTAGAGCTCGCAGTGGAGACCTACAACAACCACGGGGACGTGCACGGCCTCATGGATACGTTCAATTACATGGGTGCCAACCCCGTGGAACAAGGAATCGCCAGGCTCTCGACCTTCCTGACGTGGAATGACCCGCGGGTAATGCTTGAGCACATGCCGCTGATCCACCACATCCAGGCCAAGTTCTATGAGATGACAGATGAGGGCGTGGAGTACAGCATCCCCTACGACAAGATCATCACGGTGCTTATTGAGGGCGGCTACAGCGGTCATCTTTCCAGCGAGTACGAGGGCAACCGCCACATTCAGGACATCTTTGAGGTGGACAGCGTTGAACAGGTCCGGCGCCAACACCGAATGTTCGAGCGTTTGCTCGGTGAAGAACCTACGTCCGACGCCGCCGCTGCGGTCGGCGTTTCCGGCGCGGGAGGCAGCAATGTTCGATAAATACATCATCGTGGAGGACACCCTCCGAAACGTCGTGAACGGCGACGACGTCACCGGCTTCCAGCTCGGCGTGCGACTTCCGTACTACCGCGGTTTAGGACTCTCCATGGTGGAGGACGTGCAGATCACCATCGACGGTGAAACTGCTCCGGCCGCATCGGTGTCACTAACGGTTCACGGCAATACGTACCAGCTGACCGAGCTTTCCGGCATCTTCGATGACCGATGGGAGATGGGGGAGGTCGCCACGGTTTCCGTTGCGAAGCCTGGTGGCTTGGCCGGGGGCGAGCACGCCGTCGCCGTAAGCGAACGGCTGCGGATCTCCTATATGCCCGTACCGGGTGGGGGCGCCGACCACAAGTTGCTGACCCTCCGGGACTGACGCGAGCCCGCTGCAGCTGCACCCCGTCTACTTCCTGGTCTACGGATTTGCTGAAGAAGGCCGGGATTACAAGACCGTTGATGTCTCCTATGCAGCGGCGTAGAAACGACTATCTCTGCGGATGGCGGTGCGGCGCTTTGGTATGTGGGCAGGTTGGGGGTGAATGTACGCAGAAGGCGGCTGTCCGGTATCCCGGAGAGCCGCCTTGTGGTGTTTTAGGACAGCGGGAGTGAAATCAGGGGAAATTGCCGGTTTCGCTCATCAATTTGGTCTTGGGTCTCCGGCACCATGAAGTCGCGTGCTTCCAAGACCCCCTCTTGCGCCTTGACCACAGCAGGCCGGAGGCGGGACTCGTACCGGGCGAATGCGAGTTCATGTGCGTGATCGGAAGCGTGGAGTTCTTCAGCGAGGATGGCAGCACCCATGATCGCTAAGGATGTTCCCCTCCCTGAGAACAGCGATGCCGCGTGCGCGGCGTCCCCGACCAGCACTACACGTCCTTGGGACCATCGGGGCATGTGAACTTGGCTGACGGAGTCGAAGTAGATCTCGGAGGCTTCCCACACGGCATCGAGAAGAAACGGGATGTGCCATCCTTGCTCTGCTTCGAATGCTTGTATAAGGAGCTTCTTCTGCGCTGTTGTATCTCGGTAGTCGTATTCGGTTTCCGGGCCTCTGTAGGCAAAAACACCGAACGAGCGGTCTCCGTAGTCGTTGATCCCCACCATTCGCCCCGGGCAGTTGAACGTGCGGCTTTCGCCGCTGATACCTTTGCTGGAGCGGGGGAGGTCGACGATTGCGTAGTAAACGCCCAGGTGCTTTCGATACAAGCTTTCCGGACCAATCAGAAGTCGCCGCACTGAAGAGTGAATCCCATCCGCGCCCACGACGATGTCAAAGGTCTTCTGTTCCCCGCTTGCAAACTCCACAGCAATGTTTGTTTCACCATCAATGATGGAAACAGGCCAGTCGCGATACACGAATTCGGTGGTCCCGTCCGTCTTGGCATGAAGGATGTTAATCAACGCTTCACGGGAGATCTCGATGTCATCGTCGGAGTCGTTGGCCATTTCCAAGGGTAGTTGGGCAACGGCATCCCCGTTTTCGTTGACGAAAGTGGTAAACACCGGTCGTTCATCACTGTTTACCCTGTTCTTACGCAGGTCTTCAAGAATTCCCATCTTCCCGGCGACGGCCAACGCTTCGCCGCGGACGTCGATAGGCGTTCCAGTCAGTCTCAAGTGCGGTGATCTCTCAACCACTGTTGTTCTGTAGCCGACAGCCGAGAGCTGGGCGGCCGCAGAGAGACCTGCCATGCTGGCGCCCACGATGAGTGCAGTGCGGGTGCGAGCAGCGTTGGTAGACGCGGAGGGCGCATCCTGGGTGGTTGGGACTTCCTGTGGCATGGTGGCCTCTCTGGGATAGTTAGGATTTGTTTTGCGTTTTGGCTGGGCGCCGAAGTTTTTGGGGCGGCACACTGCGCAGTAGATATGAGGTGACCGCTCGGATGAGTTCCCTCTCGTAGACCTCGGGGTGGGGAAACCCGTCATACACGTGTTCAGCCTCGGTGATAGTCCCCAATGATGTGACGCGCATGAGAAGGCCTTGCACCATAAGTTCGTATACGAAGTCAACAGATTCTTCGAAAGCATTGTCCCTGCCAGGATGGTTGAGAAGCAGGGTGTGGCGCAGAATTGTCTTGAGTCTCTGATGGAACAGGAACCCACGTTTGCGCATCTCAGCATCGTGAACGCTCTGCGCGAAGATGAATGCAAAGAGTTTCCGTTGATCCGTGAGTGCACCTGACAGCTCGGTGACGAAAGCATCGATGGTACTTTCAACATCGTCCGCGGTGATTTGGAGCCGCTGTTCGAGTTTGAGCTCAAGTCTGGTCAGTACGTCGTTCTTCACCTCACGAAGCAGCGCTTCTTTGTTCGCGAAATGTGCGTATAGCGCGCCTATCGACAGTCCAGAGCCTGCCGACACCGAAGCCATATTGAATTCCGAGTAGCCGTGGAGATCAAGTGCTTTCTCGGTGGCTCCGAGTATTCGTTGAGCCGAGCGACGGCTCCGTTCCTGGACTGGCTTGGAGCTGGTTGAGTTAATCACGGGGGGCTCTGGTACTTGGGTCAGCCCAGGATGCCCGCAGAAAGGTGATAGCCTGCTGGACTGTTTCTCGTTGGGAGAATACCTGGTCTCCGTGCTCGGCCCCAGCCAGCGTTACCAACGTGGAACTCCGGCCGAGACCCAAGAGCCCTTCGTGAAAACGAATACTTTGGCCAAGGCCAACGCGATGGTCAGCGTCTCCATGCATGAACAGGAACGGTGGAGAATCTCCTCGTTCCCGGGCAACTTGCAGTGGCGTGGCTTGGGTTGCTCTTTCCGGATCCTTCATGGGATCGAAGCCAAGGAACTGACGAATGATTCTGGCGAGTGCTTCCTTCTCATGCTCGGTATTCTCAAACGCGTCTTCACTTAGCTTCGCGAAATCTGAGATGCCGTAGTGGTTTACGACCGCGGAGACATGTGTGAGTGTATCGAGATCGTCCCCGATGGGTCGGCTCAAAGGAAGTTCTCCGGAAACGGCGGCCATGGAAGCAAGGTAGGCACCGGCGGAGCTTCCCCACAGGGCGATCGCGTTGGCATCCAGGTTGAATGCTTCGGCGTTCCTCCGGGTCCATCGCACAGCGGCGCGGATGTCTTCGACGGGGTCCGGGAAGTGGGCTTCTCCGGACAGGCGGTAGGACACCGAGACCACGGCTATTCCTTGCGCCGGCAGGGATTGCCATGGTCCCATCGCCTTGATTCCTCCTAGAAAGCTACCTCCGTGTACGTACACAACTGCAGGGTAGGGACCTTTTGATCCGTCCGGAAGGTGAACGTCCAGAAGCAGCGGCCTCCAGCCGAGGGGGGCAGCATATGAGAGGTTCAGGTGGCTAAGGCAGCCATCGAGCACCCTCTGGGGAGGCGGGCGAAGCAGCTCAGCGGGGGCTAGTTCTTCATAATCGAACGCTGGCATGAGCGTTGAACTATGGGTGCCCGATTCGTCGCTGGTTGGCTCGTGGTCTGGGAACATGCGGCTTGCTTTCTACTCGGGACTCAAAGCCCTGCGTCTCTTCGGGGCTGTGGGGGGTACGGAAACCGAATTCTATTTCGCCTCAGCGGACAAAAAAGAGGGCCGGACGGACCGGCTGGCCTGGATGCGGAGCCATGAAGGTGGCTCCGCATCCAAGTCCCACTACTCCTTAAGATGTTCCTCCAGGTCCGCGGCGTGGCGCCTTCTGTAAGCGATGGCTCCATAGATTGCAGCCGCAGCGGGGATGGCCGGCATCAGGGCCACCACTAGGGAGTCGCTTCCGGTGACCGCTTGGTAGTTCATCACGATGATGATCACGATGATGAGCAGGCCGGCTCCCGAGATGGCCGGGGCCACGATGGTTGCCCAGAGTCCCTCGGGAAGGAGCTTGCGGGTGCTTGCGACGATGATGCTGACGCAACAGCCGATCATGAGTGAGGTCAGTGACAGCGATGTAATGCCTGAAACAGCCGGGAACAGGTTCACTATGGGGTCGGCTTGTGTCAGGACGAACGGAACCAGCATGACAAAGGAAATGGCAATCTGGACCATTGAGCTGATGTAGGGGGTGCCGAAGCGCGAGTGTGTCCGGGCCAGGCGTTTGGGGAGGAGGCCTGTGCGTCCCAGTGCAAAAAGGTACCTCGCCGCCATGTTGTGGAAGGCGATGGCAGCGGCCAGGAAGCTGACAGTCACCACGGTACTCAGCACACCGCCGGACCAAGGACCCAAATACATGTCAGCGGTACGGAATACCAGGGTCCCGGCATCCTCAAGAGCCACGGACTGAACGTTGTCGAAGGCCGACACGATGGACCAAGTCGAGAAGACGAAAACGGCGGCCAAGAGGATCAGCGAACTATAGGTCGCAATTTTGATGCTGCGGCGGGCCGCTTTCGCTTCCTCGCCATATATTGCTGTTGCTTCGAATCCGGCGAAGGAGAGCACACAGAAGACCAAGCTAATGGCTATGTTGCCGTTGAATGCAGCGGAGGGAGAGAAAGCTGCCAACGACCATCCTTCGGGACGTTGCAGCAGGATCGCAACGCCGAGGGCAATAATGATACCGAACTGTATCAAGGAGATGCCTGTGGTGAAGCGTTGGGCTATTCCGACGCCGCGAACACCCAGCAATCCAGTTACAACGAGTGCGACTGCTCCGTAAACATACCAGGGCACACTGAGTCCGGTGTAAGACTCGACAGTGAGGCTCGCGAAGTAGCCGGTGGCAGCGATCATCCCTCCTGCAGCCATGTTGTACGCCACGGATGCCACAAACGCGGACGCCGCTCCGGTCCGCTTTCCCAAGCCGTAACCGATGAAGACGTAGTACGCGCCGGCGTTGGTGACGTGCCTGCTCAGGACTACGAAGCCAACAGCGAAGATGGCCAAGAGCCCTGCCACGAGAATCAGCTGACCTACGGTGCCAGCACCCACCCCAAGTGCAAGGCTGATGGAGAGGTTTGAGGCCATTGCTGTCATCGGCGCGGCTGCGGCGATAACCATAAAGGTCATCCCGAAGGCTCCGATGGTGTTCTTTTTTAGTCCGGGTGAAGCAGATTGTGCCACGTCTGCGGCGCTGCCCTGAACGGTCATATTTCCTACTCCTAAAGTGTTCCCGCCCGTTGGGGAGGGCGGGTGATGGCTGGTACGGCCCTGGAGTGAATCAGTACCTGTTGCGTAAGTCGGTGACTTTGCCCAAGTCGTTGGAGACTGTGGGCAAATCCGTTGCGCTGGGGGACTCTTCGCTGATGAGCTCGATGATGTAGTGCGTCGTTGCATGATCGTCGAGGCTTCGGACCCTGTGAGGAACAAGCGGTCCTGATGAACCGACAGTCTTGAAAGCGACGTATCCGGGCTGGGCGACTTGTTCCAGTGACCAATCGTCATCTCCAAGCTCCTGGCCTTGGACGTGTCCGTTTTCGGGCCAGAGGATCACATGATCGTGGAAATGCTGGTGGTAATCGAACATGCCGTGGGCGGGGATGGTCATCGACCACACCCGGACCCTCTCGTTTTCGAAGATCAGTTTGTCTCCAGGGGTGGGAGGGTATGTGCCCTGTGCGTCCGTCATGACTCTCCTGGTCGATCCGTTCCTGGCCCGAGCGAGCTGCTACGGGGCCGCTCCCATTGGCAAGGATTGGATGTAAATGTGTAGAATTGGATCCGATTTGATGTGATGAATATCGCATGCATCTGGTGGCGGCGTCAACCCGTCACGGAAAATTCACCGTATGTTTCTGTCGCCCGGGTGCTTGTTTGCACCAGGGGCGCGAAGCACTTCCATGATGGGAAAGAACTTGACGAACGCAGCAGCATCCCGGACCGGCGCCGGCCCCACCGCAGAACCTCCCCTGGATCTATGGGGCATGGTTGCAACGCCATTTCTGCCGGACTTGAAGGGGGTTGATGAGAAATCGCTGGGGCAGCTGGCGCGGACGCTGGTCGAGCGAGGATGTACAACGCTGGTAGGCCTTGGTGTTATCGCCGAACCGGGTAGCCTCTCCATGAGTGAGAAGCTGCTGTCGATGGAAGCGATTGCGGATGCCGCCGGCGAAATACCGGTAGTAGGTTCAGTTATGTCAGTGCGTGAAAGTGAAGCGTTGCTGGAAGCCGGGCAGCTGACGCGAGCCTTGCGGGGGCAACTCTCGGCGATCATGGTGCCGGTTACCAATAGCGACTCAGCGACATTCCGCGGTCATCTTCTGGGCGTCCACCGGGCTACCGGACTGCCGATCCTGGTTCAGGATCTACCGCGTGCCACGGGCATCCGGATCAGCGCCGAGGATCTTGCGATGGCCGTTGCAGGCTTGGATTTCATCGCGGGTATCAAATGCGAGGCTGAGCCCACGTTTGCGACCATTCAGCATCTGGCAGCTACAACGTCGTGTCGCCTCATCGGGGGCTTCGGGGGGTTGGGTTTGGTGGAGGATCTCCGTGCTGGAGCAGTTGGAATGGTTGCCGGGATCACTCGCCCGGAGGTACTTGCCGCGGCCATGACCGCGTGGCAGTCGGGTAATGAAAGTCGCGCCGCCGCCTTGATCGGGGGGATTTCCGGGCTCATCAACTATGAAACCCGGCCGGGGACGAGTGTAGCAATCCGAAAAGAGCATTGGCGCAGGCAGGGCATCATAGAATTCGCTGGGGTAAGGCCGCCGGCCAGCTCGTGGTCGGCGGCCTTCGATCCGCACAGTCGGTTCTATGGATTCATCTGAGCTCGGTGGAACTAAACTGCGGCGACCTGATTTTCCGGCTCGGGCACCGGCGTCTGTCGCCCCAAAAGATGGCCAACCACAGCAGCTACGAGGGTGATTGCTGCTGAAAGTGCGATGCCAAGCGCCAGGTGAACTGATAACAGAACCGCGCCGACCGTTGCGCCGGCGCTGATGAGCAAAACAGCCAGTAGGCGCCGTGGCCACGGCTGGGAGATGCGGGCCGCCAACCACGAATCCGCAGAAAGCCCGGTAATGGTCGAAGTGACGACCACCGTAGTGACATCTTTGACGCCCAGGTGTCGGGCGGCGGCGGCTTGGGCACCCATCGTCGTTGCTATAACCGCAGCGACAACGATCTCACTCAACTCCGGGGCTCCGGCGGACTCAAGGCTCAGGTACACTGCCAGTGCGGTCAGGGCGAGGCCTACACCTAGCAGGATCCCGGTGGTGACGCCGGTCCATGCTGCTTCCAGCCCTCGAAGTGCGCGCCCGGCTATTGCTGCGCCGGCCATAAACCCCACGAGCGCAACGGCGGGGCCAACAATCGGTAGTCCATCCGCGCCGGCCAGGGCCATACCAAGGATGACCACATTCCCTGTCATGTTGCCGGTGAACACTTTGTCGAGGCCAAGGTAACCCACGGCGTCGGCCACGCCGGTGGAGAACGTCAAACCCAGCATCAGCCAAAGGTGAACCGTCGCTACCTTGGGGCGATTTCGGGCTTTCACAGAGCCGCCCCGCTCAGGTCAGCGAGCCAGCGGAGGGGGTGAGCCAGGGCAAAGGAGCTATCAATTGGATATGTCATAAGCTAATGATATCCAGAACAGCTAGAATTGGATCCAAAATGACTCTAAGTTATGACCGCCGTAACTGTCAGCCTTGTTGCGTTTGTGATCCCATGTGAATTTCGACAAGTTCCCGTGCCCGGGCGCTGTGCTCAATGGTCAGTTTGCGCGCAAGTTCGGAGTCCCGTTCTTCGATTGCGTCAGCGATGCGCAGGTGCTCTTCTGCATTGTCGCTTAGCAAACGAGGGTCCCCTCCAAGCGCTGACCATGTCAGGTTTCTCGGCATCCGATGATGCAGGGCGTTGATGCTCAAGCTGAGCTGCCTGTTGCCGGAAGCTTGGATAACGGTGCCATGGAAGAGCTCATTGGCTTTGTACCAAAGTTCCTTGGCCTTCTCGTTGGATCCCTTGCGCGCTTCTTCGGCGGCCGCTTCAAACCATTGCCCTGCCAGATGGAGCTTGTCCATTTCGGCCTGAGTGCAGCCGCGTGCCGCGCGGAATGCCGCATGGCCTTCAAGTACGCCACGAACCTCAAAGGCCTCTGCAATATCGCGCATGGAGGGCATCTTCACGCGGGCGCCACGGTTTGCGACAATCTCGACGACGCCGAGTGCCTGGAGACGGTGGAGAGCTTCGCGTATTGGCATCCGGCTGACCCCGAATTCTTCGGCCAATCTTTCCTGCCGAATCCACGACCCGACACCGAACTCGCCGTCGCTAATTCGTTCCTGAAGTGCGTTGACCAGAAAGTCGACGGTGCGTGCCCGCCCTTCGGTTGGTTGAAGGCGGGTGTCACTGTCAGTGGGGTCAGTCATTGGGTCCTCCAAGATCGATGCTAACGCATTTCAGTCAATTGGATCCTATCTGAATCAACTACCTGTAGGGATGTAGTGACTGAAGCAGCGCAGAGAAGGAAGGTCATCTACCGGCGGCGTAGCCCTGATTGCCTCGTGGGTTTGCGGCCGCACTGACTTGACCGGTCTCGGGATCCCTGAGGACCGTCGATAGGCGCCCCAGGGACCAGCCGTCGACCATGGTCACGTCGTGGCCCCTTTCCCTCAACTCGGCCAGGACCTCAGGCTGAAGACGAGACTCGGCAATGACACCCAGTGCGTTCCACGTTCGTGGCCAGAACGAACTGGCCAGGGCGCTGGTGTGGAATGTAGGTGCATCTATCGCTTCCTGGGGCGTATACCCACCTACAAGCGTCCTGAGCAGATAGAGCAACTGCCACTGATCCTGTTGATCACCGCCCGGCGATCCCAGGGAAGCGACCACACGGCCATCTCGCATCAGCAGCGTGGGGCTTAGTGTCGTTCGGGGCCTGGCCCCCGGGCGGAGTGCCGAAGGTGAGGATTCGTCCAGCCACGTCATCTGCAGTCGAGTCCCGAGGGCGAAGCCCAACTCGGGGATCGCGGGGGAGGACTGTAACCAGCCGCCCGATGGCGTCGCGCTGACCATGTTTCCGTATCTGTCGACGACGTCCAGATGGCAAGTGTCTCCCCGGGTTTCGCCCGTTATCCGGACGGTGGGTTCGCCGGCGCCCAGCGCGGATGTCGAATCAAGGGCATTAACAAGCGGGGGCCTGTGGGCAGGGATTCCGGGCAAAGCTCCCGGCCGGAAGTCCTTTGACGCATAGTCCGAAATGAGCTGAGCCCGGTCCCTGCCGTATGCGTCGGAGTACAAGGCTGTGAGATCCGCCGGCTCCGCACGCGAGTCCCCATAGAAGGAATCCCGGTCAGCCATGGCGAGCTTCAATGCTTCGATGATGGTGTGGGCGCCGAGGGCTGTTGATGGATCCAAATGTTCATCGTCAAAATTCTTAAGGATAGCCAGACACTGCAAAAGTGCCGGTCCCTGCGACCAGAAACCCGCTTTGAGAACAGTCGTCCCACGGAAGTCCATGGATACCGGTTCTTCGATGCAGACGTTGAAGTCAGAGAAGTCGCTGAGGCCGATAACTCCCGCGTGATCTGTTCCGGACGAGTGCCTATGGGGCCTGCGTGCGAAAGTGGTAAGGGCTTGGGCGACAAAACCTTCCTTCCACTCCTTGAGGGATTCACGGATCCTGCCCTGGCGCGTATTAGCCGCGCTACCGGCTTCAATCAATCGTTTAAGGACATTGGCGTAGGCTACGTTTTTGACGTTGTCTCCCGCCGCGGGAAGTTTCTGGTCCGGGATCCAAAGCGACGCGGAAGTAGGCCAGTGTTGCTCAAAATGCACTGCCATGGTGCCGATCACTGCCGCCGCTTGATGACCTATAGGGTGGCCATTCTCTGCGTAGTGGATGGCGTACTCGAGCACTTCTGCCAATTCCCACGATCCGTGGTCGGCCAGCAACGTCATCCAGGCTTCAACGGCCGCCGGGACAGCTGCCGCAAGCGCGCCGGCACCAGGCACTGAATCGAGACCCTCCGCGGCAAAGTGCTGAATAGTGGCTCTCGCCGGGGCTGGTCCCTGACCCATCAGGACGCGCGGATCCCGGCCCCTGGGTGCGTAGAGCGCCACCATGTCACCAGCGGGCCCGTTGAGGTGGGGTTCAACGACGTGCAGCACGAAGCCAGCCGCTACGGCTGCGTCGAACGCGTTGCCCCCACGCTCCAAAACAGACTGGGCACTCGCCGTAGCCAGCCAATGGGTGGAGGCGCTCATGCCGAACGAGCCCTGAAGAGTGGGCCGGGTAGGCGTCGCAGCCGCCGTCGTGTATTTCGTTGCAAAACCTGTGTGCGTCATGAGCCTAGTGTATTCAATTTTTCCCGTTTTGGATCCAATTATTGAGCCTAGTTCTCGTCTTCTGCCGGGCTGGCCGGAAGGGGAGTGGATCGGCCCCATCCTAAGTCCTTAGTGAGATGGTCCAGGAGTGGTTGAACCCGATAGGGCAGCGGGGTGGAGACGGTAAGCGTTGTGTTGGTGTGCCGAACGCCGGGAATGTCCACCATTCTGGCTGCAGCGGACTGAACTCCCTGCAGGGTGGTGGAGGCAACCCGGACCATGAGGTCTTCGCGTCCTGCCTGCGTAGTGACTTCAAGAACCTCCGGGATCCTACTGAGGGCATCGACCACCTTTGCGAGCTGGCGCTGGTCCAATTCCAAGCCAATGAAGGCCTGGACGGGAACGCCCGCTGCCTCCAGGTCCATCACAGGGGAGAATCCCTTGAGTATGCCTGCGCCTTCCAGCCGTTGAAGTCTTCCCAGAACCGTATTCCGTGAAATTCCCAGTTGCACTGCCAGTTCCGCCACTCCCACCCTGGCCTTACTGTGCAGCCGCTTGAGGAGTTCGGCGTCGAGCTTGTCAATGGTGATCATTTTGTTCAGTTGCCCCTTCGAGTGCATCGCGCCAAGTGGACGATTCGTTTAGTTGCTGACGAATGTGTTGACCATATCACCATGCTTACCTCACGATTGTGGAACAAATCCGTATTGGATCCAATTATCCGGCATCAGGAGGCACCACGTGTGTGCGGCGTTATTGATCAAGCCCGACATGGGCAGGGACGGTACCTTCGACGTCGACGTTGATCAGACCAGCGGTCACGAACTAGTACGGATCATTCGTGACAGAGATACGGGACTGAGGGCGATCGTGGCGATCCACGATTCTTCCCTCGGCCCGGCACTGGGGGGAACACGCTTCTTTCCCTACAGGGATGAAAAGGAAGCCCTCACAGATGTCCTGCGGTTGTCCGAGGGAATGACGCTCAAGGCAGCCGCTGCTGGACTTCCGCTTGGCGGCGGCAAAGCGGTAATCATCGGGGACCCCCGGACGGGAAAGTCTCGGGAGCTGCTTGAAGCGTACGGCAGGTTCGTGGACATGTTTGAGGGCCAATACATCACTGCAGGGGACGTGGGGACGACGGCGTCCGACATGGACATCATTGGTTCCCAAACCCGTTGGGTGGTAGGCCGCAACACGGGAGGATCCGGAGACAGCGGGTTTTCTACGGCCTTGGGTGTGTACTCGGCCATGCAAGCCGGCGCGCTCCACCTTTGGGGCAGTGCGGGGCTTTCGGGCCGCAGCGTCGGTGTAGAAGGTGCAGGAAAAGTTGGGGGCCAGCTTGTCCGTCTGCTCGTGGACGCAGGTGCGAAAGTGGTCCTCGCCGATCGTGATCCCGAGGCAGTGGAGCGCACCGTCCAAGCTAATCCCGGGATAGCCACAGCGTCTGCAGTACTGGATCAGGGAATCGACGTCTACGCTCCTTGTGCTTTGGGAGCCACCCTGAACGAAACGACAATCCCCTCCCTTAGGGCGCGATTGGTTTGTGGTGCTGCCAATAATCAATTACTGACTGCGGAGGGTGAAAGCCAACTCCACGCACAGGGCACCCTCTGGATACCCGATTACGTTGCCAATGCCGGTGGCTTGATTCAGGTCTCATCCGAGGTCTGCGATCCAGGCGCAGAAGAAGTAACTACCCGAATTGCAATGATCGGCGCCGCCGTCACCGAGATGCTCAGCACAGCACGGGATGGTTCGAAAACCCCGGCAATGGCAGCTCGGGAAATTGTGCAGCGCCGTCTTGCCGATGCAACAGGAGGCCGCGCATGACTGCCGAACCAATCCAGCTACTAAGCCAGGATGGAACCCTTTTATCACACCCTGATTTGTCTCTTGATCAGGACACCGTAGATGGCGCTGCCCTCTTACGAGACATGATCATGACCCGCAGGGTGGACACCGAGGCAATCGCGCTGCAACGCCAGGGAGAACTTGGACTGTGGCCATCCCTGCTGGGTCAGGAAGCAGCGCAAGTAGGAGCCGCCGCCTCACTGGCGGAAAGGGACGTTGTTTTTCCTACCTACCGCGAACACGGTGTGGCGTGGTGCCGTGGGGTGGATCCGGTAAACCTCTTGGGACTCTTTCGAGGCACAACCCTGGGTGGCTGGGATCCCACAGAGAACAACTTCAACCTCTACACACTGGTCATTGGCGCCCAAACCCTTCATGCAGTGGGATATGCGATGGCCATAGTGCGCGACGGTGACGTCGGGACGGGCAATCGCGAACGTGACCGTGCGGTCCTGGTGTTCCTTGGTGATGGGGCCTTGAGCGAAGGAGAAACCAACGAGGCGTTCATCTGGGCTGCGGCCCAGAATCTTCCCGTTGTCTTCTTCTGTCAAAACAATCAATGGGCGATCTCGGCTCCCTATTCTGTCCAAAGCCGGGTTTCCGTCGCACAGCGCGCCCAAGGGTTCGGTTTTCCCGGCATAAGAGTCGACGGCAATGACGTCCTGGCATGCCTGGCGGCAACCCGCGACGCAATGGCATCGGCCAGGGCGGGAAATGGCCCAACGCTCATCGAAGCATTCACGTACCGGCGCAATCCGCACACAACCTCGGACGATGACGGACGCTACCGCTCAGGCGCAGAAAACGACGTATGGGCATCACTGGACCCAATCGAACGCCTCAGCAACTACCTGACAGCCGCTGGACTTATTGACCAATCGTTTTTGGATCGGATCGCCCAGGAAGAACAGGAATTGGCCGAAAGGCTCAGGGCCGGCTGCCGCTCCGCCAAGGACCCTGCCCCCGATCTGCCCTTTAGAACTACGTACACCGACATCACAGCGGAACTTGAACGCCAAATGAATGACCATAAGGCCTTTGTGGAGGCAGCAGAATGAGCAAGCAGCTGAGCACCATGCCGATCGCGCACGCCTTGAACGCCGGGTTGCGCGAGGCCATGGAAGAGAATGACAAAGTCATGTTGATCGGAGAAGACATCGGCCAATTGGGCGGAGTTTTCAGAGTCACCGACGGGCTCCAAAAGAGCTTCGGCGATCTAAGGGTCGTGGATTCTCCACTGGGTGAAGCAGGGATTATCGGAAGTGCCATAGGTCTCGCAATGGCAGGCTATCGACCGGTCTGCGAGATCCAGTTTGACGGTTTTGTGTTTCCTGCAATGAACCAGATCATTACTCAGCTCGCAAAGTACAGGCACCGATCAGAGGGCAGAGTGAGTCTGCCTGTCGTAATCCGTATACCGGTCGGAGGAGGTATCGGCGCGATCGAGCACCACTCCGAGTCTCCGGAAGCCTATTTTGCCCATACTGCAGGCCTGAAGGTGGTCAGCCCGTCGTCGCCGCAGGAGGCATACGACATGATCCGTTTGGCAGTGCGCAGCCAGGACCCTGTGGTGTTCCTCGAACCTAAACGTTCCTACTGGCTCAAAGGCGAGGTCGACCCAGCCCGGGCGCCTCAGCCTTTGGAGAAGGCAACTGTCGTCCGACCCGGCAATGACTTGACTCTTGTGGCCTACGGGGCCCTGGTTCCCGTGGCCCAAAAAGTCGCCGACGTATGCGCCGAAGAAGGCCGCAGCGTTGAGGTCGTTGATCTCCGATCACTGTCCCCGATTGATGATGCCACGATCATCGAGTCGGTAGAACGCACCGGTCGTCTGGTCGTCGCCCACGAGGCTTCCCGCACGGCAGGATTGGGCGCGGAGATCGCCGCCCGAGTCCAAGATGCAGCCTTCCATTCTTTGGAGGCTCCAATCATCAGGGTCACCGGTTACGACACGCCGTACCCACCGAGCCGGCTTGAAGAAGACTGGCTGCCCGGGTTCGACCGCATTCTCGACGCCGTTGACCAGAGCTTCAACTACTAACGGAACCGGAACCATGACTATCAAAGAATTTGCCCTTCCGGATGTGGGTGAGGGCCTCACAGAAGCAGAAATCGTAAAATGGTTGGTCAAGAGCGGAGACCATGTCACGGTCAACCAAGCCATTGTGGAGATTGAAACCGCAAAATCGCTGGTGGAACTACCATGTCCCTTCGCAGGAGAAGTCCGCGAACTGCTGGCCGAACAGGGCGAAACAGTTGATGTGGGACGCGCGATCATCAGCATAACGACCTCGTTGACCGAAAACTCCAGCACAAACCAGCCATCCACGGATGCGAAGGAATCCGTGGCCGATGATCGGAACCCGAAGCTGTTGGTGGGTTATGGGGCCCGGGAAACCGTGGCCAAACGACGGCGGTCGCGGACAACGGGACCAGATAAGCAATTTCGCCACGCTCCCGCAGTATCGGTGGGCCGGCCCAAAGCAAGCCCGCCTGTGAGGAAGCTGGCGAAAGACCTGGGATTGGACCTTCACACCATCGAACCAACAGGTAACGATGGAATAAGGACCCGCGAAGATGTGCTGAGGGCGGCACACTCAGTCAGCACATCCAACGCTCCTGCAGGAGCAGTCACCCCCGGCGACATCCGAATCCCCATTAAGGGCGTTCGTAAACACACTGCCGCAGCGATGGTCCAATCAGCATTCACGGCACCGCATGTCACAGAATTCGTCGCCGTCGATATCACGCGCACTTTGGAACTGAAGGCCGAAATCAGTCGCCGCAGAGAATTCTCAGGAATCAAGCTCACGCCTCTGACCTTCGTAGCCAGTGCCTTCCTGAAGGCACTTCAAAGAACGCCGGAAGCAAATGCCAGCTGGGACGAGGAAGCTCAGGAGATCGTGCAATTCGCGCAGATCAACCTAGGCATCGCGGCAGCCACACCCCGCGGTCTGATGGTTCCCAACGTCAAAGGCGCCCAGCAGATGGGCCTCCTCGAACTAGCGGGAGCGATTGGAGACTTGGCAGCTACGGCCCGTGCGGGCAAAACCGAACCGCAGGCTATGTCCCAAGGCACCGTGACCATCACTAACATCGGCGTGTTCGGCATCGATTCCGGAACCCCCATCCTCAACCCAGGGGAAGCTGCGATCCTGGCGGTCGGAACTGTCCGTCGGACTCCCTGGGTTGTGGAGGACGAACGCGGGGAAAGGATCGAACCAAGGTCCATCCTTCAACTGGCTCTCTCCTTCGACCATCGCATCATAGACGGGCAGCAAGGTTCTCAGCTGCTGGCCGACACCGCTGCTCTGCTCCGCGAACCAGGGCTTGCATTTCTATAGAGCTCGCCCGCAGCCAACCTGAGAGGCATGACACAGGCCGGACATGGAGACGAACCAAGCCTTCCTGGTCACCGACTGGACCATCCTCATCGGAGCCATGGTTCATGTTTGGCAGGACCGACGCATTCTTCGTATGGGTGTCGTTGAGACAGTTTCGACCGACGGCCGCGTCATCTGGCTCGAGCAGGGGCATGGCTTCGGCCGGCAAGTGGTGGACAAGGGGTCGGGATTCCAGATCCTGATATCCGAACAACAACTCAGATCCATCGGCAAGCTCCAGTAGTACAAATCCACCATTAGCTGACCCTGATAAGAAAAGAGGAATCATGCCAGTGCTCAAAGAGGCAATGCCGAAAGTGTGTGCGGCCACTGCCCAGCATGACGACCTACCGCCGTATCCGGAAGCCGACCTTCTGTTCCTCGCGGACCTCCTCACCGCAGAGGAATACGCCAGGCTCCAGAGCGTACGGGACTTCTTTCAGCGCGAGGTACGGACCATAGCTGTTGACTTTTGGAACAGAGCCGAATTCCCCTTCGAGCTCCTTCCCCGTCTTGCCGAACAGCAGCTGACCGGCCTGAACAGCCAAGGACATTTGCTAGCGGGCCTGATTCAGATGGAATTCGCCCGTGCTGATACTTCCATCTCGACCTTCTTCGGCGTGCATGACGAGCTCTTCACCGCCGCCATCAGGGAACTCGGGTCTGAGGACCATCGCCGAAGAATTCTTCCCGAGCTGCTGTCGCTCAAAAAAATTGGAGCATTCGCCCTCACAGAGCCGCTGCACGGATCCGACATCTCACGGGAAATGCAGACGACGGCGACCCAAGACGGCGGCGAATGGATCTTGAACGGCCATAAGCGGTGGATTGGAAACGCCACTTTCGCTGATTACGTTTTGGTGTGGGCCCGTGACACCGCAGACGGGCAAATCAAGGGCTTTATCGTAGAAAAGGGCACCCAGGGCTTCCATACACAGGCAATCCCCAACAAGACCGCCGTTCGGATAATCCAAAACGCCGACATCACCTTGGATAACGTTCGAATTCCCTTCACCAACTGGCTGCCCGGAACAAACACTTTCCGTGACGCCAATTCCCTTCTCCTGCACTCCCGGGTCTGGGTCAGCTGGCAAGCGGTGGGACAGCAGCTTGCAGCATTCGATGTTGCCCGGGCCTATGCCTTGCAAAGGCAACAGTTCGGCAAACCCATCGCGTCATTCCAACTCATTCAGGAACAGTTGGCCAGAATGGCCGGAAACGCCACCATGTCGCTCTCTCTCATGATCCAGCTTGCCCGCCTCAAGGAATCGGGGAGGCTCACCATGGACCATGCGGCACTGGCTAAGGCGAGTTGTACAGGTCTGATGCGCAGCACCGTTGCACTTGGCAGGTCCATCGTTGGCGGAAACGGAATCAGTACCGACTTTGAGATGGCGAAAATCTTTGCGGACGCCGAGGCCATCTATTCGTACGAGGGAAGCTACGAAATCAACGCGCTCTTGGTCGGCCGGGCGGTAACCGGGATCTCGGCATTCGGCTGATGCCCCCGCGACCTACTTCAGCACACCCCAACGGAGGAGCACCTCAATGGAAATCAACAACACCGCAGCAATCGTTACCGGTGGCGCTTCTGGACTGGGCGCGGCAACCGTTCGTGCACTGGCCCTGAATGGCTCCACGGTATTCGCCGTGGATCTGGAGGAATCAATCCAGAACGCTGAGCCCGTGAGCGGCGTGGATTACCTCGCCGCCGATGTCACCGACCCAGGACAGGTCCGCAGTGCCATCGAGAAGGCATCAGCCGGACTCCCACTCCGGACGGTTGTTAACTGTGCCGGGATCTTGCCAACAATGCGAATCCTCGGCAGGAGAGGAGTCCATGACTCCGCGCTCTTCATGAAAGTTGTCCAAATCAACCTGGTGGGTTCGTTCAACGTTCTGTCGGCCGCAGCTGAAGCAATCTCGAAGACGGCCGCCGATGAGCACGGACAGCGCGGTGTCATCATCAACACTGCCTCGATCGCGGCGTTTGAAGGGCAAATAGGCCAATCCGCTTATGCCGCATCAAAGGCCGGAATCGTGGGCCTGACGTTGCCTGCGGCGCGGGACCTGGCTCCGTTCGGCATACGAGTGAACACCATTGCACCGGGCATTGTTGAAACCCCCATGATGGCGTCCGTCAGTGAAGAGGTGCGCAAAGGCCTCGCCGCAGACGTCACATTTCCTAAACGGTTGGCCCGCCCCGAGGAATTTGCCCAGCTTGCCCTTTCGATCATTGAGCACGACTACCTCAATGGGGAAACCATCCGCATGGACGGCGCTCTGCGGATGGCATCCCGGTAAGCGAAAACTCCATACCGGAAGCCCACGACTTATTCCGAAGGACACACATGAACAAGCAATCGTCAGTAAAACACATCCCGCCACGACCGGACGACGTGGTGATCGTAGGGGGAGCCAGAACCCCACACGGCAAGCTAAACGGCCAGCTGGCCAGCTTTACTGCCGTAGATCTCGGCGCGGCTGCCGTAAGCGGGGCACTCGAAAAGGCAGGAATCGATCCCTCTTTGGTCGACGCAGTCGTGATAGGGCAAGTAGTCCAAGCCGGCTCAGGTCAAAACCCCGCCCGCCAGACATCGCTCAAAGCCGGCATCCGGACCGAAGCGCCCGCAACGACCGTGAACAAAGTATGCCTTTCGGGTCTTACCGCCGTTATTGACGCCGCCCGCCTTATCCGTGCCGGAGACGCCCAAGTGGTTGTGGCCGGGGGACAGGAGTCCATGACCAGGAGTCCGCACCTGCTGCCGGGGGCACGCCAGGGTTGGCTCTACGGCCAGGGGATCATGGAAGATTCGCTCGTTCGGGATGGGCTCAGTGACGCCCAGGAGGCCGTGTCCATGGGGATTCTGACGGAGCGCGGAAACGAAGTTCTCGGTATTGAACGGCTCGAGCAGGACGAAGTGGCAGCAGCGTCACACCGGCGAGCCGCCCAAGCTGCCCAGGGAGGGGTCTTCAACGACGAGATCGTTCCCATCACCGTCAGGCTAAAAAAGGGAGAGCCTCGAGTCCTCAAGCATGACGAGCAGGTGCGCCCCGCCACGGATGTAGAGACCCTGGCCAAACTCCCTCCAGCTTTCGACGCAAATGGGAGCATAACGGCGGGCAATGCTTCCCCACTCACCGACGGCGCTGCAGCGGTTGTCCTCACCAGTCGGGCAAATGCGGAACGCCTCAACTGCCAGATACTTGCAGTTGTGGGCGCTCCCGGCCAGGTGGCGGGTCCAGACAACTCACTGCATTCGCAGCCAGCACATGCCATCTCATCCGCACTGGCCAAGTCGGGGTGGACAGTAGAGCAACTCGATTTCGTCGAGATCAACGAGGCTTTCGCAGCTGTCGCTGTTCAGTCCCTCAAAGAACTGAACATTCCCTTGGACCGCTGCAACATACACGGCGGAGCCATCGCGCTGGGCCACCCAATCGGCGCGTCCGGAGCGCGGATTGCGCTGCACGCAGCAAACGAACTATTCCGCCTCGGCACCGGCAGGGCAGCAGTGGCCCTTTGCGGCGGCGGCGGCCAAGGCGAAGCACTTTTACTCTACCGAAACTAGTCTTCCCGGCTCCGAGATACACCAAACGGACCATCCGAGCGCGCCTACGTTCCCCGACTACCAATTCCAGGATGAATTGATGACAACAACCTATGAAGTCCTCGTTGACAAGAATTACTCCGTGGCAGCTCCGAAGGGACTGTTCTAAATGCTGTACTCCACAACCACCCCGGAACAGAAGCGGGTGCGCCTGCGGGAGTTGCTGGCCTCAGGGACCGTGCAGCAGTTCCCGGGCGCCTTCAACCCGCTCTCAGCACGCCTGATTGAAGAGAAGGGCTTCGCCGGGGTCTACATCTCCGGCGCCGTCCTGGCCAACGACCTCGGCCTGCCCGACATCGGACTGACCACGTTGACTGAGGTGGCTACCCGCGCCGGGCAGATCGCCCGCATGACGGACCTGCCCTCCCTCGTGGACGCCGACACCGGCTTCGGCGAACCCATGAACGTGGCCCGCACCATCCAGGAACTCGAGAACGCGGGCCTGGCCGGCTGCCACATTGAGGACCAGTTCAACCCGAAACGCTGCGGACACCTGGACGGCAAAAACGTCGTCGACATCGACACCGCCACCAAACGCATCCGCGCCGCAGCAGACGCCCGACGCGACCCGAACTTCCTCATCATGGCCCGCACCGACATCCGGGCGGTCGACGGAATCCAAGCCGCGCAAGACCGCGCCAAAGCCCTCGTGGACGCCGGCGCCGACGCGATCTTCCCCGAAGCCATGCGGGACCTGGACGAATTCCAGGCCATCCGCGACGCCGTGGACGTGCCCATCCTGGCCAACATGACCGAGTTCGGCAAAAGCGACCTCTACACCACCGAGCAACTCCAGCAAGTCGGGGTGAACATGGTCATCTACCCCGTCACCCTCCTCCGCATTGCCATGCGGGCGGCAGAGGGAACCCTGAACACCCTCAAGAGGCTGGGTACCCAAGAGGTACGCGTCGGCGAAATGCTCACCCGTGCGCGCCTCTATGAACTCGTCGACTACGAGGCCTACAACCAATTCGATACCGGCGTATTCAACTTTGAAGTGCCCTCGCTGTTCACAAAGACAAAGGAGTCACGATGATCATTCAGCAGGAAGTAGTGCAAGCGCCCGAAGTTCGTAGAGGATTGGCCGGCGTCGTGGTGGACTACACCGCCGTCTCGAAGGTCAACCCGGACACCAACTCGCTGCTCTACCGCGGCTACCCGGTCCAGGAACTGGCCGCCAAGTGCAGCTTCGAAGAAGTCGCCTACCTGCTGTGGAACGGCGAACTGCCCAACGAAACCCAGCTCGCCGAATTCACCGCCAGGGAACGCGCAGGCCGCGCCCTGGACCCTGTGGTCAAGACGGTAGTGGACGCCTTGCCCACCACCGCCCACCCCATGGACGTCTGCCGCACGGCAGCATCGGTGCTCGGCGCCCGGCACGAACTGGCCGAGGACTCCACGCCGGAAGCGAACATGAAGAAGGCAATCGACCTCTGGGCCGCGATGCCCTCCGTGGTGGCCTACGACCAGCGCCGCCGCCGCGGCCAGGACTCAATTGGGGCCCGCGAGGACCTGGACTACTCGGCCAACTTCCTCTGGATGACCTTCGGTGAAGAACAGGTCCCCGAAGTGGTGGAGGCGTTCAACGTCTCCATGATCCTGTACGCGGAGCACTCCTTCAACGCCTCCACCTTCACGGCCCGAGTGGTCACCTCCACACTCTCGGACCTGCATTCAGCGGTGACCGCCGCGATCGGCGCGTTGAAGGGTCCGCTGCATGGCGGCGCCAACGAAGCCGTGATGCACACCTTCGACGAGATCGGCATCCGCAGCGAGGAATCCCTCGAGGAAGCCGCCACCCGTGCCCGGGCCTGGATGGAAGACGCCCTGGCCCAGAAGAAGAAAGTCATGGGCTTCGGACACCGCGTCTACAAGCATGGTGATTCCCGCGTGCCTACCATGAAAGCCGCCCTGGACAAGATGATCGCCCACTACGGACGACCCGAACTCCTGGGCCTCTACAACGGACTCGAGCAGGCCATGGACGAGGCCAAAGCCATCAAACCCAACCTCGACTACCCTGCCGGCCCCACCTACCACCTCATGGGATTCGACACCCAGACGTTCACCCCGCTGTTCGTCGCCAGCCGCATCACCGGCTGGACCGCCCACATCATGGAACAGGTGGCCTCCAACTCCCTGATCCGTCCCTTGAGCGAATACAACGGACCCGAAGAACGGCACGTCGCTGTAGCGACTCCTGCGATCTGATGAGACCCCTCCGGAACGGCAACACTGAACAATGAGGACCGCAATGAACTACCAATCCATCAACGTGTCGCGCGACGACCGGGTCGGCATAATCACGTTGAACAGGCCCGAGGCGCTCAATGCCTTGAACTATGAACTCATGCAGGAAGTAGTTTCAGCGGCGACCAAAATGGATAGAGACGCCACAATAGGAGCCATCGTCCTCACCGGTTCAGAACGCGTCTTTGCCGCAGGGGCTGACATTAAAGAAATGTCGTCCAAATCGTACATGGACTTGTACTTTGAAGATTGGCTGCAGGACTGGGAAAGGCTCTCTGGCGTTCGCACGCCTGTCGTGGCTGCAGTCTCTGGCCATGCACTGGGCGGCGGCTGTGAACTGGCCATGGCCTGCGATTTTATACTTGCCTCCGACACTGCAACCTTCGGCCAGCCGGAAGTTAAGCTCGGCGTCATTCCCGGAATGGGCGGTTCTCAGCGACTGACACGGGCGGTCGGAAAAGCGAAGGCCATGGAAATGATTCTCACCGGCCGAACCATAGATGCTGTCGAAGCCGAACGAATAGGTCTTGTGGCCCGAATAGTTCCCGGAAACGGACTCATCGAAGATGCTCTAAAAACGGCTGCGGCGATCGCCGGGATGCCAGCCCCAGCCGTGATGCTCGCTAAAGAAGCAGTAAATGCGGCCTTTCAGACAACCCTGGATAGCGGGATCCTGTTCGAACGCCGCATCTTCCATTCCATTTTTGCCACAGCTGACCAAAAGGAAGGCATGCTGGCATTCGTCGAGAAGCGCCCTGCGCGCTTCTTGCACCGATAAGTACTCGTCCGCACGAGCCTCTTGAATACCTCAACATAAGCGAATCCAAGCCAGCGGAACAGAGTACCCATAATCTCCCGGCGCGGCAGATGACGTCGCAACGCAGAGCCCGAAATCCGGGTGCCGCGCCGGGATCCACTCCCCGGGGCGTCTTTTGCCAGCTGCAGTTCAGCGGCGGGATTGCCTACCCGGCTTCATTTGCGAAAACGCACAAAATGCCAAGACAGGAAATCGGAATGACTCAGACTGCCCATGGCGTCGAATTCAGCCAGCAGCTTTCGGATACCCCGAGGTCTGCTGAGGAGCGTGCAGCCGTCCTGGCGAACCCGGGCTTCGGCGACTACTTCACCGACCACACCGCCGTCGTCGACTACAAGGTTGACGCCGATGGCAATGGCGGTTGGCAGAATGCCAGGATCGAGCCTTACGGACCCATCTCCCTTGACCCCTCGGCTGCGGTCCTGCATTACGGCCAGGAGATCTTCGAGGGCCTGAAGGCCTACCGTCACGCTGATGGTTCCGTTTGGACTTTCCGGCCCGAGGCCAACGCCGCGCGCTTGAACAAGTCCGCGCGTCGCCTTGCCCTCCCGGAGCTGCCCGAAGAGTACTTCCTGGGCGCCATCCGCGAACTGGTGCAGGCGGACAAGGAATGGGTTCCTTCCGGTGACGGTGAAGCCCTTTACCTGCGCCCGTTCATGATCGCCACGGAGGCGTTCCTGGGTGTGCGTGCTGCCCGTGAAGTGTCCTTCCGCGTCATTGCTTCTCCTGCCGGGAACTACTTCGGCGGCGAGCTCAAGCCCGTGTCCATCTGGATCTCCCGCGAATACGCCCGTGCCGGTCGTGGCGGTACTGGTGCTGCCAAGTGCGGAGGCAACTACGCAGCTTCCCTGATCGCGCAGCAGGAAGCCGAAGCGAACGGGTGCAAGCAGGTACTGTTCCTGGACCACTCCAATGACGACGCCGTGGAAGAACTCGGCGGCATGAATGTCTTCTTCGTCATGAAGGACGGCTCCCTGGTCACTCCCGCCTTGAGCGGCACCATCCTTGAAGGCGTTACCCGCATGTCTGTTATCCAGGTGGCCAAGGACATGGGCCGAGAGGTGACCGAGCGCAAGATCACCCTGGACGAATGGCGCGACGGCGTTGCCTCCGGTGAGATCACCGAGGTCTTCGCTTGCGGCACTGCAGCTGTGATCACGCCGATCGGTGTGCTCAAGGACGCTACCGAATTCATCGGCTCCGAGGACGCGAAGGCCGGGGAAACCACCATGGCTATCCGCCGGCAGCTCCTGGGCATCCAGACCGGAACCGTCAAGGACACCCACGACTGGCTGACCCGACTGCTCTAGCCTCCGGGCGAGGAGGTGGATCATATCCAACCCGACGTGACCACGACGCCCGTTCACGACTTTGACGTGCAGCCAGGAACTTACATATGAAAGAGAGCAAACGATGACACGCATAGGTATCGTGGCCGAGCTGGGCCAGGAGTCGAGGGTGGCGGCGACGCCTGTCACAGTGCGGCACTTGTTGGGGTTGGGCTACGAGGTTGTGGTCGAGAAGGGTGCGGGGGAGCGTGCCTCGTTCCCTAATGAGTCCTATGCCCAGGCTGGGGCCCTGATTGTGGGTAGCGACGAGGCATGGAGCAGCGAAATAGTGCTGCGGGTTAATCCGCCCTCTGAAGAAGAGATCGGCCGTCTTGCCGATGGTGCCACCCTGATCGGAACGCTCAGCCCGGCGCTCCGACCCGAACTGGTGGAGGCATTGGCGTCACGCCCTATCACGGCATTGGCCTTGGATGCCGTGCCACGCATTTCACGCGCGCAGTCGATGGACGTCCTCAGTTCGATGGCGAATATAGCAGGGTACCGTGCCGTAATCGAAGCCGCCCACGAATTTGGCCGCTTCTTCACCGGGCAGGTCACCGCAGCGGGCAAAGTCCCGCCCGCGAAAGTCCTGGTTGCCGGCGGAGGCGTTGCCGGACTCGCGGCAATCGGTGCGGCCTCGAGTCTCGGCGCGATCGTACGCGCCACCGACCCCCGGCCTGAGGTGGCTGATCAGGTGAAGTCCATCGGCGGTACCTACATTAAGGTCGAGGTTGAGGAGGCGATGAACTCCTCAGACGGCTATGCCAAGGCCACATCCGAAGCGTACAACGCCCGTGCTGCCCAGATATATACAGAACAGGCCGCGGACGTAGACATCATCATTACCACTGCTCTGATTCCCGGCAGGCCGGCATCGAGGCTGCTCACAGCCGGGGACGTGGCCGGGATGAAGCCCGGCAGCGTGATCGTGGACATGGCCGCTGGCCTGGGCGGAAACGTGGAAGGCTCAGTCGCGGGACAAAGGATCGTGACCGAAAACGGCGTCGTGATCCTGGGCTATACGGATCTTCCGGGGCGACTGCCGGCCCAAGCATCGCAGCTGTACGGCACAAACTTGCTGAACCTGCTTAAGCTTCTTACGAAAGACAAGGACGGGCACCTCAGCATCGATTTCGACGACGTCGTTCAACGATCGGTCACCGTGGTGAGGCGTGGGGAGAAGACCTGGCCCCCACCTCCCGTCCAGGTCTCGGCGGCGCCGGTTGTAAAGGCCGACACCGGGACAGCGGAAAACACTGCGGCGATAAAGACAGAAGGTCTGGGCACAGTTGGCAAGGCTGGGTTGTTCGCTGCGGGCATCGCAGCGCTTTTCTTGGTCAATGTCGTCGCGCCAGCGCCGTTGCCACAGCACTTCACGGTACTGATGCTCTCTGTGGTGGTCGGTTTCTACGTCATCGGTAAAGTCCATCACGCCCTGCACACCCCGCTGATGTCGGTGACGAACGCCATTTCCGGAATCATCGTCGTCGGCGCCCTGCTGCAGGTCACCTCCGAAAACCCCCTCATGCAGATCCTTTCCTCCGTTGCGGTGCTGCTCGCAAGCATCAACATTTTCGGTGGCTTCGCCGTCACTCGGCGGATGCTCGCAATGTTCTCCAGCGGACGAAAGACACGATCATGAACACCGCCACCGAAACAGCAGCAACACTGACCAGGAGCCTAACCGTGACTGACACCGTCTCCGGTCCCTTGACCGCCGAGTCCATCGCAGGGGCGGCTTACATTGTCGCGGCCCTGCTGTTCATCCTCAGCCTCGCCGGATTGAGCAAACACGAAAAAGCCCGTTCCGGTGTCATCTACGGCATCACCGGCATGGTCATCGCCCTGGCCGCGACCATCTGGCTGACCCTCCAGGATGGGCGGGGCACCAGTCACGCCCTGACCGGTCTGGGCCTGCTCGTCGCCGCGGTCATCGTTGGCGGCGCCATCGGGCTGTGGCGCGCACGGGTTGTCGAAATGACCGGCATGCCAGAACTCATCGCACTGCTGCACAGTTTCGTGGGCCTCGCCGCGGTCCTTGTCGGCTGGAACGGACACCTCCAAGCCCCAGGCCTGTCCCCGCAACTGATGGCAATCCACCACGCCGAGGTGTTCATCGGCGTCTTCATCGGGGCAGTCACTTTCACGGGCTCCATCGTCGCGTTCCTGAAACTCTCCGCCAGGATGAAGTCCACTCCGCTCATGCTGCCGGGTAAGGACGCTCTCAACCTCGGCGCCCTTGTAGCATTCATCGCCCTTACCGTCTGGTACGTCAAGGACTCCCAGCTCTGGCTCCTGATCGTGGTCACCCTCCTGGCCCTCGGGCTGGGCTGGCACCTGGTGGCCTCGATCGGCGGCGGCGACATGCCCGTCGTCGTGTCCATGCTCAACAGCTACTCCGGCTGGGCCGCCGCGGCCGCAGGCTTCCTGCTCAACAACGACCTTCTCATCATCACCGGTGCCCTGGTCGGCTCGTCGGGTGCCTACCTGTCCTACATCATGTGCAAAGCCATGAACCGGTCTTTCATCTCCGTAATCGCCGGCGGGTTCGGCATCTCCGCACCCAGTTCAACCGACACCGACTATGGAGAGCACCGCGAGATCACCTCCCAGGCAACCGCAGAGTTGCTGACCAGCGCCTCCAGCGTCATCATTACCCCCGGCTACGGCATGGCCGTGGCCCAAGCCCAATACCCCGTCGCCGAACTCGCCCACCAGCTGAGGGAACGCGGCGTGAACGTCCGGTTCGGCATTCATCCCGTCGCAGGGCGACTCCCAGGACACATGAACGTCCTCCTAGCGGAAGCTAAGGTGCCCTATGACATCGTTCTGGAAATGGACGAAATCAACGAAGACCTGAACGGGACCTCAGTCGTCCTCGTTATCGGAGCCAATGACACCGTAAACCCCGCCGCCGCAGAGGATCCGGGCAGTCCCATCGCCGGCATGCCGGTGCTGCGCGTCTGGGAAGCGGAAAACGTGGTGGTCTTCAAACGCTCGATGGCAGCCGGTTACGCCGGAGTCCAGAACCCGCTTTTCTTCAGAGATAACTCCCAAATGCTCTTCGGAGACGCCAAGCAACGTGTTGAAGACATCCTCCGCGCGCTTTAACCGTTGCCGCACCCGAAATATCGTCCCAATACAACGGTGGTGAACGTGATCGAACTACACAGATATGAGGACTGGGCCCAACTTCGGGGCCACTTCGTAGAAATCAGACACTTGAACAATGTAGTGCGGTGTGGCTTCGTGGACGATGCGACAGCAGATTCCGAATTTATATGGGTAGCAGCCGATGCCAATACCACCAGACAGATGTTTGAAAAGTCCGAGGACTACGAGGTCTGGGTAAGAACGGACATAAGTGAGTAGAACCAGGTGAAGAAGCGCGCAATTCGTCGAGCCCTAACCGGTGAGCATTGTCCTGCATCGGGGTGGTGGTCCCCGGATGACAGTATGAGCCCTGCGCTGTTTGTGAGCGAGGGCACTTTGATGCCAACGTCAAACCATGAACCCGCTGTTTGGCGGCTGGTTGCTGTTCCGCAAACAGCCAATGCCAAGTGGTTAGCTCCGTCTGCCGAATCGGCACGACGCGTCCTCAGGACCAACGACGCGTAGATTCGTCTCCTCTGATGCGCGGGCATGTTCGAAGCACCGGAGGTCTCCGGAACGATCACATGAGCTTGTAGTTCGACCAGTTCAAGTGCGGTGTTTTCAGTCTCCGGACTGGTGGCGGACTGAAGGCTGCAACTGGCGGCGCATTCTCGGGGTTCATAGCTTGGGTCAAATACGCTATCCCGGGTTACAACCACATGGGGTAAAGGGGAGTGTGGACAGTGTCCACACTTTCCACCTTGGACTGCCTCGTTCAGCCCCCGAACTTGCCCGGATTCCGCATGTTTCCGCCACTTCCCGGCGCTTCCAAGCTCAAGAATCCCGTTCGAGTCCCACCTCGGGCACAGCAGACCCCCTCGTCAGAGGGGGTCATTGCTTTAACGTGTGTACACGCTGGGTGGTCAGGTCCCTCTGACATCGTGCCGCGGGGTGTGCCTGGCGCCGCGGGTCCCTGTTCGGTTGTGTGTGTGGGGGCGGGGTCAGGACCGTGGCTGGCCGGCCTTCCGGTGGCTCTGTACTGGGGCTATGGGTTCCTTTCTTGGTTCTCCGGGAGGGCGTGGTTGTCCTTAAGCCCCTTCATGGCTGGATGGACTGAGTGCAACATGACTTCGAGATCCTGCATCAAAGTTCTTGTTTTTGGCTCGTCGCTGGAGTCAAGAACCTGGACTAAGTAGAGCTTTTTCAGGCCAAAGAGGGGGTGGACATTGTCCACACTTAAATCTTCTCTATTGAGCCTGATCACAGCCACTTCCTTCCACTTGTTCGGCCTACATCCACTCATCGCGTGTAAGGACCCGAGCGACAAGACGCCCGTTCGCAAGCGCACCATCTGCAGGGCCGCAGCGACGTGAGAGTCCCGCCGCCACGGGCGACCGGTGCTTTGGGGAGGTCTCGTAGGTGTCCTCGACGCGTAACTACGACTAAATCGGGGAGTGTCCGGCGCGGATTGCGATCCCTGCCAAGGTCGCCGAGCATCTGGAGTTCACACGCTTGTCGGGGCGTTCACGTCGAAGCCGACCAGCTTGCCGATAAGGGCCCTTTAGGCCGTTGTAACGAGGCTATTCGTGTTTTCTGCGAGTACTCCAACTCTGATAACGACAATTGAGAAGAGGGAATCCAGCACTAGCTGTGCGAAAGTCGCAGCGCCTCCTCATTCATCTTTTTGGATCCAGCTCCACCGCAGGCCGATCCTTTGACAATTGTGCCGGCTACAAAGTATTCGACGCTGGAACCTCGCTTCGGCTCCCCTTCGGCCACCGTACAACCCTGCATCAACAACAAGGTGGCGTACCCGCGCTGGTTCACGAAAACAATCATCGGAAGAGATCGCGCCCTCGGGCTGGAGGGCGTGTGACAAAGGGCTGTCGTATCCAGCCAGTACTCTCTGGAGAGACCTTTCAATGATCATGTACGAGAGAGACCGGATTATGTCCCACGGATTCGACCAGCAGCCACACGCTATGCCACCCAACTACCCCAACCACGAGTCTGACGACGGGCAGGAAGAGGGACCGTTCTTCTTCCCCGACCTGGAGGGCGCCGCGTTCAAGTCCAAAGCGACAACCTTTGCCGTCATCGGAATTTTCTTCTTCGGCGTCATCTTTGGTCCCCTGGCGATCAGGAATGCCGCCAAGGCCGAGGCCCTGGGCGTGCGGGCTCCATTCGGAAGAATCTGTGGCTGGATTGTTCTTGTTGGGAACGGCCTGAACATTTGCCTCCTCATACTCGGAGCCGTTCTCGCCCTGTCCGGAGCCTTCGACCGTTCACCCGAATCGGTCGAGAGCAAAGTTAAATCCGTTGTCAAGGACGCGCGCGATCTTCAGGGAGAGCTCCCAATGCAAGTGGACTCTGTCACCTCATTGACTGGAATCGAGGCCGAAGGCGATGCGATCCGTTACGACTACGTCGTCTCGTCCAGCGTCGACCCGTCCACGGTCAGCGCAGACTCCCTACGCAGCATGGTCCTTCCGACCGTGTGTGCAGCCACATCGACGAAAGACATTCTTGATGCCGGTATCAAGATGAAGTACGCGTACACATTCGAGGGAAGCACCAAGAGTGTGGACTTCACCGTCACCAAAGCGGTGTGCGCAAGTCTATGAGCAAACGCGGGAGCATGTCTTCGCGCGGTGTGACGACAACGCGTCAGTAGAGTGAGCCCATGATTACTTCCCGGCCCACAGCGCCGGCCTGTATTGCTTTTGCTGGGCTGCTTCTCGCTGGCTGCGCAGCCACCGCGGCTCCGATTGCCCAGGAGACATCAACACCATCGGCGTCGATAGTGTCCAGCTCCGGTGGGCACGCTGACTGATGCGGAGCGGGTGACCAAAGCAGAGGCCGCAGCTCAGGCGGTGCTGCCTAATGCGCCCATCTGGAAGGGCATGACTTTCAAGGGGGTTGTCGTCGACGACTCCGAGATCTGCGTTGACGGCACGTGGGGCCCGGATGCCGTCCGGAAAAGCTCGGCGGGAACGCCGGCTTCGTCGGGGTCGGCTTTCCTGCGGTCGCCCTGGGCAAACCGGAGGACGGAATTTGCGAAGGCTATGCCCCAGCTGAAGCAAAAGCACCAGCCAAGGTCGAGGTGCCGTCAAAGATAGCCACGCAGGAATGACCAATGCTGCATGACCTGTAAGAGTGCGGCCTTACCCTCAGGCCTCTCATCAAGGGATCCTTTGATGAGAGCTTTTCAGTTGAAGCCGAGTGACGTTTCATGTTCGCGGTATTCCGGGTCGTTGCCTGTCCCAACAATGTGTCTCGAGTTGGATACGCCCGCGTCAACCTGGCTGACCAAAACACGGATTTGCAGAACCGCGAGCTCGAAGAAGTCGGGTGCGAGCGTATCTATAATGACCGCAGGATCAGCGTAAGCCGTCCTTAATTAGACCGAATGCTGGACCGACTCGGGCCGGCGATGAAGTGGTGGTGTGGAAGCTGGACCGGTTGGGACGCAACACCCGCCACCTGCTTGAACTCCTGGATGACTTCAAGGTGCGAGGCATCAAGTCCCGTTCCCTAAGGGATGGCATCGCCACTGACCCCGCCAGCGAGGTCGGGGGAGCGATGGCCCACGCCATGGTTACCATCATTTCCGCGTTCGCCAGCTCGAACGAGACCAACTTTCCGAGCGCACCAAAGCCGGCATGGCCGCGGCAGCTGCCAACGGGCGCGAGGAAGGTCGACGAGAAATGACGGCGGAGCACGAGAATGTGAAAAGGGCGCATGAACTGAAGGCTCGTGGGCTCAAACCGGCTGACATCGGAAAGATCATCGGAGCCAGCCGCGCCACGCTCTACCGACACCTGTCCATGGACTCCTAAGCCAGCTTCGTGCCTGCAGAGCTTCGTGCCTGCAGTCCCCGGCAGAGGATTTGGGACAACACGCGGGGCCGCCGGCTGCTAACCGGCGGAACAGATCGGCCATCGAAACGACGCGGTTCGGTCGGCGGCAGGCCCCCGTTCCTTGACAAGAAGACTGCAAGGGCCGGAGCGTCGTCGAACGAAGCTTCAATACCCTCAAGCAGTGGCGGGCTTGGCCGGTCGCGCTTCGACAAACTCGATCTCTTTTACTGCGGCGGAGCTGTTCTCCGAGCACTCAACATCTGGCTGACCACCTTAGGAGACACGCCCCAGCGGTTGTGTGCAGCCGGCCAGGACCAGCAGGGAGCAAATCTTCACGGGCAAAGTGCTAACTAAGCCTTCAGCAGCCTGACCCAGGGGTGTACGATTCGGCCATGTATAGCGCATCCAAGCAGAGCCGCTTTGTGGCGATCTTCGCGCCCCTCATCGCCGTCGTCGCCCTCGTTGCAGGGTGCACCGCACCATCCCCCTCCCCATCGCCGGAGGCCTCTCCCGACCCCGTTACCCTGTTGAAAGAGTCGAGTGAGACCACCAAAGGGCAGACCAGCGCGCATCTCGAACTCTCGGTTGAGGGCAAGATCGCCGGTCTGCCGGTCGAGGCGATCCAGGGCGATCTCACACGGACTCCTGCAGTCGCTGCCAAGGGCACACTCGACATGACATACCTTGGCCAGCAGCTCAAAGGGGTCGAGTTTGTAGTCTCCGACGGCGACCTCTGGGCCGCCATCACGTCGGGAGGCAGGCAGACTAACTTCGGGCCGGCCTCGAACATCTACGACCCCGCGACGATCCTGGACCCCGACGTGGGGTTGGCCAACGTGCTTGCCAACTTCTCCGATGCCAAGATTGACGGCAACGAGACCGTCGGCGGCGTGACCTCTGTGCGCATCACGGGCAACGTCACCGCGGACGCAGTCAACAAAGTCGCCCCGCAAATTGGTGCGACGGGGCCCGTGCCAGGCACCGTCTGGATCTCTGAAGGCGGCAACCGCGAGCTGATGCAGGCCCGTTTGGAGCCCAGCCCTGGTAACAGCGTCACAATGGCCCTGTCCAAGTGGGGCGAACGGGTCACCATAGATAAACCGGCGATGTGACCCAGGACCCGACTCCTGCCACCAGGCGGGCGTCGTCCAACCGCCGCATCGCGATCAGCGCGGCCAGTCTCGCAGTAGCGCTGGGCGCGCTCGACACCTACGTCGTCGTTACGATCATGACCGACATCATGCGCGACGTCGGCATCGGGGTGAATCAGCTGCAACGGGTCACCCCGATCATCACCGGCTACCTGCTCGGCTATATCGCGGCCATGCCGCTGCTGGGTCGGGCGTCGGACCGGTTCGGGCGGAAGATGCTCATCCAAGCCAGTTTGGCCGGCTTCGCGCTCGGATCGGTGGTCACGGCACTGTCAACTGAGCTCCCCGTGTTGGTCCTCGGCCGCACTCTCCAGGGCGCCGCCAGTGGCGCGCTGCTGCCGGTGACGATGGCCTTGGCCGCCGAGCTGTGGGCTGCGCGCAACCGTGCAGCTGTGCTCGGCAGTGTCGGTGCCGCCCAGGAATTGGGCAGCGTGCTCGGCCCCGTGTACGGCATTGCCCTGGTCGGTCTGTTCCAGCATTGGCAGGCCGTTTTCTGGGTCAACGTGCCGCTTGCGGTGATCGCGATGGTGATGATCCACTTCACCCTGCCCGGCCGGCAAAGAACCGATGATCTCCAGAAGGTCGACGTGCTCGGAGGCCTGCTACTTGCCATCGCCCTGAGCCTAACTGTGATCGGGCTTTACAACCCCAAGCCCGACGGCAAGATGGTGCTGCCCATGTGGGGAATGCCGATGCTGATCGCCGCCGCCATGGCGAGCGTCGCGTTCCTCCTCTGGGAAAGATTCGCCCGCGCCCCCCTGCTGGAAACGACAGGAATGCACCTCAGACCGTTCCTAGCGGCACTTGGCGCGTCGTCCGCCGCCGGCGCAGCTCTCATGGTGACCCTCGTCAACGTCGAGCTGTTCGGTCAGGGCGTCCTGGGCCAAGACCAGCACCAGGCCGCCCTGCTGCTGCTGCGCTTCCTCATCGCGCTGCCGGTTGGGGCGCTATTCGGCGGATGGCTGGCCACCCGGATCGGCGACCGGATCGTCACGTTCGCCGGTCTGCTCCTCGCCGCCGTTGGCTATCTGCTGATCTCGAAATGGCCCGTCGATGTGCTGACGGCACGACACGATCTCGGACTGTTCACCCTGCCCACACTGGACACCGACCTGGCCATCGCCGGCCTCGGTCTCGGCTTGGTGATCGGCCCGCTGACATCAGCGACGCTTAGGGTGGTTCCCGCCACCCAACACGGGATCGCGTCGGCAGCGGTCGTGGTCGCCCGCATGATCGGCATGCTGCTCGGCATCGCGGCGCTGAGCGCTTGGGGCCTCTACCGGTTCAACCAGCATCTGGCCGGCCTGCCCGCCGGTACGGGCGGCGACACCCTCGCGGAACGATTGTCAGCCGAGGCCGGCCGGGTCCGCGAAGCGTACGCCCTTCAGTACGGCGAGATCTTCTCGATCACCGCGATCGTGTGTGTGGTGGGCGCCGTGCTGGGTCTGCTGATCAGCGCGCGCGAGGAGTACGCCGAGGAGCCAGACGCTGGGGGAGATTTTCAGTAGCATCAAATCCCACAGCACAACACCTGAGGCCCGCTGACCGGTCCCGATTCCCCTCAGGTCAGAAGCCGCCAGAAGTCACGGAAGACAGCCTTGATACTCCGTGGATTCGACCGGCGACACCGGACCCGCGAATTCGAGCGACGCTCCACCGGGAGGACCAGCTCGGTGCACCCGCTGGGAACGCCTTTTCGCGCTGCAATTCAGGGTGGGGGAGCGTCCCGCTAAGGGTGTTCCAGTTCTAAGGAAGTGGAACAGGATCGGCCCCGGCATGAGAAAGCCCGCAGTGGGGAAATGCCCGCGTACGCATTGAAGCGGAGAATGCCCGAGCCGCCCTGGAAGCGGTCAATACTGTCGCCGGTGGGGAATCCTATCCGCTGCTCGTTGAGATGGCCGAAGTGAGTTTCCTCAGTCACGAAGCACGCGCTCTCCTTACCCAGCCCCGCGCCGCTTCGAGGATCGCCTTGCCATGCGGGGCCCAGTGGACTGCGTACTGGCTGACTATCAGCTTAAGACGGCGCGGACGCCGTGCTCCATCAGGTTCTTCACCTCCCAGACCGAGGCGCTGGCCTGGCTAAGGGAGTCCGAGTAGCCGCCACCGTGCAGGTTCCTCCATGTTTCCGCGGAGGAGCTTGCCCGGTGTCGGGCTTGTGGGAAGGCCGGTGCGGGCTGCTAGCTACGGAGTAGGACCTTTGCCGCGCGTTCACGGGACTGTTTCCTTTTCCACAACCGGCTTTCTTCTTCGTGGAGGACCACTTCGTGTTCCTGTTCGCTGATCTCAGGTCCGTCGTCCGTGGCCTAGCCGATGTTCGTGTCACTGATGTGGTGAGGCGTCCCATCCGACAGACCATGACGACGGTCCACCAGGAAGTCCGGCAAAGCATCGAAATATAATGGTTTTGTGGAAGTGAAGCTGACCTATGAGAACGGCGAAGGGGAACGGGGGCATGTGAGCGCCTTCGGTCCCAGCTACGAAGATGCCTTGGCTGCTGCACGCGTACTGGTGCCTGAAGGCTGTACCGTGCTCGCCATCAGCAAGTAACCGAAAACGCGGCCGGGTTCCGGACCGGGCATACTGCCACTCTTGGGCCGCGACGGGCCACGAGCAAGCGGTCGCAGTTACCGAAACTGCCACGGTCCCACTTCTAAGGAAATGGAGCACTCATTACCACCGAAGACCACGGGATTGATGGTTGAGGCACCCTGTACCGGAGCAAGGAGTAACGGTGGCGGGTTTTGGCAGATTAGAAGTCCCGGTCGAGGGGGCTGGTCTCGGTGGTGGGGGCTGTGGAGGAGCGTACGCCGCCGGGTGTGGTGACTGATGATGTTGGTGTCCAGACCATGGCCGCGGAGGTTGTTGAGGTGCGGAGGTTGCTGTTGCCGCTTGCCGTGCTGCCCAGGGTCACGGTGATGACGGTTCGTGGTATTCCGCTGGTGGTGATCGTTGTTGCGGTCATGGTGGCGTTGATCGTGGCGGTCCTATAGCTGGCGATGAGGTTTGCTTTGGTGTTCACGGTGCCGAGGTTGACTGGGCTGCCGTTGCGTTGGATGTCGATGGTGTCACCGCTGCTGCCGAGTCCCAGCAGGTTGCCGTCCCGCAGACGTAGCGTGACGGGCAGGGGTGCCCCGGTCCAGCCTGGAGTGATGGTGGCCAGGTTCACGGGTTGGCTATAGGTGTATGTGAGAGTGTCTGCCGAGCCGAGGCGGCCTGCGGTGCCGGTGGCATTGGCGGCTTGGATATCTGCTCCGCGAAGTGGGCTGTTGTCTACTCGGCGTGACGTGATGACCGAAGAAGTGGTTTCCCTTCCAGTGCCGTCGGTTAGGATCGCCCGGAAGTCATACACTCCGTCGGGTACGGCGCGGGTGTCCCAGTTGCAGGTGAATGGGCTGGTAGCCAGCGAGCAGCGGGTGGTCCATGCCGTGGTCCCTGCCGGAGCGGTTTGGATACGGACCTGGTTCACCCCTGCAGTGGAGTTCGCTGCCGCTGTCAGTGCAACGGTTCCTGTTAGGTAGGCACCGGGATCTTCCATGGAGACGGACGAGGCGGTGTTGTCCACGATCCTGTTGGTGATGGCGGTGGAGGTGGTTGTGTTTCCGGCTTCGTCGGTGGCGACCGCGCGGAAGCTGTAGGTGCCGTTAGGAAGCGCGGTGGTGTTGTATCGGCAAGAGAACGGTTCGGTGTCCACGCCGCAGAGGTTTGACCAGGTCGTTGTCCCGGAGCGGGAGTATTGGATCTGGACTTGCCCGATGCCTGAGTGGGTGTCGGTGGCTGTGGCCGTGAATGTCCTGGTGCCGTTGAGCGGGGTGCCGGGGTCGGACATGGCAACGGTTGGAGGCTGGTTATCTATGGTGACGTCGGTAATGATCTCGGAGTAGGTTGCTGTGCCGCCGGAAACGGCGACTGCGCGCAGATCGTAGGAGCCGTTGGTAAAGGCGGCGGTGTTCCACGTGCAGTTGTACGGGGAGGTCACGTTGGCGCAGAGAGTAGACCATTTGTCGGTTCCGGCTGCTGAGTACTCGACCCGTACGGTGTAGCTCCCGCCCGATGGGTTCTCCAGCGTGGTGGAGAGGATGACGGTTCCGCGCTGGGTCTCGCCGGGATCGGCTAGGTCAACGGCAAAGGTGTTGGCAACCCTGGTTTCGACCGGGGCCGAAACAGTGATGAGTCCGGCTTTGTCCGTGGCGACAGCGCGGAGGCTGTAGGCGCCATCCGGTATGACCGTGGTGTTCCACAAGCACGAGTACGGTGGTGCGGAGGCAGTACATAATAGGGTCCAGACGCCTCCGGAGGGTGCGTACTCGATCCTGACCCCGGCAACGCCGGTTTCCGCATCTGACGCTGTGGCTGTGAGGGTGACGCTGCCGCGGAGTGAGGATCCAGGACTGTTGATGGACACCACCGGCGGGTTCCAGTCTTCTGAAGCACTGAACGTATTGGCCGTGGTCGCTGTTGTCGCGGTGAACGCGGCCGTCGAAAACGCTGTGGTCCCTGCCAGGACCATGACGGCGATGATCGCGGTTAGGCCGAACGCTGCCCCCGCGCGCTGCCATTTCGACCGTCTCCCCGGAGGCTGTGCAGCGCGTGTTTCCAACGCGGCAAAGTGCTCGCGCGCAGCGGAGTGATCCGGAGCAGTGCCGGTCTGATCATCGTCGTCGTCGCTGCCGGTGCCTGTCCCTGTTTGTCGGTGTTGGTCTGGGCGGGTGCCGCCGAAGACAGCTGCGGTTACCGAGAGCAGTGTCAGGGCCGACCACAAAGTCAAAGCCGGGAAGTTGCCCGATACCAGCCATAGACCGGGAAGCCCGATGACCGGGACCAGTAGCCGTGCCTGTCCGGTAATTTGCTCCCGTTTCAGGGGCGTACTGTCGGCCTCGACGTTGGCGTCCCCTGCTGTGACGAACGTGCCGTCGTCGTTGGCCTCGACCACTCTGTGCAGGCGGGTTTTTTCGCTTCCGCCCGGTTCAGCGGAAGCGGGGCTGGTAAACTCGACCACCCCGCCCACAGGCACGGGATTTTCCGGATCCAGCGCAGACGCGAGCACGACGTCACCGGCGCTGATGTGAGGCTCCATTGAACCGCTTTGAACCACAGTTCCGCCCCAGCCGGCCAAGGCCGGAAGGACAGCGATCAGGGCAAGGCTAAGCACAACCCCTAGATACAACCGAGACAGCAGGCAGCCGAAAAACACCACCCACCCGTCCCGGGAAAATAGCGAAGTCACTCCGGAACGAACCGGGTGAACACCGGTTCTTTCCGGAGTCATCGATAAATCAGGACTGGCTAATGGTTACGGGGTGGGGGCGTTGTCGGACTGCAGCTCCCAGACCAAATCAATACCCACCCGGGCGCCCTGAAGGGCATTGATGGCGTCCTGGCTCATGCCGGTGGTATCAAAGCGCCAGGTGCCCCGGTAGCTCTGGGTTTCACCGGGCGTGCCTGCTGTCGTCCAGGGTGCCCCGCCGGTAGCGAAGTCCCGGTTCACCGAGGCCAGTGTGGACAACGGAAGTTCGGGGACCTGGTTCGCCGTAGGAGTGAACCCCGTGCAGTCATTGAACGAGCCACCCGTGCCTTGTTCCAGGTCGAAGAAAATCCTGTCCTCCATGCCGCGGGCCGCAATGAGGTTCTGCGTATACGCTCGAACCTCACCAGGAACATTGGACTGGGACGTGACCACAATGCACTTTTGCCCGGTCTGGCCAGGAACGATGTTCTCCACCGTAAAAGCGGCCGCGCCCAGGTCATCGTCGGTCAGCACGACGTTTCCCGTGCTCCAGGAATTTCCGGAGTTGCGCGTCGTTGCCGTAAAAGCGGCCTGAGACCCCTGCCAGACCATTGCCCCGGCCACAAGGACCGCCAGAGGACCGGCGGTGAACATGGCGATCTTACGAATGCGGTCGGATGGTTTCTTCATGAATAAGCACCTTGTCTATGCACGACTACCGCTCAGGCCACCAGCAAAATACCGTCACAGACGCTCTGCCGTCCCCAAGCATGACAAAGCAAGACTAACTGATTAACAGATTACTGACATTGCAGTCAAATATATGATAGTCAGCTTTCGATAAGCTCTATTGTATCTTTTATCGTTAGCGACCTGCTCTGCGACTGGTGCGGGGGAGGGGAAACAAGCGATATTGGCTGGCGTGCAGAAGTTGATTATGTGCGGCCCGGTGCGAGTATTGTCAATCCGGAGGGCCGAAGTCTTCCGCTGGAACACCAAGAAGTCCCGGTCTGCTTGTCTACGAGAACGCAAGGCAAGCCGTCGCCGTGCCCCACATCTTTCCAAGAGATTGGCCCGTTCCAACGGGTTTGTAAAGATCACTATGCGGGCCGAGTAGCCACGGTCAAGCTTTCTTTGCCAGACAATGGCAGGTTAGGGCCGTGAGTGGCGGCCGGCCTTCGCTACGTAGAAGAAGATGAGCTTGGCGCGACAATCGGATGACCGGTCCGAGCCGACACTATAAAGTATTGTGATGGGCACTTGACTTGACAAAACAATTTGACCCCTTAAACCTCGGCGCAGCGTCGCCGTGATCGCCAGTACATTCTTGGGCTGATGTGAAGCCAGTAATTCACTAAAGTGTGGGGATGGAATTACGATTGCTAGATAATCTCACGGCTGTTCCGCCCCTTCTCGGCTCAAGGGAATGGCTGCTTTTTATTCAGTCAGTGGGCCAGGGGTTGATGCCGAGTCGGTGCAGCACAATGGCCTACTACTACCGCAGCCACTGCGAGTGACAGTGTCCGGGGAGCGCAGTGGAGCGCTCATGTAGATGCCTCCGTTTAGCGTTGGGCAGTAGCTAGAGTGGTCGCTTCCAGAAACCCGGGCGGAATCGCTTCTTAGCGATTGCTAGACTTCCTTGCTAAATTATTGGCGGATGCTTCCTGATCCTCCGGTAGTCCCAGAAAATCGAGTTGCGGGAACTATAGGACTGGGGTGTCCCCGGCTTCAGCAGGGAGGCCTTTTTGGATGGGTGTGCCTGTAAAGGTGGTGTTGGCTTGGACACGGTGGCTGCAGAGGCTTGGTCGGAGGATGTTGAGCAGCTCGCGGACTTGATCGTCGGCTCTGGGGACATTAGAGCGTTCTTGGACGGGATGGCCGGTCTCGGGGCGGCGGTGATGTCCCGGTCGACCGGAACACGTATTGAGTGTGCTGTGACGCTCGGGCGGCGGAAACGAACCGCGACGATCGGCGGGAGCAGCGATCAGGCGATGCTGCTGGACAGGATCGAGCAGACCCTTGAACAGGGGCCCTGCATCGACGCCCTGGAAAGCGGCCGCCCCGTCCTTCTCGATGACGCCCTGTCGTCGCCGCAATGGGGTGACTATTGCGGGGCGTTGAATGCCGCCGGGACGCGCAGCGCACTAGGAGCGCCGATGAAACTCGAACAGGACTCCACTGCCGTGCTGAATTTCTTCGCTCCCACTCCGGGGACGTTCACTCGTCACTCCGTCGCCGATGCGCTGACCTTCGCCGGGATCGCGGGCAAGGCTTTACGGGTTGCCATCAGGATTACCGCATTGAATGAGACCGCGGAAGACCTCGACGCGGCGATTAAGAGCAGGTCCGTTATTGATACGGCGTGTGGAGTGATCATTTCGCAGAACCGATGCACCCATGATGAAGCGTTCAGAATACTGCGGAAGGCTTCGAACGACCGGAATCAAAAACTGCGTGACCTCGCCCAAGCGCTCGTGGACGGAGTTGGGACGCAAAAAGAAACCGGTCCAACAGAAACGGAGAGGGCTCGCTGAAGAAAGCTCTCTGGGACTCAGTGGCGTGGTCCGGCCTGCAGATCGTCCATGGCCCATGCCAGGAGAGTGAGTTCGAAAGGGTGCGGTCTCAACGCTTCGTGCACGTAGGCGTCCAGTTCCAGAGGGTCGGCGGTCCCGCCTTCTCCCCAGTACTTGATCCACAATCGTTCAAGGGTGATTGTGTTCTGGTTCAGTAGATTGCGTGCGCTCTGCCGTGGGTCATGCATCTCTTATATCCCAGTGCTGTTGGCGGGGCCTCCTGCGCGCCGACTGGATGATCAGCCTGCTTACTAATTAACCTACATGGAAGATGCCTGCCTGAACAACCGGGCGGGGGAGGGCAGGTGGGACCTACCATTAGGCTCATGGAAACTCCTGTACACGCCGAGCACATCCTGAGTCTGCACGAGCTGGTTACCGGCACGGCCGACATCAAAGCCATCCTGCAAGGGGTGACCGGCTTCGCGTCCAAGGCGATGAGCCAGGCCGCAGGAGATCCGATCGATTGCGCGTTGACCCTGCGGCGGCGTAAACGCACCGCGACGGTGGCGGGCAGCAGCGACAAAGCGGTGCTCTTGGACCATATCGAGCAAAGCCTCGGGCAGGGACCGTGCCTGGACGCCCTGGATCAGGGTAAGCCATTGTTGTTGGACGATGTCGCCACCGACGTGGATTGGCCCCAATACAGCCGCGCACTGGGCGCAGAGGGGTGTCATAGCGCGTTGGGTGTTCCCATGGACTTGGGTGAAACCTCCGAAGCAGTCCTGAACTTCTTCGCGTCCAAGCCCGGCTTATTCACCCCTGAGGTAATCGATGAAGCCGCCGCCTTTGCGCACGTCGCGGGCAGCACCCTGCGCCTGGCGATCCGGATTGAGACCGTGGAACAGCTCAACGCGGACCTGAAAACGGCGATGACCACCAGAACAATCATTGACCTTGCCTGCGGCGCCATCATGGCCCAGAACCGCTGCACACAAGAAGAGGCTTTCAAATTCATTTCCAAGGCATCAAGTCACCGGAACGAAAAAGTTCACAAGGTCGCTACGGACATCATCACCCACGTGTCCGGCGCGGCTGAGGGATCCCTACATTTCGAAGACTAAACCGGGGCGGGCAACGCTAATCCCCACCTAGGTTGTGTTCCCCTTTTAGGGAGCCGGTGTACAGCTATGTCATCTCAACACAGCCCGGCTGGCTAATAGACCTCGCGGGGCGCATGCTGGGCAGGAGGGATATGGAAATCGGTCAATCCGATGGCTTGGATTCGTAGACCCCGGTGCTGATCAGCGCTGGTTGCCAGCTTTCTGTCGGGCCGTTATGCAGCCAGCGGTTTGACGGACTGCGTGGCCCCCTGTGGGCTAAGAATGAACGCTGGGGTCGCGTCTGGCCTGCAGTGGGCTACCATACGGATCCCATCAGCCGTTTGGTTGTGCTGCCTCAATGTCGAGCATGACCGGAGGTGCGTGATGGGCCAGGTCAATCGGAGCGATTGTGCAGTCCGGCTGGAGGCCGGGGGCATCCTGCACTTGACGTGGAATCATGGCACCGAATCAAACCGGAAAGTGCCCGTGCCGCCTTGGATGCGGTAAACAGTGCGACGGCGCAAAAACGTACCCGTTGTTGGTTGAGACAGCCGAAGTGAGATTCCTCAGGCATGAAGCACGCGCTGTCTTCGCTCAGCCGTGCACCGCTTTCAGGATCGCATAACTGGGCGCGGGTCCAGTTGGCCGGACTAACCGTCCCTCAGCGACCTACCCGCCTGACGTTGCTCGTCAGGCCCCCTGCGAGAAGGAAATGGCGAAATTCTCGAACTTTTCTAGGTCGTTTACTCCCAAAGCCCAGCAGAACCACATGGCAGCAACGGCGAGTAGCAGCATGATTGACCCAGTCGCGATTCGATTCAGGGCCCGCGGGCGGGCAAAGATTGAAGCACCGGCCGCCGCCGCAGACAGTGCCGGAAACAGCATCGACAGGCCCATCACCCACTGCCTCTGTGGGATCTTGTCGCGGTAGTAAGAGGCAGGGTAGTCATCAGGGTCGTGCACGAACCCCGACACGAAAGCGAGGAAAGTTGACACTAATGTCAGGCACAAAAAGAGGAAAGCCCAACCCAGCCATACATTCCCGCTCCAACGCTTCAACATGACTGCCATCAAAACACGGGCCTGGCCGCCCCATGAAACAAGTGCCGTGATCCGCACGCCGTCTCTCTAGCTTTGTCGGTGAGGTTCGAAGATCATGGATCAGTGCCGGCAGAGTTGCTCTGGAGCTGACCATGCGACGCTGCAACGCCTCGAAGTCCAGCCGGTCCCGTTCCATACGACTGCTTCACCGTCGAGGACCACACCAGGAGGGACCTGGGCTCATACATTTGCGCATAGCTCGGGAAAGATGCGGGAAAGTTCTTTGCCCTGCCGACTCCAAGGCGTCACACCGTTCGAATCACTCAGAACGATCGCCCGGCTATTAACTGCACTTCGGCATAGCCGGCAGAACGATCAATGTGTGATGCCAGCATGTCGATTGTCACAAATCCTAAGTTTCTGTGTGTTGACTGGACAAAGCTTGGCAAAGCCCTCAAGTGCGGATAGTCTGCTCTCGCTAGTCGAAATTGGGGGTTCGAACTGCGTCTACTGCATTCCCTTTGTCGAGTTTTCTTACTCCAAGGAGTCACGCAGTGAGACGAAGTACGCGAAGAGGTGTGTTGAGACTTGCTTTAGCCGTGAGTTTCTCCTTGCTGACTGTCACAGGGTGCACTCAGATGGGTGAAACGCGCCGAGATGAACTGGTGGGGACATGGACTTACTCTGCCGAGGAAAGCACCGTAGGCTCTCCAGTTCCATCGACGACCATAGAACTCCGCTCCGACGATACGGTCACGGTCGTGGACTTCCCTGCGGATCAACTTACCGAAACAGACTTTGCCAAAACGCCTTTATCGGCGACAGGAACCTGGGAGTTCCTTTCCAAGCTTCCCGAAGGATTTGGTCGGTATGGCAAGCAGGCGGGGATTCAACTGGATCTGCCCGCCACCGGTTCTAGTGACGGAACATATGAGCAACGTCTCCTAGTTATTGAGAAAAAGGATGATGAAGCTCCGCGTCTAGTTATTTATGTGGGACACCCAGATACGGTAGGTAAGGATTTTGTCTTGACGAAAGGATCCTCAAAATCATGAAGATCCTTTAGTAGTTCCTGCTTTAATACGTGCAAGGAATGAATCAATAGATCCCTGCGAGGAGTTGCCGCAAAAGCTCGGTAGCTCCTCGCTTTTCATTGTGGTCAATGCCCCATGGGATGGCAGCATGTAGTGAACCGACCGGCAGGGAAAAAGCCGGGACCGGTATCTGTAGCACCTAAGGCTCTCTATTAGCAGCGCGCATTGCCGCGCCCATACCTGGACCTCCGTCTTGACGTCGACATGGCATCGCCGAGATCGAAGCGCTGGCTCGGATGAGACGGCTCGAACTTCCAACCGAACTACGGCTGACCTGCTAGACAGTTTTGTCCAGTGAAGGTAGCCGTCCCATTTGGGTTCGCCGTAGATCCGGCCAGACAGGGCAGCGGGACCGGGGAATGACTTGACGAGTTTCGCCAAGGCAACTGCAATCGGTGGTTGCAGTGCCCGCGGAATGGACTCGTCCATGCGCCCCAGCTTAAAGGACCCACGGCTAGACCTGGTGTCCGGTCAAGGCGGCAAGGAGCGCCCATGCGAACCACAACAGCAGCGCGAGCAACGTATGCCGCCAATGGTGATGGCAAAGGTGAGCCGGCGACGTTTACGGCGGAGGTCTGGGTCAGGGCCGTAGTTCTCTTCACAAGCACAGTGATTGCCCAAGCAGGAAGCAGATTCCGGCGCACAACAAGCGCTCCGGAACGACCAACTACCCGCTCTGTAAGCACTGCCGGGACAAGTAAAGCCAAGTGGGTGGCGGCCCAGAGCGGCCACCATCCACTTTTGCTAATCGTCTGTTCATGGCAAGGTCAATGGATCATGCCCTCGGCAAGGTGCGCCTACAAAATGCGGGTCAACGGTTCCGGTATTCCCAAACAGCAACACCTGGGCCCAGGGCCCCATCCGGCTGGGGTCAGCGCCGCTTCGGCCGGTAGGTTCGCCCAGAACTGCGTTCGGCACCCTCATACATCTGGATGAGCTCCCAGTCATAACGGCGCCCGCCGGGGACATCGAAGATGCGGGTGCCATCGCCGAGGAACACTGGGGCTACGAAGACCTGCAGTTCGTCGATGAGGTCGAGTTCAAGTGCTTGGCGGGCGATGTCGGCGCTGATGATCTGAACGTCCTTGTCGCCTGCGATCTCCTGGGCACGGCGGACCGCCTCCACGACGTCGCAGTTAAGCGCAATGATGGTGGGGTCGTCGGCGATCTCCTCCGGCCGGTGGGTAAGGATGATCTCGGTCCCGGACCAGGCACCGCCATAAGCCTCGGCGGTCATCTGATCCCGCTCGTCCCTTTGAGCCTTCGCGGCGTCGTAGCCGTCCCTGCCGGAGATGATCACCGCGACCTCGCCCGCCATCCGCTCGGTGGTGCCATTGTCGAGTGGTTCGGCATCGGCTAACCAGCTCATGTCATGTCCGGGTCCGGCGATGAACCCGTCGATGGAGCATGTGAATCCCCAGGCTACTTTGCCCATGTCTGTTCCTCGTGTGGAAGGTTGTCTGCGCTGCTCGATGACTATCTGCGGTTGAGTGATGGGTCGACTCTACTCCAGGGTGAAAATGGCCTTCGTCGGCGTCGACCACGTTCGTGTCGAAGGACGCGCGCGGGAAACGTGGTGGCACTCAGTGCAGTGCTTCTCTGGACCACTGGCTTTGGGTTTGCATGGAATCCGGTGGACGTATTAGTGTCTTGCTACTAAACCGGTATGGGCGACAGAAGCCCGGAGAGGAGGAGCGCATCACCGCTGACCAATCCAAGCATCACGTCCCATTTCCGTTGAAAGCCCCTCCCGGGGGGCTTTCCCTATGTCTGATAGTAATTCGGGGGCGAAGGGTATCGTAAGCATGCTTATGATATTCGGTAGTTGGATGCCCCGACAGATTCGGTCGGGGTCTTGGTTCTCTGTCGTTGTGAGGAGTAGTCCATGGTCAGCTTTCGGCCTCTGGCCCGCATTGCCGCGGTTTTGACCACCCCGCTCGCGCCGGAAGATGTTCTGGCCCTGTTCAATCCGGTGTATTCGTCCCGGCAGTTACGCGGGATCGTGACCAGGGTCGTCCAGGAAACTGCGCAGTCGGCCACTATCTTCTTCCGTCCCGGCCGCGGCTGGCACGCCCACCTCGCGGGCCAGTGGGCGAGGATCGGCGTCGATCTCAACGGGGTCCGCCAATGGCGTTCCTATTCACTGAGTGCGCCGGCGGGCAAGGATCCGGCCATCACCGTCACTGACGTCGGGTCCGTGTCAGGGACCTTGGTCCGGAAGACCAAGGTTGGTGACGTCCTCTTCCTGGCTCCGCCTCAGGGCGACTTTGTCCTCCCGGAGCACCCCCGTTCACTCCTCATGCTCACTGCGGGAAGCGGCATCACACCCGTAATGTCGATGATTCGGACACTTGTCCCAAGCCGCCCCGATGCAGACGTTGTGCTAATCCATTCCTCCCGCGGCGAAGACGACAGTATCTTCCGCGAGGAACTGGCTGAACTTGCTGATCAATTTCCCAATTTCCGCTTGGTGCAGTGGCACACCAGCGGCCGCGGCCGCATGAACTTCACATCCACGGCCGTCCTGGAAGAGGTCTGCCCGGACTGGCGGGACAGGGCAGCGTATGCGTGCGGCCCTGAGTCTTTCCTGGATGACGCCGAAGCTATGTGGAACCAGGCCGCGTTGGCTGCTGCCACCACATCAGGAGCGGAAACCAATGGTGGAACAGGGCACGGCTCGCTCACTATCGAACGGTTCAGCACCGAGCTCCTGGGAGGCGAAGGCAGCGAAGGCGGCGTGGTCACGTTCGAAGCTTCCGACCGCGAGGTTATGGCCGACGGCGGGGTCCCCATCCTCGATGTCGGCGAGGACGCCGGGGTGCTGATGCCAAGCGGCTGTCGCATGGGCATTTGTCATAGCTGTCTAACTCCTTTGCTCGCCGGAAGAGTCCGCGACCTTCGCACCGGCGAGATTCATGGGGCGCCCGGGGAACTCATCCAAACTTGTGTCTCGGCAGCCGCCGGGCCCGTCAACCTCGGAATCTGAGGAGTACAACCGCATGTCAGTAGTTTCAGCCCAAAGCTCCGCCGCCGCCGTCGGACTTAAGACACGTCCTGGTGCGCTTGCCGATGGTGGCAGGCCTACGGTGCGGCCTCCGGCGGCCGCGCACCTGAGCGACGAGCAAGTGGCCCAACTGGGCCGTGAGCTCGATGCGCTCCGTGACGAGATCCTTGCCAAGCGGGGCTCCAGCGACGCCGCCTACATCAGGCGCATGATCAAGATCCAGCGAGGGTTGGAAATCTCCGGTCGTGCGGCGCTACTTGTAGGCAGGAACAAGGCCGCCTGGTTCACCGGCACAACACTCCTCAGCGTGGCCAAAATCCTGGAGAACATGGAACTTGGCCACAACATCCTCCACGGCCAGTGGGACTGGATGCGTGACCCGGACATCCACTCCACCACATGGGAGTGGGACTTCGTTACCCCGTCGCGGTCGTGGCAGCATACGCACAACGACCTTCACCACCGCTGGACCAACGTTGTTGGCAAGGACCGTGACGTCGGTTACAACCTTTTGCGCATGGACCCCGATCAGGAGTGGAAACCCTTCAACCTGGGCAATCCGATCTACAACGCCTTGCTTGCGCCCGTTTTCGAATGGGGCATCGCCATCTACGACCTGGAGATCCCCGAGTACAAGGAAGGCCTGAAATCCAAGGAGGCTATGAACAAGGACCTCAAAGCGCTGGGGCGGAAGGCACTCAAACAGTTCGCCAAGGACTATGCAGCCACTCCAGCCCTGGCCATGCTGTCGGGTTCAGGAAAGCAGGCCCTCTACGGCACGCTCGCTGCCAATGCCATACGCAACGTCTGGGCCCATGCGGTCATCTTTTGCGGCCACTTCCCCGAAGGAACGGATACGTTCACCGAGGAAATGGTGGAGGGCGAAACCCGCGGCGACTGGTACGTCCGTCAGATGATCGGCTCCGCCAATATCTCAGGCCCACGGTTCATGCACCTCATGACAGGGAACCTGTCGCACCAGATCGAGCACCACCTCTTCCCCGACCTTCCTTCCAACCGCTACGCCGAGATCGCACCCAAGGTCCGCGATATCTGCGAACGTTACGGCCTGAAGTACACCACCGGACCGTTGCCGAAGCAGGTCGGCTCCGCGTGGGCTAAAGTCTTCAAGCTTGCTCTGCCCCCAAGGCGGTAGAGCCTCCGCGGCTACAGTGGACTTGGCAGGGAGTCACAGCGGAGGGTGCCAGCTCCAGGGAAGTGGTACAGGCGGAAAGCAAGCCCCTCAGGAACTCTTTGGTCGTAGCCTCGCTGCGATTCGTTCCAGTGCGTCGTCGACAGGAGCAAATGTTGGGGGCAGGTTCAGGAAGCCATGAAGCATGCCCCGAATCTTGACCTGCTCCACGTCCACGCCGCGGGCTGCGAGCAAGGCACTGAAGGCTTCGCCTGACGCACGCAACTCGTCGTATTCGGCATTCAGCACCAGTGTTGGTCCGAGGCCATCCAAGTCTGCAGTGGCGGGCATTGCGTATCCCGGAATGGAATCTTCGCTTGACGTTCCCACGTAATTCTCTGTTGCCAAGTGGATCATCCGAGGCGTCAGCCTCAAGACATTGGGTAATTCCGCCAACGCGAGCCGCAGCGACTCCGAAGGAGCAGGGAGCTCGGCGTGCATCATCGGGTACACCAGCACAAGATGCTCCGGCACCCACATGTCCTCGTCGCGGAGCCGCAATGCGGCGGCGGCAGCCAAATTTGCACCAGCGCTGGCGCCACCCACGGAAAGCGAGGTAAGGCCCAACTCCGTCATGTTCGCCTGCACCCATCGGATAGCGGCAACGACGTCGTCAAGAGGTACCGGGTAGTGCACACCGTTAACGGCCAGCCGGTAGTCCACGCTCACGATTGTTGCCGATGCCCGCTGCGCTAACTGTCGGGCAGTCCAGTCAGCCTCTTTGGTGTCCAGGTCCCCGAATTGGAAGGCGCCGCCATGCATCCACACCAAGGCGTGTGCGGAATCAGCTTCCTGGCTCGGTTCCACAGGGGTGTAAATGCGCAGTGGTACCGGACCGTGCGGGCCGGGCACAGAGACTATTCGGGTGGTGGCAGACGGAGGGGGAGGCGCGTCCGGGTAGGCATCAAATGCCTCCATCTGTGGCTCACTAAGGCCCGCTTCCAAGGAAGGAATGCCTTCCAGCAAGGGGAGCCGGGTGGCGATGCCGGGGTGAAACGGCATGGGGTTCCTTTCGGGGTTTGCAGCTTTCAGCCGGCGCTGACGAGGAGGCTAACCCTCACCGCGCTGATGTGCTTGTCCGAGAGGATCTCGAGGCGCTCATCCCCGTTGAGGAATCGTCCTTCCGTTAACCCGGCGTCTGTGACTACCAACTCCCTCACTGCATCAAGCTCAATTTCACAACCGGGCTTGTGGAAGTCCACTTGAGCTCCTTGGCCTACCACAATGAACTCGGAGGGACTGATGGCCAGGACCATCCCGAAGGGACGGGAGTCTCCGGGGGTGGGGCCATGGGTGGCAGCAACGGTTTCTTCCAGGAGTTCAGGCGCGGGAGGAACCCGAACGCCTGCGTCCAGGAGCATTCCTTCGAGGAGCTTCCTGGAATTTCGAACCGTAATTGCTGTACCCGCCAGTTCCGTGCTGATGCATTCCTCTTGCGGGTCGAGGGCGAAACCGAAAATACGGCCGTCGCGCTGGGCATCCACGATCTCTGGAGTCAGGGAAGTGATGATGGAGCAGGCAGCGCTGAACTGATTGCCTTCCCTGCCTTCTTCCACACCGAAGACGTTGTAGCCCAGGCCACCAAAACCGCCTATGGCCAAGAACGCATCTCCGGCCCGGAATCGCGCTTCGGGGACGAATAGGGGATTGGAAGCGGAGGAGTATTGCCGCATAACTTCCTCCGCGTTGGGAACGTAAATGTCCGGTGCCAGGAAGTCGATGGCCGGCGCCGCGGCACGCCACACAGGCACCATGCCGGCCGTCGGTCCGCCGCTTGGGTACTGGCCGGGCAGGTCCTGGCCGCGTTGCGGGCCGATCCACGCGTTGGCGTACGTGGGGAGCGGCAGAACCTCCTTCCCGGCTGCCGCCAAACCTCCCACAAAGGATGCAAATCCCCAGGCCATAAACGTCTCTTCAGCAACGGGGTTGTCATCGCCGAAGTGGTCCGCCCAGCTCTTGCTGCCGTCCGGACGCGCGCCAAGGGCCCGCACAAACTCCTGGTCAAAGGAATCCGGTTCTTGGGAAACCGCAGCAAGAAGCTGCTCGGGGAGCGGTGCATTCCATGCGTCCTCTGCGAGCGCGCAGTGGTCTCTTCCTGCCCCCAACAGCCCCACTTCGTTTTCAACCTGAACCATGATGACTGTGTGGTCCGGATCGATCAGAGCCACATGCGTCAACAGGGCAGTGTAGGCAGTTCGGTCCGCTTCAAAGAGATTTTCAGAGAAGACGGACAAGCTGGGCCGCGGCATGGATCCCGGATACGAGAAGGGGGTCTTCAACGGCTTGACGCCTCTGTCCGCGCGCGGGAAACGTTCACGGTCAGAGCGAACCCAGCCGGGGGCATACGTGGAGAAAGCGTTCTTGAACGCCCCGAACCAAATCATGACCAGACGGACGCCGGCGGTCCGAGCGTCCTCTACCAACCCGTCCACGATCGAGAAGTCGAACTCTCCCTCCACCGGCTCTGTTTGTTCCCAGGACACAGGAGCGATGACAGTGTTGACCCCGGACTTTGCCAATTTGTCCCAAATAGGCGACATGTAGCTCCGGTGCGACGCACTCGAATTATGCAGTTCACCCCCGATGCAGAGAAACGGCTTCTCCTCAACAATGAGCCGGACGTGGCCGCCTGTCCGCTCGAGTCGCGGGAGGTTCTGGTGTGCCATGGTGATCAATCCTTAATCCTTGGTGGGCGAAATAAGTTGGTGGGCGGGGCTACTGGGTTCAAGCGGAACGGGGAGCGACTGTCAGGTTGAATTCCCGGGAGGTCAGGCCGTTGCCGATCCCCACCCGGAACTCGCCTGACTCCACGATGTATCCGGTACGGGGATGGTTGGTCCAGAATCCCAGATCATCGAAGCCTATGGTCAGTGACACACGTCGTTCTTCTCCAGCCGGTACGAATACTCGTTTGAAGCCCCGCAGCTGCCTGACGGGCCGGGTCACACTTGCCAAGAGGTCAGAAATATACAACTGGACCACTTCGTCGCCATCCTTTGTTCCGGTGTTGCGAACGATGGTGGTGAAAGAGATCCTGGATCCAGCGCTCAACTCGTCCAAGGTGACTGAAAGTGCTTGGTCCGGCGATGATTCCAACTCAAAAGATGTGTAGCTGAGCCCAAATCCGAAACCGAATTGTGGCCCCAGCTCCAAGTCCAGATACTTCGACTTGAAGTAGTCATCGGTGTTGTTGGGGCCGGTAAGCCCAACATCGGGCCGTTCGTGAGCAAGAGAGCCTCCAGTACGGGCAGGCCTCCCCGTTGACTCGTGGTTGTAGTAGATGGGGACTTGACCCACGGAGCGGGGGAAGGACATGGGAAGCTTGCCGCCGGGGTTGACCGCACCGGTAAGGAGATCTGAAATTGCTTTTCCTGCTTCAGAGCCCAGATGCCATGCCACCAGGAGGGCAGGACATTGATCAATCCATTCGCTGACAACCAGCGGGCGGCCTGTCATGAGGACTACGGCAAAGGGGGTGCCTGAGCCGGCAATGGCCCTGATCAGTTGTTCCTGGTCTCCGGGGAGGTCCAATGAACTCCGCGAGCTTGCCTCACCGGAAAGGTCACTGGGTTCTCCAACCGCCACAATCACAAGATCTGCCTCCGCTGCGGCGGCGGCAGCCTCAGCCTGCAGTCCCGGATCGGAGTCAAAAAAGGTAGCGCCGGGAAGCGTGGTCACCACAGAGTCCGGCAGGGCTGTGGTCAGCGATTCCACAATGGAGGTGGACGTGGGTGAGGCGAAATACTGTACCCAGGCCCCGAGGTGGTCCCTGCTTTCGGCATAAGGACCCACCACTAGAATGCGTTGTCCCCTGGGCCTCAAGGGCAACACGCCGTCGTCGTTTTTCAGCAGGACCGCGCAACGCGCGGCGGTATCCCTTGCCGCTGAGAGCGAGGCTTCATCGGGGCCGGTTGCGGCCGTTGGCTCGTCCACATAAGGGTTGTCGAACAGGCCCAGAGCCTGCTTGAGCCGCAGCACGCGGAGCACGGCGTCGTCCAAGCGCGCGGAGTCCAGCAGGTCCTCGCGGATAATGGGCTCACCGTCGCTCAGCAATGAACCGCCCATTTCAACATCGAGACCTGCTGAAAGTGCCAGGCGTCCGGCGTCGGAAGCGTCGGCGGCAATGCCATGGTCCACAAGCTCGCCCACGCCGCCGGCGTCTGCCACCACAATGCCGTCATGTCCCCACTCGTTCTTCAGGACATCGGTGAGCATCTCCCGGTTGGCGTGCATGGGTACGCCTGAGACGGCGTTGAAGCTCGCCATGACACTGGCAACTCCTGCTGCGACCGCGGCCCTGAAGGGTTCCAGATACACGTTGTGGAGCCGCTGGACCGAGATGTCCGTGGTGTTGTAATCACGGCCTCCTTCGGCGGCACTGTAGCCAACAAAGTGCTTTGCGCAGGCGGCAATGGATGCGTTGGAGGAAAGATCATCACCCTGGTAGCCCCGGATCTTGGCCTCCCCGAAAACGGCATTGAGGTAGGGATCCTCGCCAAACCCTTCCACCACGCGACCCCATCGGGGGTCCCGCGACACATCGACCATGGGCGAAAAGGTCCAGTTCACTCCATTGGACCGGGCTTCCTTCGCAGTGAGCGAGGCATCGGCCCTTGCCACCTCGGGATCGAAGCTGGCAGCTTGTGCCAGAGGAGTGGGAAAGATGGTGAACTGGCCATGGACCACGTCAAGGCCGATCAGGAGGGGGATGCCGTGCGGGCTTTCCTCGACGGCGACCCGCTGAAGCGCGTTGGTGGCCTGCGCCGAGGCAGGCCAGAACAACGCCCCGGCACCGTTTCGGGCAAGGTTTCCCGCTTCTGCAGGGTCCGGCCTCCAAACGATCTGAAGCTGTGCCAGTTTCTGCGCATAGGTCATGGAAGCCAGGATCTGCTCCGGCTGTACTTTAACTTTCACGGTGAGGATCCTCCTGGGAAGGTTTGTGGACCTGGTGCCTTATGAGGTCCAGTGTGCGCATGATGGCCAGAGAGTCGCCCAGGGGCATCACGGAGCTCTGCAGGCTACCGGACTCGAGCAGCGCGTGGAACTCGAGAATTTCGTACCTGAGTCCGCCGCCAACAATGGGTGCCCGAATGATGTGGGGCTGCTGGAGTCCCGGCCCCGCGGGGTTGTAGCGAGAAACAGTCAGCTCGTTGGGGCAATGGTGCGGGGCCGGCAGTTCAATGAGGCCTTCGGTTCCCAGTATCCGCGCGTTGTTGGGAAGCACTGTGGACATTGATGAGCTGATGCATCCGGTTGTACCGCCGCGAAAGGAAAGAAGCGCCGTGGTGTCCAGGTCCACCCCGCTGGTGCTGTTGCGGCCGAACGCGGCGACGGCCGGTTCATCTCCCAGGAGCCAGTGCGAGAGCTGGACAGGGTAAACGCCCATCTCCAGCAGGCTTCCGCCGCCCAACGCGGGATCGTACAACTGCGGCCGCGCCCGCGGGCCGGCCTCCGGAATCGGGAACCCGAAGGACGCTTCAACCTTCCGCACTTCTCCAATTGCACCATCGTCCACCAGCCGCTTTAGCTCGACGTACGCGGGAAGGAACCGGGACCACATGGCCTCCATCAGCACTGTTCCGGACCGCTTGGCGGTTCGGGCAAGGTCCAGGGCCTCGGCGTGGGTGGCGGTAAAGGGCTTTTCCACCAGGACGTGTTTTCCCGCCTCCAGGAATTGCGCGGCAAGCTCATGGTGGGATCCTGCAGGGGTGGAAACGTACACCGCGTCAATAGTGGGGTCATGGGCAAGATCCTGAAAGGACAGGTGCTGTGTTGGGATGCCGAATTCGGAACAGAACTTCCCTGAGGCCGCCTCGGTCCGGGACGCTGCAGCAGCGAGGAAGGCAGAGGGGACTTCAGCAAGGGTCTGCGCAAATTCACGGGCAATGGTTCCGGTGCCGGCGAGCCCCCATCTCACAGTGTTGTTGCCGGGCACGTCAATCCTTTCCTTGCAGAGCCAGGTCTGCAGAGTCGTCCAGGGCGGCAGTGTCGGCAGAGACCGCGGCATCATCGGACAGCCGTCCATCGGGCAGCAGCAACGCTGCAATGAAACCCAGGATGTAGACGCCGGCCAAGGCAAGGAAAACGGGAGAAAAGACGCCGTGGTAAATCGCTGCGATCTCAGCCTGCAAGGCGGGGTCTGCGGCGTGGACCAAGGCAGGTGTCAGGGTGTGGGAATCGAGCCCGGTTGGCAAGAGCGATGCGACGCCGAACCCCACCACGCCGCCGACCACGGCTGATCCTACGGTGGATCCGATCTGCCCGCTGAGTCCCGCGGTTGCGGTTGCGGCGCCAAGTTCACTGCGTGGTGCAGCACCTTGCACGATCGCAATGGCGAGGCTCATGAAAGCTCCCGTGCCAAGGCCCACGAACGCCATGATCAGCGCCGGCACCCACAGCGGCGCACCCCCCGGGAGCAGGGACATGGCTCCGAGCCCGAGTGCTCCCATCACCGTTCCTATGATGGGAAAAACGCGGTAGCGGCCCGTTCGCGACGCAAGCCAGCCAGTCACCAGATTGCCCACCAACATACCCAGCACTGTGGCGATGGGTACCAGCCCTGAGATGGTGGCACTGACGCCATAGGCCATCTGGAAATACGTTGGCAGGTACGCCGTGGCTGAGATAAGCCCGGCACCCATGACTGCTGAGAGTCCCACGCCTGCGCTGAAGGTGCGGTTGCGGAACAAATGAACCGGGATGATGGGGTTCTGTTGACCACGCTCGACGACGACAAGCACACCTAGCGCTGCTGCGCCGGCTCCAAGGGCGATCCATGCTGCGGAGTTCCCGGAGCTGAACCACGCAACTGCCAGCACCACCGCCACAAGGACAGCGGTGAGCAGTACTGCCCCAACGACGTCGAACCGTTTTTTGCCCGCCGGTTCGATGTGCGGAACGGCAATGACTGCCAGGAGAAGTGCGGCAAGCCCCACCGGGACGTTGATCCAAAACACCCAGGGCCACCCCCAGTGGTCCGTGATCAGACCGCCGAGGAGCGGCCCGATCAGAATTGCCACCGGGAAAGCTGCGCCGATCAGTGAGAGGTACGCAGGACGCTGCCTTGGAGTGGTGACCTCGGCAACGATCGTCTGCGACATCAGCTGAAGACCCGCGGCGCTCATGCCCTGGAGGACCCGGGCGACGACGAGTTGGGTCATGTCATGCGCGAGACCACACACGAAGGAAGCTGCAACGAAGCCGATGAGCGCAATGAGGAAGACCATCCGCGGTCCGACCCGATCGCCCAGCCCTCCGAGTACCGGGAGCAGGACAGTACTGGCGAGCGTGTAGCCCACTACCACCCAGCTCATGTGCTGGAGAGCTCCGAGTTCGCCGGCGACAGTGGCCAAGGACGTCGAAACGATGGTGTGATCAAGGGCTCCAAGGAATGACACCGCCAGGAGCGCTGCCATGAGGAGCCGGAGCCGGGTGGGAGAGATCCGGACTGTGTTGCTGCTGCGGTTGCGGACTTCGGTCACGGCGTCCCGTCGATCTCGGCCTCCAGGCTGTGCAGAAGCGCATGCTGCCGGCGGACCTGCTCAATGGATCGGTAAGGGAGCCGATCGCCTTCATATTCGCTGGACAGGTAACCGGACCATTCGTTCTCCTTCAGGGCCTGAAGGATCTCGCGCCACGGAATCTGGCCGTCAACCAGGTCATCATTGATGTCGAAGAATTTGGCCTGAATGAACGACACGTAGGGGAGAACATCCACCAGGTCTGACATGGGAACGGCAAGGGGTTTACGCCAGCCTTCTTCCTGGGCTTCTTCGCTAAGGCCGTCATGCTTGGCGGTGGTGATCGCCCTTTGGAAGATGCCGGTGTCGATCAGCAGGCGGAAGTTCTTCGAGCCGGTTCGCTCGATGAACGCGATGTACTCGTCCACCACCGGGTGCTTGATGGGCGTGGGCGCATGGATTTCCGGGCAAATGATGAGATCCAGCTCGGCCGCGAGATCGAGGTTGCGCTCAATCACTTCCTCCCAGATCGGGTGGGGGCGCAGATCCATGGACACTACACCGATCTTGGGGCGGATTGAGGTGAATCCAAGACGATGGGCAAGCCGAAGATCGCGAGCCAGCATCACAGCACCCTCATCAGCGGTGAGGTCGCGGTCACGCCACATGCTCGAGTCGATCCACGACCCGTAGTTGGTGGGCTCCAGCTGGTATTTTTCGAGCAGCCCGAACCATTGGTCAATCCACGCGGTGGACGGTTCCGGATAGTTGGGCACGTGACCTTCACCCAGGATCTCAATCCCGGTGGCGCCGATGTCAGCTATTTGTGCCATGGCGTCTTCGAGGATGAGGACGGTGTTGATGTCACCGGTGTAGCTGTAGAGGGAGACGCCGTACTTGAGGTTGCTCATGCGAGGACCGTGACCTTTCGCTGGGACGTGAAAATTGACGGTTGGAATTCAGCCGGAATGTAGGGTGCGTGCAGCGCAATATCAACGCGAACATCGTGGACACCTACGGCCAGGCCGCCTGGGAGCGGCACCATGACGGTGGCCACTTCATCGAGCTGCCAGCGGACATCGGTGGATTGGCGCAGTTCCTGGATGCTGAAAGTGCGTCCCTGGAGTGTCCAGCGCGGTACTTCCCGGCTCCATTCCTGACCATCAACGGTGACAGCCACGCCGTCGATGAGGCTTCCCCAGACGCCCCGGTAGTTGGGCATGCGCAGGGCTATCTCGAAGCCGACAGTATCGGTTCCCTCCTGGACGTTGCGAAAGCCCCGGCTTTGGATCAGTTCTCGTTCGAGGACCATGTTTTCCTCACTTCTCTGTGGACGTGTAGTTGATTGATTCGGCGATGTGGCGTGCACCGGCGACGGCCAGGGCCACCCCGGTCAACGTGGGGTTGCAGGCTGTAGGGGTGGGGATGACACCGTTCCCGGCAACGAACAACCCGCTGACGCCCCACACTTGTCCGGTGGGGTCGCACACAGCGGTGCCGTCATTGGATGTCCCCATCCGCAGGGTGCCTTGGTAGTGCAGTGAGGCGCCGGCAGGGAAAGTGAGCGGTTCATCGCCCAATGGCTCGCCCAAGGACCGGGCAGCGGCAACCACGGATTGGCGTGCTGCAGAGAGTGTCTGCTCGTCACGTTCGGTGAAGGTGTAGTGGATATTCATGGCCGGCAACCCGTAGGCGTCCGTGGTGTCTTCGGAGAAGACAACGCGGTCCGAGGCTTGAAGGTCCTTGGCGCAGAACCATCCCAAGCCCACGATCGAACCGGGGATGACATCCCCTGAGATGGGCACCGGCGACGCGTCAAGTTGCATGACCTGCCCATGAAAAGGCTGCTCATCGGTGAAGGGCACCCAGCTGACACCGCTTTGGGCGGTGATGGTGGTGTCGCTTGATGAAGCAACGGGAACATCATCCACGACGCCGGTCAACCGGACAGCATGGACAATTTGAGGCTGGTCGTTCAGGTACCGGCCGAGTGCTTCGGGGCGGATACCGGAGGCGAACAGCAGCTGCGGACCGCGGAGGGCATCGGCGGCAACTACGACGTACTTCGCCGCAATTTCGTGCTCGTCTCCGGTCTTGTCGTCGCGCACCCGCACACCGCTGACCTCGTCTCCGTCGGTCAGTACCCGCACAACCACGCTTTCGTCGAACAGGCGGGCACGGGGGTTGTTCCGCGTCTCGTCACCGAACACCACATCAGCTCCAGACCAGATCAAGCGGCCGTCCTCAGTGCGGCGGACCGCCAACGGCATGGGCTGAACACGACGGTCAGGTGCGCGTCCGTCGTCGAGAGCCGCTGACAGACGCGAGCGGACGAGGTCGGCCAGGGGAGCGCCGGCCAGGGCCTCCGAGCTGACCGAGAGGAGGCGTTCGGCCTCGCTCAGAAGCTCGTCCATGTTGGGAAGGAACGCAATACGTTCGCTTCCGCCAGGACGCGGGCAGGCGCCGGTCCAGTGGGCCGCCATCCCGCCAACATTGCTGGAGAATGCAAGACCCGGCAGTCCAGCCTCGCCGGGCTGCTGCCAACCGTCATCAAGCAGGAAGGTGCCGGGCCGCACCGGGCGGGCGACGTCGCGTGCGTACTCTGCGAGGTTCCCGCCAGTTGGCAGGGCGCTCACTTTTCCCTCGGAACGGCGCTGGGCACCTTCGCGATCCTGAACACTTGCGATGTTCTTCACGTGGGATCCGGGCGGATCACTGATGGTGGGTCCGGCCTCAAAGATGGCAATGCTCGCCTGGGGGCTGAGCTCCGAAAGTATCCGTGCGTAAGTGGCGCCGGCAGGGCCACTGCCGATGATTGCGACGTCGACGCCGGCCGGATAAGGGCGCGCTGAAGGTACTGCTGTGGTGGTCATGCTGTTCTCCGGGAATCTGTAGAAGGGAGGGCTTCACGCCCTGGTGGTTTGCTCAGCGGGCAGCTGTGGACAGTGCGGGTTGAGCGTCAAGAAAAAGTCGTCGTTCCCGGCGCCGCTCGGCCTGACGAGCCGGGTTGGCGATAGGGGAGGCCAGAAGGAGGGCCTTTGTGTAGGCATGGTGCGGATTGGCAATAACCTGCTCCGTGATGCCGGTTTCCACAATTTCTCCCCGTCGCATCACCGCCACGCGCTCGCTGATATGCCGCACCACATCAAGATCGTGAGTGACAAACAGGAGCGAAACCCCGGTCTGTTCTTGTATGTCGGAGAAAAGTTGAAGAACCCGTGCCTGGGTAGAGAGGTCCAATGCACTGACGGGCTCATCACACACAATGAGCTTGGGATTCCGGCACAAAGAACGGGCGATTGCGATGCGTTGCCTCTGGCCACCGGAGAACTCGCGCGGGTAGCGGGTGCTGGCGTTGGCGGGCAGATTCACAACATCCAGGAGTTCCCGGACCCGTCGTTGAGCATCAACCTTGGACGTTCCGGAAACCTGCATCGGCTCGGACAAAATGTCGCTGATGGTCATGGACGGATTCAGGGAGGTATAAGGATCTTGAAAAACCACCTGGATGTCGCTGCTCAGTGCCCGGCGTTCCTTCTTGTTGAGCTTGGTGATTGACCTGGCGTCGAAATGGATGTCGCCGCCGGTCACGGGCGCGAGCCCGAGCACTGCACGGCCGATGGTTGACTTACCGGATCCGGACTCGCCTACGAGTCCCAGGGTTTCCCCGGGTTTGATGTCCAGGCTCACGCCTTGCAACGCCCGGAATGTCCGTTTTCTGCCGAACCCGCCAACCCTGTAGTCGACCGTCAGGTCGGTGATCCGCAGGAGGGGGTCAGCTTCGGGCAGCGTCTGGCTGAGGGAAGTCATCGTGCACCTTCTGTCTCGGTGGTCTTCTCAGAAACGACGGCGTGTTCACCCTGCGGTTTCGAGGTTGAATCGAGGGCAGAGTCCAAGAGGAGGCGTGTGTACTCTTCCCGCGGGTTGGTGAACAGCTCAGTCACCTCAGCTACCTCCACAATTTCTCCGTTGCGCATCACGGCCACTTGGTCGCACAGATCCGCTACGACGCCGAAGTTATGGGTCACCAGGACCACTCCCATGCCGCGTTCTGCCTGAAGGCTGCGAATCAGGTCCAGCACGTCGGCCTGCACAGTAACGTCCAGGGCGGTGGTGGGCTCGTCGGCAATGAGCAGTTCCGGATTGCAGGAAACGGCTCCGGCAATGAGCACGCGCTGCGCCATGCCGCCTGAGACTTGATGCGGGTAGGACTTGAAGACCCGCTCCGGATCAGGAATGCCCACGCGGGCTAGCAGTTTGATGGCTTCATCTTTTGCAGCCTTCGCTGAGATTCCCAAATGGTGTTGCATTGGCTCGGTGAGTTGGGACCCGATGCGGAAGGCGGGATCGAGGTTGCTCATGGGCTCCTGGGGGATGTACCCGATCCGGGCGCCACGCAGGCGATTGCGCTCCTTTGGAGTCATCCCCAGCAGATCCGCTCCTGCGAAACTCAACGTCCCCGCAGTCATTTCGGCTTGACCGGGCAAGAGTCCCAGGACCGAGAAGGCAGTTTGTGATTTACCGGAGCCTGATTCTCCCACCAGGCCAAGGATCTGGCCGCGCTTCACCTTCAAGGAAACGCCTTTGACGACGTCGGACTTCTCACCGTTGGGGCGGGGGTAGGAAACCCGGAGATCGTCGATGACCAGGAGTGCGTCGCCAGGATCCACAGGCGCTTTCTTCACTGGCCGTACAGGTTCAGGAGTTGTAGTGGCCTGCTTTGCTGCTTTTACTCTTTTGGCGGGGCCTGCAGAAGATCCGTAGTTCGCCAAAGCGTCGCGGAAGCCGTTTCCTACCAAGGTGCAGGCCATGACCGTCAACACCAGGGCAACGCTTGGCCAGAGGAGCAGCCAGGGAGCGTTGAAGATGTTCTGCGATGCGTCGTTGAGCATCAGGCCCCAACTGGCTTTGTCAGAGGAGCCAAGGCCGAGGAAGGCGATGCCTGCTTCGATTCCTATGCCGGCGCCTGCCAACAATGCCGCCTGAATGATGGTGGGCGTGATGACTACGGGAAGGATGTGGCGAACCATGATGCGGATATCGCCCAAGCCGGAGACCCTGGCTGCGTCCACGTACAACTCTTCCCGCACGGCCCGGACCGAGCCGCGGATGAGCAGGAACACCGAGGGGGCGATCAATATGCCGAAGACCACCAGTGCAAGTGAGGTGCTGCGTCCTACACGGGCCAGCACTACAAGGAGCACAACGATTGCCGGCAGCGAGAGGAGCGCGCCACTGATCCACATGCTGACACCGTCGATCCATCCTTGGCGGTAACCTGCCAGGAGCCCGGTGGGTACTCCGATCAGCAGGCTCACGGCGATGACGATCGCGGCACTTGAGAGGCTGGTCTGGGCGCCGTAAACGAGGTTTGCCAGCACGTCGCGGCCCACACCGTCAGCGCCTAGTGGGTGCTCAGGGGTGAATGGAGGTGCAAGGACATCGGCGAGGCGCGTGGCGGTGGGATCGTAGGAGGAGATCAACGGTGCGAGGACCGCCACCAGCCCGAGCAAGGCGAGGAACACCAGGGAAATCACTGCTGCGGGTTCACGAAGAAACTTCTTGATCAGTTTGTCGCCTTGTGGCGCGGAGCTAACCACTTCAAGGGACTTGCGGGTGCCGGTGACAAGGTTATCGGTCATGAGACACGAACTTTCGGATTGATCCAGCCTTGTGCCAGATCGACGAGGAGATTGACGACGACGACGAGCACCACGGTGACCAGGACAATCCCGAGCACAACGGGCAGGTCGCCACGGCCGGCTGAGTTGTTGGCCTGGGTGCCAATACCGGGGATATTGAAAACTTTCTCAATGATCACCGAACTGGAGATGGCCACAATGAACATCAGGGATACCGTGGTGAGGCTCGGCCCGGCGGCGCTGCGCAAGGCATGCTTCACCACAACGCTGCGCTCGGGGAGGCCCCGGCTGCGCAGTGTTCGAACAAAGTCCTGCTGCATCACATCGATCATTGACCCCCGGACCTGCAGGGCGATGGAAGCCAAAGAACCCAACGCCAGCGCAACTACGGGGAGCGTGATGGAGGCGAGCCATTTGCCGGGAGAATCGCTGAAAGAAGTGAACCCGGTAGCCGGGAGCATGCGGAGTTGGACAGCGAATACCAAAGCCAGGACCAGTGCCACCAGGAAGCCGGGAATTGCCTGCACCAGGGTGGACGCCACTTGCAGACCGCGATCGAGTCGTCCCCGGCGCAAGGCGGCGGTGACCCCGATCAAAGTTCCGAAACAGGCAGCGAGGATCAGTGACCCGATCACCATGGACAGGGTGGGAGGCAGTGTTTGGGAGAGTAGTTCTCCTACTGGCTGGTTAGTGAACCAGGACCGACCCAAGTCTCCGCGGACGGCTGATCCGAGCCACTGGAAGTATTGGGTGATCAACGGTTCATCCAGGCCCAGCTGCTGGCGCTTGGCCTCCACCTGTTCCACCGAAGCCACCGGCCCCAAAACCTGACGGACAGGGTCTTGCCCTGTGAGGTTCAGGAGGAAAAACGTCGCAGTGGAAATAACGAACATGAGCACCAGTCCTGAGGCCAGGCGGCGAAGGATAAACATCAGCACGGCAGCTCCTTGGGCTTCGGGAAGATGAGGGATGGGTAGGGGAGGCCGGCCCTGGATGGGGCCGGCCGCCCACCTGCTACTTTTTCGAGGGAGTCAGGCCCCAAAGCGGCGGCAGGGTGGAATAGCGCTGCGGTGTAACCGTGATTTCGGCGGTGCTGGCAAAGACGTTGTCAGACTGGATGTAGGGCGCAAACCAGGCCTGGTCCACCAGGTAAGTGTTCAGTTGACGGAACGTTTCGGTCTGGGCCTCACCGGTTTCGCCTTGGGCTTTGTTGATCAGATCAACCACGGTGGGATCCGAGACGCGGAACGGGTTCCAGAGAGATTCGGGAGTGAGCGCGATCTGGGCGAAATCCCACGGACGCGGGCTGTTGAGCCCGAAAATCGCTGCGGGATACTTTCCTGCCAATAGATCCGAGATGAAGGTCTGGCCGTTCACTGGCTGGTACTGCGGCGTGATGCCGATAGCCGTCAACGCTTCAGTTACAGCCGCTTGCTGGTCCGGATAGACGGGTGATACATCCGGCATGGGCAAGGTGAAGCCGTTTGCGTAACCGGCGTCGGCGAGAAGCTTCTTGGCGGCGTCCACATCGAAGGGGTACTTCTTGTCCAGCTCAGGAATGAAGGCGTCACTTGTGGAACTGAAGACTTGGCTGGTGGCCTTACCTTTACCGCCGAAGACCTGCGCCTGGATGGCGTCGCGGTCCAAGGCCATGTTGATTGCCTGGCGGACCTTGGCCTCGGCGAGCGCAGGAACCAGGGAACCCTTGCGGTCGAACAAGTACAAGCCGCTGGTGGTGTAAGCAGGGCTGGTTTGGATGTTCAGGCCTGCGGATTTAAGGCTGTTTGCATCTTTGTCGGTTACCACTGCGAAGTCGGCTTCGCCAGCCCGCAGTGCGTTGAGGATTGCATTGTTGTCGTTGAAGACCGTGACTTCGATGGTGTCGAACTGGAAGTCTTTGGCGTTCCAGTAGTCAGCGTTTCGCGTGTAGATGTACTTGATGCCGGTCTGGGACTTTGCTGCGTCCAGGATATATGGGCCGGAACCTACGGGGGTGGTGTCCAGCTCCGGGGTTCCCAAGGCTTTGGGGCTGGCAAGGACACCGGCGGTTCCGCCCAGGTTCGGCACGAGCGATGGGTCAGGAGCGGAGAGCGTGACCGTGAGGTTGGTGGCGTCGGTGACGGTGACCTCCTGGATGAAGCGCAGTTGCCCACCGGCTTCACCGGTGCCCTTGCGGGCGGAATCAAGATTGGCCTTCACCGCGGCGGCATCCAGCGGCGTACCGTCGGTGAATTTGACGCCTTCCCTGATAGTGAGGGAGAGCCTGGTCCGGGCGTCATCGTAAGACCACTTGGTCACGATGTTCTCGGCCGGTTCTCCTTCATTGGTGTTCCGGAAGAGGGAGTCGTAGACGGGCTGAAGGAACTGGGTGGTGGGGCCGGTGCCGAAGTTGCCCGGCGAGAAGGACTCGGGCGGCGCAATGGCTGCAATGTCCAACTCAGTGGGGGCGGTGGAACCACCAGCGGAAGAGCCGGTGCAGGCAGTAAGCGCCATGACGGCTGTGACGGCGGCAATGCCGACTAATTTGCGCATGTTTCTCCTAGACAAGGCGTCGAAAGCTCAGCTTCGAGTGATCCGACTGTTCTCCGGCGACAACGCTACGGAGATCGATAGGTATTGCGGTGAGTGGTGGCTGAAATGCCGTGGAAAGGCGCCTTGCTTCACAGGGAATCCCGCAGATTCCTTGTATGCGTTACGGGCGCAGGGCCAACGGATGCAGAGGGTGTGCTCCATGTGGTCTCCCTCGCCGTCGAGGTTTATGTTGCTGGTTGAGCGCTTTGTGGCGCCTGTTACAACGATAATCCGGCGACCGGAAGAAGTCAACAACTTCTTCCGGTCTTCGGAATATTAGGCGGAAAGTCCTTCGATGCTTTCACCCATTTGACTCAGGGGTTGCGTCAGCCGCTCCAGGAGCCCGGGCAGGTTGTCTTTGGAGAAGAGCTCGCCAAGAACAAGCTGGGCAGCCCCTACGACGCCGCCTACCTGCTCGTCAATGGCAGATAACTCCACGAGCAGGTCCGGAGCGCCCGTGGAGGGCAGCCGTTCAAGGACGGCTTGCTGTATGGGCTTGAGCACTATGTCCTTGGCCCGGGCAATGCCACCGCCAACCACCAGCATGTGAGGAGCGAAGAAACTGACCAGGGTTGCCAGGCTGCTTCCAAGAAGTGCCGCTGTTCGGTTGAGTAGCTCCCTCGCGGAGGCATCTTCGTGCTCAGCGGCCAGGGTCACGTCATAGGCGCGAACGCGTCCAGTGTCCTTAAGGACTTGCGCGAGGTAGGGGCTGCGTCCCGTTTCGGCCAGCATTAGGCCATCCCGCTCAATCGCCCATCCACTGGTGACTGCTTCAAGGCAGCCCGTGCGTCCGCACCTGCAGGCGACCACTCCGGCCTCGGGAACGGCCACATGGCCTATTGAGCCTGCCAGGCCATGGGAGCCCCGGTAGAGCCTGCCGTCGGTGATGAGGGCAGCTCCAACTCCGGCGCCGGCCCCGAAATAGAGCAGGTGCTTTGCCTTGGCAGCCCGCGGATTGCTCTCTATTTCAGCTAGCGCCAGAAGATTGACTCGATTGTCCACCCATGCCGGAACCGGCCAGCGCGCCGCGAACTCTTCCCGTACGGGGTAGTCCTCCCAGCCCGGCATGACCGGTACGCCAACGGGAGTGCCGGTATCGAAATTGACCGGACCGGAGAGTCCCACGCCGATCCCCAGCAGGTTGTTGCCGCTTTGCTCCCTGATGACGTCGTCGATGATCGCATTGACCTGGCTCAGGATCCGCGCGGGCCCTTCGCTGATCTCGCATAGCTCCCGGTGGCGGATGCCCAGCAGGGCGCCGGCAAGATCGGAAGCGCTGATCACCATTTCGTTGGAGGCGATGTCCACTCCTATGACGTACCCGGCCTGGGCGTTGAGGGACAACAGCTTGGCGGTCCGCCCGCCCGTGGAGGGAGCGCGGCCGGGGGAGTGGATAAGCCCGATCTGTTCGAGTTCTGCAACTCGCTCGGCAACAACACTGCGCCCGAGCCCAACCTGATCGGTCAGGCTTGCCTGCGTAATGCCGTCCTGCCAACGGATTGTCTCCAGCACTGATGCCAGTCCGGTGTACCGCTCTATGGCCATTGATTTTCCCTCCAAGCGCCTTCAGCACCTTGACGCAACCCGCGGCGACAGCCCGACCACCCTTGTCGTAAATGGCCGGGCGGTCAGGGTGCTTTTTGGGTCACCATCCGCAACTTTAGCTTGCGCTGAACATGACTAAGTGTATAACTTTTTCCGGTAAGCGGATAAACTATATGAAACCCATCACATAAGGAGGCCGCATGCGGCGATCTGTCAGGACCACAGACCACGGCGTCCAGTACCGGGACTTGAACGGAAACGGAGTGCTGGATCCGTATGAAGATCCCCGGCTGGATGCAGCCACGCGCGCCAAGGATCTCCTGACCCGCCTATCGGTCGAAGAAAAAGTCGGGCTCCTCTTCAACACGGTGATGGTCGTCGGTGAGGTCGCGGATCACGACGCATCGAGTCCTTTCGGGCCGGAGTCTCCGCGTGACTTTGTGGTGGGCAGGTCCATAAACCATTTCAACGTTGGCCAATTCCCTTCCGCCCAGCACATGGCGCGTTGGCAGAATGCCATGCAGGAGCTCGCAGAGCTCACACCACACGGGATCCCCATTACTTTTGCCACCGATCCCCGCCATGGCTTTGCACAAAATGACGGTATGGCCTTTGCCGCGGGCTCGTTTTCGCAGTGGCCCGAACCTATGGGCTTTGCCGCACTCGGCGATTCTGATGTCATAAGCGACTTCGCGGAGACGGCCAGGCAGGAGTATGTGGCCATAGGGCTTCGTGCCGCTCTCCACCCACAGATTGACCTGGCATCTGAACCGCGCTGGGCACGCCAACTTCAGAGCTTCAGTTCAAACTCCGCGGTGGCCTCGGAGTACGGTGCGCTGCTCATAGCAGGTCTCCAGGGCGGGAAGCTGTCATCCTCGAGCGTTGCCTGTACGGCTAAGCACTTCCCGGGAGGCGGGGCGCAAGAAGACGGGGAGGATCCCCACTTCCCGCAAGGCAAAGCTCAGGTTTACCCAGGGGGCAACTTCGAAGAGCACCTGGCACCGTTCCGTACTGCGATCGCCGCCGGCACGAGCGCGATCATGCCCTACTACTCATTGGCGAAAGACCTTGTCATAGATGGCGTGGAAGTCGAGGAGGTGGGCTTCTCGTACAACAAGTACCTGATCACGTCACTTCTTCGAGAACAGCTCGGCTTCGAGGGTGTTGTCCTGAGCGACTGGCAGCTTGTCACTGACCTTGAGGTCTTTGGTCTGCCCTTTCCCGCCAAGGCGTGGGGTGTTGAGCACCTCAGCCCTCTGGACCGGGTGCAGAAACTTTTCGACGCCGGCGTGGACCAGCTTGGTGGCGAATCCTGCACGGAGTTGGTACTTGAGCTGCTGGCCAGCGGCAGGTTGTCCCCGGAGAGAGTGGATGCATCGGCGCTGAGAATCCTCCGGGTTAAATTCGAGCTGGGGCTCTTCGACAACCCTTACGTTGACGCGGATGCCGTCATGGAGGTGGTGGGATCTGAGCAGTCCCGCGCGGCCGGACACCGCGCCCAGGCAGAATCCATCACCATCCTCAAGAACGAAGGGCTGCTGCCCCTGGCGCCCGGTACCCGCATATATGTAGAAGGTGTGGACCCGGCCTCTGTTGACGATCGCGTGCTCCTCGTTTCGGAGATGGCGGAGGCTGATGTGGCGCTGGTGCGGCTGGCTGCGCCCTTCGAACCCCGCAACGAGTACTTCCTGGACGCCATGACGCATCAGGGCAGCCTCGACTTCCCTGACGAAGAGATCGCGCGGGTACGAGCGATTGCAGCGGAACTCCCTGTGATCTTGGACGTCTACCTCGAACGGGCAGCAATTCTGACCCCCTTCGACACCGTTGCAACTGCCATCACCGCCAACTTTGGAGCATCCGAAGCTGCACTGCTGGATGCCCTGACTGCAACGATTCCTCCGAAGGGCAGATTGCCGATCGAACTGCCTCGCTCCATGGCTGCCGTCGAAGCCTCACATCCTGATGTCCCCAACGACACTGAAGATCCGCTCTACCCCTATGGTGCCGGCCTCAGCCTGTCATCAACTTCCCGGAGCGAGTCCGGGATGCTCACGTGAACCGGATGAACGGCGAACACCAATCGAGCGAGGTTCTCTGGAGTGAGTTCGTTGATCCCCCGGATTCGGCGCGGCCGCGTGTGTGGTGGCACTGGATGGACGGCAACGTGGATCTCGAAGGCATTCGCGCCGACCTTCGTTGGCTCCATTCGGTGGGCGTCCGAGGGGTACAGGCCTTCGACGGGGCGCTGGGTAATCCGCTGGTGGTGGAGGAGGCTGTGATTCCCGGCAGTGAGCAGTGGCGCGAAGCTGTTGCCGTTGCGGTGGCGACAGCGCACGACCTCGGCTTGGACTTCACTGTTGCCACTTCTGCGGGGTGGAGCGCCTCCGGAGCCCCCTGGGTTGAAAAGGCTGACGCCATGCGCAAGCTGGTGTGGTCGCAGACTGTCGTCCATGGCGGCCAATTAACCCAGCTTAACAAGCTCCCGGACATCGCAGGGCCGTATCAGGACATCCCCAAGTGGGGAGTCGAACCGCATGAAGGCTCGGGCGATGCTAAAGACCTCTTCGCGTTGGCCATCCCGTTCAACAGCGCCCACGATGCTTTGGAGCCCACATTCGTCCGCACGTCCGACTCGCCTACTGAAGCGGTCACCGCCAACCGTGCCACCGCCGTCGACGGTTTCCGCTTGACCCGTGACCCAAACAACCCCTCCATGGCCTGGATTGAACAGTCCTTTGTCACTCCTGTGACCGTGCGTTCGTGCGTCATCGAGCTCCCCGGCCCTCACGGTTTCGGTGCGGCGCCGCCCGCAACGGCCAGCCTTGAGGTCCAGGACGACGACGGCGGTTACGTCACCGTCTGCACGCTGCCCGCGACACAATGCCCCTCACGGAGCATGTCCTTCCCGCCGGTCAGCGCGACGCACTTCCGGTTGCGGCTCGAAGCCGAGGGGATATCGACCGTTCTGGCAGCGTTCGAGAAAGGGGTGGTGCCCCCACCGGTATTTCGGCCACTCAGCGAGTTCACCGTCAAAAGATTCGCCCTCTACGAAGCCAGCATGCCTTCCCACCGGGAGGCGAAGAGTGGTTGCTCCACCGCACTGGACTACGACGCCCTTGATACAGACCCCCGTGCAGCATTCGCTGCAGTGCCGCTCGCCAGCATCCTTGACGTCAGCAGTCAGCTTTCACAGGGCCGGCTCACCAGCCCGCTTCCCGAGGGCAAGTGGAGAGTCGTTCGCTTCGGCTCCTCGCTCACGGGCCAGACCAATGGCCCGGCGCTCGCGGAAGCCACGGGACTCGAAGTGGACAAACTCGATAGTGAGCGAGTTCGGCGTTACATTAAAACCCATCTGGCGCAGTTCGAGGACACACCGATTGACGGGCTGCTCAGCGACAGCATAGAGGCCGGACTCCAGAACATCACGGATCACCTCGACGCCGGCTTCCTCCGGCTTCGTGGCTACGACGTGATCCCCTGGATGCTCACCACGGCCGGGTTCCTGGTGGAGGACGCCTACTCCAGCGACCTCTTCCTCGCCGATTTCCGGCGGACGATCGCTGAAGTCTTCTCTGAGTCGTACTACGGAACTTTGTCCGAGGAAGCACATCAGCGTGGCGCGATCTACTACGCGGAAGCGCTGGAAGACCGCAGGCCGCAGCTCGGCGACGATCTGGCCATGCGCTCCCACGCAGATGTCCCCATGGGGGCCATGTGGACCTTCAGTTCTGAAGCCGGCCCCGCGCCCACCTATGTTGCCGACCTCAAAGGCGCATCATCGGTGGCACATGTCTACGAACGTAGCCACACCGGCTCTGAAGCCTTTACCTCAGGACGAAACCCTTGGAGTGATTCGCCGAAGTCCTTGAAGCATGTGGCTGACCTCCAACTGGCCCTCGGTGTGAACCGTTTCTGCATCCATACTTCCCCGCACCAGCCCACCCAGGTATCACCACCGGGAATCGCCCTGGCGCCCTCGCTCGGCCAATCCTTTACCCGCAACGAAACCTGGGCGTCCGCTGCCAAGCCTTGGGTGGACTATTTGGCCCGGTGCTCGCATCTTCTTTCTCTTGGTCGGCCAGCGGTGGATATCGCCTACTTCATCGGCGAGGAAGCCCCCGTTACGGCGCTTTTCGGTAACGCATTCAATGACGACGTTCCAGTTGACTACGACTACGACTACATCGGCCCGGACGCACTGAGCAACGTATTGAATGTTAAGGCGGGCGAACTGCAGGCGGGCGCCTCCCGCTACAGACTTCTTTACCTCGGCGGTGCCAGCAACAGGATGAGTACAGGCGCCCTCCAAGCGATCCTGCGATTGGTGAAACAGGGTGCAACGGTGGTGGGCGAACGTCCAACGGCCAAGCGCTCACTGGCTGACGAGGACACCGAGTACAAGCGTTTGTGTCACCTCATTTGGGACAGCCCGAACAGTGGCAAGGTTTTCGCCACTGCAGATCTGGCTTCCGTGCTTCGGGAGCATTTCCTTCCTCGTGTGATCGTAGAAGACCCCCGGGTACGGCGGATCGCTCGATGGGTGGACGGCGATCAGCCACTGATTTTCATCGCCAACCCTGTCAACGAAGAGCTGCACACCACCCTGAGGCTGCAGGATACGGGTGGCACATTCGTTGCGTGGGACCCGGTGACACTCAGACAAGATGCCCTCATCCGATCCGGGGATGGAGACGGCTTCGATGTGCGCCTACCCCCTTATGGTTCGCTCTTCATTCTCAGAGGCGAAGCGGATCCACATCCCGAAAACGAATGGATTACAGAGGCCTCTGGTGAGTGGACGCTCACCATCCCCGGCTCCAATCCGGTGCCGCTGGCCCAGGCCAGTTATTGGACCGACCCTGGACTCGGGGCCGAGCACTTCTCCGGAACGGCTACGTATCTGGTGGAGTTCCAGCTCGATGGCCCCGAACTCCCGCACGCTGTCCAGTTCTCCGATATTGCTGATGTAGCGCGCCTCGAAATCAACGGAGAAGAGTCAGGAATTCTCTGGACTGCTCCGTACAGAGTGTCCACCAACGCGCTGAGGCCCGGAACAAACCGGATCGAAATCAATGTCACTAATCCGTGGCGCAACCGGCTGATTGCAGAAGCCCGCAGCAACACCGGGACGCTATACCCACCTATGACGACAGTGTTCAACGATGAAGCCGAAATCCTGACGGCAGGTCTACTGGGGCCACTGAACTTGGTCTACAACCACCGCCCGTAATCTCCACTAGTGAAAAGACTGGACGTATGACATACCAAACAACGCAGCACGCTGTGAGCCTGGAGGGCCAGCGCCGGGCCGACCTCGGCGATGGAACGTACCTGAACCCGGCGTTCGCAGGGGACCACCCGGACCCGGCCATCCTGCGCGACGGCGATGACTACTACGTGACCTTCTCCTCGTTTGAGTCCACACCCGGACTGATCATCTGGCACTCACGAGACCTACTGAACTGGCAACCGCTGGGACCGGCCCTTTCCACGCCCATCGGCTGTGTGTTCGCTGTAGACATGTGCAAAGTGGACGGCCGGTACTTCATCTACATACCGATCATTCCCACCGCCATCTCCCCGGACCCAACTGCGCCTGTGCTGACCTATGTCATTCATGCCGAGAACATGGCGGGACCTTGGAGCGAACCGATCAACCTGGGCATCGAAGGGCACATCGATCCGGGGCACGTGGTGGGGGAGGACGGCAACCGCTACCTGTTCCTCAGCGGAGTCAGCCGTGTCCGGCTCACCGACGACGGACTGGCTATCAACGGGCCCGTGGAGCACGTCTACGATGGCTGGCGCTACCCCGACGACTGGGTGGTTGAAGCCTACGCGCTGGAGGGGCCCAAACTGACCCGCCGAGGCGAATGGTTCTACCTCACGACGGCGGTGGGCGGCACCTCCGGTCCGCCCACCGGGCATATGGTCGCCGTCGCCCGCTCCCGCTCCATTGACGGCCCGTGGGAGGACTGCCCCCGCAATCCGATCATCAGGACATGGGATGCGGATGAACCGTGGTGGAGCAAGGGACATGCCACCCTGTTCGAGGGCCCCAACGGCCAATGGTGGAGCATCTATCACGGCTACGAAAAAGGGTTTGCCACCCTCGGCCGGCAGACACTCTTGGAACCCATCACATGGGACAAGGAGGGATGGCCAAGGGCAGGCGGGGGAGACCTGTCATTGCCATTGGCCGCACCCTTGCCCGCCGTGTCACAGGGCGCCGATAAGAGCCATGGCTCGCCGCTTTCCGATGATTTTTCCGCCGGGCGCTTTGGAGCCCAGTGGTCGTTTCACGCCCCGTCCAAGGATGAGTATCTTCGGGCATCCTTGGACGATGGTTTGGTCCTGCAAGCCCGCGGATCAGGACCCTCTGACAGCTCGGCTTTAACGTGCATCGTTGGCGATCGGCGCTATGAGATCACGGTTGAGATGGACGTCAGTGACGGTGCCCAAGGTGGCATGCTGCTGTATTACAGCGATCGGCTGTTCTGCGGCATGGGTCACGACGGCAGCAGCATGACCAGCTACCGTGCAGGCAGGGCCATTCCATATTGGCGTGAGCCTGCGCCTGCGGCCAGAACGTTGCACCTGCGAATTGTCAACGACAACCACATAGTCACCCAGTACTACAGCCTGAACGGAACCGACTGGACCAGGCACGGACTGCGGTTCAACGTGGAGGGGTACAACACCAATACCGCCGACGAACTCCTCAGCCTGCGCCCGGCACTGTTCGCATCCGGGGCGGGGGAAGTACGGTTCAGGAACTTCACGTACCGTGCGTTAGCCTATTTCCCCTAAAACAGCGGCCAAGGCACCGCTGGCATCCCGCCGCTCGGAGCGGGGAACCGCCCTGCCGAGAGCAAGCGGGCACAGCGCGTGGCAAGCGATGCGATTTCTTCGGCGCTGAGTAAGTCGGCCAAGTCCCGGCCGAGCCCACCGCGCAGTCCGTCGGCGACGCGATCGATGCCGTCGCGTTCCTCAGCGGTAAGGGGGTCTCCCAGCCATCCCCACAGCACCGTACGCAGCTTGTGGTCGTGGTGAAAGGTGAGCCCATGGTCCACGCCGTGGCGGTGTCCGTCAGTCATGGCGAGGATGTGGTCGCCTTTACGGTCGGCGTTGTTTACGATCATGTCGAACACCGCCATGCGTCGGAGTGCTGGTGTGTCTTCGTGAACCAGCGCGACCGTCCGTCCGTTCTCGTCTTGACCTTCGAGAACGTGTTTCCAGCCTGCGTCGGGCACCTTGTCTGTTGCAAACAGGTTCACGGCGCGTTGGGACGGGTCTTGCTCTTGCCACAGCTGCACCATTCCGGTGCCGAAAGGGCCATCGCGCAGCCACGTGCGTGGAACGATGTCCCAGCCGGAGACCTGCGACACCAAGTAAGCGGCCACCTCACGGTGGGCAAGGGTGCCGTGCGGAAAGTCCCACAGCGGACTTTCGCCGGCTATCGGCTTATAGACGACTTCGACGTCGCCGATGCTGCCCAGGAATGTAGCGTTGGAGGCCGTGGTGATGCGCCCGGTGAGGGTCAGATCGGCGGTCACCAGGTCCGGCGTCGGCATCAGACCTCAGGAAGGGTGCAGATGTGCCCGTCGGCGTCTATGGGATAACCGCAGTTCGAACACGTCGGACGCCCGGCTCCCACGATCTCACGGGTTCGCTTGGCGAATGCACGCGCGGTGCCCACCGGCATTCGCACCAGCAGCATCTCGCTGGCGTCGTCTCCGTCAGCCGATTCGTCGTCGTCATCCTCATCGACATCATTGATGGGGTACGCCTCAACCACCACCTGGGCGGTGGTTGGGTCCCAACCTAAGCTCATGGCGCCGGCGCGAAATTGCTCCTGAACGGCTTCCAGCGGGTCGTTGTCGACAAGCTCTATGGGAGTACCTGTGGGAACGCTGAAGGGGTTGCCCTCGGCGGTGATCAGTTGGTCGAGAATATCGTCGATCTTCTCCGCGAGCAGGGCCGACTGCTGCTTCTCCAAGGCAATACTCACGATCTGCTTACCTGCGCGCACCTGCAGGTAGAACGTTCGTGCCCCCGGGAGGCCAATGGTGCCAACTACCACCCGATCAGGCCAGGCAAACTCGTGAACACGTGTAGGCATGTCAGTATTTTAGGCACATATGGTTCATGGCGCGGTCTGCCCTGCACCGCCGCCGACCGGCGCATCGCCCGATTGGATGCCGTTCGACAGCCATGACAGGTCACCCGCATCGGTGTTGGTAGCGTAAACGCTCGGCCGGCTGGGGCCGTAGCGCACGATCGACAGGGATGCAGGGCCCACGTTAATACGCTGGAACAGGTCAAGGTGCATGCCCAGCGCGTCGGCGAGGATGGCTTTGATGATGTCACCGTGGCTGACGGCCGCCCACACCGCCCCGGGCCCATGCTCGGCTTCGAAAGCTGCATCGTGGCGTCGGATCGCTGCCACGGACCTGGCCTGCATCGCTGCCATGGATTCACCGCCGGGAAACACGACGGCGGACGGTTGCGATTGCACTGCCGGCCACAAGTCCTCGGAGGTAAGATCAGTGAGCGTACGGCCCTGCCACAGGCCGTAGTCGCATTCGGTGAGATCCATATCGATGGGAGCGTACGGCGCGCCAGCCTGACGATCAAGGATGAACTGGGTTGTCTGCCGGCAACGCTCAAGAGGGCTCGACACCACCCCGACTAACGGCACGGCTGCGAGCCGGTCTGCCATCAGAGCGGCCTGTTCCCGCCCGATCTGGTCGAGGCTGACACCGTCGGCCCGACCGGCCAGCAGTCCAGTGGCATTTGCTGTGGTGCGGCCGTGCCGCACGAGAATAACTGTGGCCATCCACCCAGCCTAACCACCCGTACGACGGCGGTGTGAACGGTTCCGCGCCGGGCGTCGAACTGGCACCTCGTACTCGTTGTACGTGGTCGGAAATCGGGGACTACAGTGGTTGTATGGCTGCAAGCCGCAACCCGCTTGATGACCTGCGCGAAACCGTAGGCCATCTGGCCAATCAGCTCAAGCTGTCAGGTTCAGAACGAGTCGACGACCTGATGGGTGATTTCATCGGTGCCAGGCCCGGGCCGGCCAGACCGTTATCTGAAGTGCAGGCCGAGCTCGATGCGCTCGTCGGGCTGGAGACGGTGAAGGAACAGGTGCGGGCACTTGTTGCCTTGCTCCAGGTCCAGGCCCGACGGAAAGCTCACGGCCTGCCGGAGGTGGCCACGTCACAGCATCTGGTGTTCCTCGGAAACCCGGGCACAGGCAAGACAACCGTGGCGAGGCTTCTGGCCGAGATGTACCGCGCGGTGGGCCTACTGCAGAAGGGCCATTTGGTGGAGGTCGACCGTTCGGGCTTGGTGGGGCAGTATGTGGGGGCGACCGCCATTAAGACGGACCGGGTGATCCGGCGTGCGCTGGACGGCGTCCTGTTCATCGACGAGGCCTATGCGCTGGCACCGGAGGATGGCCGGATGGATTTCGGCCCGGAGGCGATCGAGGTCCTGCTTAAGCGGATGGAGGATCATCGCCACCGCTTAGTGGTGATTGTGGCCGGGTACCCGCGGCTGATGGAATCCTTTTTGCTGTCCAACCCCGGATTGCGATCCCGGTTTGCCCGGGAGATTACGTTCCCCGACTACTCCGTGGACGAACTCCAGACGATTTTCCACCAAATGCTGGCCCAGCACGAGTACACCTTGGAGCCCGGTGCGGACCAGATGTTGCGTCGCATCCTCACCGGGCTCCACGCCGGCGAGGACTCGGGCAACGCCCGGTTCGCCCGCACGCTGTTCGAGCAGGCGCTCAACCGGCAGGCGCTGCGGCTGTCACGCGACGAGGAACACAGTCTCGATGCGCTCGATCGTGATGCCGTCATGACCCTCACCGCGGACGACGTCGTTGAGGCAGCGCTGGCCTTGGGCGAGGAACCGGAGCCGGAACTGGAACTTACGGCCGAACCTGAACGATCCCGCTGGTGGCGCTGGCTGGCCTGATCCGATCTAAGGGGTGACAGGGGCGCCCGTGAAACCCGGACGCCCCCTGGTGTTAAAACTCGACCGCGGCCCCCGCAGAGGCAACGGCATGGTCATTTTCTACCGTGCTTCCGCTGACGCCCACAGCGCCAATAACATGGCCGTCCTGGCTGTACAGGGGAACGCCGCCGGGGAACGTAATGAGTCCTCCGTTGGATACTTCGATGTTGAAGAGGGAACCCCCGGGCTGGGAGAGTTCGCCGATCGAACCTGTTGGCATATCGAAGTATCGGGCGGTGCGTGCCTTCCGTATTGCTATGTCGATGCTTCCCAACCATGCACCGTCCATCCGGACAAAGCCTTTGAGGTTGGCGCCTGCATCCACGACAGCGATATTCATTGCCGTTCCTTGTTCCAGTGCAGCCTTGGCGGCTGCCGCGAGAACGGATTCTGTCTGGGCTTGGGTAATGTCAGCCATAGTTTCTCTCCCTTGAGAAATTACTTCGTATGCTTTCTTTCTGTCAGATCCCGCTACGCGATCGGTGCCGGAGGTCGTTCACCGCTCAACACTGCCAGTGCGTTATCGGCGGCGAGCATGGCCATGGCTGTACGCGTTTCCACTGTGGCTGAGCCGAGGTGCGGCAGGAGGGCGACGTTGTCCAGTTCCAGCAGACCGGGATGGACGCGTGGTTCTTGCTCGTAGACGTCAAGTCCGGCTCCCGCGATTGCACCTTCGCGGAGGGCTGTTGCCAGCGCGTCTTCGTCCACGATCGGTCCGCGCGCGGTGTTGACGAGGAACGCGGAGCTCTTCATCGCAGCGAGTTGTTCGGCCCCGATCAGGTGATGGGTTGCAGGGCCGTAGGGGCAGTGCAGTGAGACGACGTCGGAGGTGGCCAGCAGTTCGTCGAGATCCACCCGTCGGGCGTCCAGTTCCGCTGCGATCACGGGATCGATCTCGCTGCGGGACTGGTAGACGACATCCATGCCGAACGCTTTGGCCCGCCGTGCGGTTGCCTGGCCGATTCCGCCCATGCCTACGACGCCGAGCGTCTTGCCCTGCAGGCTGCTGCCGAGCAGGAAGAACATGCCCCACTTCCACGCCTGGCCGGAGCGGATGAGCCGTTCACCTTCGCCGAGCCGACGGGTGGCCATGAGGATGAGGCCGAACGCGATGTCGGCCGTGGCGTCGGTGAGCACGCCTGGCGTGTTGGTGGCCACGACGCCCCGTTCGCTGCAGGCGGGAACGTCGATGTTGTCATATCCGACGGCGACATTCGCGACGACCTTGAGCTGCGGTCCGGCGGCGTCGAGCAGTTCTGCATCAACGCGCTCGGTGAGCAGGGACACTATGGCATCGGCGCCGGCTACCCGGCGCAGAAGTTCCTCGCGGGTAATGGTCTCGGGACCATCCCAGGCCTCGACGTCGTGTTCGGCGCGGAGCTTTTCAATTGCAGCGTCGGGGATGCGTCCCGTGACGACGACGCGGCTCATGCGGTCACGATCCAGTCGCGGAGGCGGCCGAGGCCCTCACGGATGTTGGCGACGTCGATGCCTGAGTAGGCGAGCCGGATGTACTGCCTTTCCTCACCGGGTAGGCGCCGGCCGAAGTGCTCGCGAGTGCAGAAGGAGACGCCGGTCTTGTACAGGGCGTCGCTGGCGAAGTCACCTACTGCGGTGTAACCCATTTTCTCCATGACGTCAGTGACGTCGGGGAACAGGTAGAACGTCGATTGGGGCACTGCGACGTGCATCCCGGGGACGGAGTTCACGAGTTCGCAGGCAGCATCCCGCCGTTCACGCAGGATGTCGAGCATCTGTTGGACCGGTTCCTGGGTACCGCGGAGTGCTTCGACGCCTGCCCACTGCACGTAATGCGTGGTGCATGACTCGTCGTTGGTGTTGAGAGTGCTGAGAACTTTTGCGATCTCAAGGGGAGCTACAGCACAGCCGAGGCGTGAGCCCGTCATCGCGAACTTCTTGCTGAAGGTGTAGAGGATGACGGTTCGTTCTGCCATGCCTGGAAGCGACGTGATGGAACTGGAGACTCCTTCGTAGCGGGTCTCGAAGTAGGCCTCGTCGGAAAGCACCCAGAGATTGTGCTCCTGGGCGATCCGAGCGATGGCCTCGCGCTCAGCTGCAGTGGATTCCGCGGAGATGGGGTTCTGCAGGTCGTTGTAGATGATGGCAACAGTGTTCGGCGTGATCGATGCGCGCACCTGATCAAGGTCTATTGAGAAGCCCTGGCTCGTTGGGAGGTAGCGGTACGGCACCGCCGTGCCTCCGAGGTATTCGATCTGCGATTCATAGATCGGGAAGCCGGGATTCGGGTACAGCACTTCCTGACCGGGGTTCATCACCGCCTGCAGGAACTTCGTGATGACCGGCTTGCCGCCCGTCATGACCACGACATTGTCGGGGGACAGGCTGATGCCGCGGCGTGAGCCGATGTCCTCCGCGAGGGCTTCGCGCAGCTGGGGGATGCCGGGGCCGGGGCAGTAGCCTGTGTAGCCGTCGGCGATTGCCTTGGTCATGGCTTCGACGATGTGCGGGGCGGTGGGGATGTTGATGTCACCGAGGTGGAAGGGGTAAACCAGATTCCCCTTCGCCTTCCAGGCCGCCGCTGCTTGGGCGACGCTAAAGGCGGTTTCGGTGCCGAGCCGTTCGAGTCGATGCGCGAGTTGCTGCATGCTTTGTACTCCTCGTTGAGTTAAGAGTCATTCGTAGACATCTAATACATGACTAATATATCAAAGCGTCATGTGGCCTTAAGCACAAGTGTGTGACGGGCCTTGGTTGGAAGTTCCAATCCTGTCTATGAACTCGTGGCGGTTGCACAATGAATCATTGGCTGGTGCGCCGTAGATTTTGTGGCGTGAACACAACAACCATCTCCGACGACGACTTGTACCTCTACGAGCGGTGGAGCCGTTTGCGGGGAGCTGAGGTTGAGGTGCGCGCAAGGGGAAGGCATATCCGGAGGGGCTTCGTTGACATTGCGATGCCTGATGATTCTGCCCTATGGCTCGCGGCAGATGGTGCGGAGGGTCGCGTGCTTATCGAAGCTGCGGCGGGCTACGAAGTCTGGGTCAGCTTGGAGATATTGCAGACACTCTCCTGAAGCTGGCAGGAGCTGCCGGTTGGAGAAGCTGCCTTTGTAGCATTGGACACTAAGGGCCTTTGGATACTGGCCATCCCGCCCAACAGGGTCCCCGGGCATTTTGAGATGGTGATGGACATGGATATCTCAGACCTTCTGAACGAGCTCGTTCAATCCAAAGTCCACCATGATGCCCCGGGTGCCGCAGTGGGGATCTACAGGGATGGCGCCCTGATCCACCACGCGGCCGCCGGGTTGGCAAACGTAGAGTTCAGTGTCCCCGTGGATCTACATACACGCTTTGACACCGCGTCCGTAAGCAAGCAGTTCACTGCGACGGCTGCTTTGCTCTTGTGCGCGGACGGAAGGTTGTCCATGGAGGATGACCTGCGGTCTCACCTCCCTGAGCTTCAGCTGCCGACACCTGTAACTGTTGAACAGTGTCTGCGCCACACGGCAGGTTTGCCGGACTGGCTCTCTGTGGCCCAGATGGCTGGGCTCCCGTTGACCCGGATCAGCCAGGAGCAGGTCCTCGCGTTCGTGGCAGGGTTGACTGCCCTCAACTTTGAGCCAGACAGCCGTTTTTCTTACTCCAATACCGGGTACGTTCTTGTAGCGTCGCTTATTGAACGCCTCGCAGGAATGACATTAGGCGAGTTTGCGGCAAGGCGAATCTTTTGCCCACTGGGCATGCGAAATACCTTGTACCGGGAAGACACGATGATCCCGCTGCCCCTGTTCGCCAACGGATATCTAGTTGATGGCAAGGGAGTTTCCCGGGCTGACACGGAAGAATGTGCCGTAGGAGATGGTGGCCTTGTCACCAGCATCGCTGATCTTGGCCCCTGGTTCGGATTCCTGCAGGACGGCCGCGTTCTGGGTGCAGAGCTGAAGAATGCACTAGTGCGATCTACAAGCGGCAAGGGTGAGACCCCACGGCTCTACGCGTTGGGCTTGGCGCACATGAGCATCTGTGGCCAACGGGCATTGGCACATTCAGGCGAGGTCCCAGGCTACCGGTCCCAGCTTATTTTTCTGCCGGAGACCGGGATCGGGGTCGCGGTTCTGTCGAACAATTCCTCAGTCAAGCCCAGACAAATAGCCGTGGAGGCCCTGCAGTTGGCGACCGGCCTGACCTGTCCGGGGGCGCCGCAGACCGTTGTAGTTGATCCTGGAATGACGTACGCCTTGTCGGGTTATTGGGTGGACCCTGCGACGGACGTGACCCTTCACGTGGAGCCAATCGAGGACGGGCGCGTCGCTCTTTCAGGTGGGTTCCTGAACGGAGAGTTCGTCGCGACTACGGGAGGCGTCTGGCAAGGCCTGGATGATTCGGCTGATTTCCGCCTGCAGGTCAAGGGAGCGCTCCTCCAGGTTTCCTCAACCTTTCGTCCTGGCGACGACTCCTATTTTCGCCGGTGTGAGCCGCCGTCCATCGGGGCAACCATGCCGGCGGCTGCATACCGCAATCCGGAGCTGGGTGCGTTGGCGACTATCACGGAGGACGGAGAATTGGAGCTCGGTCTTCAAACAATTGCACGCCTGCAACCAGCCCCGGATGGGGCATTCACTGCCGGAGATCTCCTGACGCTGCGTTTAAGTGATGATCGGTTACTGGTAAGTGCCGAGGGGGTCTACCGTCTGCCGTTCATCCGCGAGCAAGAACGGCCCGAAACGCTGTGGCCCCTGCCGGAAAGGCCAGCGTCGGAATAACTGAGTTTCAGTACAAGGATTCACCGATCTTAGGGACGGCAGCCAGCAGTTTCCGTGTGTAGTCCGCTTGCGGCGCGTGCAGAACCTCGGTTGTGGGTCCTGCTTCCACCAATCGTCCACCCCTAAGCACCGCCACGTTGTCGCAGAGATAGTGGACGGCGGCCAAATTGTGGCTGATGAACAGTAACCCAAACCCCCGCTCAGCCTGCAGTTCCTTCAAAAGGTTCATGACTGATCCCTGGACAGATACGTCCAAGGCTGACGTGATCTCGTCCGCGAGGATAAAAGCCGGATCGGCGGCGAGGGCACGGGCGAGTGCTACACGTTGGCGCTGTCCGCCCGACAATGCCGATGGAAAGGCTGACGCCTTGGCCGCTGGCAGTTGCACAGATTCGAGGAGATTACTTACCTCGATGGACCGGCCCAATGAAGTGCTACGCCGCCGATCCCGGCGTTCGGCAGTGCGCAGGGCCTCTATTAGGGACGCGCCAATGGTCATCCGGGGATCCAGACATGACGAAGGGTCCTGAAACACCATTTGCACCCGTCGACGAGAGGACAGGGCGGCGCCCCGTGCATGGACCAGTTCAGTGCCGTCCAAGGTGATGGATCCGCGTGTGGGTTCACATAAACCCACGGCAGCCCGTGCCAGGGTGGACTTGCCCGACCCTGATTCACCGACCAGTCCGACGCTGCCCCCGGCCGGAACACGAAGCGATACATCGTGAAGGGCGGTGAAGGTGCGCGGACCGTGTCCAAAACTAACCCGTACTCGATCAAAAACCAGTTCGGTCATGCGTTTGCTCCTTCACGCTCGGTTGAATCTTTACCCTTTGAGGGGGGAAGCCCGTCCGCTGGTCGGTTGGCGACATCGAAGCGGAGGTCAGCATCGAAGTCCGCACCTTCAACAATGGTGGGCATTGGCACGGTGCGGTCAGTTTCCAAGGTGGGAACCGCAGCCAGGAGTGCCTGCGTATAGGGATGGCGGGCCTTACCGGCAACCAAATCTTCGGTGCTGATATTTTCCACGATCTGTCCTCGGTACATGATCATTACCCTGGTGCAGAACCCGGTTATGACTGCAATATCGTGGGAAATCATCAGTACCGCGGCGCCGGTTTCCTGATGGACATCGTGCAGCACCGAAAGAACTTCGCGCTGCACGGTAACATCCAGTGCCGTTGTAGGTTCGTCGGCAATGATCAACGCCGGTTTACCCATGAGCCCCATGGCTATCATGGCCCGTTGACGCATTCCTCCCGAAAGTTCGTGAGGGTACTGCCTGGCCCTGCGCTCCGGATCAGCAATTTTTACCTCCGAGAGCCGCTGAATCCCTTTTGCCCAGGCCGCCCGACGACCATGCCCGCCATGAAGGAAGCCAGGTTCCGCAACTTGCCCACCTACCCTCATCGAGGGATTGAGTGAAGACATCGGATCCTGGAACACCATGGCCAGGCGCGTTCCCAACAGTCTCGACACCGCGCGTCCGGGTCTGGTCGGAGCTGAGCCGCGGTATATCTCCCGTCCATCGAAACGGATAGTCTGCGCGCTGATATGCAATGGGTGCTCAGCGAGCTGTGCCACCGCCATGCACGTAAGTGACTTGCCTGACCCGGACTCGCCCACCAGCCCTACCAGCTCACCACGTTCGACGTCGAAGCTGACACCCCGAACAAGCTCAAGCCATCTGCTCCGGCTTGGAGCGGCGATGCGCAGATCACGGACCTGGAGCACGGCGCCGTTGTCATTGCCGGGAACCTCCGGACCAAGATCACGGGGGCGGAGGCGGGGAAGCCTGTCGCTGAGGGACGTGGTGACCCCCGTGGCGCGGGCGATTGTTTCACCTACCAGCGTGAAGATGATGCCTGAGACCACGACCGCGACCCCCGGCGCCAGCGCGGTCGCGGGGTTAACGAAGATCTTCAGCAGTCCCTCGTTCAACATCCTGCCCCAGTCGAAGTCGGGTTGCTGGACTCCGAGCCCCAGGTAGGACAGCCCCGCAAAAGCTGTAAGAGCACCTCCCGCAGTCACGGAGGCGTTCACGATCAAGGGCGCTGCGATGTTGGGCATGACATGGCGCAGAAGCAGTCTCGTACGGGACACGCCCAGAACGCGTGCCGCCGCGACGAAGTCACGGCCCGCCACTGAGGCTGCGAGCGTGCTGGTCAGCCGTGCATATGCGGGAAGAATTGCCAAACCAATAGCGAACACCGCCCCCGCGATGCCTTGGCCGAAGATCACCGAGAGCACCACCGTGATGAGGAGCCCCGGGAACGCGAGGGCAAAGTTCACGCCGGCCAATATCATCCGTCCCCAGGAAGGCGGCAGTACGCTGGGCAACGCGCCCAGCAAGGCGCCACCCAGTACTCCCATCGCGCTGGCCGCCAAAGCCATCAGGACACTGAGCCGTGCGGCGACCATGGTGCGTGCAAAAACATCCCTGCCGCCGGCGTCCGTACCGAAAGGATGCGACGGATCGGGTTTACGGGAGAGAGCCGTGGGGTCTGTGGTGGTACTGATGTCCCCCCAGATGACTGGTGCAAATATCACCAGGAACAGCATTACTGCCAAACCGGCCAACGCGACGAGCCCGGTTGGCGTCAGCAACGCCGAACTCCAGCGTCCGTTCAATCTGGATACGGCCATCAGGAATCCTTAATTGTCGAACGGGGGTCCAATATCGCCAGTAGGACGTCTACCGTCAGGTTAATGATCAGAACAATTGCCCCGTACACCACTACGAGGGCCTGGGCCAAGGGGAAATCCTTGGCACGTATGGATTGCACCAACGTCATGCCCAGACCGGGCCAGGCAAAGATGCTCTCCACCAGAACTGTCCCGGCTATGAGGGAGCCCAGGAACAACCCCGCATTTGTCATGGTGGACGTCATCAGGTTTGGCAGTGCATGCCGCAGGTACTTACGCAGCAACGGCATCCGTTTACCCGTCGCGGTGCGCATATAGTCAGAGCTGAGGACATCCAAGGCTTCCGCCCGGACAATTCGTGAGAGGGCAGCCACTGCGCCAATGGAAAGTGCAGCTACCGGGAGGACATAACTCGCCGGACCACTGCGCCCCGCGACCGGCATCCACGGGACGCTCACGGCGAAGGCGTAGACCAGCCCCACCCCGATCAGAAATTCCGGTGCGGAGGCGATGAGTCCGCTGGTGCTGTTGAATGTCAGCTCCAGTCCCCGTCGCCGCCCCCCTTTGGTGAGCGCAGCAGCTGACAGTCCTATGGGAATGGCCAGGGTAAGAACTACCAGTACCGTCAAGACAGCCAATTCCACGGTTGCAGGAAGTCGGCTGGCAATTACGTCCTCAACGGGCATCCGTAGGCTGATCGAATTCCCGGGATCGCCAATCAGAAGTCCCTGCCAGAAGGAGAGGTACTGTCCGGCAAGTGGCTGGTCCAGCCCCAATTCCCTGGTCCGTTCGGCTACCTGCTCGGGACTGGCCGTTGGACTGAGGGATTGTCGTGCAGGATCACCCGGAATCAGGTGGAGCATGAGGAAGGCGACCGTAACCAAGATTGCAATGGAGATCAGGAATTGGGTGCCTCGCCGAATGGCGAAGCGAAACCATCCGCGGCGGACGACGCCTGTGTGCATAACATTCAAGGGTGGGTGGATGGAAGTGTCGACCATGGGGATGCCCGCCTATTTCCGTACACGGACAAGCGGACCGGCCACCACGGTGTCGAAGACGCCGGAAGCGTTGTTGAGGTAGGTGTTGGAGGGCGCCGATGCGAAGGGCACTACGTCTGCTGTTTCGAAGAGTGCCTCTTCGGCTTCTGCCCAAGCATCACATGCCGCCTCGCCCGTCAGGGTCGAAGCCTTAGCGACGGCTGAGTCGTAGCCCGTGTTGTGGATGGAGCCGAAGTTGAGGCCTTCCGCAGGAGCAGGACCGGAAATCAGGGGCACAATGGTGCTGGGGACAGAGACATTGACGTTCTCCCACGCAATGTCCCAATCATTGTTGTTCTTTCCGCTAAGCAATTGCTCGATCATGAAATTCTCGTCGCCGCCCTTGATGGAAACAGTGGCCCCCAACTTGGTCCACTGTTGCTGGGCGAATTCGGCCGCAGCATTGGAAGTGTCAGCGGCATTGTTGTAGATAAACGCCAGATTCAATGCCTTCCCGGCTTTTGACCGTTTTCCGTTGCTGTCCAAGAGCCAGCCAGCAGCGGTGAGCTCAGCGGAGGCGCCTTCGAAATCGGCCGCAGGGAGGGCGCCGGTAGTCTCAATCCGGCATCCCACGGGGGCTACTCCGGACAGTTGTTTGCTGATTGAGCCCTTGTCGGCGGTCATGATCCTTGAAAGGTTGGGAATGTCCACTGCCTTGGTGAGGGCTTTCCGGACGGCTGGATCAGCAGTGGGTTTTCCGGACAACTGGTTGTAGAACATCTCACCCATGGGACGGTCAGTCCCCAACTTCCCAAGTCCTGCCGAAGACAACCGGTCCTCGTCAGCCCCCGAAACCACCGCTGCGTTCAGCTCGCCCGACAGCAATAGGTTGGCGGCAGTGCTTGGATTCGTGATGACTTTGAACGTGACATCCTTGGGCGTTCCGAGTGTGTCGGATGTCGTCTGGTTGTCCGGCCCCCAGTTGTAGCCGTCACGGCGGGTCAACGTGTAATGGTCGTTCGGCACTGCTTCGGTCAAGGTAAACAAACCGGTTCCGTCTGAAGCGGAAGCCACGGAGCCGGGATCGCGAAGTCCTGACTGACAGGTGATGCCTATGGAGGCCGTGTTAACCAGAAGGAAAGGAGAAGGTGTGGGAGTCTTCAGCGTGACCGTCCCTGTGGCGTCCTCGGCAGTGGCGACAAGGTCGCCCGGGACGGAGAAGCCCCGCAAAGGGGAGTTATTGGCTTCATCTGCCACAAAATTGAAATTGTCGGCGACGGTCTGAGGGGTCAACGGCTCTCCGTTGGAGCATGTGATGCCCTTCTTGAGCGTATAGACGACTTCGTCCGGCTTCTCTGTCCAGGCCTCAGCCAACCAGGACTTGACGGAGCCTGAGCCGGGGTCGATGAAAACCATGCGGTCGTAGAGGTAGTTGATTACCTGGCTAGCTGATGTGGAGACGGTCATAAGGGGGCTCAAGCTACCGGGATCGGAATCCAGCGCCATGGAGAAGCTGCCATCCTTGACCAGCTCCTGTCCGTCGCTTTCGGCCTGGCCTCCAACCGAGCATGCGCTCAGTGCAACAGCGGTGCCGCCCACTAGTGCGACCGCTCTTAAATGTCTGTGATTCATAGTTCCTCCGGGTCTGTTCGAAAGCCACCGCGGCGCAAAGCACCGAGACCGCCTTGGGACTACGATTCCGCGCCCGGGGCGCAGGTTCATCAGTGGATCCGACAAAGAGAGCCCTGAAAGTAGGGAACATTGGATAACCCATAGGGTCAGCTGTACTCCACTCATGGCCCGGCCATGAACCGTAGCTGACTGCCCGTGAGTCTGTGTCGGGGGAACATCAGCTCCCTTGGGACCAAATGCTGTAATCGGCTCGCCGGGCCGTCGCGATCCGATCCCCCAAGTACCTCAAACCGAGCTGTTTGGATGACTTGAACAGAATCAGGTCACCGGATAGGAGTTCTCCGTGGAGTAGCTCGTAGGCTTCTTCTGCTGTCTCCAGGAACCAGCACTGGTCATGGAGGAAACCTTCCTGCAAAGCGGCGCTGTAGATCGACCGGGCTTCGTGTCCGACCACCAGGAGCCTGTTAATTCTCAGCCGCGCCACTTGATTCCCCACCGCGATGTGCTCGCGGACGGAGCAGTCACCCAATTCGAGCATGCCTCCAAGGACAGCCCAGGTCCGCCTGCCTTGTCCGAGCCGGGCCAAGGTGTGCAGTGCCGCGTTCACGGATTCCGGGTTGGCGTTGAAGGCGTCGTTGAGGATGGTTACTCCGTCGGGACGTTCTGTGCGTTCCATGCGCCACCGGCTCGCGGGTAGTTGGAAGCTAAGCGATGAGGCGATTGCGGCAGCGGGAATACCCACTGAGAAGGCTGCGGTGGCGGCCGCCAAGAGATTTGTCACTTGGTGGCCACCGATCAAGCGGCTTTCCACGCGGACGGAAGGGCCGGTGCCGGGAAAGAAAAGATCGAACTCGGGGTGTCCATGGGAACTTATCACCACGTTCCGGGCTTGCACGTCCTCGCCGGGAGAACCCGAGGCAGTGAAGCCAACGACCTTGGCAGTTGTGCGGGAGCGCAAGGTGGCAACCTTGGGGTCGTCCAGGTTGATCACCGCAGTACCCAGCGTGCTGAGGGCCTCGAGGAGCTCGCCCTTTGTCCTGGCAATATTCGCCACCCCGCCGAATTCGCCGGCGTGTGCCGAGCCGACCATGAGAAGAACGCCCACGTCGGGCTTGACCATATCGGCGAGATATTTGATGTGGCCTAGTCCGGTAGCGCCCATCTCGATGATGAGGAAGCGCGTTTCGTTATCTGCGGTAAAAACGGTCAGAGGTACACCAACCTCGCCGTTGAAGGAGCCTTGGGGTGCCACTGTCGCACCAAAGGTGGACAACACCCCCGCCAAGAGGTCTTTGGTTGTAGTTTTACCAGCCGACCCCGTGATTCCAATGACCGTAAACGGCTCGCCGCGCTGCTCACGTTCGGACCGGATGCGGCGGACGGCTTCGGCGGCGAGGTGCCCCATGGCAAGTACGGCGTCATCAACCACGACGGCGGGATATGGTCTTCCGTCGGCATCGGTCACTCTTCGTTCGGCGAGGACCAGTACGGCGCCGCCTTCAAAGGCGGCGTCAACGAAGTCGTGTCCGTCGACGTGCTCGCCGGGCTTGGCTACGTACAGCGATCCGTGTGTTGCTTCCCGTGAGTCAGTGATCACGCCGGTGGGCACGATGCTCGGGTCTCCTATCAAAAAGCCTTGCGTGATGTCTGCGATCTCCATTGCGGTGAATGCAATCATTTGAATGTTCCCTACCCTTGGGCTCATAGGCACTATTTTCAAAAATGAGTTTGTCACACGGTCCCATTTGTGAGCCCTGCCGAAATAGTGAGCATGACTTTTCTAATTAAAGATTGGCGTCGCGGACAAAATCCTGGATATATTTGGTGTTGACGGCCAAAGCAAAGCCTTGGCGTCGAATGCCGTATATCAATGGTGCCCTTATACGAAGGTCAGCGAGGCCCTGTCGATGTCGGCACATATGAGTTTCCCGAAACTCTCGGGCTTTTCCGTTGTTACTTGATAGCCTCGTGTCACCCGCCTTTGCGGCACTTCATCTACTGCCCTAGGAGGTCGCAGCCCATGACCGACCCAAACACAGCCAACGGGATACGGTCGGTAGGTATCACTCTGGGTGTACTCCTGGATAGCCTCGGCCCCGAGGTGATAAGACCCTTGGCGTTGCCCCATGGGCCCTCCGTGGCCATGGGATCGCCCGTAATTCATGATGTGGAACAGGCCAACGTCGATCTCACCGACGCCGTGCTATTAGTCCCGGGCAGTCCGGGGCCCGACCTGCTGGATAAGGCATTGAACCGTAGGGCGGCGGCCGTCGTGGTGCGGGCCCGGGGGGAGGCGCCCGAGGTGATGATTGCCGAGGCGAATCGTCTCGGTGTGACGTTGCTGGAATGCAGTGAGGACCTCTCCTGGGGACAGTTGTACGTGCTCGTCGATACCCTGCGGGCACTGAGGGACCCCATACTCGAACAGGACGATCGAGCGGCGGACCTGTTCTCGCTGGCAAATGATATCGCCCTAAGAGCTGGCGGAGCAGTTGCTATCGAGGACCTGTCGATGAGGGTGCTGTCGTACTCATCGGTTCCAGGACAGGAAGTTGACGATCTGCGACGCGACGGAATCCTGGGCCGCCGCGTGCCGGATCATCCAACGAACGCGGAGGACTACGCCAATGTTATGCGGGCAGGTACTGCGACCTGGATAGGAGTCCAAGCTGACTTTCGGCCACGGTTGGCCATCGCTGTCCGCGATGGAGGTGAGGCGCTGGGGAGTATCTGGGTGCAGTTGGGAAGCACACCACTTGCCTCCAATGCTGCCGAAGTACTCGCCGAAGGGGCACGTCTTGCTGCTCCCCATTTGGCCAGGCTGAACGTGGCAACTGACACTGACCGCAGGCAACGGGCGGAAAGATTCGCCCGGCTCTTCCGCACCCCCGTTGATCATCAGGCTGCGGAATCATTCGGTTTGCAGTTGGAAGCTCCGGCATCAGTGGTGGCGATCGGCCGCAACGAGAATGCCCAAGGTTCCATGCCCGGCAGGTCGGCGGAGTCAGCCGCAGTTCACATTAGCGTGCTGCTCAGGATGGCGTTATCGTCATATCGGCTCGAGTCTGCTGTCGGGTCCTTGGAAGGACAGACCGTCGCCGTCATCGGTACCGTGGCCGATTCACCTGTCTTGCGAAAGATCCTTGCCAGCGTGCTGGGCAGGGCGGCGGACGTGGTGGGAGCGGGTTGGCGGGCCGGGGTTAGCCGAACGCTCAATAGCATCACCGATGCACCCACTGGACTAGTCCAGGCCAGACAAGCCTTGGGTGTGGTGTGCGGTTCGTTTGGTCACGGTGAAATCGGCAACCACAAGGAACTGGCAGCCTCAATGTTCTTGCTTGAGGTGCAGGACGCATTGCAGTCGCGCGATGCCCATCCCTCCGAGCCGCTGTCCCGGATAGTGGAATATGATCGCCTGCAGGGCACGGAGTATGTCAAGACTCTACGAAGCTGGATGGCCGCCCACTACGACATTGCCCGTGGTGCCGAGGCGTTGGTACTGCACCCTAATACGCTGCGGCATAGGCTCCGAAGACTGGCCAAGGTAGTTGATATTGAGGATCCCGACGTCAGGCTGGCGTTGGCTTTGCAGTTGCGCTTGCAGGAAATAGGTACGAAACCGGCCGGCTGAACAGCATCTGATTTTATGCCAATGCGTCCTCCTCCAGAAGTTGGCTGATCCGCAGGGGGATAAGGCTCTTCAACAAGAGGGATGTGGTGGTGCGACGGATTCCTGTGCAATCTGTGATGGCTTGGCCCAGCCTGAACAGGTCTTCGGCGTCGCGTGCCACAACGCGGATAGCCAGGTCTGCTTCCCCTGCTATGCCGTGAACCTCGATGATCTCTGGAATACCCACCAAAGCAGCCACTGCTGCGTCGAGCGATGTTTGTTCAACTTCCGCGGTCACGAGGGCTGAAATTGGCAAGCCCAGCGAATCAGGCGTGATGCGGGTGCTGTGCGGAAGGAGGTGATGACCCACCATCTTCCGTTCGAGTCGGGTCTGAATCGTAGCCCGCGCAAGACCAAGCTTCTTGGCAAGAAGGAGCACAGGTATCCGAGGGTCGTCATCGAGGGCTCTGAAGACAGCCCTGTCTGTGCTGTCGAAGTTTTTTCGGGTTCTGTAGTCCACCGTGGCCAAGCTATCAGCCAGATGACGATCGTCAAGACCCCCGCATGCGTACCAAATCCGCTTTGTCCGAAAGGCAGAAATATCGGTCAGGAGCTCTGCCTTCAGCACTAATTGCACACCATGGACGCGGCGTAATCTTCGATGTGAGATCGAGGAGAAGTGCATTTATGTCACAAGAGAAGCCCCAGACTTCTGCAGTTAGCTTTGAAGCCGACAGGGTTGTTGGCCGTTACAAAGCATTTCCGCCAAGCATTTCCGGACTTTCCACCGCTGAAATTCGGGAACGGGGATGGAATGCGCTCACTGGGGATTTTTCCCTGCCTGTTTTGGTTCTGAAGGAAGCAGAGCTAAACCACAACATTCTACGTATGGCCGGCTGGTGCGAGCAGCGAGGGGTCCTGTTGGCACCCCATGCGAAAACGACCATGAGTCCGCAGCTTATACGTCTTCAGATGGAAGCCGGCGCCTGGGCCGTCACCGTGGCGACAGTTTCCCAGGCCCGTGTCCTTGCTGGATGCGGAATTGAACGAATCATTATCGCCAACCAGGTACATGGCAAAGCTGACCTTGAATGGATCTGTGAGTTCCGCCGCCAAGATAAGGCAAGGGAAGTGTACGTTCTGGTGGATTCCTTGGCAGGTGTCCAGCTTATGAATGAAGCGTTGAGTCAGATGTCCGCTCCTGCAGAGCCACTGCCGGTGCTGCTGGAACTCGGGTATACCGGGGGCAGGGCAGGATGCAGGTCCACGCAGGATGCACTGACAGTTGCCGCTGGCGTTGCCTCGTCTTCATACCTGGAGTTAGTTGGAATTGAGGGTTTCGAAGGCCTCGTTCAAGGCGAAAGCGCTATGCGTAAACTCATTGCTGCGAGGGCTTTCCTTGGCGAAATGGCAGGTACCTTACATGCCCTCCACATAGCGGGCCTGCTTCCCCCGCAACCGATGGTGACAAGTGGGGGGAGCGCCTACTTCGATGAAGTGGTGCGGCAGTTTGTGGGGGAATGGCACGGACCTGCGATCCGGGTTGTCTTAAGGAGCGGTTGCTACGTCACCCACGATCATGGTCTCTACGAAAACACTTCCCCGCTCCGAGATGACGTGGATCCCTTCCAGCCGGCCTTGGAGGTGTGGGCACAGGTTTTGTCCGTGCCCGCCCCCGGTGTGGCGATTCTTGGGTGCGGCCGACGGGATGTACCTTACGACGCCGGTATGCCCGTCCCGTTGGTGGTGAGGCGGGAGGGTTCGGAGCGGCAGTTCTGTAATGCCCAGGTCACTGCACTCAATGACCAACACCTGTTTCTCTCGTTTTCCGCCGAGGACAGCATCGCTGTCGGCGAGTTGGTCTGTCTGGGGATTTCGCACCCGTGTTCAGCCTTTGACAGGTGGGCTCTGATTCCCCTTGTCAACGCCTCATATGGGGTCGTCGACGCAGTCCAGACGTATTTCTAGCCAACCCATCGGGGCGGGGTTGGCAGACTCGCCGACCCCGATACGTGGGCGCCCCCATTCAAAGGAGACTCATTATGAAGGTCTATATCTCAGTAGATATGGAAGGCATTTCAGGAATCGCCACTTACCACCAAGTCATTCGTGGTGGTTCCGGCTATGCCCGTGCACAACTGCTGATGACCGCGGAGACAAACGCCGCTATCGAAGGCGCTTTCGAAGGTGGCGCAACGGAGGTCCTCGTCAACGACAGCCACGGAACCATGGACAACCTGCTCCATGAGCAGCTGGATCCACGTGCGCGGGTAGTTTTCGGTTCCCCCAAGGCCTTCTGCATGGCCGAAGGTCTGACCTCGGACTTCGACGTGGCGTTCTACGTGGGTTATCACGCCCCGGCGGGTTCGGAGGGCGTGTTGGCGCACTCCTTCTCCGGATACTTCGCGAGCTTCCACGTTAATGGAGAGGTTGCCTCCGAAGCCTCAGTGAACGCCATGTTTGCCGCCACAAGGGGGGTTCCTGTGGGGCTGGTAACCGGCGACGACGTCATTTGTGACATCGCCCAAGCAGCGTTCCCGGGAGTCCAGACCGTCCAGGTGAAGGAAGCCCGCGGTGTCATGGCGGCGAACAGCCTTTCCCCTCACGAGGCCCGCAAACGAATTCGTAAAAGTGCCAGGGCTGCCGTGCAAGGCCTTGGAAGGACCCGGCTGCTCCCCGTTCCGAACCGCATCCACTTGGAAATTGGGTTTCAGACGGCGCTGGCCGCCGAGTTGGTTGAGGCTGTGCCCGGAGCGGTCCGCACCAGCAACCTTTCGGTAGCTCGTGAACTCGACTCGGCTGAGGACCTCTTGGGCATGATCGCCACCAGCTACAACCTGGCCGGCATCGCTGCCAGGACGGTGTTCTCCCTCGTCAACAGGACATGAGCCAAGAGCAAGCACTCTATTCCCATCCCACAGATGCACGACATATAGGACCCTAGGAAAAACAATGACCTTAGTAAAACGGCTGCCAACGCTTACCGCCATCACTGCCATCTCATCGCTGCTCTTGGTTGGTTGTTCGCCTGGCCAATCAACCACTTCAGGGGAGTCGGGGGAGCCCCGTAGCGGTGGACAACTTGTCATGGCCAGAGAAGCGGACGCGTCAACGCTGATGCCCGTGGACGCAACGGACAACGAGTCGATTTGGACCGTCGAGGAAATCTACGACACCCTTCTTGTTCCTTCCGTGGACGGCGGGACGCTCAATCCTTCCCTCGCCACAAAATGGGTGCAGTCCGAGGACAAGTTGTCATGGACGTTCACTTTGAGGTCGGGAGTCACTTTCTCTGATGGAAGCCCCCTCACATCAGCAGACGTGAAGTTTTCATTGGAGGCTGCTTCAGACCCGGACCTGCCTTCAGCATTCCTTAACGAGCAAATCGCCGCCATCGAAGCTCCGGCACCGGAGACAGTGGTGGTTAAGACGAAGGGTGTTTGGTCACCTCTGCCTTCAGTTCTTGCCCTTTTCGCAAACTCCATCGTGCCGGAGAATTACGGTGGCCTGTCGAGGGAGGACTTCGCCAAAGCTCCCGTGGGCTCCGGCCCTTTCAAGGTGAAGAGCTGGAACAGGGGCCAACAACTGGAACTTGTCAGGAATACGTCTTACTGGGGCCCGGACCGACCCTACCTCGACGGCGTAACTTTCGTAACGGTACCGGACGCAAATACCCGGGCCACACAACTTCAGGGTGGCCAAATCAGCATTAACGAAGCCCCGGCGGCGAGCAGTTTTGCTGCGTTGGCGTCAACCCCCGGGTTGAAGGCTTCGGCATTCGACAGCAGCCTCACCAGCTTCCTCACGCTCAACAACACCAGGGCTCCTTTTTCTGACGTCCACATACGACGGGCCATCGCCTACGCCATTGATCGGGAGGCGATCCTGAAAGCTGCATACTTCGGCCAGGGTTCCGCCGCCGGTTCATTCCTAAGCCCCGCCTATTGGGCATATGACGCGAACGTGACCGGTCGGCAGTTCAACCTCGATGAAGCAAAGAAGGAGATGGCTCAGTCCACTCAACCGCAGGGCTTTTCTGTAAATATCTTGGTGACTAGTGGCAACGCAACCCAGTTGACCATTGCCCAGATCCTGCAGAGCGAACTCGCTGAAATTGGGATCACTGTCAGCATCAATCAAATGGAACCTTCAGCACAAAGGGCTGCCAGGAAGTCGATGGACTACGACATGGCCATCAGCGTGGCCACGACGGACATCACGGACCCGGACGAGTTGGTGCGGTTCATCGCAGTGCAGTCCGGCGGGTCCAATGCCCTGTACACCGGCTACGACAACAAAGAAGTTGCGGATTTGGCGACCAAGGCCGCGGAGCTCAGTGATCAAGCCGAAAGGGTCAAAATCTACTCGAAAATCCAGGAGAAGGTGAACGAGGACCAGCCGATGGTTCCGCTTTTCTACCTTCCGGCGCTCTACAGCTACAGCGACACCGTCCATGGCTTCCAGCCATCCATCACCGGCAACTACAACTTGGTGAACACATGGCTGTCCGAATAGATGACCGCAGGCGGTCTTCGCCCACGAATACCTCCGACCGATTGGAGGGGTGGTAATGGTTCGCTTCCTTGCCCGCAGGCTTGGCCTGCTTGCGCTCGTCATCTGGGGTGTGGTGACCGCGACGTTCGTTCTTGTTCACGCCACTCCAGGCGATCCTGCCCGGACAACTCTGGGGGATAAGGCCTCCGAATCGGCGGTTGAAGCCCTCCGCGCCGAGTGGGGATTGGACCAACCCCTCGGAGTGCAATACTGGCACTTTCTGGTTGACCTCCTCAGCGGGGACCTGGGAACCTCGTTCCAGTACCGGTCGCCTATTGCCTCGCTCATCACTGACCGGCTCCCCACCACCCTCTTGCTCATGTTGCTCGCTGTGGCATTTGCGGTGGTTATTTCCCTCCCACTGGCCACGTGGGTTGCTGTCCGTGGCAGGGGCGGGGCGGACATTGGAGTTCGTCTTTTTGGTGCCGTTGCACAAGGCACGCCCACGTTTCTGACCGGAACTTTGTTGGTGATCGTCTTTGGCTTGAACCTTAGGTGGTTTCCGGTTGGAGGTTACGGAAGAACGACGGCGGAGCACCTTCATTCACTCGTCTTGCCTGCCCTGACAATCGCCCTGGGAATCGTTCCGATGCTGGTCAATAGTTTAAGGGCCTCTCTGACTGATGCCTTGCAGAGCGACTTCGTGGCGTTTGGCCACTCCAAGGGCTTGAAGAGGTCCACTGTCCTGGTTGCGTATGCGATCCGCAATGGCAGTATTTCCGGGGTCACGATCTTGGGAATCCAAGCCGGCGCGCTGGCTGGCGGGGCACTGGTAGTAGAGAAGGTCTTTGCTATTCCGGGTATGGGAAGCCTCATGCTGACGGGAATCCTGGGGCGGGATTTTCCCGTAGTCCAGGCCACAACACTCGTCTTTGCAGGGATCGTCGTAGGGGTCTATCTCGTCACAGACCTGTTCTATGCCCTGCTTGACCCGAGAGCGAGACTGGTATGACACAGACACTGAAACCTCAACCATCGGCCGCATCAGTGGCCCTTGAAACCAAACAAACCTGGCGGCTCCGGCTACGGCCACTGCATCGTGGGTGGAACATCGAACTCTTCCTTGGTGGTGGCGTCTTTGGTGCAATGGTGCTGGCAGCAGTCTTCGCGCCACTGCTGGCTCCCTACGATCCCACGGCCCAAGATCTGGCCAACGCACTATCCGGCCCCAGTGCGGCCCATCCCCTGGGCACCGACAACCTCGGGAGGGACACCTGGAGCCGGTTGTTGTTCGGGGCGCGAAGTGATCTCGGCATAGCCGTCCTGGCGGTGCTGTTTCCCTTTGCGTTGGGGACTATCGTTGGGGCGCTGTGTGGCTACTTCCGCGGGTGGTTCGACACGCTGGTGATGCGCATCGCCGATGTTGTTTCAGCTTTTCCGTTCTTTGTTTTGGTTATTACCTTGGTTTTCGTGTTTGGAAACGGACCTATGAGTATTTTCCTTGCCATTAGCTTGGTGAGTTGGGTGTCGTATGCGCGGATTGTACGTGCTGAAACTCTGCTCATCCGGAGCAGGGATTTTATTCAATCCTGCGAGACCGGAGGTCTGGGCACCGCCCGTATTGTAATCCGCCATGTGTTACCGAATACAGCGACTCAAGCAATTGTGTTCGCAATGAGCGATGTGGTGGGAAATATAGGCGTCATCGTTACGCTGAGCTATTTTGGGCTGGGCATAGTTCCGCCCACTCCGGACTGGGGACAAATGATAAGTGACGGTCAACAGTTCCTGGCTTCAGGGAACTACTCGCTCGTTCTTATTCCCGGGGCAGCCGTAATCCTTGCGAGCCTTTCCCTGACGTTCCTTGGAGATGGAATCGCCAACGCCCTGCGGGCAAAACGTTGAGCGCGGGGACAGCGGTGGAGCCGCTACTGCAAGTGCAGGGACTAAACGTCGACGTTGTCATCCAGGGTCGGGAATATGCGGCGCTTAAGGATGTCTCCTTCAGCGTTGAAAGAGGTCAAGCCCACGGCCTTGTGGGTGAATCAGGATCAGGCAAGAGCCTTGCCCTGCGCTCGCTCATGGGTTTGCTTCCGTCGAATGCGCGGGTCACGGGGGGTAGTGCAACGTTCAAAGGCGCCGATTTGTTCGCCAACAGGGGTCGGAACATACGGAAAATCCGCGGTGCAGGCATATCGATGGTTTTCCAGGAACCCGCTGTAGCCCTGAATCCGATTGCCCGTGTGGGCACGCAGATATCGGACGGGATAGCCCAGCAGAAGAAAATGAGCCGGAAGGAAGCCCGGGACTACGCGGTCCACATGATGGGGTTGGTGGGAATACCCAGTCCGGAATTGCGGGTGGACGCCTACCCGTTCCAGCTTTCCGGCGGAATGAGGCAGCGAGTCATGATCGCGGCCAGCGTCGCTTGTCAACCTGACCTGATTCTTTGCGATGAACCCACAACGGCACTGGACGTGACTGTCCAGGCGCAAATCCTGGCGCTTTTCAACGGCCTCAAGGAAGAGCTCAATGCAGGGATTCTGTATGTCACCCATGACCTGGCTGTCGTTTCCGAACTCTGCAGCACCATCAGCGTTCTCTACGCCGGGCGATTGGTGGAGTCCGGTAGCGCAGCTCGGGTCCTGGGCGATCCGCAGGAAGAGTACACACGCGCGCTCCTCGCGGCCACGCCGCGTATTGATGAGCCTGGTCAAAGGCTGCGGCCAATACCGGGGACCACACTGGCGTTACGGGACAGGCCTGCGGACTATTCATTCGCCATGCGGATAGCTGAGCACGCCTTGGATACCCCCACGAACTTTGAGGAGCAGTAACATGTCCCCCGTCCAGCCAACTACGCCTGTTCACGAGAATATTCTTGAGATGCGGGACATACGTGTCGAATATTCAAGTGGGCGTGGCGGCGGAAAACGCCAAATCGTCGCGCTAAACGACGTGAATCTTGCCGTTCCCAAAGGGACAATCCTTGGACTCGTAGGCGAATCAGGTTCGGGTAAGTCCACGTTGGCCCGGGTACTTACCGCTTTGGAGCGGTCCTACACCGGCACCATCACCTTCGATGGCGGGGTCCTGCAAACGCAACGGACCAAGGAATTAAGACGTCAGATCCAGATGGTCTTCCAGGATCCGTATTCCTCGCTGGATCCGAGGATGACCATTCGCCAGACCATCAGCGAACTCCTGCGGGTTCATAGGATCATCGAACGGCGGCATGTGGAGAAGAGATGCCGCGAATTGATGGGACAGGTGCAGTTGCCGGCGAGGGCCTTGGACAGCTACCCGATCTCCATGTCGGGCGGGCAGCGTCAACGGGTGGCGATCGCCAAAGCCCTCGCCCTTGAACCGTCCCTCCTGGTAGCGGACGAGGCTGTCTCCGCCTTGGACGTTTCTGTTCAAGCGGGCATCGTCAACCTTATGGCCGACCTCAGGGATGACTTGGGCTTATCGGTCTTGTTCATCGCGCATGACCTGGCTGTGGTCCGCAACCTGTGTGAAAACGTTGTAGTGATGTACCACGGCAACGTGGTTGAAGGTGGACCAACTGAGGCTCTTTTTACGGCCCCTCGTGACGACTACACAAGGAAGCTCCTCCAGTCCATTCCAAGGATCCGGTATTGATCGGTAGCCGCCGGAGCTTAAACAAGTTTGCAGGAGCCGGAAGCGGCTCCTGCAAACTCGTTTAAGGGGATTCCGTTCAGCTGAGGGATTCCCGAAGAAACATGGTCTTGGCTGCGACTGCGGCCATCTCGTAGGTAGTCCCTATCATCCCCAGAAGTTCTTCGGCCGTGTCCACGTCCCGGGCGATGACAAGGTTGCTGACCCGTGATACGCCGGGGACGGCCTCCAATAGCTCGGCCGCCAAAGGGTTCTGGAACCCAATTTCGAGTCGGAGATGCTCGGGAACAGGCAACAACCGGGCCTTCTCCACACCTTGGACAGCAGCTCGGGCGCCTTGGCGAATGGCGGCCCGCGCAAAAGCGGGGGAGAGGCTGTTTGCGGCTTGGAATCCGTGGGCAATCTTCACCGGAACCGTTTGTACTCCGGGGAACTCACGCTCGGCCATGGCACAGATGACGTCGTCACCGGTCACCAAGCCAACAGGGACGCCGCGAGTAGCTGCAAAGATCCCGTTGATACCGGCCTCGGAGGCGATTTCTCCATTGAGTTTGAAACTGGTGAAGAGAGCAGAAAAGCTATGGGCCAAGAGGCCTTCCACTCCGGCGGGGGCGTGATAGCCAACGTAGAAGGCAACATCAAAGTCCGCAGTCAGCCCCTCTGCCATGCAGAATGCCGTGGGTGATCCAAAGATGACGCGTGCCCTGGGATCAAGGTCCTCGTGCAGGAGGTTGTTCATGGTTCCATGGCTGTCATTGACCAGCACATCAGTTGCACCACCCTCGAAGGCTCCCTCGATTGCCGCATTCGCTTCGGCTGTCATGAGTGCCTGCGCGCGGGGATAGCCCGTGCCGCCCCGGATGATCTGGTCGTAGGTGGCCACACCTGCGATGCCTTCCATGTCAACAGAAATGTATACCTTCATGCGGATCTCCTCGTTGATGGACAGGGAGCAGAGGTGCGCTGGTGTGTGCCGTGGTCCGCTCGACTGATGGGTTTGAGTAGGGGTTCAGACTGTGGATACTGCAGGTGTGAGCTTGTACCAGCCCGTCCGGGTGACTCCTGAAGCCACGTAACCGGAGTTAAAAGCGTCCTCCATGACGACGCGGAAGTGTGTACGCCACAGGGCTGCTTCTTTGCTGTTGGAGCCCCTGAGGGCCACTATGTCCTGAGGTGCACGGCACCAGAGGTTTCCCTCCGTTTGAAGCAGGGCCGGTTGTGAGTCCGGGCCGTATTCCATTACCTGATCCAGCGCATCCTCGGGCAGGTTCACTTCTTCTGGAAGGCCTTCACTGCACTTGATGCTCCGGGCTGACGAAAGCGGCCAAACCACCACCAATCTGTCCGATTGGTCGTTGGCGTTAATCCGGTCCTGCATTTCGCCGTAAAAGTTACGTTCGTATTCAGAAGCAACAGCACCAAGTTTGGTCAGGTTAAACCTCGCGTTGCGGCTGACCAAGGGATCGAATGTCCAGGTCATGGTCTCCAGGCCACGTGCCAGCGACCATGCTCTCTGATGCTGTTTAAGGGCAAAACCCACGCCTCGGTCGGCGATCCCTGGAAGGACTCCTGCAATCAGTGAGTAAGCCGACCCTTCAGGTGAGACGATGGCCACCGCTGCCCCGCAGAGAATGCCCTCCGGGGTATAAGCGGCGGAGACGTTGCACCCGGCGTGGGAGATGCTGCGGAGGAGATCGAACGGAATGGGCGCTCCATGGGGAGACATCCCCCACACGGACACCAGAAGCTCTTCGACCTGCTGGAGCTTGTCCCGGTTGTGCTCGTCAACAATGTGGACGTTGGCCTTGGCCGCCGCCGAAGCGGCAGTAAACTGTGCGCGCTCTGCGCTTGGGTGGGTGTCAAGATTCAGTGACATGATTCAATCCTTGCTTGATGAGGGGTCCTTGGCTTTGTCCGGCCGGACCAACCGCTGCCGTGCTGCTTGTCTGCGGGAACCATCCGGCAAACAACAGAACGCTCCGCCCTGCTGGGCAGGACGGAGCGTTCGCTGCAAAAGGACAGTTAGCGGAGCATCCGGACCGAGGAAGGGGCCAGTTGCCCGTCCGCCAGCTCGAAAGTAGCGCCCACTGCGAAGGTCGGCGTTGCCGAGTTGACGAATGGTACGACGTCGACGTGTTCGAAAATCTGCTTCTCGGCGGCTGCCCAATTTTCACAGCCTGCCTCACCGGTGGACGCAACGGCCTTTTGGACGTTTTCAAGGTAGCCCGGGTTGTTGATGTAGGCGAAGTTGGTGCCATCCGGAGGGGTGGGCCCCGAAACGAGCGGTACGAGCTCATTGGGTAGTGCAACGCCGATCGGCACAAATGCGGCACCCCACCCGCCCTGGCCGCCAAGAATCAGTGAGCTGCCTTCAGCATCGGTGACGGGCCGCAGTTGGACGTCCACACCAATTCCGGACCACACTTCCTTGACCAGCTCCGCTCCGGCCGCGAAGGAGGGCCCCATGGTGCTGGGGTAGAAGAACTCCACTTTCAATGCTGTTCCATCTTTGCTCCGCACGCCGTCTGCACCGGCCTTCCACCCCGCGGCGTCCAGCTCGGACTTTGCAGCCTCGAGGTCATGTCCGGGCAGGTTGCCCGTCAACGTGTCCTGCTTGCAGGGGCTGAGCACTGGCGCGATGAGCCCAGTGGAAGGTTTACCGGTGCCGCTGGTCACTACTTGCCCGAGTTCGTCGAGTTTCAGTGCTTGCGTCAACGCCCGGCGGACGTTTTCGTCCGCACCCGGGGATCCCGGCTTCTGGTTGAACCAGATTTGTCCCAAGGCCGTCACGAGGTCACGTTGGAATGCCTTCTTGCTTTCAAGCCTCTGCTTGTCGGGGCCGACAATGGTGGCAGCATTCACATCTCCGGACAGCAGCAGATTTGCTGCGGTGGTCTCGTTGGCGATGACTTTCAGGACGACCTTGTCCGGAAGGCCTTCCTGGTCCTTCTTCCAGTCGCCGGGGCCCCACCCATAGTCCTTGCGCCGTGTCAGCGTGTAGTGGTCGCCCGCAGCCAGCTCAGTCAAGGTGTACATGCCAGTGCCGTCCGCCCCTTGGGCGAGTATATTTCGATCCTTGGAGCCGGCGGCACACACGATCGGCAGACCACCTACGTTCCTGGCAAGGAAAGGTTCCGGTGAAGGGGAGGTGACCGTTACGGTCCCGGCGGCAACGTCCGCGGTCGCCGTGCCGCCTGGAGGAACGTAGACACCGGTACGTGTGGAATTGTTGCCCGGGTCACCGACAAAGTTGATGTTGGCGGCAACGATCTCCGGCGTCAGAGGGGTGCCGTCTGAGCACGTGACATCTTTGCGCAGGTTGAACTTGACCGTAGTGCTCGTTCCCTCCCAAGTCTGCGCCAGGCCGGCCACCAGGTTGCCATCCGGATCAAAGTTCAACAGCGAGTCATAGAGGAACCTGGTCGCCTGCTGGGTGATGGAATTCGAAACGAAGTGCGGGTCCAGGGAACCTGGGTCCACGCTCAACCTCATGGTGAACGTCTTTCCGTTCGCTAGCTCGTCGCCGCTTGTCTTTGGCGCGGAACCTGAGCAGGCGGCCACCGTCACTGACAGCGCCCCGATGGTGGTAATGCTGAGTACCGCCTTGATCATGCCTTGAGTCGTCATTCAGTCATTCTTTCGGTCTGCTTTACATTGGCCTTTAGCTGGCAGGACAATCCGGGAAGCCCACGATTGTCCATTGGGACTACAGGGTTGTGGTCACGGGTTCAACTCCCTGATCTTTTGGCTGCGCAAGCCCACTGCGGAGGATGTCTACGGCAAGCCGAGCCGCCTTGCCGATGGCGGAGTCGATTGCCGGCTGCGGATCCTCAAGGGTCAAAGACCTGGTAAAGACAGCGACGGCGTACTGCCGCCCGTCGGGGTAGGTGACCACTCCTGCCTCGTTGCGGATAGCCGGGAGGGTTCCGGTTTTACCGGCCACCTGGACGCCCTCATCGAAGCCCGATGCCATGCGATGCGGCCAGATCTGGCGCGCCATCAGAGACCGGACGCGCTCACACGTTTCCGGGGAACCTGCCGTGTCAGTCCAGATTGCTTCAAGAAGGCTCACGATGTCCCTGGCCGTCGACGAGGGAGTCCGGGCTGGATCGAGAATCCCCATTGCCCAAATCTGTTCCGGCGTCGCGGCGGCCAACATGGCGTCGACGTCCAAGCAGGCACTCATGTCCAAGCCGAGATCGCCCGCCATTTGATGATCCATGTCTTCCCCACACCCAATGATTCGCGTGTGCTCAAGGCCGAGGTCGTCCAGGACGGCATCCACAGCCTCTTGGCCCACACGATGGAAGATGATGTCCGTGGCAGCGTTATCGCTCATGGTCAGCATGAACAAAGCGAGATCCCGCCAACTCATCTCAACATCGTCCGCGCAACCTGCTGTCCCTATACCGCCCACTCTGTACCGCGAGGTCACGGTGGTCCTTTCGGTTTCCACCAAGCGGCCAGCGGAGACTTCCCGTGAGTAGGCAACGGCGAAGGGAACCTTGAAGACGGAAGCCAGCACAACGGGTATGTCCGGGTCCAGCGAAACTTCGGGACCATCCAAGACCCCCACCTCATGTGCGTACACGGAGCCAACCGCTCCAACGGAGGCGAAGAGCCCGGCCAGTTGCTCAGTTCCCGGGTTCATGCGGTGACGCGACGGTCGGCGCGGCCGGTGTGGACATACATCGCTCGGCCTTCGCCATCGTCACCAAGGAACGTGTGGGGCATGTGCATGCCATATTGCTTTTGCCGGGGTAATAATGTGTCCCCGCCCACGGCCACCAGTTCAATCTTTTCGCGCTGGTCACCAACCTCTTCGTAGAGCCCCTTGGGAATCCTCTCCAACCAAATCCGGCCGTCCGTATCCTGGCTGACGACGACGTCGGCAACACGGGAAGAATATTCCCCCACATAACGGGACGCGTCTACGCGCTCACCGTAACCCGGCGGTGCCAAAAGCCCTGGTAACTGGATGGAAGCGAATTCACGGAGCGCCCGTTCTGCTATTTCCGCGAACACCGGAAGGGGAGTGCCGCCATTGGCGAACAGCGCAATCGACACATCCGTTTCCGGACAAATCCGCAGGAAGGCGGTCTGGCCGATAGTGCCGCCGTCATGGCCAACTACAGTGCCGCCGTCGTAATCGAACAGCGCGAATCCCAGGCCCCACGCGGCACCCATCCACCCGAGTTCCGGGAGCGTCACTTGAGGTGTCACCATGGCGGCCGCGGATGCTGGGTTGAGTACCTGCCTGCCTGTGGGCGTACGCCCTGCATCAATGTGCATTTGGGCGAACTTGAGGAGGTCGCGTGCACTCAGCGTGAGCATGGCGCCTACGGGAGCAGTGGATCGAGGCAGCGCCCAGACAGGGCTGGGCTGAGGTTCTTCGTTGTCGTTGTGGACGATGTGTCCTACAGCAGTGCGGAACAAGATGGCTTCGTAGGGGCCATTGGCGGCATGGGTCAGTTCGAGCGGGTCGAACAAGTACTTACGTAGGCATTCGTCATACGGTTTGCCGCGCAGGACCTCGATCATCCGGCCCAGCAGAACGTATCCGGCGTTGTTGTAGGAGAACATTTCCCCTGGCGGGAACAGCTGCGGGACCTCGCCAAAAGTCTCCACCAGCTTGGCGATAGCGTCCTCGCCCTGGCCGGTGTCGGTGAAGATGTCGCCCTCGAACCCGGCTGTGTGGCTCAGCAGCTGCCGTGTGGTGATCACTGCGGCCGCCGACTCGTCTTCGAGCCGGAAGCCGGGTAGGTACTTCCGGACCGGAACGTCAAGGTCCACCAAGCCCTCGTCTACCAATTGCATAATCAGGGTGGCCGTCCAAAGCTTGGTGATCGAACCCACCTGGAACAACGAGTCCACAGTGGTTTCGACGCCGGTGTTTTTATTGAGCACGCCGGCGGCGGCTTCAATCACATCACCTTTTACGGAAAGCGCCACAGCAGCGCCCGGAACCTGGTGTTCGGCCAGTAATACGGGGAGGCGGTCTTCCAACCAACTACGGAATTCAAGGAGGTTCGTCATTCGCCAATGGTACGGCCAAGGTAGGACGCGAGAAGGTTGTCCGATCCCCTCACGTCTATGACAATGCATGGTCCATTAGGCCAAAGGGAGGCGGACTTGTGAGCTACATAATAGAGATCGCCAGTCTCTGGTTCAGCAAGTGAGATCCCCATTAGCAGGAGTGGAATTTGAGCACTGCAGTACGTTCAGCCGCGGAGGCAACCTACAGCCCGTGGGCAGGCTTTGCGGCGCGAAGAATCGGACGCTTGGTAGTTTCTGTCTGGGTGCTGATCACGGCTTCCTTCCTGATGATCCACCTCATTCCCGGTGATCCTGTGAGATCGGCACTGGGTGCCACAGCCCCTGGTGCGCTGGTAGAAGCCAGACGGGAAACCTTGGGTCTCAATGACCCCTTGTGGCTTCAATATGTCCACTATCTACAAGGCCTGTTGAGCGGCAACCTCGGGACTTCAATGACTACGGACTTGCCTGTAGCTCAGGTTATTGGCGACCGCCTCCCTGCCACTTTTGAGTTGGCGGGACTGGCGTTTGTGCTGGCCGTCATCCTTGCGGTTCCACTGGGTACCCTCATGGGGGTCCTGACTCGTGGTGGTCGACGCCGTCGAACAGAGCTGGCTTTCACCTCCACGTCCATTTTGGTTGCGGCTATACCCGAGTTCCTCCTGGCTGTCGGGCTGGTCTTCTTTTTCGCCGTCCAACTTGGCTGGTTTCCCGTGGCAGGCCGCGCGGACGCGGGTTCCTATATCCTCCCCGTTTTGTCCATGGCGACGGGTTCGGCGGCCGTCTTGACCCGGATCGTGCGCGTGGAGATGCTATCGGTACTCAGCGCAGATTATGTACGGACTGCCCGCGCCAAGCGGCTTCCGGACTGGATGGTCTACTTCCGGCACGCCTTGCCCAATGCTTTGACAGCCACTTTGACCATCGGGGGCCTGATGCTCAGCGCAATGGTGGCAGGCACTGTACTCGTGGAAAACGTCTTCGCCTGGCCCGGCCTCGGCAGCACCATCGTCGCTTCCATCCTCGCGAAAGACTATCCGGTGGTGCAGGGCGTGGTGTTGGTTTACGGGATGGGTGTCCTGCTAGTGAATCTTTTAGTGGACATAGCACTGGGAATACTGGATCCACGTTCGACAATAAAAGAAAGCTGATTCATGCGCACTTCAAGGAATGCGAACGCCTCCCGAATGGGAGCCCGCTGGTTGGCAGCGCTGACAACACCGGTTGGTGCTGTGTCGGCTGTGATGCTGTTCCTGGTCCTGACGATGGCAGTGGCCGCGCCCGCTTTGTGGTCCGGGCAGGCTGAAGAAATGAACACTAAGGCTATATTGCAGGGCCCATCGGCGGAGCACTTGGTGGGGACTGACAGCCTTGGCCGTGATCTGTTCTTCCGGTTGCTGGTTGCCACCAGCCTGTCGGTCAAACTGGCCTTGGCTGCTACCGGTATTGGAGTCCTTGCCGGCTTGGTGCTTGGAACGCTTCCAGCATTGATGAACCGTCGTGCCGGTAGGTTCGTGACCGCAATTGTTAACATCGCCGTGGCGTTCCCGGGCCTTCTCCTGGCAATGTTCTTTGCCGTCATTTTCGGGGTTGGAGAGACTGGCGCTGTGTTGGCCATCGGCTTCGCCACAGCTCCATCCTTCGCCCGGTTGACCCAGACCCTGGTCGCTGCGCAAAAGGAGCGGGACTTCATCTCGGCCGCTGAATTGGCTGGCGTCGGCAGGCTGAAGCGGCTGCTCCGTCACATCATGCCCAACATCGCCGAACCCCTGGTGGTTACAGCGACCATTGGCGCAGGGAGCTCCCTCCTCGCTTTTGCGGGGTTGTCGTTCCTGGGGCTGGGGGTCCAGCCGCCGTCCTATGACTGGGGCAGGCTGCTCAATGAAGGTCTTAATGACATTTACCTGCATCCCATGGCGGCCCTTGCCCCCAGTCTTGCGGTCATTATTGCGGGGCTTGCATTCAATCTTTTTGGTGAGGCCGTGGCCAAGACCCTGGGCACTCCCGTAGCAGCCGCAGGCAAAGGGGCAGCACCCCTGCGGGTGCCCAGGCCTGCCGCCGTCGAATCTTCCACCACTGCCGACCGGACCGCTGAAAACGACGATGCAGTGCTGACTGTCCGCGATCTGTTCGTGACCTTCCCTGGCCCTGCCGGCCCCATCACTCCTGTCCGCGGCGTAAGCTTCAGCCTGGCCCGGGGCGAAGCGGTTGGTGTGGTGGGTGAATCCGGCTCCGGCAAGACCCAGACCGCGTTGGCTTTGGCGCAGCTGGTGGACTACCCGGGCCAGGTCAGCGCGTCTCGACTCGAATTCCTGGCCCAGGACCAATTTGCGGGCACTGCACGTGCCCGGCGTCAGCTGTTGGGCACCTCTTTGGCCATGGTGTTCCAGGACCCGATGAAGTCGTTCAACCCCACCATGAGGATTGGTACGCAGCTCGCTGAGGTGGCCATTCGGCACCAAGGGATGAACAGGCGTTCAGCACTTGCCCGTGCCGCGGACCGCCTCCGGGCGGTCAGGATACCGGCCCCGAAGAGGCGCCTGAGGCAATATCCCCATGAATTTTCCGGCGGGATGCGTCAGCGGGCCATGATCGGCATGGGCATCATGGGGAGTCCGGCTTTGATCATTGCAGACGAGCCCACCACTGCTTTGGACGTGACCGTTCAGCGACAAGTACTGGGGCTTCTCTCCACGATTAAGGAAGAGGACAACGTGGCAATACTGCTCATCAGCCACGACCTGACGTTGGTGGGCCAGGTTTGTGAGCGTGTCCTGGTGATGTACGCGGGCCGAATTGTTGAAGACCTTCCAGCGGGAGACCTGGCTGGGCAAGCCCTGCACCCGTATACGCAGGCTCTCCTGGCTGCAGTCCCAAATATGGAGACGGACCGCGACGTGCCGCTGGCCGTTATACCGGGGCGCCCCTCAGATCCATCACAGGTCCCGGTCGGTTGTGCCTTTGCAGCCCGTTGTACCAAGGCATCTGAGTTGTGCACCCGCGAAGATCCCCAACTTGTCCGGCAGGAAGACGGGCACCGGGTGGCCTGCTGGCACCCTTCCCGTGATGTCGGTGCCCCACCGATTCCCATGGAGTTGAAAATGCACGCCGCGGTACTGCAAGGAGATGCGTCATGAACGAACTTCGGTTCGAACAGGTTTCGGTTCGCTTCGGCGGCCGCCGCGGGATGACTGCCGTAGACGGGGTCAACCTGGTAGTGCCGCAAGGGCAGGTGGTTGGCCTCGTGGGTGAGTCCGGCTCCGGGAAATCAACGCTGGCCCGCGCAGCAGCAGGACTCACGCCTGTGTCAGCCGGCCGGATACTCTTTAATGGCGAACCCCTGCGGCATCGCCGTGGGGAGCCGAAGCCCCTGCAAATGGTGTTCCAGGATCCACATTCTTCGCTCGATCCTCGGATGAGTATCGGTGACTCCATCGCAGAGGCCGTTCCCCGGTCCGGCAGGAGCACAGCGGCAGGGCGGGCCGCCGAGGTGCAACGGCTGCTGGGTCTGGTGGGGCTGGACCCACAACGAGCGTTCAGCTACCCCGGCCAGATGTCGGGAGGACAACTACAAAGGGTTGCCTTGGCCAGAGCACTGGCGGCACGCCCTCAGCTCATTGTGGCCGATGAGATCACCTCTGCCCTGGACGTATCCGTCCAAGGTACCGTCTTGAACCTCGTCCGGGAACTACAACGTGAAATGCGTCTTTCAATGCTGTTCATTTCACATAACCTGGCGGTGGTCCGTTACGTAGCGGACAGCATCGCAGTGATGTATCTCGGGCGAATCGTAGAACAAGGCCCCTCCGAGCAGATCCTCGGCGATCCTCAACATCCCTACACCAAGGATCTGTTGGCTGCTGTGCCTAACCAGAACAATCCCGGCCTCCAACCGGCTGCCGTAGAGCCTGCCTTAAGCGCGGTGACCGATGCCGAGCCGGCGGACCCGCACCATCCACCTCTTGGATGCCGTTACCACTTGCGCTGTCCTATCGGTCCACTGGTACTTCCGGGCCGCGACATATGCAAAGAGGCAGACCCCAGTGCAGAGGGTCGCAGGCACGCAGCAGCGTGTCACTTCTCTGATGAGCTGTTGCTTTCGGGCCGGGAAGGGCTGCTGTGAACCGCAGGTTACGCATCACGGATCTCTTGGACATTGCGGTACCGGAGCAGCCGGCATTGTCAGCGGACGGGCAAATGGTTGCCTATGTCCTACGGACGCTCGACGCCGGCACTGACAGCACCCGGCGGAACATCTGGCTGGTTGACACCAAAGGTGGTTCTCCCCCCCAGCTCACCTTCAGCAACAATGACTCGACGCCGTCATGGCTGGATGCCGGGATGCGGTTGTCGTTTGTGCGCAAGTTCGGAAGTCAAAGCAAGCTTTGCCAGATGAACGTTTATGACGGTGTGGTCGAGGAGATAGCCACGTTGCCAGCGGGTGCCGGTAAACCCGTGTGGGGTCCCGATCGTACGCGACTGGCGTTCGCTGCCTTCGTCAATGGTTCCCTCGCAAATGGGGATGCGCCTGTCCAGTCCCAGCTTGCTGATCCTCCTATGGTGGCTGACGGCATGAACTATCGCATTGATGGTTACGGCATGTTGGGAACGTTGGTGCGCCAACTCCACATCCTCGAACCGGCCACTGGGAAGTGTGTCCAACTCACGCACGGGGACTGGCATGTCCGGGACCCGGAGTGGTCTCCGGATGGGAGCCGGCTGGCATTCGCCGCAGGGCCCGCGGCAGACGATGAAGCCAGCCTCGTGGCACCTGTGCACGTTATCGACGTAGACCGGCCCGGGGCTGAACCGGTCGTTCTTGGCCCCGCGGACGTAGTGGTTGGCGCACTGGAATGGGCTGCTGATGGGGAATCCCTTTTTGCTGTCGCCAGCCGCCCGGTTGGCCACAACTCCTTGGTCCGGCTTTCGCTCGAGGGCAGTCCATGGCTGGATCTGACACGTTCATTGGACCGCAACGTGATGGCCGGAGCACCCGCCTATCCCGGCGCCTCGCCCCACCTCACCGGAAGCGGCAAAACCCTGCTGTTCTGCATCCGGGACCGTGGCTGCACGCACCTTTTGGAAGTGGACGTCGACGGCGGCCAGTGCCGCCCCGTCCTGGGCGGCGACGGAGTGGTCGTCTCGGAGTTGTCCGTCTCCGGGAACAAGGCAGTGACCATCCTGAAGACACCCACCTCCTATGGCGAGGTGGTCAGCGTTGACGTCGAGGACGGTACGTCGCATGTCTTGACCAGACACGGATCTAACCTTGGAGATATAGAGCTCTTCCAGCGTCAGGAGCGTGAATTCATCATCTCTGACGGCACGGTTGTGCACGGCTGGCTGATCCGCGATCCGGAAACGAAAGGATCCCAGCCACTGCTGCTCGATATCCATGGGGGTCCGCACAACGCGTGGAACAGCGCCGCGGATGAAGTGAACCTGTATCACCAGGAACTGGCTGCGCGCGGCTGGGCAGTGCTGTTGCTCAATGTCAGGGGGAGTGATGGTTACGGCGAGGAGTTCTACCGAGCCGCCGTGGGGAGTTGGGGGATTGGTGACTCTCCTGACTTCCTGGAATCCCTGGACCAGCTCGTGGCCGAGGGCGTTGCAGACCCCGATCGCCTTGCGATTGCCGGCTACAGCTACGGCGGGTACATGACCTGTTATTTGACCAGCCGCGACAACAGGTTCGCGGCCGCAGTGGCCGGCGGGGTGGTCAGCGATCTCAGGAGCTTTGCGGGAACATCCGACAGCGGACATTTCTTCAACCAACGCGAACTTGTGCCAAGGGAGGGCCTAAGTTGGCCGTCATACGAGGGTATGTCGCCGATTTCCAAGGTGGATCAGGTGACCACGCCAACTCTGATCCTTCACGGCGCCAATGACCTCCGGTGCCCCGTCGGCCAGGCGGAGCAGTGGCACGCGGCGTTGTGCGAGCACGGCGTTGTGAGTCGTTTGGTTCTGTACCCCGGAGGCTCCCATCTCTTCACTGATGAAGGGCCGCCGTCTCACAGGATCGACTTCAACCGCCGCATCGTGGATTGGGTGGAGGAATACGCCAATGGTGTAGAGCCTGCAGGAGACGTCAGGACTGCCGGTGTGGGAACGGGATACGAGTGAACCACCAGCATCCGCGCGTCAGCCTGGGCCGGGTTCTTGATGATCTTGGTGCAAGTTTCCTGGAGCTTCTCGAGGGCGATGCCAGTCATCCTGGGGAGATCGGAGGGGTGGTGATCCATGACCCCATTGATGAACCTGACCTGCCACCCCAAGCACTGGTACTCGGAATAGGTCTTCAGGATGCCGGTCAGATCGCGTCACTGCTGGCGCGTCTTGGCGGGCAAGGAGCAGTGGGGTTGGTGGTTCGTGCGCCCGTCGTAGTGGACCTCCGAATAGCCGAGGCTGTCAAGGACTCGGGGGTGGTGTTACTGGGACTCACCCCGGGTGCCGGCTGGACGCAGCTAACCACGATGCTGCGGACTCTGTTTGCGACGCGCGAAATTGGAGCAGCGGGTCCGGACTCTGTGGGTGGACTGCCCTATGGTGACTTGTTCTCCTTGGCAAATGCCATTGCCTCCCTCTTGGACGCACCCGTCACAATCGAGGACCGCAGCCACCGTGTGCTGGCCTTTTCCGGGCGCCAGGATGAGGCCGACAACTCCAGGGTTGAGACAATTCTGGGGCGTCAGGTGCCGGACGCAGTATCACAAGTATTCGTCGCGAGGGGCGTCTTCCGTGAGTTGTACCGCACCAACGAACCAGTCGTTGTCGATGCTCTGCCGCCGTCCATTGATGCGGAATCCCTGCCACGTGTAGCCGTCGCGGTCCGTGCCGGCGACGAGGTCCTTGGTTCCATTTGGGTGGCAGTCAGGAGCCCGCTCAGTGAAGAACGGATGCAGTCCCTGCGGGACTCGGCCAAACTGGTGGCTCTCCATTTGTTTCGGCTGCATGCAGGCGCTGACGTTGAGCGACGGATGCGGGCTGACCTCCTGGGTGCCGCTTTGGACGGAGGCGCAGGCGCGCAGGGCGCCCTTGATCGGCTGGGTCTGGTCGATCAGCCGATGGTTGTGCTTGCGTTGGCAGTACTCCAGGATCACGAACGCACCCGCATCGCGGGGACGGACGCAGGACTTGCGTTGGAGCGTCAGAGGATTAGTGACAGTTTTGCCATGCATCTGGGTGCGGTCCAGCCGCGCAGTGCAGTTGCACTTCTCGGAGACACCACCTACGCCCTTTTCCCTGTCTCGCAGGACGATCACGGGGAAGAGCGCGCCGCTGCAACGGGGTGTGACTTCCTGCGGCGCCTGGGCGATCGAACCAACGCTGTGATCGGCGTCGGTTCGCTTGCAAGAGGAATCGCGGAGCTGGCAACTGCCCGGGCCAGTGCGGACCGGGTCCTGCGGGTTTTGCGGGCCGGGAACTCCAGGGGACAGCGGGTGGCCCGCTTGGCGGATGTCCACGTCGAGGCCCTGATACTTGAGCTCTCCGACCTCGCGGCTTCCCGAGGTGAACAACCGACAGGAGAAATTGCGCGGCTATACGCCTACGACGAGAAGCACAACGCCAACCTGGTGGACACGCTGCGGGCATGGCTGGATGCTTTCGGTGATGTGGCAGCCGCATCCGCCGCGGTCTATATCCATCCGAATACGTTCAGGTATCGGCTGCGTCGTCTGGCACTGGTTGGCGGACTTGACCTTGACGATCCCAAGACCCGGTTCGCAGCCATGCTCCAACTATGCATTCTGCCGTCCAGCTCCAAGTAATCCACTCATCGCAAACTACCTGATAGGAATCCTGCATGAAACTTTCCCGTGCCACCGTCACCCTGATTGACCTTCCGCTTATTGAGCCGTTCGTGGTTTCGTACGCTTCCTATCCTTCGATGCCAAGCATCATCCTCACTTTGGAAACTGACGACGGTTTGATCGGATATGGAGAGAGTGTGCCGGACGGCCACATCACGGGTGAGACGCCCACGGGCACAGTTGAAGCGCTGAGAACGGAACTACTACCGGCTGTTCTCGGCCTGGATCCCAGGGACATTACCGCCATTCACCAACGTCTTGATGCGGCACTCAAGGGGTGCGGCGCTGCCAAAGCTGCCGTCGACATCGCTTGCTGGGATCTGGCAGGCAAAGCCGCAGGGCGTCCCGTCTACGCACTGCTGGGCGGACGCCGGCCCGAGCAGCCGACCATAGCCAGGGTGATGAGCATCTTGGCCCCCGACGTGCTTGCGGAGCAAGCCGTGAAGGCGCGACAGGAAGGTTACCGGCACCTCAAGATGAAGCTTGGTGGAGGAGATGGGAAGGACATCGAACGCGTGCGGGCCGTGCGGACCGCCGTCGGAAGTGATCTGGGGATTCGGGTTGATGCCAATCAGGGTTGGCGGGATCCCGCAACGGCGCGCACCATGATTCGGGCCTTGGAGCCCTTCGACATCGACTGGGTGGAACAGCCTGTCCTAGCCGACGACCTCGACGGTTTCCGCTTGATTCGGCCAGGCACAGGAATGCGGCTCATGGCCGACGAGTCAGTGGTTGATTCGCGCGATATTGCGCACTTCGTCCGCGACCGGTCAGTAGACATGATCAACCTGAAGCTTATGAAGAGCGGGGGCATCACTCCGTGCCATCGTATGGCAACGCAAGCCGAACTCGGTGGCCTGAGGGTGCAGATCGGATCCATGCTGGAGACCAGCATTGCCTCTTCCGCAGGTTTTCACCTTGCCCTGAGCCATCCCAACATCGTATCCACGGAACTGTCAGGCCCCCTGCGTTTCGCGAAAGAACCAGGTGACTTGAAATACGTCATTCCGGACGTTCAGATTACCGAGAAACCCGGGCTGGGCGTCGAAGTGGACGTGGACATCCTGGCGGATCTCGCGGTGAGCGAATGCGAAATTTCGGCATGACGGTTGAGGCGGCTTTTGGCCAGTGATTTGCTATGGCTCCGGCATATGGCTCCATTGGTGTAGCCAGCTCCACAATTGGCTGGTGTAGTCTCCACCACCAATAAGACGGCAGCCTCCACCATCGTGCGGGATCAGTGGGATCCGTAGCGTTGATGACATGAAAAATGTTGCGACATCAACAGCTATGCCATCAGTCAAAACAGCTTGCGCCCCTCCCGAAGGACGTGGGAGGCCAGTGCGTAGGCTTCGTGTGTCGGCCGCCGCTGCAATACTGCTCGCCGTCCCACTTGTGGCAGGTTGTGCACCAACAGCAGCCCCGGCCCAAGGGGCGGGTCTCGAACGGTTCCAGGATCAGTCGCTCCAATGGGCTGCCTGCGAGGACGCTCAGCTCGCGGGCACCGGGGCAGAGTGTGCGATGGTGACCGTTCCGCTTGACTATTCCGTCCCGGAAGGCAGGACGATATCGGTAGCAATTTCCAGGATCGCTTCGACGGATCCCTCCCAGCGGCGTGGGATTTTGTTAACCAATCCTGGCGGCCCCGGGGGCAGGGGATTGGGAATGCCTGCCGACGTTCGTTCCGGAATGACGGAAGGTGTTGCCAAGGCATATGACGTTATTGGCATGGATACACGGGGGTTGGGGGAGAGTACACCCATTGATTGCGGTGTTCCCCAAATGACCTGGATGCGGTCTGCTGGAGCCGACCGTGAAGGATTCGACGAGAGCGTCGTCAGGGCGAAAGAAGCTGCAGACGCGTGCTGGGAAAAGTACCCGGACATCTTGCCACACATCAACACACAGAACGTTGCACGCGATCTTGACGTGATACGGGCCGTCTTGGGCGAACCCCGGACATCGTTCCTGGGCCAGTCCTATGGTACTTTCCTCGGCGCAACATACAGCCAGATGTTTCCTGACAGGATAGACCGCTTGGTTTTGGACAGTGCCCCGGATCCGAAAAAGTACGGGATCACCATGTTTCAGGACATGGGCCCGGCAAATGAGAAAGCGATCGACGATTTCTCTGAATGGGCGGCGTCCAGGAGCAGCGAATACGGCTTGGGAACCACCGGGGTTGAGGTCCGGAAGGGCATCGAAAAGCTCATCAGTGATGCAGCCCTCAGCCCCATCCCGGTAGGGAACTACAGACTCGACGATCACATCCTGCCTTTCCTCATGTACGCCTCTGCAGTGAGCGACAGCGAGGAGGACAACGAGGTATTTGCCCAAGTCCTTGTCCAGTTACGCGAGTTGGCCGATGGCAGGAACGTGGAACTTCATCCCAAATTGGCCGGACTGGCCCGGGCCTGGTTCCATACTGAGCTCGGAACGGGATCCGACTTTTCAGCCACCCTTGCAGTTGTTTGTGGGGACGTCACCCTGCCCTCCGACCCCGAGTGGTACTGGAACCAGATTCAAGAACACCGGCTGGACCAGCCGATCTTTGCGCCGGTTCACAACACAATCACACCGTGCTCTTTCTGGCGGGCTGCACCAACCGCGCCTGTCGCCATAGACAACGCCACGCCCTCATTGCAGATACAGGCAGTGGGGGACACTCGTACCACCTACGAGGAAGGTTTGGGAATGCACGCAGCGATGAAAGGTTCTCGGTTGGTAACCATCCCGGGGCGAATCCACGCCGTTTTCCCCAGCTATGGCAACGAGTGCGCCAATAGGGTAGTCAATGAATATCTCCTGGAAGGAACCCTGCCGGACAAGGACATGACCTGCAAATAGTTCTTTGAACCAAAAGTGCTGAGTGTACTCGGAATAGCTTCTGAGTCCACCCAAAGAAGAGTGGCACCGCATCCGGGTAGAAACCTGGACGCAGTGCCACTGTTCTCAGCCTGCTATGACGCTAAGTCATAGCCGCGCACCCAAGTAGGTCGCAGTACACGCCGTTTTGAGCCTTCAGAACGACTTGATCTGCTACTTACTTGGGTTGTGTTTGGCTGGCCGGTGACCGGCGATCGCGGCGCGGACATCCCCCTCTTCGTGTCCGTCCTTTTTCTTGCCAAACGGCAGCACCTTAAGCAGCGGGTGCAGGATGAGCATGATGACCAGGCCCCAGACGGCACCGAGGATGGCTGAGCAGATCGTGTTCACGAGCCAGGCAAGGAAGCCACCCACCACGGGGATCCCGACGAAGGGTGTCTCCAGTACATGGACAAGGTCATAGGGGCCGTGCCAGCCGAGGTCATAGGCGCCTTGCAGCATGATGTGACCACCAACCCACAGCATGGCGATCGTCCCTATGAGGGTGATGGCGGCCAGTACGGCCGGCATCCCCTTGACGAGCAGCCGGCCGAAGCGCTGGGAGCCTTCGGAGGCCTTAGTGGTCAGGTGCAGGCCGATATCGTCCATCTTGACGATGAGGCCGACGGCGCCGTACACGATGACCGTGATCGCGATCGCTACGACGACCAGGATGAACGCCCGGACCCATAGCGACTCAGCAGCCACCTCATTCATGGCGATGACCATGATCTCGCAGGACAGGATGAAATCGGTGGTGATGGCGCCCTTGGTAACTTTCGCCTCCGCTTCGGGGCCGCGTTGGACAGCCGGTGCTTTCTCAGCTTCAGCATGGCCGCCGCGGAACTTATGCCACACCTTTTCGGCACCCTCGTAGCAGAGGTAGCTGCCGCCAAGCATGAGGATGAACGGAATTACTCCCGGGATGAAAGCGCTAACCAACAGCAATGCCGGGAGGATGATCACCAGCTTGTTTCGCAGCGAGCCCCAGAAGATCCGTTTGATCATCGGCAGTTCGCGTGACGGGTCCGCCCCGGAAACGTATTGGGGGGTGACTGCGGCGTCGTCGATCACGACGCCGGCAGCTTTGGCCCCGGCTTTGGCCGCACCTGCCGCGATGTCGTCCACGGAGGCAGCCGCTATGCGGGCCAGCGCTGCGACATCGTCCAACAGTGCGACGAGACCGCCGCTCACAGGAGAACTCCGTCCTGCTTAACGGCGGGCAGCGGCGTGTGAATACCTGGGTAGAGTCGCATAAATGGCATGTTCGGAGTATACGATGACGGAGGTCTTGAGCTGCAGTGACGGCGCAGGAGGCCTAGTGTTCCGTGTCCGCCGCTGCATGCTTTTTGGCGCTCTTTTCCGCGTCCTTCTCAGCACGCAGCGCCTCTGCCTCATGCTGCTCCTCAGCCTTTTCCTGGTGGATGACCTGGGCGAAGAGCTTCTCCATCTCCTTGGCTACCCCGGCAGCTGAAGCAGGATTCTGACCGGTGACCAGTCGCTCGTCCACTGCCACCTTTTCCTCGAAGACACCTGCAGAGACATGGCGTGCTCCCTGTTCCTCCAAGCGGTCTGCCAGGAAGAACGGGATGACCTTGTCTTTCCCGGCGGCAACTTCCTCGTCGTTGGTGAAGGCGGCTACGTCCCGGCCTTGGACAAGACGGAATCCGTTCCCCAGTTCCACATTCAGCAGTCCAGCCGGACCATGGCAGACCGCGCCCACCAAGCCGCCGGCGTCGTAGACGCTGGCGACCAGGCGCTGCAATCCTTCGCTGTCCGGGAAGTCCCACATAGTGCCGTGTCCTCCCACGAGGTAGACGGCATCATATTGCCCGGGATCAATGACATCCACGCGGGCAGTGTTGTAGAGGCCTGCGCGCGTGGTCTCATCCTTGGTAAAAGCAACCTGGATGGGATCCTCCGTGTCTACCTCGTCGCTGGGAGGCTGCCCGCCCTTGATGGAGGCAAAATCGACGAAGTGGCCTGAATCTTTGAAGACCTTCCAGGGATGTGCGGCCTCGGCCACGTTGTAGCCGGTCTTCTCACCCGTATCGCCGAGCTCGGAAACGCTGGTCAGTACCATGAGGATTTTCTTCATGAAGTGCTCCTATCGTCCAACGTCCACACTACGCCCCGCCCCTATGCTTGCCTTATGTCTACTGATGAAGAGAAGGACCCTCCCGTACCGGCTGACGTTGAGGGGAAGATCCCCAAAAAAGTTCACGACGTCCCGAGCGAAGAACAACCGGAAGCATCTACCGACGAATCAAGCGGAAATTAGACGGCAGACCAGCATGGTTCCGTGCCCTTTCAATATCAAAACCGCCTGTTGACATTCGAGAAGTAACGCGGGTAACCTAAATCACATGCCAAGCAGGTAACGCGCGTTACCAACAGCATCCCTGCGGCCTGGCCAGACAATGATTGCTTGGCACCACACTGGACCAAACAAGAGCACCCGGAGTAATTCAATGGCGAAATCCACCCCTGATGAGGCCGTACCTGTACGGCAGCGGGGAGTCACCATGAAGGACGTCGCCAAACATGCCGGCGTTTCCCGGACTGCGGTTTCATTTGTGCTGAGCAACCGTGAAAACGCCAGCATTTCCGAAGAAACCCGCACCCGGATCAACCACGCTGTGCAGGAACTGGGTTACAGGCCCAACGCCGGTGCCCGTGCGCTGGCATCCCGGCGCAGCGATTGGTACGGGATCGTGACGGAGATCGTCACGGCACCGTTCGCCGTCAACATCATCAAAGGAGCCCAGGACCAAGCCTGGCTTGACCGCCGGTTCCTGCTCATCGCGCCCTCCGACCAGGCCGATGCCGTAGGTCCCAACAAGGGCCTGGAAGATGCCGCAACTGAAAAGCTGCTGGAACAACGAGTGGAAGGACTTCTCTACGCAGCTACTTTTCACCGGGGCGTTCACGTCCCGGCGAGTGCCAATGAAGTACCCACCGTCTTGATCAACTGCTTCGATGCGGACGGTAAGCTTCCCTCGATCGTCCCTGACGAGCGCGGGGGAGGCAGGATCGCCGTCGAGCGGCTGCTCCAAGCCGGCCACACCCGGATTGGAGTCATCAACCTTGACCCGGTTATTCCTGCTGCAGTGGGGCGGTTGGAAGGTGCACGCGAAGCACTTGCCGTCGTCGGGCTGGAGTTGGACCCGGAACTGGTGGTGTCCGGATATGCCACGGCCGACGGCGGTTACGAAGCCGCGTGCCGAATCCTGGACCGCTATCCACAACAGGACAGGCCAACGGCATTGTTCTGCCTCAATGACCGCATGGCGATGGGCGCTTATGACGCCATCAAGGAACGGGGGCTGACCATCCCCGGGGACATCGCCGTGATCGGCTTCGACAACCAGGAACTCATCGCGGCCTATTTACGGCCAAAGTTGACTACGGTTGCGTTGCCATTCGAAAAAATGGGCGCCTTGGGCGTCCAAACGCTCGCCGCACTAACAGCAGGACAGCCGATCATTGCCGACCAGCAATTGGTCGACTGTCCGCTGCTAGAACGCTCTTCGGTCTGACCGCGAAATCAACGTCGAAGAGCAAACCCCTTACCAACCCCTTCACCTTGCTGATGAAGATAGGAAAGAGATAACCATCATGACACAACCCCGATATTTCAGGGCTGCCCGGATGACGGCGGCAAGCCTTGCAGTGGGCGCAATGCTGCTCACCGGCTGCACGGCCAATGTCACCAAGACAAGCACTTCCGACGCCGGAGCGAACGCGAGTGCGTTCCTCACCATCCCGCGTGAGGACATGGGCACGTTCGTGCAGAACTTCAACCCGTTCGCTCCCACGGTCAACCCGATGGTTCAGCAGTCCATTTACGAATCCCTCCTGATCTTCAACCCGGCCAAGGGAGACACGGTGCCGTGGCTTGCCACCGAGTGGAATGCTGCGGAGGACGGCAAGTCACTTACCTTCACCCTCCGTGACGGTGTGAAGTGGTCCGACGGGCAACCCTTCGTCGCCGACGATGTTGCCTATACGTTCGAACTTCAGAAAAAGATCAAGGGCGGCTTCGAGTATCTGGACACCGTTACGGCTGAGGGCAACAAAGTCACGTTCAACTTCAACAAGCCCTGGTCACCGGCCCTCTACGACGTCGGCCAGCTCGTCATCCTGCCCAAGCACGTCTGGTCCGCTTTGCCGGACCCGGAAAAGGATGCAAACGCCAAGCCGGTGGGCACCGGACCCTACACCGAGGTGGACAGCTTCCAGGCCCAGTCCTTCGTGCTGACGAAGAACCCCAACTACTGGCAGCCGGAGAAGCAGAAGATTGCCGGCATCAAGATGCTCGCTTTTGCAGGAAACGACGGCGCCAACCTCGCCGCCGCGAATGGCGACGTGGACTGGGCTCCGCAGTATATCCCGAACATCGAAAAGACCTTCGTTTCCAAGGACAAGGAACACCGTCAATACTGGTTCCCAGCCACCGGTGCCATGATCAACTGGCAACTCAACACCACCAAAGCTCCGTTCAACGACGTTGATGTCCGCAAGGCACTGAGCATGGCCGTTGACCGCGATCAAGTCACCAAGATCGGCATGAGCGGCTACGCCAAGCCGGCGGACTGCACCGGGCTCTCCGGCAACTATGAGAAGTGGAAGAACGCAGCGGTCAAGGACAACTGCACATGGACCAACCACGATGTGCAAAAGGCCAACGAGCTTCTGGACAAGGCCGGATACCCCAAGGGAGCCGACGGAAAGCGCACCCTCAAGGACGGCAAGCCGTTCGAATTCGAGATCTCCGTGGGTGCGACTTCCTCCGACTGGCTGTCAGTAGCGAATGTGATCGCGCAGAACCTGGCCGAAGTGGGCGTAACTGCCAAGGTGGAATCCCCGGATTGGGCTGCAGTGGTTGCCGGCTATGAGACCGGCGACTTTGACTCCGGCATTGTCTGGAGCGCCAACGACCCCAGCCCGTACAAGTACTTCAACACGTCAATGGGCACAGCAACAGTGAAGCCCGTGGGCACCAAGACATTCGACAACTACCACCGCTTCGGCGACACGAAAGCGGATGCGCTCCTGGCCGACTTCGCCGCGGAAAGTGATGAATCCACGCAAAAGGAACTCGCCAACAAGCTGCAGGAAGAGTACAACGACGTCGCACCGCTGGTACCGCTGTTCTCAGGACCGGAATGGGGAGCCTTCAATGACACCCGGTTCACCGGCTGGCCCACCGAGGGCAACCCGTACGCCACCCTGTCGGTCCGTTCACCTACGACGGTGCTGGTTCTGACCACGCTGGAACCCCGCAAGTAGTCCCCACCGCCGCCCTAACCTCGCTGCGCTTCGGCCAGGGAACCCGGGCGGCGTGGGCCCACCCACCGCCACCGCTTTTGGCCCTAACAGGCCCACACCGCACGTCCGGGCGGCCAGCTCCGCCCGGGCGTGCCCCAAAACTTTCCGCAATTCCCGAATGGAGGGAAACCGTGCGCTTCATCCTGCGCCGCCTGGGTTTCTACCTGATCGCCTTCTGGGCATCCATCACCCTGAATTTCCTGCTCCCGCGTTTCATGCCCGGCGACCCTGTCTCCCGGATGTTCGCCCGCTCCCAGGACCGAATGCAGCCCGAGCAAATCGAGGCCCTGCGCAAGCTGCTCGGTGTTGACGATCGGCCCATTTGGGAACAATACATCGACTACATTCACAACATCTTCACCGGGCAAATGGGGGTATCCATTTCCCGTTTCCCCACCCCAGTCACCGAGGTCATCTCGTCCCAAATCGGCTGGACACTCCTGCTGGGCGGTACCGCACTGGTGGTTGCCGCCGTCGTGGGTAACCTGCTGGGTATCCTCGCCGCGTGGCGCCGTGGTGGGGCGATCGACTCCGCGCTTCCGCCGGTGCTGGTTTTCATCGGCTCGTTCCCGTACTTCTGGCTTGCCATGGGTGCGCTGTACCTGTTCGGCGTGGTGCTGGGGTGGTTCCCCATCCGGCATGCGTTCACTGACGGTTTGGAGCCGGCGTTCACTTGGGAGTTCATCGGCGACGTCGGTGCCCACCTTGTGCTGCCCGCGCTAACGATCGTGCTGGTCTCCATCGGAGGTTGGATGCTGGGCATGCGAAACACCATGATTGCCACGAATTCCGAGGACTACATCACTATGGCCGAAGCCAAGGGACTCCGACCCGGCCGCATCATGTTCCGCTACGCAGCACGCAATGCCATGCTCCCGTCGGTAACGAGTTTCGGCATGGGATTGGGGTTCGTGGTGGGTGGTGCGCTGCTCACGGAGGTGGTGTTCGCTTACCCCGGCGTCGGTTACCAACTCCTCAATGCCGTCCAAGGCCTCGACTATCCGCTCATGCAGGGCCTGTTCCTGACCATCACCGCCGCTGTGCTGCTTGCCAACTTCCTGGTGGACATCCTTTACGTCCGCCTCGACCCGCGCGTGCGCAGCAACTAGAGGACTGATCATGACAACCGCACTTCTGAAGCAGCCGGCTCCAACACCGGCCGTCCGCAAACCCAACCGCAGTTTCGTTCACGGGCTCCTCAACAACAAGAAGGCCCTGACGGGCATGGCCGTGATGTTCATCTTCATTGCCTTGGCCCTGCTGGCGCCGGTGCTGTTTCCCGGCGACCCGTCGAGGATTACCGCGATGGCCTCCTTGGAACCATCTGCCGAGCACTGGCTGGGCACCACCGCCAAGGGACAGGATGTGCTCGCGCTGACAGTCCACGGCTCACGGAGTTCCCTTTTCGTGGGGCTGACAGTCGGGGTGGCGTCCACGTTCATCGGCATCCTCGTGGGCCTCGCCTCGGCGTACTTCGGCAAGTTCATTGACGAAGCACTGTCCCTGGTCACCAACGTTTTCCTGCTCCTGCCCGGCCTGCCGCTGCTGGTCATCCTGGCCGCCTTCCTTCCGCCCGGCCTGGGCACGGTAATCCTGGTACTCGTCGTCACCGGCTGGGCCGGCTCTGCCCGCGTCCTTCGCTCACAGGCGTTGTCCATCCGGTCCAAGGACTTCGTGGCTGCGGCCGTGGTGTCCGGGGAACGGGCCGGCCGGATCATGTTCCGCGAAATCCTGCCCAACATGGCCTCGATTGTCATGGGCACCCTGCTTGCCTGCGTGATTTACGGAATCGGCGCCCAAGCGGGCCTGGAGTTCCTGGGCCTGGGCGATGTCAGCACGGTCTCCTGGGGCAACAACCTCTTCTGGGCCGGCAACGAAGGCGCCCTGCTCACCGGCAGTTGGTGGGTCTTCGTCCCCTCAGGCGTGTGTATAGCGCTGGTCGCCTTCGCCCTCGCCCTTATCAACTACGCCGTGGACGAAGTCACCAACCCGCGATTGCGAAAAATCAAGACTCCAAAAGACACCCAAAGGAGCGCCGCCAAATGACCGTATCCCAAGTTTCCTTCGGTTCCCACGAACCAGTCCTCGACGTCAAGGACCTCACCGTCAAGTACATCGGCGACACCCGCTCCACCACCGCCGTCGACCGCGTTTCCTTCAGCATTGGCACCGGTGAGGTGTTCGGCCTTGCGGGGGAGTCGGGCTGTGGGAAGTCCACTATTGCCAACTCGATCATGAGGCTCCTGAAGGACCCCGCGAAGATTGCAGGCGGCAGCATCTCCTTCGGCGGCAAGGACGTCCTTGCCATGAGTCCGGAAGAGCTGCGCCGCTTCCGCTGGCAGGACGTGGCCATGGTCTTCCAATCGGCCATGAACTCGCTCAATCCGGTCATGACCATAGGCGAACAGATCGTGGACATCTTCACCACGCACGCCGGCTACTCGCGCAAGGAGTCGTTGCGGCGTGCCGGTGAACTGCTGGAACTCGTGAGGATCGATCCCAGACGGCTCAAGTCCTATCCGCACCAACTCTCGGGCGGCATGCGCCAGCGGGCCGTGATCGCCATGGCAGTGGCGCTCAAGCCGTCACTGTTGATCCTGGACGAGCCCACCACCGCACTGGATGTGGTGGTGCAGCAAGAGATCATGGCGCAAATCAAGGAACTCCAGCGTGAGCTCGGCTTCTCCGTCCTCTTCATCACCCACGACATGTCCCTCATGGTGGAACTCTCGCACCGCATGGCCGTGATGTACGGCGGCCGGATTGTGGAGACCGCGAAGGCCCAGGACGTTTACGCGAATCCGCGCCACCCATACACCCAGGCGCTCATGGGTGCATTTCCGCCGCTCACCGGCCCCCGGGTTCCGTTGACGGGACTGCCCGACGGCGTGAAGTTCCGGAACATCCCCGACCTCACCGAGGAAGCACCCGGCCATTTTGTGGCTCCCTTTGGTGCCGGGACCCTCGCGGTTGATTCAGCAAACCTGGAAGGAGCTGCACGATGAGCCATTCACTCATGACCCCACAGGCCGTTTCCGGCACCGGCACCCCCGCCCTTGAAATCCGCGGCCTGGGCAAATCATTCCCCGTTGGCGGCCTGTTCTCCCGCGATTCTGTCCGTGCCCTGCACGGCGTCGACCTGAGCATTGGTCGCGGTGAGATCGTGGCCCTCGTGGGGGAGTCCGGTTCCGGCAAGAGCACCTTGGCCCGCTGCGTCGCGCGACTCGAGAAGCCGAGCTCCGGTGCGATCCTGATTGACGGCGTCGACATCCTCAAACGTGACCGATTCCAAGCCTCGCGTGCATTTCGATCACAACTGCAGATGGTGTTCCAAGACCCCTTCGGTTCATTGAATCCTGCTCACAGGATGGACCACTTCCTGAGACGGTCGTTGGCAATCCACGGCAAGGCCGGCGGGTCCGAGCAGGAGACCCAGCGTCGGCTCGCGGAACTCATGACCACTGTTGGCCTGCAGGCTGACATGCTGAACTCTTATCCGCATGAGCTTTCCGGCGGCCAGCGCCAACGCGTTGCCATAGCCAGGGCGCTCGCCGTTGAACCGCAGGTCATCCTGGCCGACGAGCCCACCTCCATGCTTGATGTTTCTGTCCGGATCGGCGTGCTGAACCTGATGCGCAAGCTTCGCGACGAGCAGGGTATCTCCATGCTCTACATCACCCACGACCTCGCTTCCGCCCGTTACTTGGCGGACCGGACTGCCGTGATGTTTGCCGGTGAACTCGTTGAGGAAGGCGAGTCCCTGGACTTGCTGTCCAACCCCGCACACCCTTATACGCAACTGCTGGTTTCGGCCGTACCGGACCCCGCACGGGCCGGCTCGTATGATCCCGTCCGCAGGGCCGAACTGCGGCAGGCGGTCATGGCCTCAACGCACTGCGCGTTCGACGGCGATCCGAACCAGGCATGTTCGGCCGAAGAACCCGTGCGCCATCAAGTTGGTGACCCCGCCAACCGTCACTGGGTGCGCTGCCATCTTTACCGGCCGTGGGCCGCAGCCGGCGGCCACGCTTTGGCGAGTGAACCAATCCACCCCAGTGGCCCGGCGTCGAACGCTCAGGAAGAGGCATCCGCATGACTGAACTAACCCACCCGCTCGCCACCGTTCCCCGGGACGAGTTGCTGACCCGTGCTGAGGCCGACCCTCTCCGCCCGCGATTCCATTTTGTGTCGCCGGCCGGCTGGCTCAACGACCCCAACGGCGTAAGCCAGTGGAATGGCACGTACCACCTCTTCTACCAGTACAACCCGGAGGGTGCTTTCCACCATCGCATCCAGTGGGGCCACGCCACCAGCACCGACCTGGTCACCTGGACGGACCTGCCCGTTGCCTTGGAACCGTCCGAGGGACCGGACGCCGATGGCTGCTGGTCGGGGGTATTGGTGAACGACGGCGGCAAGCCCACCTTGGTGTACTCGGGACGGCTCGAGGGCAAAGAGCTGCCCTGCGTCGCTGTGGGATCTGCGGACCTGCAGAACTGGACCAAGGACACAGGGAATCCTGTAATTGCGGCTCCGCCCGTTGGAGTGGAGATCACTGCTTACCGTGATCATTGCGTATGGCGCGAAGGCACCAAGTGGCGCCAACTGGTGGGCTCGGGCATTCGCCACCGCGGCGGCACGGCCTTCTTGTACGAGTCTTCAGACCTACGGTCTTGGGACTACATTGGACCCTTGTTCATCGGCGATGCTTCGCAGGGCGATCCTGCGGACACTGACTGGACCGGGACCATGTGGGAATGCGTTGACCTGTTCCGTGCCGGACAGGGCTCGTTGGGTTCTGCCCGTACTGACAACTCGCCTGATGTGCTGGTCTTTTCCGCGTGGGACGACGGCGTGACCCGCCATCCGCTGTACTGGACCGGCCGCTACGCCGGGGATGCCTTCGAGCCGGAGGCCCTGCACCGGCTGGACTACGGAGGCCGCTTCTTCTACGCACCGCAGTCTTTCGAAGATGAGTCCGGCCGCCGGATCATGTTCGGCTGGATGCAAGAAGGCCGAAGTGATGCGGCGATGGTGGAAGCCGGCTGGTCGGGTGTTATGAGCCTGCCACGGGTCACCACCTTGGGCAGCGATGGAACCTTGGAGTTCACGCCGGTCCCCGAAATTGAGAAGCTACGCAGAAAACACGTCAGCGTCCCCGGCCAGGTGTTGGTAGGGGCCGGAAGGTCCCTTGAGACCGGTGTGTCCGGTAACCAGCTGGACCTTGAGTTGGACGTGCAACTGGCACCTGGAGCGGAGGTTCGGCTCGGAGTGCTCGCCTCCCCGGATGGTGCCGAGGAGACCGTGATAGTGCTGAGGCGGGCCGCAGATGGAACCTCCGCCGGCACTCTCCGCTTGGACCGTACCCGCAGCAGCCTCAACCCTGCCGTCGATGTGGAGGACAAGTCCGGACCCGTCCCGATGTCGGACGGCCGGGTTAGCCTGCGCGTGGTGGTGGACCGGTCCGCCGTCGAAATTTTCGCCAACGGCAAGCCCCTCACGGCCCGTGTCTACCCGACTCTAGGCGGCGAGCGCGTGACATTGGCCGCTACCGAAGGTTCGGCGCGGCTCCTTACTTTCGACGCCTGGACCATGGCCGGGATCTTTGAAGGTACCCGGAGTCTTTTGCCGGAAGGAAAGTGAAACCCCCGAAAGGATCATCCCGGATGCGCCCGGCCTATCACTTCAGCGTGCCAGATAACTGGAAGAACGATCCCCAGCGCCCCATCTACCTGGATGGGGAGTACCACTACTACTATCTGTACAACGCCGACTACATCAGTGGTGGTGGCGGCACGTCCTGGCGGCGGTCCACCACAACTGATCACGTTGCTTTCCGGGACCGCGGTGTCGCGATCCCGAAGTTCAGCAACGGCAACGGTGACTGCTGGTCCGGATGCCTGGTGGTTGATGAGGGAAATACCGCAGGATATGGGGCGGGCGCGGTGATAGCACTTGTTACCCAAGCGCCGGAGGGCCGCCAAGCCCAGTACCTTTGGTATTCAACGGACCGGGGTCGCTCATTTCAGCCTGGCGGCTCGGCTCCGGTGCTGCCCAACCCGGGAGTGCACGATTTCCGCGACCCCAAAGTGATATGGGACGAGGACCGTGGGCGGTGGTTCATGGCTAACGCCGAAGGGCAAAAGCTCGGTTTTTACACCTCACCGGACCTGAGGTCCTGGACGCGTGTTGGCGAGTTCATGCGCACTGACTTGGGTCTGCTCGAGTGTCCGGACATCTTTCGAATGACCGCCGACGACGGCACATCCCATTGGGTGCTGGGCACCAGCGCGAACGGCAAGGGCCGGGGGCTGCCGGCGACGTATGCCTACTGGACGGGAACTTTCGACGGCAGTTCCTTCGTGCCGGACAATTACGAGCCGGAATGGCTCGATTATGGCTTCGATTTCTACGGCGCAGTGACCTACCCGCATCATGATGCGTCTGGCGCCGAGGATCCAACCCTGCGCAGGGCGATCGGTTGGGCGAACTTCTGGGACTATCCCCACAACACGCCCACGCTTGCCACCGACGGCTACAACGGCGATGACATGATTGACCGCGATGTCCGGCTTAAGCGTGGATCGGATGGTTACTACCTCGCCTCCGCCCCTACGTCTGCTCTGGCTGACCACGTGAAGCGCACGCATTGGCTGGGTGATGTGGCGGTTGCCGGTACTCATGACCTGACGATCCGTGCGCTCGCCTACGATCTCACCTGCGAGTTGGTGTGGGATCCGGCTGCGCCGCCCGCGAATCTCGGCTTCGAGGTTTGCCGTGCGTCAGGTGGCGCCAGGCTTGTGGCCGCGGGTGCCTTCCTGCGTGGCCCGTTCACCTACGTCAATCGCCGTCCAACCATCAACCCCACTGCAGGCGAAACCCAAACCCCGGTGGACCCTTCCACTGGGCGACTCATGCTACGCATCCTGGTGGATCGCACGAGCGTGGAGATGTTCGTCGGGGACGGACGTATGGTGCATTCGCACCGGGTCTTCCCGCTGGAAGGCGACGACGGCATCCGCCTCTACGCCCACGAAGGAGCGGCCACGTTCCGGGACCTGACCGTCCGTGAGGTCGAGGTCACGCCTAGCTGACCCGGCGGCCAGCGATCAGTGTGACTACGTGGTCCGCGGCTGCAATTGCTTCTTCATCGTGGCTGACGCAGGCCACTGCTGCACCGCGTGCTGCTTCTGCCGCGAGCATGGCCCGAGTGCGCTGACGGCTTTCCAGATCCAAGCCGGCCGCGGGCTCATCGAGCAGGAAGATCCGTGCACGGCGCGCTATGCCTTGGGCTAGTAGCGCACGTTGTCGTTGGCCTCCGGACAGGGCATTGAACGGCGACGACGAGAGTTCTGTGAGCTGAACGCGAGCCAGGGCCTCGGCCACCCGTGCCTTTCGCTCCCGTGCCCCTGTTTTGGGGGCTCGGCTGGACGAAACGCCCCACGTTCCCATGTTGACCACGTCATGAACGGTAAGGGGGAGTGCATCGGGCGTGGTCACCCGTTGGACTACCAAAGCCACGTCGTCTTCGCGGTCTACTGTGCCCGTGGCAGGTTTGCGTACCCCTGCGAGGATCTCGATAAGGGTCGATTTGCCAGCACCATTGGGACCGGCGATGGCGGTGACTTTGCCCCATTCGAGATCGAGGTCAACACCAACCAGGGCGGGGGCGTCGCCAAAGCTGAAGTGAAGATTGCGGGCGCGAAGGGCGGAGTCAGAGGAGATCACAATCGATTCTAATCCTTTTTGATAATGAATCTCAATATGCTTTACAGTGACTGAGTGCACTGGCTAACTGAACCTTTTTCCGCCGACTTCTTCCTCCGGGCCCTCCTCGGTGGTGCCTTCGTCGCGATCATCTGCGGTGTCGTCGGCACCTGGGTCGTCATTCGAGGGATGGCGTTCCTTGGCGAAGCCATAGGTCACGGGATGCTGCCAGGGGTGGCCCTGGCAACGGTAGCCGGCGCCCCGGCAATAGTGGGCGGGGCGGCGAGCGCCGTCGTCATGAGTGCGATGATCAGCCTGCTGCAACGGCGCGGCCGCTTGTCATATGACACCAGCATCGGCCTTCTCTTCGTCTCGATGCTGTCGCTCGGTGTCATTATCGTGTCCCACTCACGCTCTTTCGCCACAGATGCAACTGCCATGCTGTTTGGTGACATCCTCGCCATGGACGATGGTGACCTGCTTGGGCTGCTCCTGGCGGCGTTTGCCACAGTGGCCCTTGCCGTCATCCTCCACCGCAATTTCGTGGCCGCCGCGTTTGATACACGGATCGCACAAACCCTGGGACTCCGCCCGCAGGTAGCCCAGCTGGCACTGGTGGGTTTGGTAACGCTTGCTGTTGTCTCGTCCTATCAGGCCGTGGGGTCGCTTCTGGTGGTGGGACTCCTGCTTGCGCCGGCAGTTGCTGCCAGCCCATGGACACGCAGCATTCCGGCCCGTATGGGCTTAGCAGCCTTCTTCGGCGTCGGGGCGGTAGCTCTTGGCCTGCTGTGTTCCTGGTATGCCGGCACAGCGGCCGGCGCGTCCATTGCCATGGCCGCCATTACTCTGGCCGCCTTCTCCGCTATCGGTGGGCACCTAAACACCGGACGCAGCACGCGGGCGGCCAAAATCCCTGCGCCGGAACCGGCCCCTGTCTTTGTATCCCTCACTGGAAAGTAATCATGAACCTCCGTACAAAAACGGTGGCACTAGCCACGCTGGCACTGCTCTTGCTTGCGGGGTGTGGCAACCCGCCCACTGCGCAGGCGCCGCAACCTGACGCGAGCGAACCGGCGTCGACCGGTGACGGGCACGGGGCAATCACCGGAGTGTCCGAGGTCGCTGAACCGCAGCTTCACCTTGTGGCCATCGACGCCGAAGGCGAAACCTCCATGCTGGACCTCCTGAACGGGACACAGTCCCGGCTGGGAAAAGTCCGGTCTCCGGCTGAGGTCAGCACCGATGGGCGTTACGTCTTTGCAGCCGGCAACACCGGTGTGGACATTGTGGATAGTGGGGCGTGGACCTGGGATCACGTGGATCACTTCCACTACTACCGGGGCGAAGCGAGGAATATTGGCAGGGTTGACGGTGAAGGTACTGCGACCATTGCCACGGGGATGTTGTCCACGGCCGGCACAACCGGAATGTTCTTCCCGGCCTCAGGGGAGGCGGTACTCCTGGATAATCCCGCCCTCTCCGCCGGGACCATCGCCGAGACCATCCGCTTGAAGACCGAACCGCACGCAGGCCTGATCGCTCCACTGGGTGAGGGGGCTGTGGTCACGGAACCCGACAATGCAGGAAAGGCCGCCCGCCTGCGAGCCATTGACATCGACGGTAAGGAACTGGCCACCACCGAATGCCCGGCAGCGGCCGGAACCATCACCACCAGGGTGGGATTGGTGGTTGGCTGCTCGGATGGTGCGGTAATCGCCACCGTGGAAGGGTCAACGCCAGTATTCGAGAAGGTTCCCTACCCGGAGGGTGTCGCTGCCCCGGCAACCGAATTCGACGGACGCAAAAGCAGGCCCACGATTGCCGGCCTCAGCACTGATTCCGGTGTCTGGCTCCTGAATTCCCGGCAGCGCACGTGGGAATGGCTGCCGACCAGTACCCCCGTTATCGCTGCCGCAGCAGTCGACGACGCCGACCACCACGTGGTGGCCATCGGCACCGACGGCACGGTTCAGGTATATGACGGATCATCCAAAGAACAGATCTCCAGTACGAAACCGCTGCTGGCCGCATCACTGGCTGATCCAGCGTTCGCCGACAAGGTTCAACTCACCGTCGACGCCCAACGCGCCTACGTCAACGCGCCCGGCGAGGGCGTGGTCTATGAACTTGACTACGCCGATGGAGCCCGGATTGCCCGGTCCCTCGAGTTGCCTACAAAGCCGGTTCATGTCGTGGAGACCGGACGATGAGGCGGGCGGCACTCCTCGCCGTCACCGCGGTGGTCGGGCTGGTTCTCTCGGGTTGCTCCCAACCCGGGACGCCGGAGAAGCCGCAGGTAGTGGTGACAACCAACATTCTGGGCGACATCACCAAAGAGGTCCTCGGCGACCAGGCAGAAGTAACTACCCTCATGCAACCCAATGCTGATCCGCACTCCTTCGAGATATCGGCCCAGCAAGCGGCACTCATGGGCGGTGCGGACCTTGTGGTCTCAAATGGCCTCGGCTTGGAGGAAGGGCTGCAGCAACACCTGGACAGGGCCGCGAAAGCCGGCGCCCCGGTAATGGCGGCAGGTGAGGTGATCGACGTCGTGCCTTACAGTTCCGGTGATGCTGAAGGGGCGCCGGACCCTCACTTCTGGACCGATCCGGCGGCCATGACCGACGTCGTGGATGCCGTAGAAGGCGCCGCACGCGATATCGAAGGAATTGACTCCGCCCGGCTTGCTGCCAGCGCAGGGGCTTATCGGGAAAAGCTCACCCAATTGGACAGGGAAATGACTCGCGCGTTCTCTGCCATCCCCAAGGAGCGACGGGCCTTGGTCACAAACCACCACGTTTTTGGTTACCTTGCCAAACGCTTCGACTTCCAGGTTGTTGGTGCGGTCATCCCCGGGGGGACCACTTTGGCAGCCCCGAGCGCTGCTGACCTTCGCCAACTCAGCGAGGCTATCCGCAGCGCCGGTGTCCCCACCATTTTCGCGGACTCATCCCAGCCCGACCGGCTGGTGCAAGTCCTCGCCAGTGAAGCCGGCGTCAACGTTGAGGTCGCACAGCTCTTTACCGAATCGCTGACAGGACCCGACGGCGGCGCACCAACCTACCTGGACATGATGCGCTCCAATACTGAGCGCATTGTCTCCGGGCTCAAACCTTGATCACTTCACCCGCCCTTCAACACCACAACAGAATGAGGAACCTTTACATGCTCCGCCAAAGAAGCACCCGCCTGGGTGGCATCGCACTGATTGCCGGGATGACGCTCCTGGCCACCGCCTGCGCCAACACCACACCAGGCAGCACCACAGCCGATACATCCGAGACCCCCCGTGCATCGTCCAAGGACTCAGCCGAAGCACACGGGCGCGTCGCCATCTCCTACCCGGGAGGCATCAGCGTCCTTGATAGCAGAACACTCGAGGTCGTCAAGAAGTTCGACTCCGAGGAGTTCACCAGGCTGAACGCTGCCGGGGACGGTCGTCATGTCTTTGTCACCACCAAGGCTGGCTTCCAGTTGCTGGACACGGTGGAACCCAGGCTCACCGATCTGCGGGTTGACGCGACGGCGGCGGGCCACGTGGTGCGTCACGCCGGCAACACCGTCTTGTTCGACGACGGGACGGGCACCACCACCATCGTGAAGACCGACGAGCTCGCCAAAGCGGAGGGTGCCTTGCCTACGGCACAGACTTACAAGGCTGAATCCGCACACCACGGTGTGTCGATCGTGCTGGAGGACGGGAAGCTTCTCACCACCCTAGGGGACAAAACGTCACGCAACGGCGCTATGGCACTCGAATCCCACGGCGACCACTGGGACAAAGTAGCCGAAAGCAAAGAATGCCCCGGCATCCATGGCGAGGGAACTGCAGCGGACGAGGCAGTGATCTTCGGCTGCGAGGACGGCGCTCTCCTCTACCACCACGGAAAGTTCGAGAAGTTCACAGCACCGGACAAATACGGTCGGATGGGCAATGCATTCGTTTCTGAGACCAGCCCGATTGTGGTGGGTGACTACAAGACTGATCCTGACGCTGAAGGCTACCTTCTTAACTCGGTGGCGCTGATCGACACCGAAAAGCACACTTTCAACGTGGTCAAGCTCCCCGAAACCGTCCAGTACACCTTCCGGGATGTAGCCCGGGGGCCGGGAGACCTTGCGTACATCCTCTCCACGGACGGCTCAATCCATGTGCTTGATCCCAAGGACGGCAAGATCGTCAAGGAATTCCCCGTAATCAAAGCCTGGGAAGGCCCTGCCGAATGGCAGGACGCCCACCCCGCCATCGTGGTCAACGGCAACAACGCTTATGTCACTGAACCGGCAGCAAACACCGTACATTCAGTGGATCTGACCACGGGGAAGGTCACAGCATCGTCCAAGCTTGATGTAGTGCCCAACGAAATCGCCATCACCCTCGGATCGCACTGACCTTTTAGCATCTGAAGTACAAACAATGGCAGGACCACCAGTGGGTGGTCCTGCCCTTGTTGCGTTGGGTCGCACTCCTGCGCCCGTCGGTCGGGCTACCTGTTGCGATGGTGTGCGGGAGCGTTTCCCTACGCTTGCCGAACCGGTTCGTCGGCGTGTATCCGCCCCGAGCTACGTGATGCCCGTGGGAACCAGCAGCGCCCAGGCAAGTGCGGGTGCCACCAGGACTACTCCGCCTGCGTACATCATCAGCTGCTTGTAGACGCGCTGACGATCGTCTTCACGGGCGTTGGCTACAACCAGTGCTCCGTCGGTGGAGAACGGCGAAACGTCAACGACAGTTGCTGCGATGGCCAGGGCCGCCACTGTCCCCGACGCACTGAGTGAGCTCGTCGCCAGCAGAGGACCGGCCAGTGGGATGAAGGCCGTCAGGAGTGCGGTGGACGAGGCGAATGCCGAACCGACACCGATCACGTAGCAGAGCACCAGGGCGATGAGCAGCGGCGCTCCGAGTGCAAGGGCTTGCTCGGCGAGGGTATCGATGACTCCGACGTGCTGGAGCAGGGAAACGTAGGTGATCATACCGGCGACGAGGAGAACGGTTGACCAGGAGACTCCGCCGATGAAGGTCTGGTGCTCTTTGATGTTGACCAGCGCCAGCAGGAGCCCCGCTGAGAGAGCGACGAAGCCAATCGGCATGTGGAAGCCCAAAGCGCAGACGAGCATGGCGACGATGAGTCCCAAGGTGAGGATCTGCTGGCCGTGAGGCCGGGTGGCGCGTGCCTCGAGGTCGGCGTGCTGGCCGCCTGCGCCGTCGCGAAGTTTGCCCAAGAGGGCGAACAGGACCACGGTGAGGACTGACAGGATGAGATTCAGCGCGAAGCTCGCTCCGAAAAGTGCGCCTTGGGAGATCGGGAAGCCGTTCTTCACAGCGATGTCATGCACCAGAACGCCGGCCACGGAGAGCGGGGAGAAACCGCCGGCGTGGGCTCCGTTGATAATGAAGGCGCCCATGAGGACCGGGTGGATGCGTGATTCGTAGGCCAGTCCGATTGCGGCGGGTGCCAGCAGCGCTACGGCGGCGGGAGAGAACGTGCCCAAAGCAGTGAGTGATGCTGCCAGGAGGAAGAATACCCACGGCAGAAGCAACGTTTTGCCGCGAACAAGCCGGACGCAGTTCTGGACGATGATGTCTATGGTCCCGTTCCTCTGGGCCATGCTGAAGAAGTACGTGACACCAATGATCGTGATCACGATGTTGGCGGGGAAATCGGCAAGGATCTCCTTGTCGGTCATACCGAGCATGAAGTAGCCCACGCCGAAGGAGGCCACGAGTCCCATGACGCCGATGTTCAAAGGCCATTTCGTTGCGACGACGAACATCACCACGAGGATTACCAGCGGGATGATCTGGGTGGCTGTCATGGTCGGCTCCGATTCCGGGGTAGCCGCCGGGTTGAAGATGGCACCCCCGAGCAGGATGGCAGCCAGACCCAGGATGACAGAAGCGGCAACCGTTATGAGCAGGATACGGCGGCGGTTGTTGGGGCGCTGGGAAGGTTCTTCACGGATGTCGCTCTCAGCTTCGGGCGCTGGTTTGAAAATAGTCTTAGCCATGGTGCTTTCTCCTCATCGAGTGGCTGTTGCTAGTGAGGCTTCGACGACGTTGCCGAGAGTCTCCGGGAGATGAATGATGCTGGAGGCGATGGTGCGCGCTGTTCGGTCGACGCCCACCAGGACGGACCCGTCTTGTTCCTCGCTCCAGGTTTCGATGACGCCGGCAGGCGTCCTGAGTTTCAGAACTGATTCGTCTGTGGTGCCGGTGATGGTGTTCAGCACGGTGCCGGGTGTACGGGCTGCGAGCGTTAGCGCAATGCTGCCGGTGATGGCCAGGGCGGGATGCGGCTTGCCCATGGAGAGCATCATGACGTTGACGTCACATTCCGCGTCAGGCCCTTCGGGAGGCCCAACGATTGCGAGTTTGGGAACAGCCCGCGCGGATTGGGCGGGAGTCGCAGCCATTCCCATCCGGACAGCTGCCTGGCGACGGATGTTGTCCAGGGTGTCCAGTTGCAATTCGACGCCGGCTTTCCACGTGTCATAGCGGGCAGTGTCCAGTCCAAGCTCCTCAGCCCGCACCATGACCACAGGTGCGCCCGCGTCTACCATGGAAACCGTCCAACGGGTTCCGCCGGCAACGATTGTGTCAGTCGCCGAGCCGGTGGGAAGCAAACGTCCGGTGGTCTTGCCGGCCGGATTCTGGAAGCCGAGGCCCACTCTGTAACCGGGAAACACGACGCCGGGCATCTGTGCGTCAGGGACGATCGGCAGGGCACCGGCGGGAGTTGAAACCCGCTGAATGATGATCTGGCCCGTGTTGGTATTCCGGGTGACGATCCTGGTGGAATCGCCGTCGGGCACCACCCACCCTTTCTCGATGGCATAGAGACCCACAACCGCCGAGCAGTTCCCGCAGTTGCTGCCCCAGTCAACGGAGGCTTCTTCGATGCCCACCTGGGCGAAAGTAAATTCGACATCCACATCACGGTCCGCCGGGCGGCTAAGGATCATCGCCTTGCTGGTGGTTGAAGTAGCCCCGCCCACGCCATCGATCTGCCGTGAATCCGGGCTTCCGAAGAGTCGTGGCAGGAGATCGTCCAGGTTGGCGCCTGCCCTCTCCAAGTGATCAGTTTCAAAGACCCAGCACTTGCTGGTGCCTCCACGCATCCATTCGGCTTCGATCTTCATTGTGTTTCCCTGCTTCCCGTGGCGCTTAGTGAACTTGTGGCCTATAACGAGAATGATCCGGATCACATGTGAAGACAATGTTGGAAAGATGAGGGGGAGTGTAGGAATGCTTCAACCACTGTGGCGTAGGCCCGAGGTGTTTCACCTTTGCACTATCCCAAGCGGTCTTTCATGCGAAAATTCCTCTCCATGGCTGGAGACTGCATAGAATGAACCAAAGAAGAAGAAGGGTGAAGCCTTGCTTAACGATGAGAATTTAGATTTGTTCGATATCCGGCGGCTGGCCCTCCTGGTAGAGGTGGTTGAGCAGGGATCAATCACGGCGGCGGCTGACATTATGATGTATTCGCCCTCAGCCGTCTCGCAGCAGTTGCGGAAACTGGAGCAGGAAGTGGGCCAGCCCCTCCTCAACCGTAGATCCCGCGGAGTGGTTCCCACCGAGGCGGGTCAGGTGCTGGCGGGGCATGCTCGGAAGATCGTAGGACAGATGAGGGCAGCCAGGTCCGACCTGGGCCAGATCGCGGGTTTGAGGCGTGGCTCGTTGACGGTCGGTACGTTCCCCACGCTGGCCGGTTCCTTCTTGCCATTGGTGATTCGCGCGTTCAAAAAGCGATACCCGGCGATTGGCCTCTCAGTGCGCAGCGCCCGCTTCGATGAGCTCGTCTCGGACCTGGAATCCGGAGTGACGGGACTGTGCTTGCTCTGGGACTATCCTTGGAACCGGTTCAATGACGAGGCCATTCGGATCACGGAGGTGTTCCAGGAGAGCACGGTGATCCTCGTAGCCAAGGGGCACCCCCTCGCTGAGCGTGATGAAGTGTCCATGAAGGAGCTCCGAAAGGAGTCCTGGATAGTCCGCGCGGAGGCCCACCCTGTAGTAGAGGTACTTCAGCGATCTGCGCACGACGCCGGCTTTGAGCCGAACATCGGCTTCCTTGCCAATGATTACCAAGAGGCTCAAGCCATGGTCAGTGTTGGAATGGGGGTGGCGATGGTCCCCAAGACGGCGGTGGCTCTGCAGCATCCGGATGTCAGGATCCTAAGCCTCGGTGCTGACGCCCCACTGCGCCGGGTTCTTCTCGCCCAGCGCCAGGACAAGGTGTATGCACCGGCTGAGGTTGCCTTCCACTCAACCCTTCTGGAGATTGCCCGTGAACGTGGCAGCGACTACCTCTGAGGCGTTGCCCCACCCTGGGCAGCATGCAGGTCCTGTCGAAGTGAATGGTGCACGGAAGATGTGGGGATGAAAAGCCGGATGAACGCAGCCGTGATGGCCCCGAGCGCGGACAGGAAGATCCAGGGAGCGAGGGCGGTGGCTGACGGCGTGTAGGCGAGTTCGTAAAGGGGAGCAAGGGCTGTGTTGCCCAGGACAACCGCCAGGCCTCCAGCGCTTGCCAGCAAGCCATAGTACGCGCCGGTAGGGCGTCCGCCCGCAAACTCCAGGACCAGGCCCATTGCGACGGGCAACACACACATGTTGCCCAGTGCTGTACCCGTCACCAGCACTAGGGCTGGAAGGATCGGCAGCCAGTTCGGCGGGGGAAAAATCGCCAGAACTCCCAATGAAGCGAAGCCGAGGGACTGCAATGCGAAACCTAGGGGAAGGGCGATCCTGGGTCCGGCTTTTCGCATGAGGCCTGCTATTGGCCACTGCAAGGTGATGGTCAGGACGGATGCGTAGGCAAAGACGAGCGCCAGTGAGCTTGCACCGGCCCCGCTCCGCTCGAGTTCTACCGGAAGTCCGAAGTACAGCTGGTTGGTCGCTACCAGGTTGACGCTGAAAAAGGCCGCGAACCCGATGAACTTTTTGTCCTTCAGGCAGGACCAGAGGTCCGACGGCGGCACGCGGCCGGTTAGTTCGACGGGAGTTTTGGTCGTGTGGGCGTTCTTTGGCAGGAAGAGCCAAAAGACCACTGCCATCACGGTAAAAACGGCGGCTGCCGCCAGTAGCGAAGTGTCAAAGCCTGTATTCAGGAGGAAGCTTCCCAGCAAGGGGCCCACCACCACGCCTACTTCACCGCAGATCACAAGCAGCGCAAAGAGGCTGGACCTGTTGTTCTGCCCGGGGGCATTGCTTCCGGCGCGATCGGCGTTCTTGGAAGAACTGCGCTCGGCGGCCACGCCCGCGAGGCTTTGCAATGCTGGGGAGAACAATGCCCCGCCTATCCCGGTGACCACGGCTCCGATCAGGAACAGTGTGAAGTCGGCAGCCCAAGCCAGGAGCAAGAATCCGGTAATGCGGACAAGGCATCCCGTGATCATGGACTGGCGTGCTCCCCATCGGTCTGCAAGCGCCCCACCGAACAGGAACATTCCCTGTTGGGCGAAGGTGCGTGCCCCCAGGACGATGCCAATCGCCATCGCGCCCATTCCGAAGTCATCTCGCATGGTCACCGCAAGGAAGGGCACAACTGCGTAGAAGCCGATGTTGAAAATCAGTTGACTGGCGAGCAGCAATTGCGGGGCAGGTTCATCCCTCGCAGGACGTAAACCGGTGCGTTTCGAACGAAGGGTGCGCGCCGCCGTCGGACTCATCTTTTGCTGCCGTGTGTCGGGGCTGGCCATGGTGGATCCTTATCTAACGGCGCTGGACTCCATCAGCCTATCAAGAATGAGTCGCAATAATGCTTGTATTTCGAACTGCGTCCGGTGCGGTAGGCGAGGGCGCCTTCCTCGGGAGGAAGGCGCCCCTGATCGCTGTCTGTCGCGCCCGGTTGAGTGTGGGATCAGCGCAAGTTTGTGAATGCCTTGGCCATGCCCTCTATCAGGCGATCAGCATCGCTGCTGGAGAACGGCATGGGTGGGCGCAGTTTCAGGACATTGCCTTGGGCGCCGCAGGCAGAGATGAGAATTCGATCCTGGCGCAAGGAATTAACAATTTCCGCTGCTGCCACCCCATCGGGTGACAGGGTGGCTCGGTCGGTGACGAGATCGACCCCAATAAAGAAACCGCTACCGCGAACTTCTGCGACCTGTTCCAGGCCGTGCGAAAGACTCTTCAGCTCGGAGATGATCTTTCCGCCCACCTTCAGGGCGTTCTCAATGAGTGATTCCTCGCGGATGACATCCAGGACTGCCTGAGCGGCAGCGATCGCTACTGAGTTCCCGCCGAACGTGTTGAAGTACCGGATATTCTTTCCGAACTCCACGAGGAGTTCGGGCTTGAAAATCGCTGCCGCTACGGGGATGCCGTTGCCCATAGGCTTGCCAATGGTCACGATATCCGGGACTATTCCGTGGCGCTGGAAGCCCCACCATTCCTGGCCGGTGCGGCCAAAGCCTGGCTGCACTTCATCGGCGATATACAAGCCCCCCGCAGCATGGACCTCATCGATGATGGGGTGGAGGAAGCCTGTTGGCCCGGCGAAAACACCGTCCGAAGAAAAGATGCTGTCGGCAATGAACGCAGCTACTCCGATTCCGTGCCGGTGCAGGTCAGCGATGGCGGCACGTACCTGATCCCTCAGGTGCTCCTCCAAGGAGCCTTTGTCCGAGGCGTGCCGCAGGGCATCCGGCGCGTCGATGACGCGGACGTTCGCGCCCAGCGGTACGCCGACACCCAGCGATGGCGAGAAAGATGACACTTCGGCGGTGAGCCCGTGGTACGCGCCGGAGGTGACGATGATGCCTTGGTTTCCCGTTGCGTACTTGGCGACGCGCATGGCCAAATCGTTGGCTTCGGACCCGGTGCAAGTGAACATGACATGGCCAAGTTCGGCAGGGAATGTAGCAAGTAGCTGTTCGGAGTATTCGAGAATGGACTCCTGGACGTAGCGGGTGTTGGTGTTCAGCGTCTGCATCTGTTGGTGCACGGCTTCGATGACACGAGGGTGGGCGTGGCCGACGGACGGAACGTTGTTGTAGACGTCGAGGTAATCATTGCCGTCCCGGTCGAACAGCGTCACGCCCTTGCCGCGAACGATTTCCAAGGGTTCGTCATAGAAAAGCCGGTAGCTCGGACCCAGGCTTTGGTCCCGGCGTCGAATGCTTTTCTGCATCTGCTCCGGGAGCTCATTGAGGCGGTTCGGGTCAAAGCCATTGATCATGGCCCGGGATGGCTTGCGAATGGTCTGGGGAGCGTTGCTCACGATGTCTCCTTGAATGCTGGTGGGTCGGGTTCAGGTGGTGGAGTGGAGTTTTGGTGCGGGCACTGCAGCTGTGAAGGCCAGGCGTTCCCAGTCCGGCTTTGAATGGGAGAGAAGATAGTCTCGCCTTTGGGGAAGCTGGCTGGCCCGCCACTGCGTTATCAGGGCCCGCAGCAGGAGGCGGGCCTTGGCTGAGACAATAAGGGCTTCCAGCTCCCGGGCAGGCAGCGGGCGGATGGTCAGGAAGCCATCCATGACGTGCAGAGCCTGTTCCCAAGGACTCTCGGGAACCGTCCCTAGAAGATTCGCCATAGTCACGCTGAGATCGAAGATCACGGGGGTTCGTACAACATCCCCAAAGTCGATAATGCCGGCCACATAGTCTGGCTTATGCGGATCGACCAGAACGTTGAAGGGGCTGAAATCCCCGTGTACAACCTGGGTGGAGAGGGTATCCAGAAGAGGAGCGACCTTTGCATCGAACTGATCGAAAATCTGCTCGGCCAGTCCGCGTCTCTGCTTCTCATCGATGTAGTCAAGCAAAGGACGCAGCCGGTGGAAGTGTTTAAGGTCCCAAAGGAGCATCCGGTCGGCGCGGGGATGGTCAAAACCCTGTAGGGCAAGACCAAGTTGGGCAAGGCTTGAGCCCACTGATTGAAGCTGGCCTGCCGACGCCGAATGGTTGGCCAGTAGCGCTCCAGGCATGAAGCGCATTACCCGCAATACGCGGCTAAAGGGACCATCGGTTGCCGCGAGGAGGACTTGAGGATTCCCGCTGCGGCTCCTCACGAGACGCTGTACGGGAAGTTCAGGGGCGGTCCGCTCCAAATGCTCCATGCATGCCGTCTGCAGTTCGACAATCAGCGGATCCTCATCGGCTGGTGAGACCTTGACCAAGTACGTTTCTTCTCCGTCGTGGAGTCTGAAGGTCTCATCTTTCTCCGTTGGAATACGGATAAGTGTTCCCTTTAGTTCGTAGAACTGTTGAAGTAGCTCCAGGACGTTGGGGTCCGTGAGCTGTGACTGCGAAGTTAGAAGCCCGCTTTCCGATGCCACGGCTTCGATAAAGGCAGAATCGGTAGTGACATCCATGTCTTAGGCTCCTGCCGTCCAGTGGGGAATGGGTGAACATTGAACGGCGTTGTTTGCTGTTCAACAGTTATACAAGGATGCCAGTGATAGGGCTATGGGTCAACTGTAGAACTGTTGACAATTTGAGCGACGCAGTCTTAGTCTCGACCCATAGCGCTGTAACGATTAGGACGACGAAGTCCTGGAGCGTTGGTATTTCCACCGGAGAGTCCGCCGCATGAACGGCCTCTGGACCTACGGACACACAAAGAACGGACGACTCATGGCAGACAGCAATTCACGGCCGAAGTACATCTCCTTTGACATCTACGGCACGTTGATCAACTGGGATACTGATTTCACCACCCGCCAGCTTCTCGCGGGTCGCTTGCCTGACGAGCAGTGGCCCGCGTTCAAGAAGGTGTTCCGCGGGTACCGATTCGACGAAGTTCTCGGCGATTACAAACCCTATGAACAGATCCTTCAGAATTCCTTCGATAGGGTCTGCAAGTTCTTCGGCATCGGGCCGACCCCTGGTGCAGGTGCGGTATTCGCGGAGACGGTCCGCGGCTTTAGCGCCCACGACGATGTGCCGGCTCCGTTGAAACTCATGGGCGATAACTACAAGTTAGTGGCGCTGTCCAATGCCGACGACAGCTTCCTCGACATCAGCATTCCCAAACTCGGCGCCGATTACCATGCAGTCTTGACCGCTGAGCAGGCCCAGGCTTACAAGCCTCGATACCAGGCCTTCGAATTCATGCTGGACACTCTGAATGCCAGGCCGGAGGACTTCCTGCACATCGCCTCGCACACGCGGTATGACATGCATCCCATGCACGACATGGGCTTCCGTAACCTGTGGGTGCTGGATCGTGGTTATGACCCCATTACTGGGGGCTACGACTACAACTCTGTGAAGTCATTGGACGAGATTAACGACTACCTCGGCCTCTAAGAAGCTGGGCTCCAAAGACCGTTGCTAAACCATCAAGCCCGGCCTGGGAACGTCCAGGTCGGGCTTGACGTGCCCTAGTTGGCTGAATGTCTCTGGGCGACAACCTGACGAATTGATTCCCGATACTGGATGATCGTGTCCGAGATGACCTTTTCGGCCAGGGCGGGGTCGCGGGAGTCGAGTGCGTCAACGATGTTCTGGTGCTCAGCTTCCAGTGAGTCCGGATCCTCGTACTCATGGTTCTCAATTGACAGCACAAACATGAAGTACCGCAATTCGGTAACCAATTGCTGATAGAAGATCCGCAATTTTTGGCTGCCGAGCAGTCCTACAATCGCACTGTGAACTGCAAGGTCCTTCTCGACAATCTTGAAAGGGTCTCCGCTTTTCAAGACCAAGCGGAATTCCTCCATAGCTGCATGCACTTCATCCATGGACGTGGTTTCGGAAATGCTCCGTGCCGCCGTGGTTTCCAAGTGATATCTCGCGTTATAGACGTCCATTATCTCAGCGTCCGTGGGATCCCACACGATTGCGCCCTGGTTGGCACGATGACGAATGAGACCGCCCGCTTGGACTATGCGGACGGCCTCGCGAACAGTATTCCTGGAAAGCCCCAAATTCTCGGCGAGCAGGCTCTCCCTCAAGCGTTCACCGGGTTTTAGACCTCCGCTGAGGATCATCGCGGCGAGGCCATCCGCGACCTGCTGCACCGTAGATGAATGGACAATTTTTATCTGCTCAACCATGGCTTCATGCTACAGGTGATATCAACTGTAGTGCTGTAGACCACCTTTTCGATGACAATGGGACACGTTCATGGTTAGAGGACCTGCTTGAGGAAGGTTTGGGTGCGGGGTTCTTTGGGGTTGGTGAGGACTTCGCGGGCGTCGCCGCGTTCTACGACGTTGCCTTCGTCCATGAAGATCAGGGAGTCGGCTACTTCGCGGGCGAAGCCCATTTCGTGGGTGACGACGACCATGGTCATGCCTTTTTTGGCGAGGTCTTGCATGACGTTGAGGACTTCGCCGACTTTTTCGGGGTCCAGGGCGGAGGTGGGTTCGTCGAAGAGGATGATTTCGGGGTTCATGGCCAGGGACCGGGCGATGGCGACGCGTTGTTGTTGTCCGCCGGAGAGTTCGGCGGGGTAGCGGTCTCCGAAGGCGCCGAGGCCGACGCTGGTGAGGAGTTCCTGGGCGTGTTTGGCGGATTGTTTTTTGTCGGCGCGTTTGACCAGGACGGGTCCGGCCATGACGTTTTCG